>JAGAXW010000002.1 GCA_017847725.1 Prevotella sp.
TGATAGTTCTGTCTTTCCAATACGTCTGCGTCCCATCAACACCGTCATCCTTGCTTCGCGTCGGCTCTGCTGCAAAACCTCGCCAAGCACCTGTCGCTCGTTTTCCCTATCGTAGAATTTCATACCTTTAAATAGTATTCGTTATTACCGTAACCGTCATTACTTTTGCAAAGATACAAAAATATTTATACCAACAAACAAAATGGGATAAAAACTTTCATTTTGTGTCCGTATTTGCGCCACTTCTACGGGATGTGTGCGATGCAATCAACTCATACTTGGGACTTCATTTTCCATCGTACAGATAGAATTGCCAAATATTGTCGAGGTGCTTTGCGAGAAAACCAACTGCCTATGCGTTGTTTAATATTATTAGAGAATCGTAAATCTGGCGCCAAAGTGTAAAGGAACCTCAACATCTTTACGCGATCTGTGACTTTGTTAATGTATTTCAAAAGTCGATATATCAAATTGTAATAAGTGGCCAAAAGACTCTTTATAATAGCCTTTCTGGCTTCAGGTGTTATACCTTCGCTTTTGGTTAGCTCCCATGTTGCAGCGATGGCTGTGCATAAGTCATGAGCTTTCTCCATATTGAAGAAGTTGGGGGCGGAAGCTGAAAAATGCCCTCTACGGTAGACATTTAGAATTAGATTCGTTTTTATGCACTTGGTCGCTTTTAAATAGCATTCATGGGTAAAGGGAATGTCTTGGAATCGAATGCCTGGTATAAATGAGAGATGGTTATCTATGATGAAGCTTCTTCGAAATAGTTTGTTCCATACATAACATGCTTTCAACTCATTAAGCGATTCTAAACTTGTCATGTTTCTAAATAGCATATTGGGTTGCTCTATTCTACCGTTTGATAGCTCATCGATCTCTTGGTTATTCATTATCAGATAGTTGGCTTCCACAATATCTGCCTTTGTCTCCAACGCTTTATCTAACAAGATGGACAGACTGTTCTCTGTCAATAAGTCATCGGAGTCAGGCATTATAATATATTCTCCTTTTGCCACTGCGATACCATTGTTTCGTGCAACGGACAGACTGAGATTCTCTTGATTGATAACAGTAATATTACTATGAGCCTGTATGATATCAGCAATCATTTCCATGCTACGGTCTGTCGATCCGTCATTCACTATGATGACTTCAAATCGGGAGTCATCAAGGTCTTGTTTGAAAATACTTTCCAAACAAGGGCGGACATATTCCTCGACGTTGTATACAGGGACGATGATGCTTAAATCCATATCTTTTTATGAATTTGTTTAGTGAAATAAACTAGTTTCCACTTGTAACCATAACTATATTATAAATGTAGCACTTTCGATGTTTGTAATTACATTCTTTTCTATTCTGATTGTCCCATTCTTCTGAGCTTCTTTTAATGCTTTGTCGAAAGCTTGCAAGTCCATTACATATCCAAGAAGCTGTGGAACCTCTGTGCAAAGATAATAAAAATAAGTATGCGGTGTTCACTTTTAAGTGAATTTTATGTGTTTTTATGTTAATAACAATCATGTAGGGTTAAAATAAAACCATCTCCTTTACACTCCGGCTCTCACGGGCTGGAGTGTGTTTTTTGTTTATCAGACTGGCGGGGTAGCAACCTTTTTCTCGCTTTAATCCGTATTATTCGGAAAGATTTTGTAATTTTGCACCCGCAACAGATAAACAATGATGAATATGGCTATGTTCGACAAGACGGACAGGGGACATATGCACGAACAGAATAACACATCACAGAATATGGAACTGATAAAGAATAAGGAGCTTGGGGGCGAACGCCCGCTGTTTACCATCCACGACACACGACTGGAGAACATTACCATTACAGACGGTGAGAGCGGCATCAAACAGTGCCAGAACATAGAGGCACAGCACTGCCGCTTCTATGGCAAATACCCATGGTGGCACGTGGACGGCGCACTGATAGAGGACTGCTACTTCGCCGAGGGCTCGCGCTCGGCCATCTGGTATACGAACGACCTGGTGATGCGGCGCTGCCGCATAGACGGTCCGAAGTTCTTCCGCGAGATGAAGAACGTAGAGCTGGAGGACGTGCAGATATGCGACGCCGACGAGACGTTCTGGCGTGTGGACGGACTGCGGCTGAAGAACGTGAGGCTGCACGGGGGCACCTACCCTTTCATGTTCTCGAAGAACATCTATGTGGACGGTCTGGAGTCGGACGCCAAATATGTATTCCAATACTGTCAGAACGTGGAGGTGCACAACGCCAAGATTCTGACGAAGGACTCGTTCTGGGAGTGCGAGAACGTGACGGTGTACGACTCGGAGCTGGACGGCGAGTATCTGGCATGGCACTCGAAGAACGTGAGACTCGTCAACTGCCACCTGGCCGGCGAGCAACTGCTGTGCTACACGGACAACCTGGTGCTGGAGAACTGCACCTTCGACAAGACGTGCGACCGCGTGTTCGAATACTCTACCGTAGAGGCCGACATCCGCGGACATATCGAGAACATCAAGAACCCCACGAGCGGACACATCACGGCCGACTCGATAGGCAGCGTGACCATCGACAAGAACGTCAGGGAGCCGAACAACTGCGTGATAGAGGTGAGAAGTAAGAAGCAAGAGATATGACATATAACTTCGACGAGCGGATAGAGCGACGTGGCACCGGCTGTGTCAAGTGGGACTCCGTGCCAGTTACCCCCTCTACAGGAGGGGGACAGGGGGAGGCTCTCATCCCCCTGTGGGTGGCGGATATGGACTTTGCCGTGGCACCAGCCATCCAGGAGGCCGTAAGGCGGCGCGCCGAGCACCCCATATATGGCTACAACATCGTGGAGGACGACTACTACGAGGCCATCATCGCGTGGTTTGGGCGACGCCACGGGTGGACCATCCGCCGCGAACAGATTCTATATACCACCGGCGTGGTGCCCGCCATGTCGGTGGCCATCAAGGCGCTGACGCAGCCCGGCCAGCAGGTGGTGATACTGAGCCCCGACTACAACTGCTTCTTCTCGAGCATCAAGAACAACCGCTGCAAGGTATCGGAGAGCGTGCTCCTGCGCAAGGAAGACCACTTCGAGGTGGACTGGGACGACTTCGAGCAGCGCTGTGCCGACGAGACGACCACCGTCTTCCTGCTGTGCAACCCCCACAACCCGACAGGCAGGGTGTGGCTGCGCGACGAGCTGCAGCGCATGAGCGACATCTGCCACCGCCACGGGGTGCGCATCGTGAGCGACGAGATACACTGCGAGCTCACCATGCCCGGCCACACCTTCTGCCCCATGGCGACGATAGACGAGACGGCCGTGGTGCTGAACTCGCCGTCGAAGTCGTTCAATACGGCAGGACTGCAGATAGCCAACATCATCTGCGAGGACGACGCCACACGACGGCGAATAGACAGGGCCATCAACATCAACGAGGTGTGCGACGTGAACCCCTTCGGGCCGCGCGCACTGATAGCGGCCTACAACGAGAGCGAGGAGTGGCTCGACGCACTGAACGCCTACCTGTGGGACAACTACAAGGCGCTGTGCGACTATGCGGCGCAGCACCTGCCCGCCTGGCACGTGATGCCGCTGGAGGGCACCTATCTGGTGTGGGTCGACGTGTCGGCATGCTGCGACAACGTGGCCGACTACTGCGACCACATCTTTCAGCAGACGGGCGTCAGATTCAACCCCGGCACCATGTACGGACCAGAGAGCGGCGAGGGCTACCTGCGCATCAACATCGCCTGTCCGCGCAGCCTGCTCATGGAAGCACTGAACAGAACCAAAACCATCATAGCATGAGACAAATACTATGCGGCCTGCTGCTGCTCGGCTGCAGCCTGCTGGCAACAGCCAGGGACTACGTCATCACAGACCATGGCGCCAAGAGCGACACCACCGTGCTGAGCACGGACGCCGTGCAGCGCTGCATCGACCTGTGCGCTGCCGACGGCGGCGGACGCGTCGTCGTGCCGGCCGGCCACTACACGATAGGTACCATCATCCTGAAGAGCAACGTCCACCTGCACCTGGAGCAGGGCGCCACGCTGTATGGTTCTACCCGGCTGAAGGACTACAAGCGCATGCAGTCGAACTATAAGTCGCTGCGCACCCACACCGAGACCATCCAGCTGGTCTATGCCGACTCGGTGGAGAACGTGGTCATCGACGGCTATGGCACCATCGACGGTCGGGGCCGCGTGTTCCCCAAGCTGTCGTGGAACGACGAGGGCATCACACGCCCCCACCTGCTGCGCTTCATCCAGAGCCGCGACATCACCGTCAAGGACATCACGCTCGGGAACAGCGGCTGCTGGATGCAGCACTACCTGGCCTGCGACCGCCTGCGCATCAGCGGCATACGCGTCACCAACCGCAACAACTATAACAACGACGCGCTGGACCTGGACGGCTGCCACGACGTGATAGTCAGCGACATAGTAGCCGACTCGGACGACGACGGCATCACGCTGAAGTCGACGTCGCCCCGCCTGTGCGAGGACATCACCATCCAGAACTGCATCGTCAGCTCCCACTGCAACGCCGTGAAGCTGGGCACCGAGACCAATGGCGGCTTCCGCAACATCCAGATTCGCGGCATCGTGGTCAAGCCCAGCAGCGACCAGTCGAGCCTCTTCTTTGGCAAGCCCATCGGCTCCTCGGCCCTCTCGCTGGAGATAGTCGACGGAGGCGTGATGGAGAACGTCAGCGTCAGCGACCTCACCGTGACGGGCACCGAGTCGCCCATCTTCGTGCGCCTGGGCCATCGCGGCCGCGGCTGGACGTTCAGCAAGAGCGGTGCCAGCGCCTTCGTCGGTCAGAGCGTGAGCGGCGGCAACGAGGGTGCCACCCGGAGCCAGAAGCCCGACAGCATCGAGACCATCGGACGGATGCGCGGCATCTATATTAATAATGTACACGTTCGCGAGGCCGGCAACTACGGTTGCAGCATCACCGGACTGCCCGGCCACCCCGTAGAGGACGTCCACGTCTCGAACGTCACCATCCACCAGCGCGGCGGCATCAAGAGCGGCGACCTGCCAGCCATCCGACAGGCCCTCAAGGACGAGAAGGCCGCCGAATATCCCGAGGCCACCATGTGGGGACCGCTGCCCGCCAAGGGCTTTTACGTGAGGCATGCGCGCGGCGTGACTTTCGACGCCGTCGTGACACACACCGCCGAGCCCGACGCCCGCCCCGACTTCGTGCGCGAGGACGCGGAGTAGCCTCATCCCCGTCTGATAACATCTTTTAACGACACGCCCTGTAATATTCTGCAGGGCGTGTCGTCTATTGGGTAGAATGAGCTCAACAGTCAGCAAACAAGACTTCGCCCAACTGGTGCGGCAACATGCCCAAAAGGTGATAGACTTCACGGCACGGCTCCTGCCCGACCGGCAGGATGCCGAGGAGGTGGCGCAGGATGTCTTCGTCAAGGCATTCCGCCAACTGGACACCTTCCGAGGCGACTCTACCCTGCTGACATGGCTACAGCACATCGCCTACCACGAGGCCATGAGCCGACTGCGACGGCGACGGCCTTACATGGTGGACATCGGCGACGTACCCATCGGCGAAGCGGCTGACGACGATCTGTCCACGGGTAATGAAGAGCGCATCCTGCTCCTGGAAGAAGCCATCAGCGACCTGCCACCCGACGACCAGCTGCTGCTCCACCTCTACTACTACGACGACCGACCGCTGCGAGACATCGCCTACATCATGGATGCAGAAGCCAACGCCCTGGGCGTCCGCCTGCACCGAATACGCAAGAAGTTACAGACAATGATTAAACAACGCGAAGATGAAGACCAATAAAGATACCGACCTGCGTGAAGCCCTGCGCCGACGGGAAGCCAAGCGCCAGAAAGTGGAGGTGCCCGCCGACTTCCTCGACAACGTGATGCAGGGGATAGAGGACCAGCGCCCCCGCCGCACAGCACGCATCGCCCTGGCAGTCCTTGCTGTAGCCGCCTCTGTAGCCCTCGTCTTCGTACTGAACTACGAGCCAAAGACAACACCAGCCGTAACCGCAGACGACACGACCCGTTACATCAAAAGAGAAAACTCGTTACGCATGACAGTGCCCGTAGCGCTTACTGCCAAACAGCAGGCTGCTGAATCGCAAAAACGTCGGCCTGCAGTCCGCTCCACCCAGCGTACGAAAGTGACAGACGACCTTGACGACTACGTCGCCCAGATAGAGAGCGCCCTGGCCGACGTGCGCGACAGCTGCTATCTGGCACAGGTGGAGCGCATGATTGCCGACAACGAGGAACTGCAGCAACTGATGAACGAAATGACGAACCAAAAACAATAGTGCCGTATGAAAAGACATATCTATACCATAGTGCTGCTCATAGCCATCGTGCTGACCGCCAAGGCGCAGACGCAGCGAGGCATCGACGCCCTTGAGCAGGCGGTCAAGACCTTCCTCGCATCGGCCGACGTGAAGAGCAAGGACACCCACTGGAGCCACAGTCAGGAGCAGTGGTGCTTCAAATATGTTTGCACGGGCGACACGATGGCGATGCCTGCATCGCTGACAGCCCTGCACGATGCTTTCACCCAGAACGTGCGCTACGCCACAGCCAGCTACTTCCATAGCCCGGCTGACGGGCCGATGCCGTTTTCTATCCTGCGCTTCGTGCGCAACGACTCGTTCTACAGGCACATCACGGGAACCGCGCACATCAAGGACAACCACCACTTCTACCTCATCAACTTTCAGGATGCGAACGGGCTGAACAGCTACCATCTGAGCTGGTGTACCACCACCTTCCGCGACCGCAACGGACGGCCCTTCACCACCCTTGACGGCTACATCTGCCACTATTTCGGAGGCAACTGGCGCATGGACAAGTTCGCACAGGACGACCCCTGGCAGATGAACACCCAACACATGAACCGCCCCTTCAGCGGCGACGACCTGTCGAAGTATGAGACGCTGACCGCCCAGCTGAAATACCTCGCCGACACCTACCAGACGCAGAAAGCCAAAGGCAACGAGAAGGGCTGCGACGCTACCGTCTACATGCTGAAGAAGGTGTGCGACGGCTTCGACGGCCAGCTGACCCAGCAGCAGTTCAGCGACCTCACCCAGCTGACGAGTGCCATGAAAGAAGACAAAAGCAGCGAGCAGCGCAGCCGGATAGCACATCAGGCAAATAGTGGGCTATGGAAAAAGGTGGTCATCGGTAAGCTGATAGGGAAAATACACTCATGGGCTACGAACAACGGACTCTTCATGCTGCCCGACAAGCATCGGGTGATGGACGAGCAGTATGACTATGGCTTCGAGAAGCAGAAGGAGGTGAAGGTCACGCTGACAGGACGTACCGACAGGCGGTGCCAGCTGGTAAGTGTGCAGCAGAGACACCCAGAGATGAAGCCCTACGCCATAGCCGTCGACAGCGGGCGCTTCACATTCTCCATGCCGATGGCTGAGCACCAGCTGATAGAGGTAGCCGACGACCAAGGCCACAGTATCGTGCTCTTCACCGACTCCGTACCAGTAGAGATAGACCTCGCACGGATGACCCTCAGCGGCTCGCAGCTCAACAATCGCTTTGCCGACTGCCAGCGTCGCCTGAGCGCCCTGCTGCCTGAGCGCCATCTGTATATGCACCTAATGGACAACAGCGACGACACAGTGATCGACGAGGCAGGCTATCAGCAGCTGGTGGCCGATGCCCACCAGTTGCAGATGGACATCATCCGAGAAAACCAAGACAACCTGATACCCGTCTGGTATCTGGCAGAGAACTACACCACGATGTCGCATCAGGAACTGTACCACTGGATGCAGCTTGGCCTGCCCTACGCCGACCATGTGGCCCTGCAGCCCGCACGAGCCTACTACGAGGGACTCGGGCAGCGACTGCCGGGCAAGCTGTTTGCGGATGCCGCCTGCATCGACACCGCGGGAGTGAGCCATCGCCTGAGCGAATACATCGGGCACGGCGACTATGTGGTGCTCTACTTCTGGTCGTCCTTTAACCACATCACACGCAACGGCACCAAGGTCATGAAGCAACTGCACAAGCAGTATGCCAGCAAGAACCTGCGGGCCATCGGACTCGCCATCGACACGAACAAAGACGGCTGGCGACAATACATCAGGAGCCGCAAGCTGACCTTCGACCACCTATCGACCCCCGAGGGCGATTCCCATGCCGACATGTGGAATCAGGAACTACTCAAGGCCTACGGCATCCACTCGCTGCCCGAGACCATCATCTTCGGACCCGACGGGCGCATCGTCAGCACGGGTCTGATGGGCGACGAACTGCTGCAGAAAATAGCAAGCCTGCCTGTCAAGTAGACAAAACAACTATCTTAATAACAACCCTATGAAGAAAAGTATTCTGATACTCTTCTTAGCTCTTGGTGTGTCTGCACTTTGGGGCCAAGAAGCAGAGAAAGAGAGGAACATCTGGCTGCACGGCCGAGTATGCGATTCCTTCACTAAAGCCCCCGTACCGAAGGGCGGACGGGCCTCACTGCTACGGGCAGACTCTACCGTCGTGCAGGACACCATCTCGCTGATGGAGCGCAGTAGCTACATGACGGGCAGCAAGCGTACCGTCAGCATGGAGTACCCTCTTATCATCCGTGAGCCGGGCCAGTATATCATCAAGGTGGAACATCCCAACTACGAGACCGCTTATGTGCCCTACGTGGTGAAGCGCATCGGCCGACGGGTGCGGGAAATCGAAGGACCGCCCGTCTACATGAGGAAAGCCGCCAAGGCCCATCACCATGAGGGCGGTGAACTGGACGAGGTGGTGGTCAAGGCCACGAAGGTAAAGATGGTGTGGCGCGGCGACACCTTAGTATATAATGCCGATGCGTTCAACGTGCCGGAGGGCTCCATGCTTGACGGCCTCATCAAGCAATTGCCGGGCGTAGAACTGACGGAGGAGGGCGAGATATTCGTCAACGGCAAGAAGGTGGACAACCTGACGCTGAACGGGGCCGACTTCTTCAAGGGCAAAAACAAGGTGATGCTCGACAACCTGCCCTACTACACGGTGAAGAGCGTGGAGGTGTATAAGAAGCAGACCGACTGGCAACTGTATACCGGCAACAACGACGAAGACAAGAAGGAATACACGATGGATGTCGTCCTGAAGCGCGAATACAGCATCGGCGGCACGGCCAACCTGGAGGCGGGAGCCGGAACTGACGAGCGCTACCGGCTAAAAGGCTTCGGACTGCGCTATACAGACCACACCCGTGCCGTCCTGTTCG
The DNA here is from genome assembly GCA_017847725.1 of Prevotella sp. Lineage (GTDB taxonomy): Bacteria > Bacteroidota > Bacteroidia > Bacteroidales > Bacteroidaceae > Prevotella. The sequence continues at coordinate 9,243 of JAGAXW010000002.1, forward strand.
GCGGAATGAACAACGTGAACGAGAGCATCGACTTCAACGACGATGGCAAGGACAAGGGCAAGACCAACCAGGCCGGCAACCGCCACTTCAAGCAGGTGGGCGGCATGTTCATGGTCAACAGCATGGAGGGCCGCCTGCAGAACAATACCGAGGTGCGGGCCGAGTGGAAGGACGACCGGGCCGAGACACGCACCCTGGGCGAGACCTATCTGAACAGCGGTTCTACCTTCTCGAAGTCGGAGGGCATGCGCCGCGACATGCCTGCCAGCTTCAACCTGAGAAATCAGTTGCGCCTGCGCACGAAGGTCTACTTCAACTCGTGGCTCGACCTGAACTATGAGCGGCAGAAGTCGGAGAGCGACAGCTGGGCGCTGACAGCCGCCGACCAGCTGTTTGCCGACAGCATCAACAGCGTGCGCAGCCGCTCATGGAACAGACAGGGCCGCCTGCGGGGCAATTTGCACAATAACCTAACATTCAAACTGCCGTCGGGCGACAACATCGACTTTTCCTTGTCTGGTAACTACCAGCGTGCGTTCAGCCCCGAGAGTGAGAGCTGGCGCCACTACACCTATTATAAATTAGGCACCACCGACTATCAGCACCGCCGCACGGAATCGCCGTCGGACAACTACTCAGTGAACGCCCGCATCAGTTACATCCTGCACCTGATGGAAAACTTCACCCTGTGGCCCTACTACGGCATCAGCCCCTCACGCCGCAACAACGACGACTTGGAATATCTGGCCACCAGCGAGACGCTGCCCCTGCTGCCCGACCTCGACAACACGCGCTATCAGACAACACAAGGTCTTGAGCACCATACGGGAATGAACATCAGTTACTGGAAGCACTTCAAGGAGAGTCCATGGATGCTGAACCTCAACATCCAGCTGCCTGTTATCTTCGACCGACAGCGCATGAACTACGACAGCGAACCTTTTAAGACTTCGCTGACCCGCCACTATACGCAATTCCAGCCCTCCATGTTCTTCTTTCTCGCGAACAGCAAGAAAGGACACGGCAAGGACCTGCAAGGACAGTATCATCTGTTCCAGTGGACACCCGCCATCTCTAATCTCGTCACCTTCCCCAACACCACCAATCCGCTGTATGTCCGACTGGGCAACCCCGACCTGCAGATGCAAAGGGAGCACCAGTTCCGGGTGAGCTATCAAGCCCGCGTAGACTCCGTCGACCAGGTGACACGCATCCAGCTGGAGGCCACCGTCAGGCGCAACGCCTGGGCTCAGGGCTACACCTACGACCCCGTGACGGGCATCCGCACCTACCGCGCAGAGAATATCAAGTCGGGCAACTGGAAACTGATGGCCCAACTGAGTCACCGCCGCGCCTTGGACACGAAAAAGCTGTTCCACATCGAGAACGAGTGGCGCCTGTCGTTAGAAAAAAGCACCGACCTGGCCGCTGTCAGCGGCAGCACCTCCACTGAGCAGAGCCGCGTCACCACCACCTACGCGCGCTGGAAGCCCCGCCTGCGCTACCAGCAGGGCAATCTGACCTGCACGCTGCGCGGCGAACTGGCATGGCAGCACCTGAACCGCTCCCTTCGGTTCTCCGAAGGGAACACCGCCCTACCCGACAACATCTGGAACATCACCTACGGACTCTATGTCCAGTATAGACTACCGCTGAACTTCACCATCGACACCGACCTCGACCTGTATCACCGCCGCGGCTACACCGACGCAGAGATGAACGACAACCGCGTCTACTGGAACGCCTCGCTCACCAAGTCGCTGAAGAAGGGCCGCTGGGTGCTGAAGCTGCGCGCCTACGACCTGCTCGGGCAGGTCAGCAACCTGCGCTACCGCATCAACGCACAAGGCCGCACCGAGACGTGGACAAACTCCCTACGCCGATACGTCCTGTTCAGTGTCAGCTACCGCTTCTCGAAGAAGCCCAAGAAGAGGTAACGATTCTGCCGATTATCTTAGGCTTTGTTTTTCAGATTTCTGGGATGATGCTCTAAGATTTCCTGCCGCAGGGTCGTCATGTCGATATGGGTATAGATTTCGGTGGTGCCGATGGACTCATGGCCCAGCAGGGCCTGGATGACACGCAGGTCGGCACCGCCCTCCAGCAGGGCCGTGGCAAACGAGTGGCGCAGGGTGTGGGGAGAGACCGTCTTCTGGATGCCCGCCTCGACGGCCTGCCGCTTCAGCATGATGAGAATCATGGTACGCGTCAGGTGGGCACCCCGGCGGTTCAGGAAGACGTAGTCCTCCTCGCCGGGCTTGATGTTCATCTCGCTGCGGCACTGGAACCAGCGGTCCAGTTCGTCGATGGCCGTCTGGGAGATGGGCACCAGGCGCTCCTTCGACCCCTTGCCGAAGACACGCACATAGCGCTCGTCGATATAGAGATTGGTCAGCTTGAGGTTGACCAGTTCGGAGACGCGCAGGCCGCAGGAGAAGAGCACCTCGATGATGGCACGGTTGCGGTGGCCCTCCCATTTGGATACGTCGACAGATTGCTTCAGGGCGTCGACCTCTGCCGTCGTCAGCACCTCGGGCAGGTGCTCGCCCAGCACGGGCGACTCAAGCAGTTCGGTAGGGTCGTCGTCGCGATAGCCGTCAAGTTGCAGGAAACGGTAGAACGAGCGCACGCCGCTGAGGATGCGGCACTGCGAGCGGGGACCAATGCCCACGTCGTGCAGGCCGGCGGCAAAGTGCTGCAGGTCTGTCAGCTGCACGTCCAACAGGTGTTTCTGCTCGCCCTCCAGATAGTCGAGCAGTCTCCACAGGTCGCGCTCGTAGGCCTCGAGCGTGTTGGGCGAGAAGCCCCTTTGCAGCTTGAGATAACGGCGGTAAGCCCGCACTATATCCTTTTGTTCCTTCATTTCGCTGACAAAGTTACGAATTATTTGGAAAAAATGCTTACCTTTGCAACGGGAATTTTAAAACACGACATGATGAAGAAAATCCTGATTATCAATGGTCCCAACCTGAATCTGCTGGGCGTTCGCGAGCCCGGCATCTACGGTTCCGAGTCGTTCGAGCAGTATCTGCCCCAGTTGCAGGCTCAGTTTCCTGACGTCGACATAGCCTACTACCAGAGCAATGTGGAGGGCGAGCTCATCAACAAGATGCAGGAAGTGGGCTTCAGCTACGACGGCATCGTGCTCAACGCGGGAGCCTATACCCACACCTCGATAGCCCTGCACGACTGCATCCGCTCGCTGAGATGTCCCGTCGTGGAGGTACACATCTCTAATGTACACCAGCGCGAAGAGTTCCGTCACCACTCCATGATCAGCGCCGCCTGCAAAGGTGTCATCTGCGGCTTCGGACTCGACTCCTACCGACTGGCGGTTGAAGGACTGAGAAAGTGAGGGTGGAAAGTCTGGAAGCATATATCCTACAGCATAGTGAGCCAGAGCCGGAATACCTGTACCGGCTCTGGCGCGCCACCAATATACACCTGCTGCACGGACGCATGGCTTCGGGCCACCTGCAAGGCCGGCTGCTGAAGATGCTGGTGCAGATGATACGCCCCAAGAATATTCTGGAGGTGGGCACCTTCAGCGGCTACTCGGCCCTCTGCATGGCCGAAGGACTGGAGGAGGGCGGCATGGTGTATACGTTTGAGATCAACGACGAGCAGGAGGATTTCACACGGCCGTGGATAGAACAGTCGCCCGTCAGCGACAAGGTGCGCTTCATCATCGGCGACGCCATCAGCGAGGCGCCCAAACTGGGCATCACCTTCGACATGGCCTTTATCGACGGCGACAAACGCACCTATAAGGAGACCTACGAGATGGCACTGGGCGTCGTGCGCAAGGGCGGCTTCATACTGGCCGACAACACGCTGTGGGACGGTCACGTCGTGGACCACAGCTACGACCGCGACCCGCAGACCCGCGGCATCGAGACGTTCAACGACTACCTGCGGCAGGACGACCGCGTGGAGCAGGTCATCCTGCCACTGCGCGACGGACTGACACTCATCAGAAAGCGCTAAAACTATCATTTTTCAACAAAAATAATCCTTTTGCACGCATTTTTCTGCCGAAACGTTGTTTATTCCGACAAAAATGCGTACTTTTGCTTACGTTTTGCAAACTATTAACTTAATAACATCATGGATAAGATAGACAATCTTGATAAAAAAATCCTGAATATCCTGTCAAAGAACGCCCGCATCCCCTTCAAGGATGTCGCTGCCGAGTGTAACGTCTCGCGTGCAGCCATCCACCAGCGTGTGCAGCACTTGATAGAAGCCGGCGTCATCATGGGTAGCGGATTCGACGTGAACCCGAAGAGCCTGGGCTACTCGACATGTACCTATGTGGGCATCACGCTGGAGCGCGGCTCTATGTATAAGGATGTGGTAGAGCGCCTGCGCCATATCCCCGAGGTGGTAGAGTGCCACTTCACCACGGGTCCGTATACCATGCTGGTCAAACTGTATGCCCGTGAGAACGAGCAGTTGATGCACCTGCTGAACGGCCGCCTGCAGGAGATTCCCGGAGTGGTGGCTACCGAGACGCTCATCTCGCTGGAGCAGAGCATCAAGCGAGAGATTCCCGTAACTGTTGACGAATAAGAAGACAATGAAAAACCCGTACGACTGGCAGTCGCTGCTGGCAACGACAGTGTACAACACATTTCCGGAGGCTCCCCAAAAGCCGGTCATCGGCATCACCGGCAACTATGGAGACCAACTCTGTAAAATCGCCGAAGGATACTACAAGTCCATCCTGCAGGCGGGGGGCGTACCCGTCATCATCCCTCCCCTGAGCGATACGGACGCCATCATCAACACACTGGAGCACATCGACGGTCTGCTGCTGAGCGGCGGCGCCGACTACGATCCCCGCTATGCCAACGAGTGTCCTTCCGCCAAACTGGGCGACATCAACGCCGAGCGCGACCTGCCCGAACTGCTTATCACCCAGCTGGCCTACAACCGTCAGATACCAATACTGGGCATCTGCAGGGGCATACAGACGCTGGCCATGGCACTGGGAGGCCACGTGGCACAAGACATCTCCGAGGCCAAGGGCTACTGCAGCGAGAAGTGTGCCGTCAACCACCAGCAGCAGGAAGAGCGCTCCGTCACCACCCACACCGTAGACATCGTGCCCGGCACCGTGCTGTCTACCCTCTATCCGGAGGGTCAGACCGACGTCAACTCCTTCCACCACCAGTCGGTGGACGATGCCGGTGCGCGCTTCCGTGTGACGGCATGCGCTGCCGACGGCGTCATCGAGGCCATCGAGAGCACAGAGTTCAAGAGCATCGTCGGCGTACAGTGGCATCCCGAAGCACTGGGAGAGAAGGGGCAACCCCTCTTCAGATGGCTGGTCGGCCAGGCCCGCCAGTACCACGCCACCTGCGACATGCACCGACAGGTGCTGACGCTCGACACCCACTGCGACACGCCGATGCTGTTCCCACAAGGCATCGACTTCAGCCACCGCGACGAGCGCATCCTCGTAGACCTGCACAAGATGACCGAAGGCCATCAGGACGCTACCATCATGGTGGCCTACCTGCCTCAGGGCATCGAGCATGCCAAAGACTATGCCGACAACATCTTCGACCAGATAGGACACATCGCGGACCAGCAACAGCAATACCTGAGCATTGCCCATACCCCCGCCGACCTCTGGATGAACAAGCACCTGCACAAGAAGAGCATCATGCTGGGCATCGAGAACGGTCACGCCCTGGAGGGAAATATAGAAAACCTGCACCACTTTGCCCGGCGCGGCATCGTATATATGACGCTCTGCCACAACGGCGACAACGACATCTGCGACTCTGCACGCGGCAGCCAGACGCATGGCGGTGTCAGCCCGTTCGGGCGTGAGGTTATCCGCGAGATGAACCGACTGGGCATCATGGTTGACCTCAGCCACGCTGCTGAGAAGAGTTTCTACGACGCCCTGGAACTGAGCGAGACACCCATCGTGTGCAGCCACAGCAGCTGTCGGGTGCTGTGCGACCATCCGCGCAACCTGACGGACGACCAGATGCGTGCACTGGCCCAGAAGGGCGGTGTCATGCAGGTGACGCTCTACCACGGATTCCTCGTCAAGGACGGCGAGGCCACCATCGAGGATGCCCTGCACCACCTGGAGCATGCCATCGACATCATGGGTATCGACCACGTCGGGCTGGGTACCGACTTCGACGGTGACGGCGGCATCCGCGGACTGGCCCACTCGGCTGAGCTCACCAACTTTACCCGCGAACTGATGAAGCGGGGATTCACCCGGGAAGACATCCAGAAAATCTGGGGTGGCAACTTCCTGCGCGTGATGCAGCAAGTTCAAGAAAAAAAACAAGAAGCATGAGAATATTACTCCTTATCATCTGCGCACTGGGTATCAGTGCCTGCAGCACCACCAAGAAGAGTCAGGACAGCAGTCAGACGGCCGTCAGCATCCGCTTCGATGCCGACTCGGCATACGCCTTCTGTGCGGCCCAGTGCGACTTCGGGCCACGCACCATGAACAGCGAGGCCCACGAACGCTGCGGCCAGTGGATAGCCGAAAAGTTCAGGCAGTACGGCTGTCAGGTAGAACTGCAGCAGGCCGACCTGAAAGGCTATGACGGCACACTGCTGAAGAGCACCAACATCATAGCCCGTCAAGCAGCGACAGCGGACAGCCAAAAGCCGAGGATTCTCGTCTGTGCACACTGGGACAGCCGACCCTGGGCAGACAACGACCTCGACGAAGAGAACTGGCATAAGCCCGTACTGGGTGCCAACGACGGTGCCTCGGGCATTGCCGTGATGCTGGAGCTGGCCCGCATCCTGCAACAGCACGACTCGGCAGCGGTCACCGTAGACTTTGTATGCTTCGACGCCGAAGACTGGGGCGTGCCACAGTGGAGCAACGAGGCCGACGCCGACTCATGGGCACTGGGAGCCCAGCACTGGGCCAGCAGTCCGCAGGCAAAGGCCGGTGGCTATCAGTATGGCATCCTGCTCGACATGGTGGGTGGACAAGGTGCCAAGTTCTATCGCGAACTCATCTCCATGCAATATGCACGCAACATCGTAGAAAAGGTATGGCAGGCAGCCAACACGGCCGGCTATGGCAGCGTGTTCGTACAGAAAGACGGTGGCATGATTACCGACGACCATGTGCCCGTCAACGAGAAGGCCAACATCCCCTGTATCGACATCATCAACCACTACCCCGACTGCCCGCAGAGCAGTTTCGGTCCCACATGGCACACGGTGAACGACGACATGGAGCATATCGACAAGAACACACTGCACGCCGTCGGACAGACACTGGTGCAACTGATTTACACAGATTAGTGACTTTTCTCCCTACAATTGTCCTGCCTCGACCATCAGGACGACCCGCTCTGTCAGGCGGTCGACGCCCTCTGGGTCATACTCTTTCTTCAGGGATGCGCCGAAAGCCCAGGCAAAGGCCTGATAGAAGCCGGCACGCACAGGACCCAGGAACGCCTGGATGAGTTCGTAGCTCGACGAGTGGCTCTCACGATAGATAAGTTTGATGAGCAGTTTGCCCTGCGAGTAGGTCAGCTTCTTCATGCGTGGCTTATACTCCTTCATGACGCTCTTCTCCACTCGTTTCATGTGTTCATCCTTCGCCTTTTTGTCAGGCAGTGTCTCCAGATACTCTGCCGTCTCCATCATAATCATGTTGGCCTCCTTGGCGATGGGCAGCACGGCCTTCACGTTCTTCACCAGTCGCATGTAGGCCCCCTGCTGCTTCTTGCTTTTGAACGTCACTGGCGGGAAGACGTAGACATTGTTCATCTCCATATATTGTATGCTGTCGCCGTCTTCCAGCACCTTGCCCACCTTCACGGTCGGCATAAAGGTCGGACTATCCATGTCGACCTCCTCCGTCCGTTTGATGTCCTGCGCCACAGCGTCAGCCACCAACAGCCATAAGCCAAAAGCTAAAAAAAAGATTTGCTTCACGCGGCAAAGGTACGAAAAGTCGAGAGAAGAACAAAATAAACTTGTTTGTTTTTTCTTGCGAGACAGAGTAACTTCACACTATAAGGGCGAAGTTACGGAATAGTGATGCCGTCAATGCCTGCATTTCTGCAATGACCGCCTCTTCCTTCGGTGATTGCAGCAGACGATGATTTAACTTTGTATAGTTAATCCAGCGTTATGACCTTTGTGCTTTCTTCGCCGAACTGGGAAATGACACGGACGGCAAGTTTGCGGCCCTTCTCATATTTGATGGGAGCAGAACGGAAGTCGTAGAGGGCGTCCCAGACTTCTTCGGGGAATTCCATACGGAGGGTGCGTCCTATATCCCTCTTGATTTGTCTGGGTGTAACGCTCTGCAAGCCTTTCTTCCATGCGTTGAACTCTTTCTTGTCGCCACCGCAGAAATGGATGGAGCGCACCACAAACTCCGTGCCACTGTAGCGGTCGTCCAGTTCCCAATAGGCTATGTCGGCCACATTGCGTTCAGCCACCCGGTCTTGGATGGGGTCGTACATGTCCATACCCTGTATCTCAACGTGACAAGTGTCGTCATCGTCGCGCACTAAACGGATGTCAGGCTCACCGATGATGATGAATGAGCCGGCAGTTTTGTCTTTCTTCAAAAGGCCGTCTTGCAACAGGTCGTCGTTCATGCGTACTTTGACCACATGGAAGGTGCCGAGATTATAGTCTTTGATGTCTTCGTTCTTGATGTCATCCTCAAACGAGAAGCCTAATATATATAAAGTGGAGGCTCCCTCGTTCAGCTTCTGGCGGAACTCACGGATGGCCATATTGACCGACTGCTTGCTGACAGTGCCAAACTTCGGGCCGATCATCAGGTAGGCCAGCACTTCGTTGCCCTGCTCGTCTTTATAGTAGCCACGGGCATTCAGATAGGGATTGGCAATAGGTTGCAAACCATGGAATAAGGCAGCATGACCTTTCAGCCCGTTGCGGATGCCATTGGCCCGCAGGTTACTGAAGATGCGCTCCACAAACTGCTGGTTGTCCTCGGTTTCGTTTTTCCGCTCTACCAGCGATTCCGGCGACTGCACATTATAGTTTTGCAAAGTCTCTACAGTAAAAGGACCGCTGACACGGATGCGCTTCTTGTCAATCTCTGGCTGGTCGTAGAGGCATTCGCATATCATCCCTTCGTCATAAGCAAGCCCCTTTTGCGTTATTCTAGTTACAGTTGTATATTTGAAACCGAGTCTTATATTTTCTTTTTCTGAACTATCAAAAGGCTGATAATATGGAAACAATGCTATCACCAATCTCCTTTTGGCTATATTTAGAGCTATTCTGCTAGTGTCAATAGTTATCCATCTTCTTCCCCATTGTTCTGAAACGAAAGCTGTTGTACCGCTCCCACAGGTAGGATCCAGCACTAAATCTCCTGGATCAGTTGACATCAAAATGCAACGTTGTATTGCTTTTGTTGAAGTCTGGACAACATATACCTTGGGATCTTTACGACTTTGTATTCCATGCACATCATCCCAAATATTATTCTCTTCAACGTATGGGAAATCGTCAAAATACCGTTTATATTGCAAGTTATTATCAGTTTTAACAATTCTTCCCAATTCTCTCAAACGTCTCAATCCTTTTTCTGTTACAGACCAATGCCTTCCCCTTGGAGGGTAATATACTTGACCTTCAAATTCGAATGGTTGTTCTTCAGAAGCACTACCTTGAGATGACAAATCTCCAACTCTAAAGACCTTTGCTCCAATTGGTAGGGAGATTTTCTTTTCATTTTCTTCACTTGTTAATGCTCGAATTGAACCATCAGGAAGTTCAACTTGGTTATAATGAGCATCTTCTGTAAAATCTTTCTTATGAAATAGTGGTCTATACTTGATTTTCTCTATACTCTTAGCATACCAAATTATGAAATCTGCTACATTACCAATTGTCTTTGAAGTAAAACCTGATGTTTTAGTAAATACTATTTGACTCACAAAATTCTCACTTCCAAATACTTCATCCATTAGATTGCGAACCAGATGCACGTTCTCATCGGATATTTGTACAAAGCAAGAACCACTTTCCGTAAGTAGTTCACGAGCCATCACAAGACGGTCGCGGAGATAAGAAAGATAGCTGTTGATGCCTAACTCCCAAGTATCACGGTAAGCCTTGATAGTTTCTGGTTCGCCAGAGATGCCGCCATCGTTTTCTTTCACGTTGGTACTGTTGATGCGCATCTGCCAGTTACCACCATACTTAATACCGTAAGGCGGGTCGATATAGACACACTGCACCTGTCCGCGCATCCCTTCACGGTTCAGCAGCGAGTTCATCACCAGCAGGGAGTCGCCCAAGATGAGACGATTCTTCCAGTTCTCGTTGTGCTGATAATAGCTTGCCACACGCTCCAGTTCGTCCTCTTCGTCCTGCTCACGGAACATCTCTTCGAAGAGCTCCGTCTGGTTCTCAAACCCGGCAGCCTTTTCATCTCGCACCCGATACAGTCGGTTAATCAGCTGTTCTGGATTAATATCCTCATGAACATAGAGACTACGAATGTCAGTCTTCAGTGACGGATGCTGCGTGTCCTCATTGTCGTTGCGATATTTGTTGAGCCAATAGAGTTCGGGGTCATTACCGCGACGGAACTCATGACGAAAGATGTCGTACTCTGACTGTTGCGGTTCTCCGTCAACGATGGCACTTTCCTCTCCCTGTCGCTCGGTGGTAGGGATGCTGGCACGTTTCTCCTGCTGATGCTCTATATGCGAGACAGGGTGCTTTGGGTCGTATGGCTTGTTGCTCATAATATGCTCTTTTTATTGTTCTTCTTGATCTTTTTCCGGCAACAGATAGTCGCTGGCCTTGGCAGGCGAAATAACACTATGGCCCAACTGGCTTTCCAGTTGATTGCGGGCTGCCTTTGCCACGCTGCCTCCATCTTTTGCTACTTGGGCCTGCTGATGGAAGCCGCGAGGGTCGCGCTGTTTGGAGAGTTCTGTGGCTGAGGCCTCAGCAAGGATGTTGAAGGCTATTTCAAGGTTGGTCATGTTATCGCGCAGATTTTCTTTCTTCAATCCTTTGAAGTGCTTGTACTGCTTCGTCGTGAAACCGCTCCATTCTCGGGTAATGATGTCAGTCAGCGAAGCATATTCCAGTCCTTCTTTTACGCCCGTCCGTTTCCACTCGTCGGTCAATTCCTTGCGCACTTCGATGCTCTTGATGCGCTGGTTGATCCAAGCATCACTATATCCTAACCGCTTATAGTCGATAATGGCTTGGTCGATACTCAGTTCCGGGTCTTGCATCTGGTCAATACGCTGGCTGGCCACCTGCGCCATCCATTGCTTGAACGGTTCGGCTTTAGGTGAAGGGATGGACTGGATGATGCGGAAAATTCCTTCTATAGTTGCGAAGTTCGTTTTTTGTTTGCCTCCAGCAGTTTGTACAGCAAGGGGGGTGACAATTTGTCCCCACCCTTCTGCGAGCATTGGGTCTCTTTTCCTCATTTTCTTAATATAATCCGTTGGATTAGTACTGTCAGTCAACACTTCTACCACATCAGCTACACAGAAGTACCACTTCTCTTCTTGGTCGTCCCATATTGTGCGCACTTTACGCTCTTGGAACAGTTGTAATGCTTGTTTCTTTGTCATATTTAGAGTTCTTGAATTTTATGGATAAGTGTTCGTTTAATATTATCGATATCTGAGACCTCGACAAAAGCCCAGCGGCCATACTGGCTTAGATTGTTCGCTGCAGGTAGCCAGTAGTCAAGCGTATAGTGACGCTTGGCATCTTTATGCCCCGTACGGTCATCGCTGAAACCGGATATCTCAATAATCAAGTTGACCTGCTCACCCTTCATTGTATTGACACGTGCAATGAAGTCGGGCATATACTGGTGCTCCTCAGTTCCCACCATATAGGGAATCTGGAAACTCAGAAAATGGTTCTTGACGTAACTGACGACTTCTGGAATTTCCTCTAACGTCTTAGCTGCAATCTGTTCCCACGACTGCGTATCGGCCACTACATAGTTGACATGGCTCTTGGTGGTAGGCCAAACTGGCTTGGTTGTAGCGCCAAACACATGAGCAGTAGAGCCTTCAGGATTGTAGTAATTCAAGATGGCCGTAATACGTTCTTCTTGCCGGTTAGCCTGACGGATGCCCTCATAAATGCTGCTCAATATCTCGGACTGCTGCCAAAGAATGACCAGGCGCTTCATTTTTTCAGGCTCTTCGTCGCCTCCCACTACTTCTGTATGTTCCTCATACCACTGTTGCACAATCCTCTTCAAGGGCGCAAACCGCTGAAACTGCTGACCGCCGTCGCGGTCGGTGTAGTAATTGCGAATGAGTTGCCAAGTGAGATAATAGATGACCTGAGCATCGCGCAAGTCGTCATATTCCACTTTCATTATTTGTAGCGTTGGGGCAATGGCACTTTGCAGAACGGTCTTTGTAGGAATCTTGTTGAAGTTGATAACAAACTTTGGCACATCCTGATAGTCTGCCCTAATTTCACCGTCAGGTGTTTCGCTACGATAACCCACGATGTTGGGGAAACGAATCTCCAGTTCGCCTCGCTCCTTCAGAGCCTTAATCACCGTCTTAGGTTTAGGAGGACGAGGCACGCCACCCTTACCTCCTTTGAAGGTCTTGAAAGGCACGCCAATGATGTGGGCATATTCGGGCGGGAATTTGTAAACTACATTTTTCTTGCTTCTCTTGGCGGCAACCTTCGGGTCAAGCTCATTTCCATCCAAATCGTATGCCGTCAAATCATAACTGCGGCGGCGTAGGGCCCGACCTACCACCTGTTCACAAAGCAGCTGTGAGCCAAAGGCACGGATACCCATGACGTGAGTGACTGTATTTGCATCCCAGCCTTCCGTCAGCATCGACACACTGACAACACAGCGGATATGCGCTCCAAGCGTATCAGGCTTACCTACACTATTCACTACTTCACGCAGAATCTCGGCATCTGTCAATTGGTCAGCACTGCCTGAACCGTGAAGAACAGCATAGTCTTTTTTGAAATTCTCAATCTCAGATGCATAGAGTTTCTTGAATTCGTCGGTGATGACCAGTGATGCTTCGTCAATAGCATTACTGTCAATCAAAAGTGTCGGAGCCTTGCCCTTAGGAAAATTGTTTTCGTCATAGTTGCTGAACACGGGGAAATGTCCTTTCACGTAAATGGTTTCTCCTTGTTCGTTAACCGTTTCGTAGCCAGCAATATACTTGAATACTTCACGGGAAACCATTGTATTGTTGCAGACAACAATGAACACTGGAGGTGTTGTATAGAGATTGGCCTTTTCTTCACCTTCGGTTCTTACGCCTTGCTCATATTTCTCGTAGTCTTTGGTAAACTGTTCTAAAGCCGTATTGACCAATGTAGGTAGGTTTGGCTGTGCCTCATGCTTGTCATCACCTTTCTCCTCCTCTTTTGCTTTCTTTTTGACAGTCCGCACACCCATTTTGGAGAGTTCTCCACTCACGTGTTTATATATGTTGCGGAACTTTGGCTCTTCCAAATCGTGAGTATTGTCAAACGAAGGCAGGAATGGTATCTTCACCAACCCACTTTCAATAGCATCAACCAAACCGAAATCGCTCACTACCCATGGGAAAAGCGAATAAGCCTCATAGCCAGAGCCTTTCAGATAATAGGGCGTAGCTGACAAGTCGTAGACATGCTGTATCTTATAACCACAGAGTTTCATCTGTCGTAAACCTTCATACCAAACCATTGCATTTTGGTTCTCGGCTTCACCTTCAGCGGTTTCTTCGTCTTTCTTTCCTTTCGTATTATTCTTTTTGGGCAGATAGCAATGATGGGCTTCGTCGTTGATAATAAGCATACGCTTGCCTTTGGCTCCTTTGTGAAGAATGCGCGACAGCATGACGCTGTAATCTTCCTTACCCGTCTGTCTTTTCTGCTCTCCGTCCACGTACTGCAATTTGCCGTCAAGAGGAGATGTGTGCTTTCCGGAAAGCACTTTTGGCTCTAACTGCTGATAATTGATAATCGTAATAGAAGCATTCAGACCACCCAATAACGGTTCGAAATGACGTGGAATCAAATCCCGCTTATGGTAGTAGTCATTCATTTCATATCTTGCCTTATTACTATTATCCAAATAGAGCACACTCAACCTGTCGCGAATGGTAATGCCAGGTGCTACTATCAGAAAGTTATCTGCAAAGCGTGTGTCTTGCATGTTGTCCTTTCTGTTCAGGTAATTATACAGGATCATCATAGCCATCACAACCGTCTTGCCAGTACCTGTTGCCATCTTAAAGGCTGTACGAGGCAGGACGAATTGTGGGTCATCTGATACTGTCGCCAATCTTTCATTTAGCTGGCGCAACAAGTCGCGTCCGATATTGGGGTCAAGGTCTGCTACTTCGTTAAGATAGATAGCCGTTTCAATAGCTTCACGCTGACAGAAGAATAGCTGAAGGTGCCACTGACGTTCGGGATTCTTAAACCAATAATTCAGAAGTTCCCGGGTGATGCGTGTTACACCATTATAATTGCTATCCCGCCATTGCTTCACCTGCTTACGAATTTCATTTATAAATGCAGCATTGGCATCTGTACTTTCAAAATCAGAGCCGCCGAACATCTGCATCTGTTCGTGGCGTTTAGGCACAATATCAATAGAGGTTGTAAATGGCCGACGTCCCTCTATGATGTGGGAATAGTCCAAATTCCCATCCATGTCCGTATCATAATACAAACGCGGTTCCTCGTATGGGTTATTTAATATCGGGCTTTTGGTAGTATCGTAAATTCTTGCCATAATTACATTTCTTAAAAACTATCCTTCTTCTGTCCAAAGTAAATCATCTACACGCACACCCAATATCTTTGATAACTGGATGAACATTTCTACATTTGGCTGGGCGGCATTAGTCACCCATTTTGATATGACAGCTGGGTCTTTATCAAGGAGTTCCGGCAATCGCTTGTTGGTCATTCGCTTCACGCGGCAAAGTTACTGAAAAACGGGTGAATTACAAAAGGAAAGTTTGCTTTTCTTTTTTACCAAGATGAAGGATTATTCAGACATTGCTGAAAAAACAGTGGGGATTTCTTTTGCACGTCGAAAACAGAGGTTTACCAGCATCCCATATAAAACAAGATAATTTCTGAATTCTGTTTCTCTGGAATTTGGAGAATTCAAAAAGAATGATTACCTTTGTCACGAACCTTGAGTAACCTGTATGAAGCATCTGTTATACCTACTCTTTTGGCTGCTGCCGGCGACGGCCGACGCCCAGGCGGATTGGCAGGAGGCGCTACGGGCGTGGATGACGGCTGAGGATATGGAGGAGAGCTACGGCGAGGAAACTATGGAAATGCTGGAAGAACGTGCCCTACACCCTATCAACCTCAACCAGACCAACCGACAGGAACTGGAGATGCTACCCTTCCTCACGGCTCAGCAGGTGGAGGACATCGTGGCCTATCTGGACCGCTATAAGCCCATGCGCTCGCTGAGCGAGCTACAGATGATAGTCAGCATGGACCAGCGGACACGCCGACTGCTACAGCACTTCGTCGTGGCGGGCGAGGAAGAGCCTGCCCGCATCTGGCCTAAGCTGGGCGACGTGCTGCGCGACGGCAAGCACCTGCTGACGGCTACGGCCAAGGTACCTTTCTACAAGCGCAAGGGCGATGACAACGGCTACGTCGGCTACAAATACCGCCACGACGTGCGCTACCAATTCAACTATAAGAACAAAATCAAGTTCGGACTGACGGGGGCTCAAGACGCCGGTGAACCATTCTTTACGAACAAGAACAAGGCCGGCTACGACCACTATGCCTACTATCTGCAGCTGCGCGACATGGGACGGCTGGAGGAACTGAACTTGGGCACCTATCGCGTGCAGATGGGTATGGGACTGGTGATGAACACCGGTTTCCAACTGGGCAAGCTGACCACCCTGCAGTCGCTGGGGCGCAGCACACACATGCTGACGGCCCACGCGTCGCGCATACAGAGCGGCTATCTGCAGGGGGCAGCCGCCACCGTCCGCATCGCCGACCACTGGCGGCTGACGGCCTTCGCCTCGTATCAGCACATCGACGCCACCCTCAACGACGACGGCAGCGCACGCACCCTGCTCACCGACGGCTACCACCGCACGGAGACAGAACTGAGCAAGAAAGGCAACACGCACGAGACGGATCTGGGTGGCAGCATCGGATGGCGGCGCGGCGCCCTCTACATCCACGCCAATGGGGTCTACACACACTACAACCGCAGACTGCAGCCGCAGAAGAATGTTGCCTACCGACAGTATGCCGCCGAGGGCAACGGATTCTTCAACGCCAGTGTTGACTACGGATATACACACTACCGATGGACGCTGGCCGGCGAGACCGCCGTCAGCCAGGACGGTGCCGTCGCCACGCTCCACACCGTCAGCTACCGGCCGGCCGAAAACCTTACGCTGATGGCGCTGCACCGCTACTACGACAAGCGCTATACGGCACAACATGCGCGCAGCTTCAGCGAGGGCAGCGGCATACAAAACGAGCACGGCATCTACGTGGGAGCCACCTGGAAGGTGTCGCACGCATGGCTCATCCAGGGCTATGCCGACTATGCCCACTTTGGTGCTCCGCGCTATCAGGTGTCGGCAGCCAGCGATGCCTTCGACCTGCTGTGCAGCGTCCGCTATGCCCACGGCAACTGGACGGCCGACGGGCGCTACCGCCTGCACATCCGCCAGCGCGACGACAGTGAGAAGCAACAGCTCGTCAACCGGCCCGAACACCGTATAAGACTGGGGGCCGGTTACGCCCTGCCCAACGGACTGACACTGCGAACGCAGATAGACGGCATCGTCGTCAAGACGCTCAACGGACAGCGCAAAGGCCTGATGGCGGGAGAGCACGTGGCATGGAACTACCGGTGGCTGAAAGCCGACGGCCACATTGCCTGGTTCCACACCGACGACTACGACAGCCGGCTGTATCAGTATGAACCCTCCGTGCGCTACGACTTCTCCTTTCCCTCGTACTATGGCCACGGCCTGCGCTACTCGCTCATGGCACAAGCCGACATCTGCCGCCAGCTGTCACTGTGCATGAAGCTCGGCGTCACCAATTATTTCGACCGCAGCACCATCGGCAGCGGTCTGCAGCAAATCGACCGCTCGTCGATGGCCGACCTGCTGGTACAACTAAATATCAGACTGTAGGCACTTGCGATAGAGCGCAGCCACCTGCCCGGCCACGTCGACCCCCTCGAAGCGGCGGATATACTCCCTGCTGCGGGCGATGCGCTCGCTGCGGTAGCGAGCCCCCTTGAGCGACATCTTCAGGGCTTCGGCCATGCCGATGACATCGTCGGGACTGACATAGCGCGAGTCGGGGCCGCCAGCCTCCTCCAGACACGAACCGCTGCAGGCCACCACAGGCAGTCCACAGGCTATCGCCTCGATGATGGGAATGCCAAAACCCTCGTAGCGCGAGGGATAGACAAAAGCCTCAGCCAGTGCATAGATGGCCGCCAAGTCGTCGTCGGGTACGCCACTCAGCAGATGGGTACGCTCACTGTGCGGCAACTCGCGCACATAGTCCGTCTGCCGCCCGACAGCCACCAGGTGGATGTCCTGCGGCAGCAGGTCGACAGCCTCGACAGCCAGCGTCAGGTTCTTGCGGCGCTCGATGGTGCCCACATTCAGGACATAGCGCTGCGGCAGTTTGTAGCGTGCACGCACGGCAGCCTTCTTCTCGGCCGTAACGTCGGTAGAGAAATGAGGTGCAAAACTCTGGTAGACGACACTGATACGGTCGGCATACTCCTCGCCGCCCAGCTCGATGATGTCCTGGCGCGTGCGCTGACTGATGGCGATGATGTGGTCGGCCTCGCGCAGGGCCCGGCGGAATTTCCACTCGTATATCTTGGCATCCAGCCAGTGGTAATACTCGGGATGTCGCATGAAGATCAGGTCGTGGATGGTGACGATGCCATGGATGCCAGCCTGCTTCAAGCCTATAGGCAGTTCGCCCGACAGCCCGTGGTACACCTGCACGCCGTCGCGCTGCAGGTCGCCGACGATGCCCCGCGAGCGCCACCACGCCTTGCGCAGGGCCGACGGCCGTCCCGAAGGATAGCAGAACTCCACGCCCTCGATGATCTGCGTGCGCAGCGCCTCACGGCCCTCGTCGGGCGCATAGAGGTTCAGCTGCATGTCGTTGTCGCCCAGCCGTATCAGGTCGTTCACCAGCGTACGTCCGTAGCTGCCCAGTCCCGTCCCGTTGCGCACGATGCGCTTTGCGTCAATACCTACTATCATTCCGCCCTACTTCAATTAAACAAAGTCGTCACCATATTTCAGCTGTACCTCCGTCACATACTTGCGCACCATGGCCGACGAGTCGCCCTTCTTGCAGATGAGCAGCACGTTGCCCTCCTCGGCCACGATGTATCCGTCGAGCCCGTTGATGACGGCCAGCCGACCCTTGGGCAGCTTGACGACATTGTCGTGCGCATTCTCCAGCATCACCTCGGAGTCGACCACCACATTGTCGCCGTCGCCGCGGCTCATGCACTCGTAGACGGCATGCCACGTGCCCAGGTCGGCCCACCCGAAGTCGCACGTCATCACATACACCTGCGTGCTGTGCTCCAAAATGGCGTAGTCGATAGACAGGTTGGGATAGCTCGGATAGTGCTGGGCAACATACTCCAGCTCCTCGTCGTAAGTATAGTTTGGGTTGATGAACTTCAGTTCGCGCAGCACGCTGGGGAAGATGGCCTCGAAGCTCCGGGTCAGTTTGCGCGAGTTGACGATGAAGATGCCGGTATTCCAGTAGAACTCGCCGCTGTCCATGAATATCTGGGCAAACTGGCGCTCGGGCTTCTCCGTGAACGACTTGACCTTGTAGACGTCGGGCTTGCAGCTCAGGTCGCCCATCTGGATGTAGCCATAGCCCGGCTCGGGGCGTGTCGGTCTGACGCCCATAGCCAGCAGCACGTCGTTCTCCGAGACGTAGCCGATGCCGATTTCGAGGCTGGTGTAGAACGACTCCTCGTTCTGCACCAGCAGGTCGGAGGGCGTGATGATGATGTTGGCGTCGAGGTCGACGTGCTTGATGCGCATGTTGGCCCACGCCACGCTGGGCGCCGTGTTGCGGTTGACGGGCTCCACCATCAGGTTGTGGGCGTCCAGCTCCGGCAGTTGCTCGCGCACGATGGGTTCATACTGTTGGGTAGTGCAGATGAGGATGTTCTCCTTCGGCAAGATGCGGACAAAGCGGTCGAACGTCTGCTGCAGCAGGGTGCGCCCCACTCCCAGAAAGTCCATGAACTGCTTCGGCATGTCCTGACGGCTGCACGGCCACAGGCGGCGGCCCTTGCCCCCGGCCAGAATGACACAATAGTTATGTGTGTTGATTTCCATTCGCAGTATATAGATTTAAAATTCGTCACTAAGGTACGAAAAATATCTGACATCGACAAGCATTTAAAACTTTTTATGCGAAAAATTTGCCAATTCAGAAAATATCTGTAACTTTGCACCCGCTAAGAAGCCCAGATGGCGGAATCGGTAGACGCGCTGGTCTCAAACACCAGTGGGGCAACCCATCCCGGTTCGAGCCCGGGTCTGGGTACAAGGCTTTAAAGCAAGGGAGTGCTGCGACCAACACGTCGCGGCACTCTTTTTCTGTTCTACACTCCCAAATTAAAAAGTAGGGATGCTGGCGAAAATCGGCGAACGTTTTCAGCAGATGTCGCCGAGGATTTTCTGCGTGGCGCCCGTCATGCTCTTCACGTAGGCGCCCGCCTGCTGCCCGAGCTGCTGCACGACCTCTGGATGGTCGACAAAGCCCTGCATGATGCGACGGAAGTCGTCGGCGCTGCCTATCTCCAGTCCGCCGCCACAGGCCTTGAGCCCCTGCGCCTCGCAAAAGCGCTGGTTGTTGGGTCCGAAAATGACGGGAACGTTCCACACGGCAGCCTCCAGCAGGTTGTGAATGCCCACGCCGAAGCCGCCACCGACATAGGCCACGTCGGCATAGCGGTAGATGGAGGAAAGCAGTCCGAAGCAGTCGATGAGGAGCGCACGGGCATCGCCGACTACGGCACGCCGGCCGTCGGCCACCGCCTGTTCTGCCTCGGTGTAGCGCACCACCGGACCATCGATCTTACTGATAATCTGCTGCAGATGGTCGTCACTGATGACGTGGGGCGCTATGATGAGTTTCCAGTCGGGGTGCTCACGAAGCCACGGGATGAAGATGTCCTCGTCGGGCTGCCAGCTACTACCGGCAACGAACACCTTGGCACCGGCACCGCCGGCCTCCAGGAACTGCTCGACGACAGGCAACTGGCGGGCAGCATCACGTATCTGCAGGACGCGGTCGAAACGGGTGTCGCCCACCACGGTGACGTCGGTGATGCCGATGGTGGCCAGCAACTGCCGGCTGACGTCGTTCTGCACGTAGAAGCGGGTGAAGCAGCGCAGCACGTGGGCGTACTGCCGGCCATACCAGCGGAAGAATATCTGGCCAGGACGGAAGATGCTGCTGACGCTATAGACAGGTACGCCGCGGTGGCGCAGGATATGGAGATAGTTGTACCAGAACTCGTACTTGATAAAGAAGGCCATCACGGGCCGGACGGCACGGAGGAAACGCCGCGCATTGGTGAAGGTGTCAATGGGCAGGTAGCAGATGATGTCGGCACCCTCGTAATTCTTGCGCACCTCGTAGCCGGAGGGCGAGAAGAACGTCAACAGTATCTTGTACTCAGGGTGGTCCCGGCGCAGCTGCTCCATCAGCGGACGGCCCTGTTCGAACTCGCCCAGCGAGGCGGCATGGAACCACACATAGCGGGCCGACGGGTCTACCTGCTCACGCAACACGCGAATGGCGTCGCACTCGCCGCGCCACATCTTGCGCACCTTCTCGCTGAAAAAGCTTGCGATGAAGACGCCCAGCTGGTAGAGGTATATGCTGAGGTTGTACATAGGCTCACCCTAATGCTTCGATGGCACGCTTCATTCGTCTGACGGTTTCCTCTTTTCCCAGGAAGGCAGAGATGTCGAACATGCCCGGCCCCTTGCCCTCGCCGACCAGCGTCAGTCGCCAGGCGTTCATGATGTTGCCCAGCTTATACCCCTGCTGCTCTATCCATTCATGGACGATGCGCTCCTGATTCTCGAGCGAAAAGTCGTCGATGGTCTCGAGCACGCCGATGAGCTCGGTGAGCTGCTGGGCGGAGTCTTCCTTCCAGCGCTTCTTGACGGTCTTCTCGTCGTAGGCGGTGGGCGCCTCGAAGAAGAAAGAGCACAGCGGCCACAGCTCGTGGACGAACGACACGCGGTCTTTCATCATGCGCGTGACCTGCAGGATGCGCTCGGAAGTCTCGGCAGGACAGTGCTGGAGCACCTCCGGCTCGAAGAGGGCGGCAATCTCCTCTGCCGACTTCTTCAGGATGTATTCGTGGTTAAACCATACGGCCTTCTCGTAGGCAAACTTGGCACCCGCTTTGGAGCACTTGGTGATGTCGAACAGGGGCACCAGCTCGTCGAGGGTGAAGAGCTCCTGCTCCGTGCCGGGGTTCCAGCCCAGCAGGGCGAGGAAGTTGACGACGGCCTCGGGGAAGTAGCCGTCCTCACGATAGCCGCGCGACACGTCGCCCGTCTTGGGGTCGGTCCAGCGCAGCGGGAATACGGGGAATCCCAGGCGGTCGCCGTCGCGCTTCGACAGTTTGCCCTTGCCGTCGGGCTTGAGCAGCAGCGGCAGATGAGCGAAGCGCGGCATGGTGTCCTGCCAGCCGAAGGCCCGGTAGAGCATCACATGGAGGGGTGCTGAGGGCAGCCACTCCTCGCCGCGTATGACGTGTGATATCTCCATCAGATGGTCGTCGACGATGTTGGCCAGGTGGTATGTCGGCAGCTCGTCGGCACTCTTGTAGAGCACCTTGTCGTCGCAGATGTCACTCTTGACGCGCACCTCGCCACGGATGAGGTCGTCGACCAGTATCTCCTGGCCGGGCTCCACCTTGAAGCGCACCACATACTGGCGGCCGGCTGCAAGCAGCTCGTCGACCTCCTGTTGCGAGAGGGTCAGCGAGTTGCGCATCTGGCTGCGCGTGTGGCAGTCGTACTGGAAGTTGGGAACCTGCTGGCGCTTCTGCTCCAGTTCCTCGGGTGTATCGAAGGCGATATAGGCCTTGCCGGCATCGAGCAGCTGGCGCACATACTGCTTGTAGATGGCACGGCGCTCGCTCTGGCGGTAGGGACCCTTGTCGCCGCCGAAGGACACACCCTCGTCGAAGCGGATGCCGAGCCAGCGGAACGACTCGATGATATACTCCTCGGCACCGGGGACAAAGCGGCTTGAGTCGGTGTCTTCGATGCGGAACACCAGATCGCCGCCATGCTGGCGCGCAAACAGATAATTATATAATGCGGTACGCACACCACCGATGTGCAATGCCCCCGTCGGACTGGGTGCAAAACGTACCCTTACTCTTCTTTCAGACATGTACGGATGTTATTTTCAATCTAAATTTGTGCAAAAGTAGTCATTTTTTTTGAGACTTAGCGCTTTTTTTCGTATTTTCGCACTGTAAATACGATTATCGCACTATTTTCACATATAGAATGAGCACTTTCAACTTAAAAGACGACCTCAACTGGCGCGACCTGCTGATACGCTCGGCACTGGTCATCGCCTCGGTGATCGTCATCATCTGGGCCATTCCGGAAAACAACGGCATCTACTTCCACGTAGAACAGGGCAGGCCCTGGCAATACGCCGACTTCACGGCGCCCTACGACTTCCCCATCTACAAGTCGCAGGCCACCATCACGCAGGAGCGCGACAGCGTCAGGCGCCTCTACGAACCTTATTATAAATATGACGTGAGCAAGGAGCGGCAGATGGTGCAGCGCTTCACCGCCGACTATGCCAACGGCATCTCCGGACTGCCCTCCAACTACGTGACCGTCATCTCCAACCGCCTGCACAGCCTCTACCAGCAGGGCATCATGGAGCAGAAGGACTATACGGAACTGCGCAAGGACACCACCCAGATGCTGCGCATCGTGGTGGGCAAGCAAGCCGTCACGCTGTCGGTCATGGAGGTCTACTCGCCCAAGACGGCCTACGAGCAGCTCTTTATGGACAAGAAGCTGTCCGAACTGCGGCCGGTGCTGCAGAAGTGCAACCTGAACGACTATATCGTGCCCAACCTGATTTACGACCAGGAACGCAGCGAGACGAGCATGAACGACCTGATGGCCGGCATCGCACTGGCCAGCGGACTGGTGCAGAAGGGCGAGAAGATAGTAGACCACGGCGAAATCGTGACCGAGAAGACCTACCGCATCATCGAGTCGTTCAAGAAGGAGAACGAGCGGCGCAGCGAGGACGTCACCAACAGCCAGTTGCTCCAGCTGGGGCAGATACTGTATGTGCTGATTCTGATGTCGTGCTTCACCATCTACCTGAGCCTCTTCCGCAAGGAATACTTTGAGAATCCGCGCAACATAGCGATGCTCTACGTACTCATCAACATCTTCGTACTGCTGACGGCATTCTTCGTGCGCAACACGCTCATCCACGTGTATATACTGCCCTACGCGATGGTGCCCATCTTCATCCGCGTGTTCATGGACTCGCGCACGGCCTTTATGACACACGTCACGATGGTGCTGCTCTGCGCCGTCATGCTGCAGCACCCCTACGAGTTCATCGTCATCGAGACCATCGCAGGACTGGTGGCCATCAGTTCGCTGCGCGAGCTGTCGGAGCGCTCGCAGCTCTTCAAGACGGCCATCATCGTGACGGGGGCCTGCTTGGCCGTCAACCTGTCGTTCGACTGGTTACACACGGACGCGTTGGCACAAATCGACTTCAGGACATACAACTACCTGATAGTCAACGGCATCACGCTGCTCTTCGCCTACCCCCTGCTCTACCTCATCGAGAAGGCCTTCGGATTTACCAGCGACATCACGCTCATCGAACTGTCGAACACCAACAGCAAGCTGCTGCGGCGCATGAGCGAGGTGGCTCCCGGCACATTCAACCACTCCATACAGGTGGCCAACCTGGCGGGTGAGATAGCCAACAAGATTGGGGCCAAAGCCCAGCTGGTGCGCACGGGAGCACTCTACCACGACATCGGAAAGCTCTCGAACCCCATCTACTTCACCGAAAACCAGTCGGGCATCAATCCGCACGAGACACTCACCGACATCGAGAGCGCACAAATCATCATCAGCCACGTCACCGAGGGACTGAAGATGGCCGACAAGTACAACCTGCCCAACGTCATCCGCGACTTCATTGCCACCCACCACGGACAGGGCAAGGCCAAATACTTCTACATCCACTACAACAACGAGCACCCCGACGACCCCGTCGACGACCTGCTGTTCACCTATCCGGGGCCCAACCCCTTCACGCGCGAACAGGCTATCCTCATGATGGCCGACACAGTGGAGGCTGCCTCGCGCTCGCTGACCGACTATACCGAACAGTCCATCCGCGAACTGGTGGAGAAACTGCTCGACACGCTGGTGGCCGAGGGCTACTTCCGCGAGTGCCCCATCACCTTCCGCGACATCCAATATGCCAAGACTGTGCTCATCGAGAAACTGAAGACTATCTACCACACCCGCATCTCCTACCCGACGGAGAAGTAAACGGATGTGCCCGCACACATAATTCCTGCACACTTTGGTATATTTGTGCACAAAGTGTGCGGTTTTTCGTTAATTCCTGTTAATTTAACTGCACTTTTTCGCTTGTTTTGTGCAATAGGCGTACCTTTGCAGCCGATTTTCGTAAAAAATAATTAAAAGGATGAAAAAGATTTTATTCCCGTTGGTCGTTTTCATGATGACCACGGTGAGCGCCCTGGCTGGCGGCATACTCACCAACACCAATCAGAGTGTAGCCTTTCTGAAGAACCCCGCCCGCGATGCCGCTATCGGGCTCGACGGTGTCTATAGCAACCCTGCCGGCGTGGCATTCATGCCGGAGGGATTCCACTTGGCCATCAACTGGCAGTATGCACACCAGACGCGTACCATTACCTCTACTGACGAAATGTTCAGGATGGGCCGGAAGAACGAGGGCAACAATGTCAAGAAGTTTGAGGGTGTGGCCGATGCCCCCTTCATCCCGTCGGTGCAGGCGGCCTACAACAAGGGCAAGTGGAGCTACCAGTTCAACTTCTCGATGCCCGGCGGTGGCGGCGCCTGTGAGTTCGACAAAGGTCTGGGCTCGTTCGAGCGTGCCGTCGGCGCCATTGCCGGCATGCTCCGCCAGAACGGTTTCGACGTTCAGGGCTACGACATGGACGCCTACATGCGCGGTCGCCAATACTACTTCGGATTCCAGCTGGGTGCTGCCTACAAGATCAACGAGCACTGGTCGGTATATGGCGGTCTGCGTGCACTGTATGGCGACGCCTCGTATCGCGCCCGACTGAGCCACATCAACGTGGTCACCTCTGCCGGCGTGGTCGACTTTGGCGAATTCCTGGAGGCCAACATCAACGACATCAACCGCCAGATAGGTGGTGCACAGGCTCAGCTGCAGATGGCCGCACAGTCTGGCATGTACACACAAGAGCAACTGGCCGCCATGCAGGCTCAGGCCGCTCCGCAGCTGGCCGCTGCCGAGGCTGGACTGCAGACGCTCTACAAGTTGCACCGCTACGGAAACGGGGTCAACCTGCAGAGCACGCAGACGGGATTCGGCATCGCCCCGGTTATCGGTGTCGACTACAAGGTTGGCGACTTCAACTTTGCCGTCAAGTACGAGTTCAACACGGAGATGAAGATGAAGAACCACTCCACCCTGGAGGAGCCTCTGAAAATCAGCGGCCCCATGGCCAACTTCCCCGGCATCGCCAACATCAACAAGTTTGAGAACAACACCAAGGTCAACGAAGACTCTCCTGCCATGCTGTCGGTAGGTGCTCAGTGGAGCCCCATTCCGGTGCTGCACCTCAATGCCGGCTACCACCACTTCTACGACAAGAATGCCAGCTGGTATAACGACAGTCAGAAGCTGCTCGACAGCGGCACTGACGAGTATCTTGGCGGTGTCGAGTGGGATGCCACCGAGAAGGTGAACATTTCGTGCGGCTTCCAGATTACACGCTACGGACTGACCGACGAGTACATGAACGATATGGCCTTCGTCGTCAACAGCTACAGCATCGGTGCCGGCATCAGCTACAAGGTGAGCAACAAGGTGACGCTCAATGCCGCCTACTTCCAGACCAACTATGGCGACTACAAGAAGGTGGAGGCTACCGACGCCAACGGCAACGTCACCAAGGGCGACACGTTCACCCGTTCCAACCGCGTGCTGGGCTTGGGATGCCAGATTGACTTCTAACAGTTTTACAACGGGTCGACGTCGAAATAGACCTGAAGTGACGAATATCGCTTATCCGCGAGTATCTGTGACTGCGCAAGCAACAGATACTCGCGGACTTTCTTCATATCGATGCCCAGCTCCAGCTTGAGCACCAGCTTGCGGATATTCTGCTGCTTCACCTTGGCGACAGAGGGCTTGTCGGGACCGAGCACACGGCTGCCGAACCACTGGCGCAGGCGAGTGCCCATCTCGTAGGCGGCCGTCTGCACGGTGGCGTCATGGCGGTGCTTGAGGTATACGTAGACAAGCCTGTAGTAGGGAGGATAGCGAAAGGCCTGGCGCTCGGCTATCAGGTCGCGGTAGAGACCTGCGTAGTCGTTGTGTACCACCTGACGGATGACGGGCACGTCCTTCTGCTTGGTCTGCAGGATGACCAGTCCGCGCTTATTCTTCCGCCCGGCACGCCCGGCCACCTGTGACATCATCATGAAGGCATGCTCGTAGGCACGGAAGTCGGGCTGGTTCAGCATGGCGTCGGCATGGATGATGCCCACCACCGACACTCTGTCGAAGTCGAGGCCCTTGCTAATCATCTGCGTACCAATCAGGATATTGGTGCGGCCGGCCGAGAAATCGTTGATGATGCGCTCGTAGGCATTGCGCGTACGGGTGGTGTCAAGGTCCATACGGGCGATGCGGGCATCGGGAAAAGTCTCGCGCACTTGTTGCTCTATCTTCTCCGTTCCGTAGCCACGGGTACGCAGTTCTGTAGAGCCACAGCAGGGGCACTCCGTGGGGATGCGGTAGGTATAGCCGCAATAGTGGCAGGTCAGCTGGTTCAGCTGGCGGTGCAGCGTCAGACTGACGTCGCAGTGCTGGCACGTAGGCACCCAGCCACACTGGTGGCACTCGACGACCGGGGCAAAGCCGCGGCGGTTCTGGAACAGGATGGCCTGCTCGCCTCGTTCCAGCGCCTCGCGTATTCGTACCAACAGCAGGGGCGAGAACGCTCCGGCCATCATCTTACGGTGCTGCAGGTCGGCCGTGTCGACCACCTGAATCTCGGGCATCTCGATACCCTGGTAGCGCTCCTTCATCTCCACCAGGGCGTACTTGCCGGTCTTGGCATTGTGATAGCTCTCGAGCGACGGCGTGGCGGTGCCGAGCAGGGTCTTGGCACCATACATCTGCGCAAGCACGATGGCGGCACTGCGCGCATGGTAACGGGGCGCCGGGTCTTGCTGCTTATAACTGCTCTCATGTTCCTCGTCGACGATGACGAGGCCAAGTTGGCGGAAGGGGAGGAAGACGGCCGAGCGGGCGCCCAATATGATGTCGTAGGGGTTTTGCGAGAGCTGTTTCTGCCATATCTCCACGCGCTCCGCATCAGAATACTTCGAGTGGTAAATGCCCAGGCGGTCGCCGAAGACGCGCTGAAGGCGCTGCATCATCTGCACGGTGAGGGCTATCTCGGGCAACAGGTAGAGCACCTGCTGCTTATGCTCCAGCGCCCGCTGTATCAGGTGGATATAAACCTCCGTCTTACCGCTCGACGTCACGCCGTGCAGCAGTGTCACCGGCTTCTTCATCATCGACATCAGTATCTGGTTGTAGGCCTCCTGCTGGGCGGCGCTCAGCGGCTTGATAAGCTCGGGATGATAGTTGCCGCCATGATTCAGCCGCCCTACTTCCACCTCGTAGGTCTCCAGCATGCCACGCTTCACCAGGAGCTTCAGCGTCTCTGCCGAAGCAGCGCTCACGTTCATCAGCTCCTCGCGGGTCACTTCGACGGGTTCTACCCCGTTCTCCGCCTCATCCCAGTGCGACAGGGCCAGATACTCTGTAAAGGCCTCCAACTGCTTGCGAGCCCTGCTGAGCACATTCAGCGCGATGTGCAGGGCTGCCACGCTGCGGTACTGCTCAGTCAGTCGGATATAGGTCTCCGTCTTCGGACGATAACCGTCTTCGGCCTTCAGTCCGGCGGGGAGCGCAGCCTTGTACACCTCGCCGACGGGCGACAGGTAGTAGTCGGCTATCCAATGCCACAAGCGGAGCTGGCGGTCTGTGACGATCGGTTCGGCATCCATCACCGCCTGAACAGGTTTCACCTCGTAGCCCTCGGGCTTTACCTCGTGTATCTTGGCCACGATGCCCAGATAGTTCTTTGAGCGCCCGAAGGTCACCAGCACGCGCACGCCGACTGCCACGCTCATCCCCTCGGGAACGGCATAGGTGAACATCCCCTGCAGGGGCACAGGCAATATGACGTCAGCATACTTCATCTGTGCAAAGATACAACTTATTTTTGACGTACAAAAACAAAAACGGCTTACGATGAAAATAATCTCGTAAGCCGATATGGGCCGATAAGGTCAGAACAGATAGGCTAAGGATACCTGCCAGGCATTGATTCTGGCACTGCCCACCGTGTGCTCCTCACTGGAGCCGATGTCTCTTAACTTGAACTCGCCCGTCGTGCTGAGGGCGAAATTGTAATTGAACTTCAGCTGCAGATGGTTCAGGGCGCTAAGACCGATACCTACATTGGCACTGACATGAGAGGTCTTCAGAGTCCACAGACTCTCACGACTGCTGTTCAGCGTGGACTCCTTGCCACCGACATTATAGCCAAACTGAGGACCGGCAAAGAGGAACACCTTGGCCATGCTGCCGATGCCCCAGCCATACCTTACGTTGATGGGCACCTGCACGGTGCGGGCTATGACGGTCTTGCTCTCGCTGCCGTCGTCAATCCTGCCCTCACGATGGTCGTACAGGATAGAGGCGTCGAGCCCCAGGCCTGCGATGGGCAACGACAGTGTCGCCGTGGGGCCCACGAAGAAACCTGTGCGGCTCTTCATGGAAGCGGAGACGTCTTTGATGGAGATGTTGGCCATGTTCACACCGGCCTGGATTCCCCAACTGAGTTGTGCTTTTGCTGGTAGTACAAACGCAGCAACCATTAGTATAATTGCGATAGTCTTTTTCATGTGTGTATTTATTAATGTTCGATTAGTGACGCTGACGACGAACGGTGATACGTGCCGTACCGGACGAGGAGACGACGCTGTTCTTGCCGGCCTTGCTCTTCTTGTAGCTTGCATCCTTCTTGCGAGCCCTCTTGCTCTTCTTAGTAGCCTTCTGGATGGCAGGATCCAGCTTGGCAATGGAGTCGAGCGAGTCGCGACGATGCTTGTCGCCAAAGATGTTCTGCTCGAAGGCCTTCAGCTCGGCCTCAATCTTCTTCTGTTCGCGAGCCAGCGCAGAGTCGGTAGGACAATACTGCGCCAGCGTTTTGCCCAGCATGTTGTTGGTCTTATAGATCTTTCCCTCGTAGCGGTTGAGGGTGAAGTAGTCTTCCATCGACATGGTGGCGGCATTGTTCAGATTGGAGGTCATCACAGACTGACGGCTGAGGAAGGGCTTCAGGTCGGAATACTTGACCCAGAAGAGGGGGTACTTGGACACCTCGCCGCCGAAGTCGTCCTCGCGCAACATGACGGGACAGAGTGACAACACCTTGCGGTGGAACGTGGAGTTGGCCTGGTCGTAATAGGCGCTCTCCTTCAGGTAGTAGAGCTTCACCTCAGCCGAGGGTATATCGCTATTGTCTACGCGCAGCTTGCCGTCCTTCTGCTCATAGAAGATATGGTAGTTGTCGAGTATGGTCTTCATCTGCACCCGGGAGGAGTCGGTGAACACCTCATTGCCGTCGAGACGATACTCGTAGACGGGAATATAGCCGTTGAGTGCCAACTTGAAGATATACGTAAACAGGTTGAGCTGCCTGTCGATAGGCTCTACGGGGTAGTAGAGTCCGCCGTTGGCATCTTTGTTGAGGTCTATCTCGCGGTAGATATCGCGGCGCCACACCACATCCTCCGGCATGTCAATGGCTGTGGGGAACATCAGGCGGGCACGCACACTGAGCCCCTGATTTTGGGTCTGCTGCCTTTGCTGTTGTGCCTGCTGCTGGCGACGCGCCTTGGGCTGGGCTGCGACATGCGTCGCAATTAAAAAATTAAAAAACGCAAGAATTAGAACGATACGCTTCATATTTTAATTTTTAAATTTTTTACTGGTTTACTTCACGATAACCTCCATCGAGGCATTAAGCTTACGCTGTATGCCATCGGGACCGACGGCCGTCACACGCGAGATATAGAAACGGCGGTTGCGCTGCAACTTACGGAAGGTATCCCGCTGACGGGCTGAGAACCGGGCACCGTCGCTGACCATCGGCACAGCATTACCCATATTGTCGAAGAACACGGTCTCGAAGCTCTGCACATGGAAGGCGATGTCGAGTATGCCGTCATCGATGGCAGCACCGATGCCGTCGACTGCCATCAGCTGGGCCTTGGACAGGCCGCCGCCCTTGTAGCGCACAGGACTGCCGCCGTCATCCTTCATGGCAATATAGGGCGTGGGGTCTGGCAGGCGGCGCACACGGAACGTAAACTGTCCCATCTGCTGGGCACGGCCTGTATTGGTAGAGGTGACGGTGATGGTAACATTCTGGCCGACTGTCGTCGGACGGGCTATATAACGGCCCGGTCCCACCGGCTGTAGCGTGCCGCCAGTCATGGTTGCCTGCACCTTATTAAGGGGAACGCCGGGAACACTGACACTCAGCGGGTTGTTATAGCCGGCATAGAGCACATTCATCAGATCGGCAGAGACTGTCGCCGAGGGGTCTACGACGGTGTACTTCTGTTCGAAGTCGCGCTTGATAAGTTCGCCATTGCCATTCTGCATCTGGATATAGCCGCTGAGCGTAAAATCACCCGTGCGACCGGCAACGGTCTCATAGAGTCCGCCCGGAAGGTTGACCTCCCTTCCACCTATAAATATCTGCGGCACCTGGGTAGTATCGACAGCGGCCATCACGATATGGGCAGAGAACTTGTCGCCACGGACGATGGTCTGCGAATTAGGGATGACGAAGGCGTTGAGGGCATTGACGCGGATATCCTTGACGTCGACATTCGACACAAGGGTGTGAAGCACCTCACCCTCGGCATAGCGAACGTCGCTCTGCAACTTGGAAAGGAGCGTCACAGCGGCGGCAGCCGGCATAGACTCGAACATGTATTCCTGCCAGTTCTTGCCCATCGTACGGGCATCCTTGGGAATATCTGTCGTGAGGTTGGAGGCTATCATCTGCTTCTGGTGGTCGTCTGTCACCATCTTAAGCAACTGCTCGCGATAGTTGTTGATTGCCTGATAAAGCTCGGCACCACGCCCGCCACTGGGAGACAGCATAACCTGTGTGGCAGCTTCCAGGTCTTCCTTGTTGCGGAT
The DNA here is from genome assembly GCA_017847725.1 of Prevotella sp. Classification (GTDB taxonomy): domain Bacteria; phylum Bacteroidota; class Bacteroidia; order Bacteroidales; family Bacteroidaceae; genus Prevotella. Next base: position 40,881 of record JAGAXW010000002.1, read on the forward strand.
GTGCTGCGGGTCGCCATCGCTGCCGTCGGCCTCCTGCGCAATGGCCAGTTTCAGGTCGGCAGCAAGGTTGTAGAGGGCGTCGCTCATCTGCTTCACCTTCTGCGACTTGTCGTACCACTGCTTCACCTTCTGCGGATTCTTCTGCATCTGCTCCGCGAAGTTGTCATATAGCGCCTGGTTCTCGCGCGCCGAGTTTGCAGTGGTGCGTTTCAGGCTCTCTTCCACAATGGAGAAACCGTTGAGCACCTCTGTCGAGACGTTCAGCGCCAACATCGCCATCAAGACGACGTACATCAGATTGATCATCTTCTGACGCGGAGAAACGGGCCTTTTCTTGATTGCCATTGTTTACTTCTGATTTTGTACTTGCATTGCCTGAATCATGCGGGCATAAATCTTGTTGAGCTCGACTATCTGCTCTGCCATGTGACGCGTCTGCTCGTTGATTTCGTCGATGGTGCTAATCTGGGCGCTGGCGCTCTTGAGCTGCATTTCATAGACTCGGCTGATGCCTGTCAGCGTGCGGTTCAGGTTGTCCATTTCCTCAGAGTCGCGCGTCAGGCGCTGGCTCTGCTCGGATACCTTCTGCAGCATCTCCGTCAGGCGGTTCAGCTCGTCAACATAGTTAGACGTGGCATCCTTCAGCTCTTCAGCCATAGGCAACGCATCAACCTGCGGGGCAGCAGGCACGACTGTTCCACCACCGAAGGTGATAGGATTGCCCTCCCAACGGGCTGCCTCGCCACCATTGCCGACAACACCACCGACAGCAGCACTGCCACCAACAGGAGCACCGCCGCCGACTGCAGCGCCACCACCACCACCGATGATAACGGTGCCTCCTCCTGCTACAGCCGCATGCTCGGAGGATTCGTCGCCCACATGGATGTCGAGCTCCATACCGTCTGTCGTCTTGTCAAAGGGACGGTCGAAGGCTGAGAGGAAGAAGACGACCACCTCGGTTCCCATACCTAAGAAAAGGAAGAAGTTGGCACCAGGCAGGTGGGTAAGTTTGAAGAGTGTACCTAAGATAACGATAGAAGCACCCCAGCTGTATGCATAATTCAAGAACGTCTGTCCCGGCACACTGTCCATCCACTTCTGCAAGCGATAGACCACATTCAGTTTGCTATATGTTGTCATTATTTCTTTCCTTTCTTGATTTTTATCTTGTCACTCGTAGTATTGGCCAGACTGCGCACACAGCGGAATCCAATATATGAGCGGGGCTGATTCTGGTATTCGTAGGAGCGCCATGCGGAACGGATATAGCTCTCCGGGTCTTTCCACGAACCGCCGCGCACACTCTTTTTCTTGAGTCGATACGGGTCTTCCTTGGCAGCATTGTATTTCAGCTGGGGATTGATGTCGTTCATCGCCTCGACGCCGGCTTCTGTATATACCGTGCTGCACCACTCGGCCACATTACCCGCCATATCATACAAGCCATTGCTATTGGCAGCATAGATGCCTGTACGACTGGTGATGAGATTGCCGTCTTTGGTGTAGTTGCCATTGTCGGGCTTGAAATTGGCGAAGAAACAGCCATTACCATTTACCACATCCTGGTTCTCCCAGGGAAATTCGTTCTGGTCTTTGCCACGGGCAGCAAACTCCCACTCTGCCTCGGTCGGCAGGCGGTAGCGCTGGATGAAGCGGGCGGCTCCTCCCAAGCCACGCAGCAGGAACTCTGTGCGCCAGGCGCAGAAGGCATTTGCCTGCTCCCACGTGATTCCCACAACAGGATAGTCGTTATAGGCCGCATTGCTGAAGTAATAGCGCATATAGCTCTCATTCTCGGCATTGGGGAAGTCGTTGACCCAGCAGGTTGTGTCGGGGTAGATATTGACGATGTACGTATTGAGGAAATCCCACGGACCGGTATGCTGACGGTTAATGGTCTCACGTACTATCTGGCCCTCGTCATTGATGTAGGCGGTGTCCTTGGATATCCAGATCTGTTCGTTGGCATTGGGACGAACATCTGTATTGAGGATGCGCTCTTCGGGATTCAGACGGTACTTGCGCTTGGCAGCCTCTGTGTAGTCATAAATCTCGTAACGATAGTTCATCTGACGCCAGTCAAGCATCTTCTCACCCGTAACAGGATTGATGACATACAGGCTTTCGATGGCACGCTGTTCGTCCTCATTGGGCTTGCGGGGCAGTGCTTTCTTCCAGTTAAGATACGGCTTGACGGGGTCGCCATTCTTGTCTTCCTCTATCTTATAGCTTTCGTCGCCACCATAAGCGGGATCTGCCAGACGCTCACGAAGAATAGAGTCGCGAACATAGTTGACAAACTGACGGTACATCGAATTGGTGACCTCACGTTCATCCATCCAGAAGCCCTCAACCGATATGTCTCTTACTGGCGTCTGTTTTCCCCACAAGGTATCTTGACTATCGATACCCATCTTCAGATGACCGCGCTTGATAAGGGTCATCCCATAAGGAGTGGGCTCAACAAAGGCACGCCCACTCACGCCTGTCACCTCTCCACCCGACGAGGAGACATGCTTGCCACCAAAACAGGATGACAGCAAGACAACCGCCACGGAACAGAGTGATATACATAGAACCTTTTTCATATATGCTGATTTATAATATTCTCACACTTTGATGTCTGTTACGTCCCTTTTTGAAAAGGTTTATATCCATTTGATATCCTACAAAAAGCTCATGACTGCCGTTTCCGAACTTGAGCGTCGAGGTGTATATCTCATAGCTGTAGCCCAGACGGATGCCATGGAAATTGCCACCAATCAGCGCTGTCACTGAATTGGCGGGGCTATAGGCCACGCCTGCATAGAGCATCTTCTTGTCGTGCGTGTACTGAACACGCGTTGTCACATTCATCCGGTAGGTCGTTCCGTCTGTAAACGCCAAAACCGACGGATGTATTGTAAAAAACGGATTTCTCAACCGAATATTGTATCCGCCTGTCAAATAATACGCCCGTTCTATATGATAAATAGAACGGTCGCCCAGTTCTACCGTAGGAGCGGTGGCATGCAACACGGACACGCCGGCATACCAATTGCGGTGTAGATAATAGAGACCTGCAGAGAGGTCGAACGTCATGTCGGTAGCGTCTGACTTGCTGAAGGCGGGGTCTTCAGGTTCATCCAGATCCACGCCACTGCCTTTGAACTTCTCACTAAGCATACCCATCTGAATACCTCCACTAAGCATACCGCCAAACAGGCGATGCTTGTAGGCATACTGAAGTACCAGGCGCTGATGGGTAAAAAGTCCAAGCTCGTCACTGACTATCTGCACGCCGGCACCATGATATGCCCTGAATAAATAGAAAGGTATATCCGCCCCAATATAAATGGTACGGGGATTGTGCTCAAAACCAGCAAGCGACATCCTGTATGCTCCAGCGATATTCAGCTTCGACTCTTTTCCAACGGCAGCAGGATTGAAGGTTGGCTCCATCGCCCAATAATGGGAGAAGGAGGGTTCTTGTTGCGCCATCAATTGCAATAAAGGTAGAGTGGCAAACAATAAATATATGTATAGTCGCTTGAGCACGTTATAAATAACGCTCCACAAGATAAATTATTGCATCAAAAAAGAATGAGCCTGGAAAAACCAGACTCATTCTCTCTTTATTTGTCAACTAAATTGATTAGTCCTTGGTAGAATCGTTGAAAGTAGCAACGCGATTGAACTCAACCTGCTCGAAGAGCTTGTCGGTAGCACCGCAACCAACGGTGGTCAGACGGTCAGCAGCAATCTTGTACTTCTTAACGAGGACTTTCTTAACAACCTCAGCACGCTTTTCAGAAAGCTTCTGGTTGAACTCAGCCTTACCCTCGGGAGAAGCATAACCCTTGATCTCGATCTTAGCCTCGGGATGATTCTTCATGTAGTGAGCAATCAGCTCGATAGGAGCATACTGAGCAGCGTCAATAGTGCTCTTGCCCTGACGGAACAGAACGGTGGGCTGCAGGTTTGTAACAGTAGCGGGCTTCTTCTCGACAACCTGAGCGGGCTTGTTCTCGCAATCCTGGAGAGCCTTCTTCAGACGAGCGATCTCAGCGTCGCGGGCAGCGCACTTCTCATCGCACTGACGACGAGCGTCGTTGATCTGAGCGTTCAGAGCGTCGATCTCAGCCTGGTCGCGCAGCTGCTGAACAGCGAAGTTATGAGTACCGTTGCTGGTACCGAACTTGTAGTTAACACCAGCGCTCAGCTGAAGGATACCGTTGCGGCTGTCGAACTTAGCGTCATGGCCACCGAACTGTGTGCCACGAGCACCATTCTTGCTCCAGAGACCGAAGACGGCAGCGGGCTCGATGTAAACCTGCCAAGCCTTGTTGGCACCCAGGTTCAGAGCGAAGTCAAGAGCAATCTTGCTGTTGATGGCGTTCACCTTGCTAACACCAAATGCGTGGCTCCAACCGAAACCACCGAGAGCGATAATCTCGAAGAAACGGGGCTCACCCTTGTAACCGGCAAAAGCGTTCATCAGGTTTGCAGTACCCATCAGGTCAACGTTGATAGCGTTAACGAAAGTCTTAGTACCAAGCATTGACTTAGAGTCTGACTTCGAACCGAAGTACATGTCAGCGTCAGCAGCCAGACCGAAAACGGTGGTCAGGTTCTTACCAACACGAACACCCAGCTTGGGAGCAACACCCTTGAAGAAACCATAGTCGCCCCACTTCTGCATGGGAGTAGCGGCACCGGCATTAATACCTACGTACCAGTTGTCACCAGCCTTGTTAGCGGTAACAGCGGTTTTCTGTGCGGACACAGAAGCTGTCAGCATAGCTGCAGCACAGAGTAAAATTAACTTTTTCATCTTTAAAGAATTGATTAAACGAAAATTTTTGTGCAAAATAAATAAAAAAAACAGAATTACGCAAATTTATTCTAAATAAAATGCATTTTTAAGGGCAAATAATTGATTTAGGGCAACATAACGGCAGATTTTTCTGCCTTTTTTACCAATTTTCAAAAATATTGGTGAGCCAAAATAGAATCTGGCTCACCAACCCTTAGACATACCTATTTATACTTATTTGTCAGTAAAAGTAGCTACGCGATTGAACTCAACCTGCTCGAAGAGCTTGTCGGTAGCACCGCAACCAACGGTGGTCAGACGGTCGGCAGCAATCTTGTACTTCTTAACAAGAGCGTTCTTAACAGCTTCAGCACGCTTCTCAGAAAGCTTCTGGTTGAACTCAGCCTTACCCTCGGGAGAAGCATAACCCTTGATCTCGACCTTAACGTCGGGGTTGTTCTTCATGTAGTGAGCAATCTGCTCGATAGGAGCATACTGAGCAGCGTCAATCTTGCTCTTGCCCTGACGGAACAGAACGGTGGGCTGCAGCGTGGTCTCGGCAGGCTTCTCAACAACCTGAGCGGGTTTGTTCTCGCAATCCTGGAGAGCTTTCTTCAGACGGGCAATCTCAGCGTCGCGGGCAGCGCACTTCTCATCGCACTGACGACGAGCGTCGTTGATCTGAGCGTTCAGAGCGTCAATCTCAGCCTGATCGCGCAGCTGCTCAACGGCAAAGTTGTGAGTACCGTTGCTGGTACCGAACTTGTAGTTAACACCAGCGCTCAGCTGAAGAATACCGTTACGGCTGTCGAACTTAGCCTCATGACCACCCAGCTGTGTGCCATAAGCGCCGCCCTTGCTCCAAAGACCAAAGACAGCAGCGGGCTCGATGTAAACCTGCCAAGCCTTGTTGGCACCCAGGTTCAGAGCGAAGTCAAGAGCAATCTTGCTGTTGATGGAGTTCACCTTGCTAACACCAAATGCGTGGCTCCAACCGAAACCACCGAGAGCGATAATCTCGAAGAAACGGGGCTCACCCTTGTAACCGGCAAAAGCGTTCATCAGGTTTGCAGTACCCATCAGGTCAAGGTTGATAGCGTTGACGAAAGTCTTAGTACCAAGCATTGACTTAGAGTCTGTCTTAGAACCGAAGTACATGTCAGCGTCAGCAGCCAGACCGAAAACGGTGGTCAGGTTCTTACCAACACGAACACCCAGCTTGGGAGCAACACCCTTGAAGAAACCATAGTCGCCCCACTTCTGCATGGGAGTAGCAGCACCGGCATTAATGCCTACGTACCAGTTGTCACCAGCCTTGTTAGCAGTAACAACTGTTTTCTGTGCAAAAACAGAAGCTGTCAGCATAGCTGCAGCCAACGTTACAAATAACTTTTTCATCCTTTCTCTTTTTTAAAAAACTAGTTCTCTAAATTTAAAATATAAAGTATTCGCATACTTCTACTACTAATACTCATCCTCGTTGAAGAGGAAGTCCTCTTTGGTAGGATAGTCTGGCCATATTTCCTCTATACTCTCATAGACGTCGCCCTCATCCTCGATTTCCTGAAGATTTTCCAAGACCTCAAGCGGTGCGCCCGAACGAATAGCATAGTCTATCAACTCATCCTTGGTTGCGGGCCAGGGAGCATCTTCCAATTTTGAAGCTAATTCAAGTGTCCAATACATATCTTACGATTATTATTTACTGAATTTGCCCGCAAAAGTAATATTTTTTTTCTTAATGACAAGCATTCTGCCAAATTTTTTCACTTTTTCCTGCAATAAAGTTTATTTTTTTTGCCAACGCGAAAAGATAATCGCTCAAACGGTTCATATATTGCTGTACTTCTGGAGTAACAACAGCCTCTTCTGAAAGAGCAACGATTCGACGCTCAGCTCGTCTGCAGACAGTACGACACACATGGCACTCAGCCGCTTCAACCGTGCCACCCGACAAGATAAACCCCTGGCGCTCCGGCAATTCTGCCATGATTTTGTCAATTTCCACCTCTAACTGTGAAATAGCGTTTGTCGGCAGGTATGCTGACGGGTAGAGCTCTGTCTGCTCCTGGTCCGTGGCCAGATTGGTACAAACATTAAATAAGTTATTTTGGATACACTCCAGCATATCACGCTCGTGCCCCTCGGGCAGCATTGCCGCCAACAAGCCCAAATGTGCACTTAGCTCATCGACGGTTCCGTATGCTTCGAGACGTGTACTGGCTTTTGAAACACGCTGACCTCCCACAAGAGAAGTCTTCCCCAAATCACCACGACGTGTATAGACCTTTGTTATCTTCATCGTTTTTATTAAAAGTTAATAGTATAATACCTTTTATAATAGTTACCTCTAAAAATCAAAATGCCACAATAATACAGATCGTAGGCCACGCTCACCGCCGGATGGCCTGCAAGCTCGCGCCATAAGATGTTATTCTGCCAAATTTTTTCAACAACCACGACAGAATTTTCGTTACATCTCGCTATCATCTCTCTACACTGATCTGTATCTTCAATATCTATTCGCGCCAACTCTACCTTGTCAGATATGTTGTCGACGAAAGTAATATGCTTGCAGCCAGCCTGCCAATAGCGGAGATACCTGTCGGAAACCATGTATGACGGCTGGCGCCAGTTTGCCAAACGGAAATAAAGCCGCCCCAATTTTTCTTCAAGCCAGTCCGCATCCCTTAATTCGTCATAGGCATAATAAGGCCAGTGCTCATTGATAACGTAGCGCACAAAAGCGTAGTCAATTGGAGAATGGATACCAAAGCCACGACATCTATGAATACGGCTCAGCCAGACGAGCCATTGTTTCAAGCGATTCACGGCTACAAAGATACAACATTTCATCAAGAAACAAGCATGAAAACGGCGAAAAAAAAGTAGCCCTGTCATCGCTGTGAAGACAGGGCTAACTCGAGAAAAAGTGGCGGCCTCCTACTCTCCCGCATTGCATTGCAGTACCATCGGCGCAGGCGGGCTTAACTTCTCTGTTCGGAATGGGAAGAGGTGGGACCCCGCCGCAATAACCACCTGATATAAGGCTATTGACAAATTACACAAGCAAGATATAGATGTCGACATAACAACACCTGAAAAAATGACTGTATTTCTGCTCTGCCGTTAAACGGCCGAGCCGCGAAAGCAATCGGGCAATTAGTAAGGCTCGGCTTTGACGTCGCCGTCTTTACACCTGCCTCCTATCAACGTCCTCGTCTAGGACGACCCTCAATGGAGTTCTCATCTTGCGGATGGCTTCGCGCTTAGATGCTTTCAGCGCTTATCCAAA
>JAGAXW010000011.1 GCA_017847725.1 Prevotella sp.
CTCCTTGTCACGCTCCTTGTTTCTTCGAATCTTAGCTACCCAGAACTCACGATTCGTCTTCGGAATCTTGCAGCACTCAGAACTCTCGATGTTATCTTCCGTCTTACATCTTACATCAGACATCACCTTGTGTCCATGCCAAAAGCATCCATTCACGAAGATACACGTCCTATATTTCCTCAGCACCAAGTCTGGATGCCCAGGCAATCGCTTATGATTCAGCCTATATCGGAATCCTCTACTCCACAGCCCACGACGCACAATCATCTCAGGCTTCGTGTCCTTCGACCGGATGGCCGACATATTTTTATGACGTTGTTGTTCGGTGAGTCTGTCAGCCATATAGCATCGCCTATCGAGTTTGATAACGAAGAAGTTCCTCACCTTTAAATACAACGGGGGCTCCTTCTTGATAATCGGTGTCTGTATCAAGACGACATTCTGTTAGTATTTTCGCTAGATTAACATCTGGGCTTATCGACACCTCCTCGTCGAACACAAAACAGAAATAGTTACCCTGTGGGTTCGGATATAGTGCTTGACGCATACGTTCCTCCGACATGACTGCGTGGTGATGTACGTGGAATACGCGATACTCGTTCTTGAAATCTTCACCTAACCGATAGAGTATGACAAACTTGATACCGCCTTGCTCCAACTGGCTTCGTTTCATCGTACCAGCACGCTTCAGACCCTTGGTGAATATCCTCACATTGTAGAGGTTCGTACCTTTGTCGTTGGCACCCATTATCCAATTCAGTTGAGCTTCGTCTTTGTAGCACCCGATGAGGAAATTATCCTTCAAATAGCGCTGTACATAATGCAAAGTGAGGAGTGACTCTGGTACAACTACACCCTTTGCCTGCTGTTCCACCTTGGGCAACACAGATTCCGGGTTAGTACCGACAGGACATTTCTCCATATAGAAATATGGGGCCAGCAAGGAAAGTGTTCTCTCGTTCTCGTTGGCGAAGCGTTCTCCGTTGTCTAAGGCCACAGAGTAATACTCCTGACTTCCAGTTTCTCCGTATGGGGTGTACACTTTGCCCAACAGTTGCTGGAAATTCTGCTGCATAAACTGCTCTGCGTTGACACTCTCGCGTGGAGTGATGGCATAAAACGAATAGTTGCTGTTTAGTTCGTCTTGAATGTTTTTCCTGAACAATTCCCTAACCTGCACTTTCCATGATGCTTTCGAGAAAGCATTATTGCGGGCATAGAGCGACAATACGTACAGAAAATTCACGTCATAGTGGGTAATGATCAGAGTATCCCTATCAAACAGTCTGTTCTCAAACTGACGTGCATTGAACACAGTCTCACGTCTTCTCAGGTTGTCGTTCTCGAAACTCAGTTTTTTATCTACGAATGCCGAGATAAAGAAATTGGGAATGATGTTGTAGCCTTCGGTTGTCTCGTCGCGCAGCCAGATGTTCTTGGGATTATCCTTCTGTTTCTTCGCTTCATCGCCTGAGAGGAAGAGGTCAAGGTTCCACTGAATCACATTTCTAGCATAGGTGTACTGTTTGTACACTGATTCGTCACCTACAGTCGAACCTATCTTGTAGTATTTGCTGTCACCTATATAATATATCTCCTTTTGCACCTGCTTCTGCATGGCACCGGGGTATACCAGGTCGGCAAAGGTGTACATGTGGTCCACCCGTTTACCGTCTTTCTGTTCCTTAAGTCCCGATGGAATGTCCTTGCTCCCCACCAGTTCGTCGATGATGGCCTCAAAGACGATATTGAAGTTCTGCGCCAGCAAGTATTCTTTCTGATCGTCACGCACATTGATGGCGTGCGACTTGTCGAAAAAAGCATAGCAGAGTTCCCATAGGCGCAATGCTTTATCAGAGAAATATTTGTATCGTATCTGACGCATACGCACTCGTCCATATCCGTCAAGGTAATGTCTGAACTTGGAACCCGTTATCAGCTCGAACCCCATATTGATATTCACGCGGAATCCGTAGTGGTTCGAGATGTAGTTCAGAATAGAAAAGTAGATGATGAACAGCTCCTCGTCGAAATTGACCTGCTTTTTCTTGTTGACGGGTCGCAGATAGACGGGTACGCCGTCCTGCACGATGGCTTGCGAGTGGGCGATGGTGCGCCTCCAGTTGATTTTGTTATAGCCTGAGTGGATGCTCTTCAGCACAAACAGCACGTAGTCCTGGTTTTCACGGTTGAAACGTATCAGTTCCAGAATGATGTCCAACAGCGTGTCGCTCAGCCGTTGCCGTCGGTTGCCTATCTGTGCGATGTTGCGTTCCAACAGGATGTTCTGGTCGGGATGGGTCTCACGGTAAATCATCAGCGCCCGGTACACCCATACTGCCAGTTCGCATACAAAACCGCGCTGTGCAGCATTCATCTTGCCGTCCTTGTCGCTCACGCAGATGATGTCCTCGGGCTTCTCGCCAAAAACCCTATCGTCGTCAACGCCCTCCGTACCTTTTTCCTCCAGTACCACCTTGGGTAGGAAGAAAATGTAGTCCTTCAGCATGGGAGAATAGACATGACCGACATAGTTGTAACACACGAAACCGTCGCTCGGGCGCCGGTGATACTCTATCAGTCCGTCCGTCACCTGCTCACGCTCTAAGACAGCAGGGTCGTAGTAATATCCTTCTATCAGGACCTTCATTCTTCGTCAGTCTTGGTTCTCTATCCTAATATTCCATCCGGCATTGTTCACGGCATCCATAAACTTGCCAATGTTCCCGATGCCAAACTGTGTCGAAAGGTATATCTTCTCGCCGTTGGATAGTTCAAACTCCGTAGCTCTCTTGTTGCTGTCGGTGGAGTCTTTGGTGCGAGCATTGTATTCCGCTTCGGTTTCTACCAGATGTTGCACATAGTCCTTCAGCCCCAGCCCGTTCCACGCCTGTGCTATTGTCTGTGCGTCTGCATCAGGGTGAGCCTCAATGTATAGTCTGAACGCCTCACGGGTCATTTGGGCTTTGTTCAGGTTGTCTGTGCCGTTCACGCGGTATCTCGACTTGTCCCGCTGACGCTTGGTGTTGGGAGTGGTGTCGGATACCGCCGTCGTGCCATCATCCGAATGTTCAAAAGGAAAGACCTCCAGGTCTTGTAGGAATTTGATGACCATGTTGGTGTCAACCGTTCCGTCGTGGTGGAAGAACTTACGGAAAGGCAGCAGTTCTCCATCGCTGTCCTTGAACGCTTTGTGGTTTGTCTCGTTGTCCTTGAAGACATCGTTCCACAGATAGAAGATGACCTTGCTCACAAATGTCTCCACGGAGATTCTGCCGTTTTTGGCTTTTGCAAAGAAGTAGCCTAATTTCTTATCTTCCGAGTGGGTGGTGCTCTCTATGATAGCGTTGATTGCCTCCAAGAAGCTCCACCAGTCGTATTGGTCGTTGTCAATCTCGATGACGTAGTTTTTCTTTGCATCAGCAATAGGCATATACACCCACTCCCAACGGCGCTTAAAGGCAGAGTCGATGGGAAACAGGCTTTGGTCGCTGGTGTTCATCGTGGCCCAGATGTGCAGGTTGTTCGGCAAGAGTAACACTTCTCCACTGAGCACTTCCTGCACGATGTCTCTGCCGTCATATAGGCTATTGATGCTTTCTGCATTCTCGATATCTACTCCTCCAAACAGCCGTTTCAACTGTTTCTGCATGTCTGCGTCAGCCTGAATGGGATAATCGGAATAACCATAATCGTTGCGGTCAAGCAGTTGAAATAGGTCACCAAAGATTTGAGCACAGTTGCCTCGGTTGATTTCCTCAATCACGAGGAACTGTTTCTTCGGCATGCCACCTTTCGCCTCGGCAACCTTCTCCCATGCGGCGACGTATGCTTGCAGGAAGGCTTGACAGACGAACTCGTAACTGATGCGTTTCTCTTCTCGTCCTGTTTCTACAGCTTTGTCTCCGATGACGGCAAGCACGGGTGCGAACTCTGTTGTTGGCTTGTAAGTTCCGACAAATGTCGAATAGTCTGTGTCGGGATGGAAAGTCGTGCGTATCACATCCTCGCCCTTCGTCTGCTCTTTAATGATGTGTGACTTGCCAGTGCCAGGTGCACCATAGAAAATTTGCTGTAGAGCTCTTGAACAAATGCCCTTATTTGCTTTCTTTTCCTTCCGAGCGTCTATAAAAAGTTTCTTCGCATTAAGATAACATTGATAAAATGCAACAGCATTAGAATACTGATTCTTTCCTTTTTGATTATAATCTATATATTGTTGTAGTTTGTTTAATCTCTCCACAACAGAATTAAACTCCTCTGGATCATCAAAATCCAATATGGACAAATCGCCTCTATTGGGAAACAATAAAGTCAAGCATTCGTTGATGCGTTTGAAATCGCTATAATTGTTTGCACTATTGGGATTACGTGTACATTTTAAGAGAAATTCTCTATATAGTTCTATTTGTTTATCTCTGTCCATAATATTTGTTACTTATGAGTTTTAAATTTTGATTTTATTTCCAACTTATAGTTTCAAAAATAATAATAGACTTAATTACACAAATGCCAAAAACTATCAGAGATCCATCCGCATCCTGCAAACAAATCAATTAATGTATATTTCTTCTTTGCCATTTGCTATTTCTGATTTATCAACATTTGAGTTACCCATTAAGTGTAAGGGAGTTACCCATTAACTCAAATGGGAACTATACTTATAATGATGTATCAACGAGTATGTCATTAATTACTAAGGAACCATCTCCTTTGACTACCAGATTATCCCGATTAGTTTGGAATAACTGCCTCTGAAACGCATCCAAAGATTCATTATATATAGCATTGTCGTATGAGAGTTCCAAATCTGCCTTAGACTCATTTACAGTTTTACCAGAAAGAAACGCTGAGATAAAAGACGTTACAATCTCAGTAGTAACATCATCTATTCCATAGGGACAATTCGCATAGTCGGTATATCCTACAAATGCTTTTGCATTGTTAGCCATTATAGCATCAGCCAAATCATTGCCATTCAAGCATGAAAAGGTATATATAAGTGCATTTGAGAATACGTAATAATTCTCAGTTGTCGTTACCACATCTTCATCAGCAATTCTAAAACTGTCTGCCTTACCATGACCATACCAGAAACACAGAAAGGGTTCGCTATTAACAAGCGACATTTTCTCTGAAAGATTTTGCTTTGTAATAGAATCTGACAGATATGTGTTGTTTACTGAAACAATATCTTCATGAGCAACAGTGTATTGCTCCAGCAATTGAATTGTGGAATTTTTCATCATCACAAAAAGTTCTGCAATGTCACACGATTCAGAGTCATCTGCAAGAATAACTGAATTTAATTTCATTCCTTCCGCATATTATTAGTAAATAATTCTGTGGCAAGACTCAAGACGCCCCGTGTAGTCTCTTTTCCGAACTCATCTTGTTTGCGTATAGAGGCAAGAATTTCGTTCAGCGTATATACTTTGTCTCCAGAGCGCATATAGGGTTTATTCCTTTTTTCTTCACTCTGTTTCAATATCCATTTCTCCATCACTGAACGGATGTCGTTTTGTATCCGATCGTATGCATTACTGATTGCAGCAAGGAGTTCTTCAGTAGTAGCATCTTTAGGAACACAACTGAAGGCATGGCCTTTAAACATCTTGCTTGCCTCAACGGCATCAATAGTTGCGCCAGTAAAGACAATCACCGGAACCAAGACGGAAATACTATCTATATCATTGAGCACATCCGTTCCTTGCAAAGAACTACTATTGAATTTCCAATCGAGGATGACAACTATATTATGGTCGAGATGGCCTTTAATATATGACAAACCATCGGCCGGCTTTTCAAAACACTGAATATCGTCAACATCGTCCCTGACATCATCAAGAAACGCGTCTTCCTTCATTTTTGCATCATCGTCTATATAGACAATGGTTAAATTCATTTTCTTTTCCATATACTAATGTATTAATGGTATAACAATCTTAAAAGTAGCACCCGTAGGTTTGAACTCGTTGGGTTCAAGGGTAATTGTACCTTTTATAGAGTCCAATCTGGTACGTATAATATATAGTCCCAAGCCTGCTCCTCCCAAATCGGCAGTTGTTGTATAGAACACGTCGAAAATCCTGTCACGGCTTTCCTCTGGGATACCAGGTCCGTTATCTGAAAACAGCATGACAAGATTATCTTTATCCCTATAAACAGAACACTTGATTCTCTTGATTTCTGTATTGCGCAGTGCCTTAACAGAATTGTCAATCAGGTTGCCAAACATATCTTGAAAAGCTTTTTTGTTATATGACAATTCAAAGTCGTCTTCAACTACATATTCTGCTTTTATGCTCTCTTCTTCAAAAAGAAATCTGTACCTGTCTTCAAATAATTCTTCTATTGCTTCTTTGATACTAAAGAACTCAAACGTAGAATCATCTTCTGCATAACTTAACATGAAGTTCATAGCCTTGGACAAATTATTCATCTCGTCAAAAACCCGTCGAGCATGCTTTACGGACTTGTCGTATTTTTGTCCTAAAGGTATCCATTTGGCGACAAATTCAGCAGAACGTTTGATGATACCAATGGAAATCCGGAGAATATGAGATATCTGTCCAGCATAAGCCTGCAGAGAGACCAAACTGAACATTATATTTTCTTGCTGCCGCTTATCTTCTTCCAATTTTTCATAGTCCTTGGATGAAGCGGAAACACTCTCTTTTATCGAACCAAGTCGTGATGTGATTTCCTCCAACTCTGCTTCAACCTCTGGAGAAGCAAAAAATGCTTGGCTTTTTATTCGGTTTATTTTTTGCTTAATATTTTCAATATCTCCATCAGCCTTCTTTAACCGCTCGGCATTTTTTTGTTTCTTAGAGTCTTTTTCATGCTTTAAATAAAGCTCAATCTGGTGAATCTGATCGATGACGAATGCTTTTAAAGCTGTCCATTCTTTATTGTCTACGAAATCTTGTCTATTCGTGGAATCCTTTATTTCCGGATTAAGCTCGTCCTTAATATCTACCCACCCTATAATGTCTCGTGTACTCAGTTTCTCAAAAAAGCCAGACCAACGGCGTTTGTCTATGCCAAATAAGTCTTTTTGTTCATCTCGGCTGGACTTGTATTCAGCAAAAGGAGTAGCAATGATGCTATCCCGATATACTTTAACGCCATCTATACGATCTTCTTTTGTAAAATGTTTCTTCCCTTCTTGGTCGTAATAATAAATGGTAAATCCGATAGGTCCAAACACTTCTGCTTCTTTTTCCTTGACAAGAAGTTTTCCTTTTTCTTCCTTTAAATACTCTTGATAGTACTTGCCTTCATTCTCATCGTATCGATAGTGCAATATAAAGGATAAAGTAGCCTTAGCCAAAACTACACTTTCCACAGACTTGTTATCATAATCCTTGTATTCGGGTACATGAAAACATATACCAAATGGATATTTGACATTTTGAGTCGGTCTGACAATTTTTGAAAGTTCACGATAGGCACGAATAACGTCTCTTTCAAGCCAAACATCATTTAACGCTGATATCTCTAATCTTGTTCCTTGGACACCAATCTCCGCAGGCTCTGTCCAATACTTATTATCAATATCGGTAAACAATTTCTGTTCTTCTGGAGAATCTTCAAAATTTAACTTTAGCTGTCGGTCTTCTTCCTCAGAATATTTAGTCCAGTCAGTCTCCAAGCAATGCCATACCGATGAGCCTTTCTTTTTGGTTTTCATCACCAACTTTCCACCGAGTTTGTCAACGGCAAAACGGCCTACTCCCTTTTTACCAGCGACAACACGATTGTAGGGTGCAGGGGACACTCTCTTCCTTCTTTTGCTACTAGTTCCAATTACCATCCATTTATCTCGGATATCAGCAAAAGCCATCCCCATACCATTGTCCTCTATGATGATACGGCTCTGATTTGATAAAGGATTCAAATGCTCAAATGTAACATCCACTTTTTCTGCATTGGCATCATAGCAATTTTTCACGAGTTCGAATAAAGCCGTGATTCTATCTGTTATCAGCTCTCTCCCCAACAAACGGAAGGTACTGACATCAAATTTGAAACGTAATGTAGAAGGATTATTCTCCATAACTCAATATTTTTTCAAACACAGCCTTAGCCAATAGCGGTGGTACTGCATTACCTATTTGTTGCTGTATATGCATTAAACTTCCTTTAAAGATAAATACATCCGGAAAACTTTGCAAACGTGCAGCTTCTCTTACAGACAATCCCCTATCTTGGAAAGGATGAATCAGCATATTTTTCCGATAATTCGAAATAACTACCGACGGTTCATCTGCTCTCAATCGTCTATAAATGCCACTATGACAATTTGCTTTGTTTGCATAGTTTTGCATCAGGTCATCGGGTATAGCCTCCCAATTCTGGCCCTGGGCAATAAAATGATATCTTTCAATAACATAATCTGCATTCCGTGACACATAGTTTTGGCGACTTCGCTTTGAACCCTTACGCATTATCCTTGCATATTTGCTGGCTTTGTTTGCTGGCAGCTTATAAGATAAGGTATCCACCTGCTGGCCATTCGTGAGATCAGGTAAATCTCCTATTGCATCATTGACCGTAATCTTTGTTCCAAATGGCTCTGGATATTCAAACTTTATTCCAAGTCTATTACCAACCATAAAGAAACGATTACGATGCTGAGGTACCCCATAGTCTGAGGCCCAAAGTACTTTAGGGAATACCAAATAACCCATGTCACTAAAACGTTGTTCTACCAGATGCTGAATCTTTCCTTCCTCAAAATGAGCAAATCCTTCAACATTCTCAAACAAGAACCAATCAGGCTGGATTTCATTAACAAAACGCAAGAACTCTTCAAATAGTGAATTATTAGGGTTCTTCATGTTTCGAGTCATTGTATTTGATAAAGAAAACCCCTGACATGGTGGTCCTCCAAATACTATCGACACATGCTCATTAGGTAACAAATAATCTTGAGGATTAATATTGTGTATATCATTCTCTATAACAAGAGTATTAGGATGGTTATACCTATATGTGTTCGCTGCGCTTTTGTCCTTTTCAACAGCAAACCTAACTTGAAAGCCTGCCATTTCAGCTCCCAAGCTTAGACCTCCAGCTCCGCTAAATATATCTATTCCTATCGGCATACCTATTCCGTGATAAGTTCTCGTTTTTCACATCCAATCAATTCGGCAATCTTAGCCAATGTCTGTAAGTCGGGCTGATGCATATTGGTACACCACTTGCTGACAGTTACAGCAGAGACACCTAACTGTTCTGCCAACCATTTGCTCGTCTTCTGGTTCTCCACAAGAACTACTTTAAGCCTATTAAGAGGTCTTTCGTTCATCTTTATTAAATTAAAATCGAGTGCAAATATAATAAAAGAATGTGATATCACCAAATTTATTGGTAATTATCTATCATTATTGTCATTTTTGAGTGACCTTTTGTTGTCCCCGAAATGTTAAAATTTCAACTTTTTCTAATATTTCCTTAAAAAGTTATTTTTTTGTTGTTCTTTTGCAGCCGTTTATTAAGGATAACAAACTATATGGAAAGATTAAAAACATTGGAGGAGATGCCGGGTGCATTGTCCTACCTCATTGAGAAAGTGGAGGGTCTGGAAAAGACTGCCCAAAGCTTGCTGAACAGGCAAGAAGAGAGTTGTTCACCACATTGGATGGATGTTGACGAACTATGTAACTACATCCCATCCCACCCTGTCAAACAAACAGTCTATGGTTGGGTATCTGATAGGCAGATACCGCACCACAAGATTAGCAAAGCACTGGTTTTTCTCCAGTCAGAAATTGACGACTGGATGAAACATTGTGGCAATAAGCGTTTAGAAAAGCAAAGACAGAATTCACAAAAAGCGCAAACAATATGAAGAAGTAAACAGTTCCTGCTATCCTCATCCTGAGGTGTGGAATTTTTCTTAAGGGGAAGCCTAATTCCCCAAAAGTCCAATTTTGGGAGGGAAAAAGGGTGTGGAAAAAGAGCAAGCTCACCACCCTTAGAACTCAAACGAGATGACGATATTGGGAATAGAGGCATTATAAAACTGACGGATTTGGGATTTTAATTGCGAAATTTGGTTAAATCACGCTAATTTTAAAAACAAAATTTGATTTTATGACAGATTTGATGTCAACGAACGAAAATTATTCGTATCTTTGCGACGTAATTTCGCTCTTAGATATGCTACACCTTTGGACCGAGCGACCATTACTGCCACCAATGGATTGACCACCCGTTGACAATCTCATTTCTGAAGCGAATCTCCTCATACAGCAAACAAACGTCCTCGTCATCTGTCGTAAAGGTGGAACATGGGTTCCATCATCTGCCACTTCTCATCGCTGGTAGCCCCCTCGCGGCACTGCTGGAACATAGCCATATAGTCTTCCCACTCCTGCTGGCGGGGCAGCGTGGCCAGTCGCGCCATAGCGGTATCCCAGTCGAAGTCGAGTGGTGTTTCGACAATCATCACGAGGCGAGTACCCAAGATGAATATCTGCATGTCGAGGATGCCCACCTCGCGAATGCCGTCGAGCACCTCTCGCCATGCCTCCTGTTCGCTGTGGCGGCGACGGTACTCTGCAATGAGCGACGCGTCGTCCTTCAAATCCATAGTCTGCACATAGCGCTTCACTGGCTGTCCATAGTCTTTTACACGGTATCCTTCTGCCATTATCGTATTTTTTTGAATGTTACGACTGCAAAATTACGATTTTTTCTCCATTTTCTTTTGTATTTTAGACATTTCTTTGTATCTTTGCACCCGATTTAGAAAAAACAGGGGCGTAGCCCAGTTGGTTTAGAGCGCTTCAGTCACATTGAAGAGGTCCCCGGTTCGAGCCCGGGCGTCCCTACCAACAACAAGAAAAGTCTTCTTGGGATCCCAAGAAGACTTTTTCATTTTATCTTTGTCTCGCCGTTACTTGGCGTAAGCCACTGAGCGAGTCTCGCGAATGACGGTAATCTTCACCTGTCCGGGATAGGTCATCTCATTCTGGATCTTCGAAGCAATCTGTCCGCTGAGTGCTTCCGTCTCGGCATCGTCCATCTTGTCAGCACCAACAATGACGCGCAGCTCGCGACCCGCCTGGATGGCATAGGTCTTGGTGACACCAGGATAGCTCATGGCGATGGCCTCAAGGTCGTTGAGTCGCTTGATGTAAGCCTCAACGATTTCGCGGCGGGCACCAGGACGGGCACCAGAGATGGCGTCGCATATCTGCACGATAGGTGCCAGCAGTGTCTGCATCTCCATCTCATCATGGTGGGCACCGATGGCGTTGCAGATATCGGGTTTCTCCTTATATTTCTCTGCAATCTTGGCACCATAGAGTGCGTGGGGCAGTTCGCTCTCCTCGTCGGGCACCTTGCCGATGTCGTGGAGCAGTCCGGCACGCTTGGCCTTCTTGGGATTCAGTCCGAGCTCCGAAGCCATCACGGCACAGAGGTTTGCTGTCTCACGAGCGTGCTGCAGCAGGTTCTGTCCATAGCTGGAGCGATATTTCATCTTACCAACGATGCGGATAAGTTCGGGGTGCAGGCCATGGATGCCGAGGTCGATGGCGGTACGCTTACCCGTCTCGATAATCTCGTTCTCAAGTTGCTTCTTGACCTTGGCGACCACCTCCTCAATGCGTGCGGGGTGAATACGCCCGTCGGCCACCAGCTGGTGGAGAGCCAGACGGCAGGTCTCGCGGCGTACGGGGTCGAAGGCTGAAATGACGATGGCCTCGGGGGTGTCGTCGACGACGATTTCCACACCGCAGGCAGCCTCCAGGGCACGGATGTTGCGACCCTCACGACCGATAACACGACCCTTGACGTCGTCGTTGTCGATATGGAACACGGAGACACTGTTCTCCACGGCTGTCTCGGTGGCCACGCGCTGTATGGTCTGTATGACGATTTTCTTGGCCTGTGCATTGGCGTTGAGCTTCGCCTCGTCCATGATTTCGTTGATATAAGCCTGCGCGTCGGTCTTCGCCTCGTCTTTGAGCGACTCCACCAGTCGGGCCTTGGCCTCTTCGGCACTCAGTCCTGAGAGTTCCTCGAGCTTGGCGCGCTCCTGCATCTGCATCTTCTCCAGTTCCTCCTGCTTCAGTCCGAGCAGTTTCTTCTCATTGTCGATGCGGGTCTGCTGGTTGTCCAACTCGTTCTTGCGACGTCCCAGTTCCTCCTGACGTTGGTTGAGGGAGATTTCGCGCTGTTTCAGTTTGTTCTCGCTCTGCTGGATGTGCTGGTTGCGCTGCTGCACCTCTTTCTCCAGCTCGCTCTTCTTGTTGAGGAATTTCTCCTTCACCTCTAAGAGCTTTTTCTCTTTGATAACCTCAGCCTCCTTTTTGGCGGCATTGACCATCTCGTTATATTTCCCTTTGATTACAAAGCGGAAAAGCATAAAACCACAGAAGCCTCCAAGTACGAGGGCCGCCGCGATTAGGATAATAATAATTGCCATAAATGTTTAATATATATAGTGAGTTAATGTTCTTCGCCCAGTGCATCCTCCATCTCAGCGGTCAACCGGGCAAGAACATCATCGTAAGGCATCGTATCGTTGTGACTATGCTCCTTCTGATACATGAGCGCAATGTCGACGAGCGTCATGAGCGCTATCAGATGATCACTCTTCCGACCCTTATATGCCTTGGCATAGGCATTGTACCGGTCGGTGATGAGCTTGGCTGCCAACCGATAGAACTCTTCGTCCTCGCGATTGATGACGACGTCTATCTCTTCGTCGTAGACGTGCAGCCTGATATGTAGTCTGTCCTTATTCTGTTCCGGCATGGCTTGTTCTCCTTACTGATCTTCATCGCTGAGGATAGCAATGCACTTATTGACATCACGGATGAGCCTCGACAACCGCTCCTTGGCATCGGCAAGATTGCCGTCGGTAATCTCAATCATCTTGGCCATCTTCAGTGAGTTATAGTCTTGCTGCTGTTGTTCCAACTTGTCGCGCAGTTCCCGGACAGTATTCTCACTCTCCTCCACCATCGCATACAACTCCTGATTTTCCTTCTTCAGCCCCTGAAAACGGAGAATCAACTGTCGGAAGCGGGTTTCGAACCTTGCTATAGTCTTCTCATTAGCAGTCATACCTTTCTCACTTTATCTTACAAAGGTAGAAATTATTATTGACAATTAATAATTGACCATTGATAATTAACACTTGGATGTCCGATTTAAGCTTTTTTAATCTTCCGACTTCTGGCGAGGCTCTTTTTTGGCAAGCATCACCACACGGTAGACGAAGTTGGTGACCCACTGCTGTGAGAAACCGAGCTTCTGGTCATACTGACGGATGGCAACAACGGTCTTCATGACGGCCGCGTCGGAGAAGTCGTTCTTGTTGAAGATGTCGTTCACCGTCTTCTCCGTCATGGTGTAGATGGCCTTCTTGAAGAAGCTGGGCACACGCAGCTTGAACTTCATAAGATTGCCTGTCAGCATCATGATATCCTGGGTGAAACCGCTGAACTGGTACATATAGGTCTGTATGTCCTGCACCTTCTTGCAGCGCTTGCGAATGCTCTGATCTATCTCCTTGGTGAAGTCGTCGTCCATGCCATAGAGTTCCTTGAGCATCTTCTTACAGCGCGACTTCTCAGCCAGTCCGAGCCTGTTGTTCTGCGTAGGCACCTTCAGCGTGGCCTTGAACACCCGCAGGTCGGGCAGTGCCGCCAGATTGGTGATGCCGAGGTCGCTGGCCATTACAGCCTGGAAATATACGCGGATGAGGGTCATGAAGTCTTCCATGCCTCCCGCCTTCTGGTCTTCTTCTTTTTTACCAAATAGTTTACTGATAAAACTCATGCTTTTTTGTTTTTTTAATTAATTGCGTGCAAAGTTACGAAAATATTCAAATATTTCGTATATTTGCAGACGAAAATGTCTCAAAAACCAAATAAAATGAAAGGTATCGTATTAGCCGGAGGCAGTGGTACACGCCTCTACCCCATTACCAAGGGTGTGTCGAAGCAACTGATTCCCATCTTCGACAAGCCCATGATTTATTACCCCATCTCAACGCTGATGCTGGCCGGCATCCGCGAAATCCTGATTATCTCGACACCCTACGACCTGCCTGGTTTCAAGCGCCTGCTGGGTGACGGGGCTGAGCTGGGCGTACGCTTCGAATATGCCGAACAGCCTTCGCCCGACGGACTGGCCCAGGCCTTCATCATTGGCGAGCAGTTTATTGGCGACGATTGCGTCTGTCTCGTACTGGGCGACAACATCTTCTATGGCAGCGGATTCACCGGCATGCTGAAACAGGCCGTCAAGAGCGCTGAGGAAGAAGGACGCGCCACAGTCTTCGGATATTACGTCAACGACCCCGAGCGCTATGGCGTGGCCGAGTTTGATGCCAACGGCAACTGCCTCTCCATCGAGGAGAAACCTGCCAAGCCCAAGTCCAACTATGCCGTGGTGGGCCTCTACTTCTACCCCAACAGTGTGGTGGAGATTGCCAAGAACATCAAGCCCAGTGCCCGCGGTGAACTGGAGATTACCACCGTCAACCAGAAATACCTGCAACAGAAGAACCTGCTGGTGCAGACGCTGCAGCGTGGCTTTGCATGGCTCGACACAGGTACACACGACTCACTGAGCGAGGCCTCTACCTTTATCGAGGTCATCGAGAAGCGCCAAGGGCTGAAGGTGGCCTGCCTGGAGGAAATCGCCTACAAGCGCGGCTGGATAGACCGCGACCAGCTGAAAAAACTGGCCGAGCCGATGGCTAAGAACGACTACGGCCAGTATCTCTTGCGTCGCGCAGAGGAGAACGCTGTCAGATAGCGTATTCCGCGACGCAGCGCTGCAGGGTCTTGGGATTGCCCATATCGTACATCACGCCGTTCAGGCGTACACCTATCATGCCGCTCTTCTGGCGCACCGCCTCAAGAGCGGCAGTCAGTTCTATCTCGCGCTGCGTGTCACCGCTGGCATTGGCCTGCTGGATGTCAGTTTCCAACTGAGCGAAGACCTCGGGCGTTAGGATATACTGTCCGAATACACTGTAATACTCCTTCTTACCTTTGTCGTTACGTACGCCCAGATAGCACTCGGCATAGCTGGACGAGGGTTTTTCCTGCATCTTGGAGACATTGAGCACGGTACGTTCCTTATTTTCCCATACACCAGACAGCAGACCGTAATGGTTTACTTCTTCCAATGGAATCTGGTGGATACTGACCAGCAACTGGTTGTGGCGCTCATACTCCTCTATCATCTGCAGGGCACAGGGTTTGTTGGAGTTGCTGTGATAGAGCGTGTCACCCAGCAACAGCATGACGGGCTCGTTGCCGGCAAACGCGGCCGCCTGGTAGACGGCATGCCCAAAGCCGCGCTTCTCGTTCTGGTAGACATAGCGCAGGCGTTTGCCGATGTTGAGGATGCGGTTCTCATACTCCTGCGCCTCGGGCGTCAATTTGTGCAGGTGTTCCTCTGACAGGGGGCGCTCAAAAAATTCTGTATACAGCTTTCGTTCCTCCTTGGAACCCAGTACCAGACAGATTTCCTCAATGCCACTCTCCACCAGTTCCTCCAGCAGAATCAGTATCACGGGACGTACCATACCGTCGGGACAGGGAATGGGAAAGAAGTCCTTCTTCAACCCTCGGGTGGAAGGGTACAGACGAGTACCAAAGCCAGCCACGGGGATAATGGCCTTGCGCACCGCATGGACAGGATGTAGCGTGAGTGCATAGGCACGCATTCCCTGTGCGTTCAGATAGTCGATGAGCTGTTGCTGGGCCTCAGCGCCGCGCGCCAGGAACTGCACAGAGCCGTCGCCATGGGAACCGACACCCTTGCCGCCATATACCAGCGGCTGTATCTGCGGGTCGGCCAGTACCTGATGCAGTTTGGGGGCAACTAGTGCAGGAGACATGGGGGTGATGTATTTCTCAAACATATCCTCTGCGTCAGTCATCAACTTTCCTAACGACTCGGCATCGCCCTCAGCGAGATACTTGACGGCCTTCTTGACGATTTTGCGGTTCCACTCGCCCAGCGCTTTATGCAGGAGTTTCTCTGCGTCGGTGGTGGCAAAGGGGTACGACTTGTTGAGGTCGGAGAGAATCCTGATAGTATCCTTCTCGGCACACAGGTCGGCAAAGACCCAGTAGAGCGTCTTCTTCACGTTGAGCGTCTTGACCTCTATCTCGTCGCCGTCGAACATCATCAGGTTGGGTTTCACGCCAAAGGCGCACGCCTGGTCCAGACGGCCACAGCGCGACGAGGTGCGCAACTCGCCCAAATAGGCAATGTTCATCTCGCCCAGCGTGTTGAGGTTGAGGTTATACAACAAGTTGAACGCGCGCGCCACGAGTACGCAGATGGCTGCCGACGACGACAAGCCGCTTTTCATGGGCAGCGTCATTTCCGTGATGCGGATGTGCACACCGCCCACCTTATACCACTCTAGCATATAGCTGGCTACTCCTGCGCAGTAGCAGAAGAAAGACCCCGACTTGGCGATGCGCTTCAGTTCGCCCTCATTCATACGACACGAGAAATTGCTCCATACGCTCTTTATCTCGGGGGCGTCGCTGCTCATCTCGAAACGTGACGCCTTCTCTACCTCCGCATAGATACCCTGTTCGATACCCGTAACGATAGAGACACCGGGCTGAATGTCAGCATTCATCGTGCGATAATGGCCAGCCCAATCTGTGTGTTCTCCAAACAGGCACAAGCGGCCTGGAACAAAAAGTTTTAGCATTGTCCTTTGTGTATCTTTGGTGTTGAAAATATGCACAAAGATACACAAAATATCTGAAAAAGTCATTTTTTCACAAAATTATTTGGCAAAAATGATAAATTTGTATACTTTTGCATCCGGATTAAAAAAAATTGTTAATAACCGAAACAGCTTTTTGCCTATTGAGAGAAACTCTACTTCATTAAAAAAGAAAAACTTTATGAAGGATTATGCAAGTTGTACCGACGAATCGTTGGCACTGCAGTACATAGAGGGAGACAATAAGGCTTTCGACGAGTTATTAGCACGCAACCAGCAGAAGCTCTACTCCTACATCATGTTTGTGGTCCGCGACCCGGAAGTGGCCAATGACGTCTTCCAAGAGACGTTTGTCAAGGTGATTACCAAGTTGCAGGAAGGCAAATACATTGATTCCGGGAAGTTCTCGTTCTGGCTGACACGTATTGCCCATAATGTCATTATGGACAACTTCCGCCAACAGAAGTCAGCCCACATCATCGAGCCTACCGAGGACAACGACCTCAACAAGCTGAGTGGCGACGACCTGATGGACCACAACCGTGAGAACGAGTATGTCAACTCGCAGATTCTGGACGACGTGCGCCACCTCATGGACACACTGCCCGCCACCCAGCGCGAGGTTGTCTACATGCGCTTCTATCAGGAGCTGTCATTCAAGGAGATTGCCGAGATGACGGGCGTGAGCATCAATACGTCGCTGGGCCGCATGCGCTACGCACTGATCAACATGCGGCGTATGGCCAAGCAGCACAGCATTCAGCTGAATCTTGAGCTATAGCCCTAACAATACCTGTTATTTTCAGAGAGAACGGAGGGCACTGATAACAGCCTCAGGGGAAGCATTTCCGAAAACATAGCTTCCGCTGACCAGTACATCGACGCCCGCCTCTACGAGACGCGGGGCAGTCTCACCCTGCACACCGCCGTCGACCTCTATCAGTGCCTTCGAACCGCTGTCGGCTATCAGTCTGCGCAGGCGTTTCACCTTCTGAATGGTGTTCTCGATGAACTTCTGACCTCCAAAGCCAGGATTAACGCTCATCAGCAGCACCATGTCGACATCGCTGATCACATCCTCCAGCATCGACACGGGGGTCGAGGGATTAAGAGTGACACCTGCCTTCATGCCGGTCTGATGAATCTCCTGAACAACACGGTTCAAATGAGTGCATGCCTCCACATGTACATTCATCATCATCGCCCCCAGCTGGGCCGTACGCTGAATATACTGTTCGGGGTGTACCACCATGTAGTGCACGTCGAGCGGCTTGGTACACTTACGGGCCACCGCCTCGAGGACAGGGAATCCAAAGGAGATATTGGGCACGAAGACACCATCCATGACATCCAGGTGAAGCCAGTCGGCCTCACTGCGGTTAATCATGTCTATCTCCTTGTCGAGATGCAGGAAGTCAGCAGCAAGCAGTGACGGGGAAATGAGAGTAGCCATCCTTTGGGTTTTTCTTTGAATTACACATACGAGCAAACTGCTTGATGAAAAGCAATGTCGATGGGCTTGGCTGGAATTCGTCTTGGGTAAAATGCGTCATAGGCAGAAAATATTATCCTTTGTATATCTATGAAACGCATTGGGCGGATTTTTATTATTTTACAGATGAAAATTATTTCGCTCTGTATTCATCTATCTGTTTCATGCCGTTCAGGAAGTCGCGTGCCTGCATGCGTTTCTTGCCTGCCAGCTGCAGCTCGACGACTTCGAGCAATTCGTCGGCAGCCGTGACGAAGAGCGATTTTCCGTCGACGACAATAGCACCACACTGCTGTCCCTTCCTGCCAGTCTTACGCGTCGCATAGATTTTCATCACCGTCTCCTTGCCGTCGGGTGCCACCAAAGTGGTCCACGCGCCTGGATAGGGGCTCAGTCCGCGCACGAAGTCATAGATGCGCTTGGCGCTCTGTTGCCAGTTGATCTCACAGGTTTCCTTGAATATCTTAGGAGCAGGCTTGAGTGCTTCGCTCGTCGTGGGCTGGACATTCTCTTGTGCAACCGTTTCAGGATGACCGTCAGCTGCGACGATGGCATCGAGTGTCTCCATACAAAGCTGCGCACCGAGACGCATCAGTCCGTCGTAGACATACTCTACGTTGGCATCATCCGGAATGGCAAAAGACTTTTTCAGGATGATACGTCCTGTATCAATGTCGTGGTCGAGGAAGAAAGTGGTCACGCCCGTCTCTGTCTCGCCATTGATGACGGCCCAGTTGATGGGGGCAGCGCCACGATACTGAGGCAGCAGGGCGGCATGGACATTGAACGTTCCATACTGAGGCATCGCCCACACCACCTCGGGTAGCATGCGGAAGGCCACTACCACCTGCAGATTGGCCTGATAGGCACGTAGCTGCTCCACGAACTCCGGGTCTTTCATCTTCTCGGGTTGTAGCACGGGCAGACCGTGAGCTACAGCATACTGCTTCACGGCTGACGGTTGCATCTCTGTCTGATGACGCCCCACAGGTTTGTCGGGCTGCGTCACGACAGCCACTACATTATACTGGTTTTCCACCAATGCCTGCAGTGTCTCCACCGCAAACTCTGGCGTACCCATAAATACAATTCGTAAATCTTCTTTTTTCATACTATTGAAAATCAGTCCTGACTCATGTCATGTACCATCTTACGATACATGTCGTACATTCGTTTGCGAGAGATATAGCCCTTCAGGTGACCGTCATTGTCCAGCACCGGCAGCCAGTCGGCCTGCGTGCGCTCGAAGGTTTTCATCACCTGTGTCATCGGGGTGTCGGTGCTGAGCACGGCAGCAGGCTCCACCATCAGCTGGCGAGCCTTGAAATGATGGTAAAGTTCTGTGCGGAACACCACGTGGCGAATCTTCAGAATGTCTATCTCGCCCAACAGAGTTCCCGCGGCATCAGTCACTGGCAGCACATTGTTGCGACTCTGACTGATTCTGTGCACCATCTGCCCCAGCTCCATGTCAGGGTCCACTGCCTGATAGTCATGATTGATGACAGAGTCGAGATTCATCAGCGTCAGCACGGCATGGTCTGTATGGTGAGTCACCAGCTTTCCCTGACGGGCCAGTCGCATGCCGTAGATGCTATGAGGCTCGAAGATATTAATCGTCAAGTAGGCCGCCACAGACACAATCATCAGTGGCATGAAGAGATTATAGCCACTGGTTATCTCGGCAATGAGGAAGATGCCTGTCAGCGGAGCATGCATAACACCCGACATGACTCCCGCCATACCCAGCAGGGCAAAATTCTTCTCCGGCACATAGACGCCAATCTGGTGGATATTCCACAGACGCGCAAAGAGGAAGCCCGTGAAACAGCCTATAAACAACGACGGGGCAAACGTACCGCCACAGCCGCCACCACCATTGGTGGCACTGGTGGCAAACACCTTGGTCAGCAACACCAGTGCGAGATACAGGATGATGTATTCGCTATGCCCATAGAACAGCGACCCGTCGAGAATCTGGTTCCAGTCGGCCTCCGTACGACCGTTAAGCAGCAGGTTGATGCTATGATAGCCTTCACCGTAGAGGGAGGGGAACAGGAAGATGAGCGTGCTGAGGATGATGCCACCGACAACGAGTTTGACATAAGGTCTGTCCTTGAAGCGGGCAAACATGTCCTCGCAGACATTCATCGTGCGGATGAAATAGAGGCTCACCAGTCCGCAGCAGATGCCCAGCAGGATGGTGGCCGGCACACGTTCCACCGTCCAGTCGCTATCGATATGGAACGAGAACAACACGGCGTTGCCACTGAATATATAGGTAAAGCAGGTGGCTGTCACACAGCTCACCAAGATGGGCAGCAGAGAAGCCATCGTCAGGTCGATCATCAGTACCTCGAGCGTGAACACCAGTCCGGCGATGGGGGCTTTGAAGATGCCGGCAATGGCACCTGCGGCACCACATCCGACAAGTGTCATCAGCGTTTTGTTGTCCATCTTGAATAGTTTGCCCAGATTAGAACCGATGGCCGAGCCGGTCAGCACGATGGGCGCCTCGGCACCCACCGAACCGCCAAAGCCGATGGTGATAGCCGACGCAACGACCGAGGACCACGTGTTATGGGCCTTCAGGCGTGAGCGGTTGGACGAGATGGCATAGAGAATGCGGGTGATGCCGTGCGATATATTGTCGCGTACTACATAGCGCACGAAGAGTGATGTCAGGTAGATACCCACTACGGGATATACCAGATAGAGCCAGTTATAGGTATTGATGGCGAAACGCCCTGTCAGCAGTGCAACAATCTGATTGATAAGACCATGCAGGACGAAAGCGGCTACAGCAGAAAAGAAGCCTACCGCGAATGCCAGAATCAACAAGAACATCTTGTCGCTCACATTCGCCACACGCCACTCATGCAACCGCTCCAGCCACGTCTTATTCATCCCTCTTCTCCTCTTTTATTTTCTGATGACTGTCACCTCACCATCAGCACGCAGGCGGATGATGCTGGAGGGCTGGTGGGGCTTGTGTTCCTGACGGCGCGACCAGCAGACATAGTCGACAGCCTCCAACAGGCGTGGGTCAATGTCGCCGTAATTCTGGGCAGCCGGCTCACCGCTGATATTGGCTGAGGTAGACACCAAAGCCTTCTGAAAACGGTAGCACAGCTCCTTCGAGAAGGGTTCGTTGGTGATGCGCAGGGCGATGCTGCCGTCGTCGGCAATGAGATTGGGCGCCAGATTGACGGCACCATCCAGAATGATGGTGGTCGGCTTGTCACAACAATCTATCAATTGCCAGGCGACATCGGGCACATTACGTACATAGCGCTGCAGGCGGGCATCGCTGTCTACCAGGCAAATCAACGCCTTCGAGTCGTCGCGCTGCTTAATATCGTAGACACGTTTCACAGCCTCAACATTGGTGGCATCGCAACCGATGCCCCATACGGTGTCTGTAGGATAGAGGATGACCCCACCCTTGCGGAGCACCTCCACGGCATTTTTAATATCTTGTTCTTTCGTCATAATTTGACCGCAAAGATAAGCATTTTGTCACATTCTACAAAAGAAAAATGCCTATTTCCACCTAAAACGACAAAAATCGCCCTATCATCAAAGCCCCTTTCCACTACCTTTGCAACCTGTAAAAGGGGCACTACAATTAGAAAGTCCTATAATCGGAAAGCAAAACAAACAATAACAATAACACTAAAAACAATAATAAAAGCATGGCAAACAAGCATTCCTTTAAGTTCCTGCTCTTTCTTCTCTGCATGACAGGAGTTACTCTCAGGGTATGGGCCGACACCGCCATACCACTCAGTGTCGACACCTACCTCACCACCAGTGAGTCGGCAACCACTGGCACCATCAACAACAATGACGGTGGCAATTTGGGCGGCATACAGAACAATGCCTCGGCTACATTTATGCTGACCAATGCCTCTGCACAAGACATGGTGCTCTACTTCCTGACGGGAAACAACAACGACAGTTCGCCAAAGGTAACCGTCACGCTAAGCGACGGCAGCAGTGAAATCTTCATTAAGACTGTCGATGTCGAGAAGACTGGCGGTTGGAACCCCGTCAGCAAGCACATTTTCGACCTCGGTACGGTTCCCGCTGGCAAACTTTCGCTAACATTTGCCTTCAGCAATACTGGCAGTTATGTATGCAACCTCGGCAGCATAGGCCTATACAACAAAACTGCCTACATAGCCAACATGGACCAGATTCCCGGCAGCATCACCCTCGCCAACGGCACCTATAACGGTCCGAGGGTTGAGTCTGGTGGCAATGTGGGCTACGTGCAGAACGGCGGCGCAGCCACCTACGTCGTCTACAGCAAGCACGACGGTGCCTACGACCTGACGCTCGACATCTACCGTTACAATCAGGGTGGAATGCTGAACGTGAAAATCACCGACCTCTCAACGGGAGCAACAGAATACAGCGACGACTACACCATTGCCCCAGACGCTCCCGCAACCTATACTACCAACACCATTGCGATTCCCAGCATTTCAACGGGCTTCAAAGCCATGACTTTCACTTTCTCCAACGGCAGCAGCTACATTGCAAATTACAAGAATGTACAACTGGCTTACAAAGGTGTTGCTTCCGAGATATCCGGCTATACCGTCACTGGTCAGACCGTCACCACAGGTACCGACACTGACTATCTGTGCAACCTGCCCGTGACCTGCAACGCCACGACGACCTTCGCAGTCAGTGCCACCAACGGCACCATCTCCGTAACAGCCAAAAATTCGTCCGATACTGCAGTGGCCGTTACCGACAATGGCGACGGCACATACACCGTCAACACACCTGACATGAACGACTACATCATCGTCACCACCACGCTGACACCCGCCGCTGGAGCCAGTGCCGCGAAGACCATCTATACGCTGAAACTGTTTCATATCGGTGACATCTCGCTGACTGCCATCACTGTAGACGGAGTGTCCATTGGCGTGCTCGATGACATCAACGCCAGCCCCTACTCCGCTACATACAATGCCTGCTACACCACGGTTCCCACTGTTGAAGCCATGCAGATTGACGGTGCAGCAACCATCGTGGACGATCCCGTCGTCAGCGGCAGCACCTATACCTACACCATCCACGGTGCCATTGCCAACACGACAATTACACGCAACTACACACTCATATTAAATAATGTACACGTATTTGCTGCCACAGGCGACGAGACGCCGGTAGACATCAAGGCCAACGAGGGCACCATTGAGAACAACACCTGGACCAATGGCACCTACACGCTCTCAACCACCAGCCTTGACAGCTACAACCAGTTCTTCAAGATGAACGGCAACAATTACACCATCAGCGTACCCAGCGACGTAGCTGTCAAACAAGTCATCATGAAGGATTGTTCAAACAACTATAGCGGCAACGATGCCCGTCTGACAGCAGTCACCTCGACAGGTGCGACGGTCTACATTCCCGTCGACAACAAATACTACCACGACACGGAGGGTAGCCGACACGACATCATCGTCAACATAGACGGTCATACCGTCGGCACCGACATCGTGCTGACCCAACAGAAGTCGGGTCAGCCCATGGCCTGGATACAACTGACTACCGTCAAACAGAATCCCGGCACAGCCCCCGTGAAAACTGCCGAGAGTGTCACCGTGGTGAACAACCATGCCGTCGTGGCCGTCACTTTCGACCGCGAGATAGCCAATAATGTCACTGCTACCATTAACGGTGGCACCGTGACTGCCGAGGGTGGATCCGCTGTACTCTACTTCCCCATATGGAATCTGAACTACAGCACCAACTACACACTGGCCATTGATGCCGGAGCTGCTATCGACTCGTATGGCAACGGCACGACAACGGCCATTGAGATAACCGTCAGCGTGCCCGCCAAAACCGCTGTCGAACAGAAGACCTACGACTATGTTGTATCAACTGCTGACGAGCTAAAGGCAGCCATTGCAGCCATCGATGCCACCAACACCTCGGCAACTGCCGAGCGCAAGATAGTCTTCCTCAAGGACGGCACCTACGACCTAGGCTCTACCGGCACGAATACCATACAATGGGTCAATGCGCACAACATTTCGCTCATCGGTGAGTCGAAAGAAGGTGTCATCATCTGCGGCGCCAGCCGCGACATCTCGAACCCCGTGCTGAACATCCGTAAGGGCAGTGGTCAGTATCTGCAGGACTTGACTGTGCGCAACCTCACCGACTTTGACCAGTCCGAGCGTGCAGGTGTCAGCGTAGCAGTCTATGGCGGCAACAAGGCCATCTTCAAGAACGTGGCCATGCAGGCCCAGCAGGACACGCAGGTGACTGGCGAGCGCGCCTACCATGTGGGCTGCGACTTCTACGGTGCCGTTGACTTCCTCTGCGGCGGCGGCGACAACTACTACGACCAGTGCAACTTCTACATCACCAACGCGGGCTACATCACCGCTCCCTCAACGAGCACGGCCAACAAGTGGGGCTACGTCATGCAGCAGTGCACCATCAACAAGTACGAGGGCTCTTACACCTACGAGGCCGACGGCAACTTCTCACTTGGCCGCCCCTGGCAGAACGAACCGCGCAACTACTGGCTGAACACCACGATGAACGTGCAGCCCAGTGCTGCCGGATGGGGAGGCATGGGGACACTACCCACTCACTTCTATGAATATAACTCCACCGACGGCAACGGCAATGCCATCGACCTCTCGGTACGCAAGAACAGCAGCACCTCCACCAATTCGTACATCCCCGTGCTCACCGACGAAGAGGCCAAACGCTTCACAGTAGAGAACGTGCTGGGTGGCACCGACTCATGGCTTCCTACTGAGGAATGTATAGAGATTCCCGCTCCCATGGTCACAATGGGCAGCGACAAGGTACTCACATGGGAAGCTGTCGACGATGTGCGCTGCTATGTTATCTTCAAGGACGGCAAATACCTGATCAACCAGACTGCACTGACCTATCAGGCTGTTGAGAACGGCGTATATACCGTACGGGCTGCCAACAAGAATGGCGGACTAGGACATGTCTCCAACGAAATTACCGTCAATGAGACTACCGGTATCCGCACCATTTCCGAAAACGTACAAAAAGAAATGAACACACCATACAATCTGGCTGGCCAACGCATCAACTCAGGTACCAAAGGTATCATCATCGTAAACGGCAAGAAAATCATTCGCTGACACATTCAACAATAACTAATTTATATAAACACAATAAAAGAAATGAAAACAAACAAAATCATCAAAAGCCTCCTGCTGACAGTAGCACTCGCAGGCGGCGCAAGCAATACCTGGGCTGAAAGCCAAGCCATGATTGCCGGCACAGCTCTCGATGTGACAAAAGCCACGAAAAATGGCGACGAGACGGCTGTGGCTACGAAGACCAGCAATAACTCCGTGACTTACATTGACGGAATGAAGAACACGAATACAGCTACCTTCCAGTTGACAGGCTTTGCAAATCAGAACTACAACCTGTCATTTGGCGCTGCAAGCAACCCCCAGAAATCCGGCACAGACGAGCCTACGGTGTCACTGAACTTCAAGATATACGACAATAACAGCAATCTTGAGGTTGACCGCGATGTAACCATTTACAACAACGCCACATGGGATGATCAGTTTGCCTACTACACTTTCAATACCGGCACACTGACTGCAGGAGACAAGAAAATGGTCATCACCTATAGCTCAACAGGAGTAACCAGCGACTACACCTGCAACGTTGCCAACATCGTGTTCAAAGCTTCTGACATCAACAGCAACAATGTCATCAGCCTGCCCTCGACCACAGCCGCCTTCGACCTTGCCAAAGCAACGGCCGTGACGACACACAGCAGTGCCAACGTGTCAAACGGCTATCTGGACTACTATCAGGCAGGCAACAACGTCACATTCTTCCTCAACGTTACGGAGGCTGCTGACTATGTGCTTTCTTTCGGCGAGTCGAACAACACAAGCGGTTATGATGGAACAGGCTATGTGCTGGTAGTCCTCGACAATATGGATTCCAACAACAGCACCATTACCAACTCCGTAGCTGTTCCCTACACCAGTTCATGGACTGCGTATGTGAACAAATACCTCTTCTTTGAGAATCTTCCTACAGGCAACTATTCGCTTAAGTTCCTGCTGGTGGGTGGCGGTCCGCGCGTTACAACGATAAAGATGTGCAAAAAGAGCAGCACCTTTGTAACGCTGCCTGCCACTTTCACCAACGACGACTACAGCAAGGGTACTTTTAATGATGGAACATACGTTGACAACTCAAATCTTGACTCCTTTAAGGACGGCGGAACAGCCACCTATCTCTTAGATGTGAAATACAATCTGAATGCACTCTCTTTCAGTGGCGCTACTCCCAGAACTGATGCCAAGGCTACTTTCACGTTTACCAATCTAAGCACAAGTGCAGAAACGTCAAAAGAGGTTACTATCTCGCAGACTTCTACCAATTCCAGCGATTGGTCTACTTATCAAACCTTTACTGCCAGCGACTTTAGTCTTGCTGCCGGACAGTATCAGTTGGTAATTACCATGAACAGTACTTCCGGTCAATATACTGCCAATGTAAAAGACCTGAAGTTTGGTGCTACGGTGGCTCTCAGTGAAGATGCAACGAATACTATCTACGACTGCACGGCTGATGTAACGCTCACCCGCAGCATATCGAAAGACATGTGGAGCACCATCGTGTTACCCTTCGACATTGAAAGCGATGCTGTAGAGACCATCTTTGGCACAGGAGCCAAAGTGGCTGAACTGACTAGCAGTAGTAATGCTACAACACTAAACTTCACCACTACACTGACCGATAACAAGATGAAGGCCAATCAGCCTTACGCCATCAAGGTGGCTACCGACTTCACATCGGCCACCATCGACAATGTCACCATCATTGCTGGTACACCCACTCAGACTGTCGGCAATTGGAACTTCGTGGGCACCTACGAAAACGGCACCATCCCCGACGGCAGCTACTACTTCTCCAGCAACAAACTGTGGCAGGCCAGCAGCACAGGCATCCGCATGAAGCCCTTCCGCGCCTATTTTAACAGCGCTAGCGGTGCCCGTGAAATCAAATTCCTGATTGACGAGGACGGTCAGACGACAGCCCTTGGGACCCTCCGTGCCGACGGAAGCATGAGTACACAGGCTGAAGGCATGTTCTACTCCATCTCTGGCCAGCACATTGCCAAACCCACGAAAGGACTGTACATCGTGAATGGAAAGAAAGTAATCATTAAATAAGTGGAGGAACACACAATGAAAAAGAAATATCAAGCACCTCGCATACACGTCGTCACCATAGCACCCCAAACTATACTGGCAAATTCCATACAGACCCGGAATCTTGATGGTTTCGAAGGCTATGGTGGTATCGGGGAAGATGATGGTGAAATAGACTAAGAATTTCCCACGACACAAAAGAATGTCACAACAGAAGAAATAGAAGAAGAAGTGCGTTATTTCTCGTGAAAGATTTTGTCACTTTGGCATTATTTCGTATTTTTGCAGTTAAGATACGAACCAAATGCTAAGACTATTGATATGACTCCGAGAATAGCCACCATACTTTGTGCCTTGACGCTTGCCACGTTATGTGCCGCCCAACCAACCGTAACACAACGTACCTTCACCGTGCACGATGGACTGGCGGCCAACATGGTAAGCGGCATGGCACAAGATAGTCACGGACTGATGTGGATAGCCACTTGGAACGGACTATGCTGCTACGACGGGCAGCAGTTCACCACCTTCAGGGGCGGACCGCGCGGCAGTGACAACGCCCTGTCAAGCAACCGCATCACCATGATACAGCCGGACAGCCGCGACAACATCTGGGTGCGCACCTACGACGGCGGGCTCTACCTACTGGACACCCACGCATGCCAATTCGTGAATGTGGGGCGCATCGTGGAGCAACGCTACGGTAAGCAACCGTTACCGCGCAACTTTTACGCCATGCCGTCGGGACATACTTGGATTACTGACGAACACGGGGATTTGAACCTGCGTGTAGACGACGCCCACCCCACCGACATAGACCATATAGAGGTGCTGGGTAAGATGGGAAAGCCTATACAGGGAAACGTCATACACAAGGTGGAGGCCGACAGCAAGGGACGCGAATGGATAGTGACCGACCGCAGTACCACCTGCTACGACAAAAAGGCTCCTACCCACATAGTACACGCGACGGCAGCACGGCAGCACGATGCAACAAAACTGGACCGTCTGCTGACACGCTGTGACATAAGTCGCGACGATATTGACAAGCATTATATCGACCGACAAGGCAACCTGTGGTACTCGACGGCAAAAGGGCTGACACTGGCCACATTCCGCGAACAGCCATTCCATCTGCTGCCACTACGTGAGGAACAACCTACACGGTCGGTGGTGTGCCGCCACAACGGCACCATTTGGGCGGGAACAGCCGATGGCTATGTGGCCATATACAAAGGGCACACACTGACTGGATGGCTCGCCCCGGCAGGACACATCAGCCCTCGGCCTGTACGCTTTTCCGACCGTATCTTCACACTCTACGAAGACGTGGAAGAAACGCTTTGGATTGGCACCAAAGGGCAAGGGCTCTACACCGTCGACCGACAAGGCCGGGTACACCACTACAAGGCTAATGGCGCAAACAGATATGCCATCAGCCACGACTATATCTACGACATCAACGACGACGGCAGTGGAAGACTTTGGATAGCCACCTACGGCGGTGGTCTGAACATGATCGACAAGCAAGGCGACGGAACCGTACGATTCATCCACAATGGCAACGACCTGAAAGGTTATCCAGAAAAAGACTTCCAACGAGTGCGTCGCATCACTCACAACCGGCAGGGCACCGTGCTGCTGTCCACCACCTCTGGACTGGTGACCTTCTCGCCAGACAGCAAACGGTCCACCGACATACCCTTCTACACTACATGCAGTAAACAAGCAGACAGTACATCACTGTTGAGCAGTGACGTGATGCAGACACTGGCGAGTAGCAAAGGGACAGTGTACGTCACCACCATGGGGGGCGGCATACAACAGATGGACGACAAGCACCTACTGGACAACAACCTGCGGCTAAGCTACCTGCCAATCCTGAACAGGGAGGCCATCAACGCCCTTTGGTTAGCAGAAGACGACAAAGGGCACATCTGGATAGGACGTGAGAATGGTATAGAGTGCTACCACCCCGACAGCAGGCAACTGCAGCAGTTCAGCACCAACAGCATGCCGGCAGGCATAGAACTAACTGAAGCAAAACCAGCTACCGACGGCAAAGGCTTGCTGTGGGCTGGCACAGTGGGAGGCATACTGACTTTTAAGAGCGACGACATCGAGCTGAGCAACTACCGTCCCGGCATCGTCTTTACCAGCGTTCAGTATCAGGGTGAGAACACCACACATCCACTACTATATGGCGGCACACTGACCATTCACCCCAACCGCCGCAATCTGACCATCAGTTTTGCGACACTCGACTATGGCGACAATTCACTAATACAGTATGCTTATAGAATTAAGGAAAGCAGCAAGGAATGGAACTACATAGGATGCCATGCAAGCATTGCCTTCAACCAATTGTCACCAGGAAAGCACACCTTAGTGGTGAAAAGCACCAACGCTGACGGAGTATGGATCGACAACGAGACGGAACTGACACTCGATGTAACACCAAGACTATGGGAGCGCACCTGGGTACAACTGTTGTTGTTGGCCATTGCTATCACCCTTTTGATATGGGCTGTGTTAACATGGATGAACCACCGGCAAAGGAACCGCGAGCGCGAGAAGCGACTGGAAAGCATCATGCGGCAATACCGTGAACTACAGGAAAGCATCGCCACTCGACAAGAGGAGGATACCACCGACAAACTACATCAAGCCCTACATAAATATACCTTAGAAGAACCAAAAATCGTTGACGAAGACGAGGAAATGATGAACCGACTGATGCAGTTCATTGAGCAACGCATCAGCGACGAAACACTGAAGATAGACGAGATGGCCGAGGCATTGAACATGGGGCGTACAGCATTATTCAGTAAAATGAAGAGCCTGGTAGGCATGTCACCGAGTGACTTCCTGCGACAGGTACGCATGCAGCGAGCGCAGCAATTGTTGGCACGTAGCAAAATGAGCATCTCCGAGGTGGCCTACTCAATAGGCTACACCGACCCGAAATACTTCACCAAATGCTTCAAGAAAGACACAGGCATGACTCCGTCGGAATACCGTGCCAAGAACTAAAAGGTGACGGACACACAACCAGTGCCCGTCACCTTTACTGTTATCTCTACCTCGGAAAGAAGCCACTACTTTATCATCTTCTTACCATCAACAATATACAAGCCTTTCTGCAAGTTGCCGTCGGCAGGAAATTGACGACCGGACATATCGTAGACGACTCCGGCATGCGGTCTATCGACAGGTTTACGCTTAACATCATGTATCGCCGTCAGAATAGACGGGTCGCTCTTGTAGGTATCCTTCACCGTAGCAGGTTCAACAGCAATAGTGCCATTGAGACGGTCGTCGGCCGACGATGCACTGACATGGAAATTCACCGTACCCTGCTCCACACGGAAGGTATGGGTATCATCGTCGAAGTAGGCCAGCTGCTCATGCTTCAGGGGTATGGCTACGGTCTTTTCCTCGCCAGCCTTCAACTCTACACGCTCGAAGCCTACCAGACGGCGGTTCAGACGTTTTATATGATCTACTGTAGCATTGGGGAAGTCGACATAGAGCTGCACCACTTCAGCACCGTCGCGGCTACCCGTGTTCTTGACGGTGAATGATATCTCTACTTCGCTACCGGCACGGAGTGTCGTAGTAGCAGGCGACAGGTTGGAATACTGAAAAGTGGTGTATGACAGACCATAGCCAAAGGGGAACATAGGTTTCTTGGCCTGACGGGCCACATTGGCACCGGTGCCTTTTCCATAATACATATAGGTGTACCCCCAGTCGTCGATGTCGTATTCCAGCATGCCGTTGGCACTAAACTTGGAATCACTGGCTGCAGGAAGTTCGGCCAGAGAGTTATACCACGTGGATGTGAGTTTGCCGCCAGGGTTGTAGTCGCCGTAGATGACGTCACAGACAGCCTGACCTTGCGCCTGACCTCCATACCAAACATCCATGATGGCAGGAATATTGGCCTTGGCCCAAGTGATGTCTAATGACGAGTTGGACTCCAGCACAAGTACAACGTTTGGATTGACGGCATAGACAGCCTTCAACACATCCTCCTGATTACCAGGCAGTGTAATGACAAAACGGTCGTGGCTCTCGGTACCAGTCTCGTGGTTGTCAAGTTTCTCATAATTAGTACCGCCAAGAAATACCACGACATCGGCCTTCTGTGCCACGGCGACGGCACGGCTGATGGCCTCTTCTGTGGCATTGACATTGACACTGCCCGAGGTCTCGACCATGTAGAGCGGACCAGCAGTCTCCAAGGGGTTGACGTCGGGATTGAAGAACTTGAAGTAGTCGTAGTTGCCCACATAGTCATTGGAGCCGGAGAACTTGACATATAGGTCGTGAGTGCCGCTGATAGCGGGGTCGATGGATGCGGTGACGCTCTGCCACTTGGTCCAGCCGCCAGTGTCGAGATTACTGACGGTAAGAAAAGGAGTGCCGTCCTTGGAGTCGAGAATGAACGAAACCTGTCCGAGACCGCTCGACTTGGCTCCGCACGACATCTCAAAGTTGTTGCAGCCGTCGCCGAAGTTGACGTTCTTATAGAGGAAAATGTCGCCGGGGGCGGTATTCTCCAGATTGCCTGCACCCTTATTGTTTTTGTCTGCTCCATGCTTCGACACGACAGCCTCGTCGAAGTTCTCAGCCTGCAGTGTGCCGTCGGTAACGGTG
This sequence comes from Prevotella sp., assembly GCA_017847725.1. GTDB lineage: Bacteria > Bacteroidota > Bacteroidia > Bacteroidales > Bacteroidaceae > Prevotella. Next base: position 32,102 of record JAGAXW010000011.1, read on the forward strand.
AAGTTAAGCTTTTTCGAGAAAGCCTCGAACGGGGTGGTGGTATAGGTGGGTGTACCGCTATAGTCGCCCAGCATAATCTGGTTGGCGTAAGGACCAATGAGGGCCACCTTTTTGTCGGCAGTGATGGGCAGCAGACCGCCATCGTTTTTCAGCAGCACAATACTCTCGCGGGCGGCTTTCAGAGCCATAGCCTGATGTTCGTCGCACTCTAAGCGGCTAGCAGCAATATTGCGCCAGGGGCAGTTGTCGTCGAACTCGCCCAGAGCAAAACGTGTCTCCATAACGCGGACAAGGGCACGATCCAGATCGGCCTCAGTCATATAGCCGTCCTCAATGGCTTGCTGCACTGCGGTCTGGAATACACTGGTTCTGTTCTTGAATTCACAGTTCATATCATTGCCTGCTTTGATAGCATCAGCGGTGGCATGGGCCATATAGAGGTTGTTGATGTCACCGGCCTCATCGGTATAAGTGCCGTAGATGTTACCGTAGTAGAAATGTTTCACACTACGATAGATGCACGACACACCGGCACAGTCGCTGGTGACATAGCCGTCGAAGCCCCATTCACGACGTAGGATATTGGTGAGCAGCCAGTCGTTCATGGCATTAGGCTTACCGCCCCACGCCTTTTTGACCGTCCAGCCGGTTCCCGCAGCATTTTTCTCGTTAAGGTCGGTACTCAGGGCATTGTACGACGACATGATGCTCTTTACACCACCTTCCTTAACGGCCATTTCGAAGGCGGGCAAATAGTATTCGCGCAGATTATGTTCCTTCATAAACGAAGTAGATCCCTGACGACCTTGTTCGTAATTGTTGGCTGCGAAATGCTTGGCACAGGCCACTGTCTTCAGATAGGGATTCTCGGTAGTCTGTTCGCCCTGCATGCCCTTGATGAACTGTACGGCCAACTGTCCAGCGAGGAAGGGGTCTTCGCCGTAGTTCTCCTCGTCACGCCCCCAACGGGGATCGCGAGCCATGTTGATGGTGGGACACCAGTAATTAAGTCCCTTCTGGTACACATTATTATATATACGTGCCTCGTCGCTGATAACAGCGGCACAGTCGTAGATGAGCTGACGGTCCCACGATGACGACATGCCCTTCGACTCAGGGAAACTTGTGGCAGCTCCCGAACGAGCCACGCCGTGGAGAGCCTCATTCCAATACTGATAGGCGGGAATCTTGACGTAGCCGTCGTCCCTATAGTCGCGGCGGTTAATGTCCTGGTCTACCATATTGCCCATCTGCCAGGCTTTTTCCTCCAAGGACAGACGGCTGACAAGATCAACGGCACGCTCATGGAAACTCAGGGAGGGATTCTGATAGGGCAGCATCTGCGCCTGCAGGGTTGCCAAGGCCGGAGCTAAGGTTAGCAATGTGGCCAAAAGTAAGTTCTTTTTCATCTTTTGCATATCTTATAATAGAATTCTGCTACAAAATTAGCATTCATTCCAATATACAAAGGGTGAAAAAATGTCGTAATAAGAGGAATTACACTATTTACGCCACTCGTAACCTCCTATAGGATACATCGACTTATCCATTAGAATTCGCTGGTGAAATGGAACTTGATGTTTTTGAAGTCTTCCTGCGCCATGCTGAGCACATAGCCGGAATCGGCAAGGAACACGTCACGCCCCTCCTTGTCCTTAGCCATATACTGGTACTTACGCTTCTTGAAGTTTTCGAGTTCTGCGGCATCGTCACTCTCTATCCAGCAGGCCTTATACAAGTGGACTGGTTCCCAGCGGCACTTGGCATTGTACTCATTCTCCAGGCGGTACTGGATGACCTCAAACTGCAACTGACCTACCGTACCGATAATCTTACGGCCGTTGAACTGGTTGACAAACAACTGGGCTACGCCCTCGTCCATCAGTTGGTCGATACCTTTCTGCAGCTGTTTCGACTTCATGGGATCGTCATTCTCGATATACTTAAAGAGTTCGGGCGAGAACGAAGGCAGCCCGCGGAAATGCAGCTGTTCTCCTTCCGTCAAGGTATCGCCAATCTTGAAAATACCATTGTCGGGCAGACCTACGATGTCTCCAGGCCAAGCCTCGTCGATGGTCGACTTGCGCTGGGCCATAAACTGTGTAGGACTGCTGAAACGCAGCGTCTTGCCCTGACGCACATGCAGGTAGGGCTGATTACGCTGAAACTTGCCGCTACACACCTTACAGAAGGCGATACACGAGCGATGGTTGGGGTCGATGTTGGCCGTAATCTTGAAGATAAAGCCCGTGAACTTCCGTTCGTCAGGCTGTACCATACGCTCCTCAGCCTTGGTGGGCCTGGGACTGGGGGCTATCTCCACAAAGCAGTTGAGAAGTTCCTGTACACCGAAGTTGTTGAGGGCAGAACCGAAGAACACGGGAGCCACCTCGGCACTTCGGTAGGTATCCACCTCGAATTCCGGATAGACACCGTCTACCAGTTCAAGGTCTTCGCGCAGCTTGGCAGCGTCCTGCTCCCCTACTCGACCATCCAGTTCGTCACTGTCGACATTTATTTCCACTTTTTCCGTAACGCGCTGTTTGTCTGGTGTAAAGAGGTCGAGCTTATGTTCGTAGATATTGTAGACGCCCTTGAACTTGGCACCCTGGTTGATAGGCCACGACAGGGGGCGAACCTTGATTTCCAGTTCCTGCTCCAGTTCGTCGAGCAAGTCGAAGGGGTCGCGACCTTCGCGGTCCATCTTATTGATAAAGATGATGACGGGAGTGTTGCGCATGCGGCACACAGACATCAGTTTGCGCGTCTGTGTCTCCACGCCCTTGGCACTGTCGACCACGATGATAGCCGAATCGACGGCCGTCAGCGTGCGATAGGTGTCTTCGGCAAAGTCCTGGTGACCAGGCGTGTCGAGGATATTCACCTTATACTCCACGTCCGATCCATCGGGCGTATAGTCAAATTCCATGACAGAGGTCGACACCGAGATACCACGCTGTTTCTCGATGTCCATCCAGTCGGAGGTGGCAGTTTTCTTAATCTTATTATTCTTGACGGCACCGGCAACCTGTATCTGACCACCGAAAAGCAGGAACTTCTCAGTCAGTGTGGTCTTACCAGCATCCGGGTGCGAGATAATCGCGAATGTCCTTCTTCTTTCTATCTCCTGATTCATAATTTCTCAATACAATCTTTTAGCGACTCTTCCCAGTAAGGAATCTCAATATCGTAGGTCTGCTTGATTTTGGTCTTGTCGAGCACAGAATAGTGTGGGCGTGCCGCAGGTGTCGGATACTCTGCCGTATGGAGCGGACGCACATGACAAGTGGTGATGCCCGCCAGCCGGTGGATGGCCATGGTAAAGTCATACCACGAAATGACGCCCTCGTTGGAGAAGTGGTATACACCCGGCCGGATGCCCTTCTCTATGGCGGTCATAATGACGATGGCCAGGTCGCGGGCATACGTAGGCGTCCCCACCTGATCGAAAATGACGCCCAGCTCTGTTTTTTCCTTCCCCAGACGTATCATCGTCTTGACAAAATTATTGCCGAAAGTGCTGTATAGCCATGCTGTACGGATAATCATGCTCTTCTTGCAGAATTTCAAGACACCCAGTTCGCCCGCCAGCTTCGTGGAACCGTAGACACTGTTGGGACAGGGCGTATCCTTCTCGACATAGGGCGTATGCTTGGTGCCGTCGAACACATAGTCGGTGCTAATCTGTATCATCCATCCGCCACGCTTCTCGACGGCAGCAGCCAGGTACGAAGGTGCCACCGTATTGAGTGTTGTACAGAGTTCCTTATTGTCTTCTGCCTTGTCTACCGCTGTATAGGCAGCACAATTGACGATGCCGTCAATATTATTTTCAGCAACATACTGCTCGACTGCCAACTGGTTACTGATGTCCAATTCCTGCACGTCGGTGTTAAACCACTGATGTTGGGGATTTTCCTTCTCCAGCAACTGCATCTCATTACCCAATTGGCCGTTACAGCCTGTTATCAGAATATTCATAATACGCTTCTTTATTTATTCAAACTCGAGTGGTTCTTGCTTGTCTTTCAGATAATAGTCGTTGAGCATGCCTATGAAGGTTGAGATTTCCTTGACGGCATGCTGGGTATTGGTAGATATCTCCTTCTTCTGCAGGCGCAGCACCATCACACCATAGAGGGAGTTGAAGCAGGTCTCCACCTCGTTCTCCTTCTTGTCTGCACCATGGTTGCGCAGTTCTACGATATAGGGCAGCACCTTATAATATTCGGCATTGTAGAAAGGAAACTTCGGACTGTTCAGCAGTTGCACATGCAGTTCTTCGAGTTGCTGCATGGTAACCTTGTTGATTTGCAGATGTCCCTTCTCACGGCATCCTTCCGAATTCATCATACGTATCAGGTTGCCAAACCAGTCGGCCTCCTCCTCTTTCTGCTCGTCCGTATAGTCAAAACGGTCGATATACTCACGGCGGATGCGGCTCAGCGAACAGTCGAAGGCACGGATGATGTCCTCTACCTGCCACATATAAAGAAGGTATTCGGCAATATTGCTCTTACGTAATTGCTGGGCTATATACATATTATTAATAGGGAGTTAAAAGAATCGGAACAGATTTGTGACAGTACCGAAGAGGGATACGACGGAAAAGATAATCACCACCATACCGATGACCTGATTGATAATGCGTATGCCAGCCTCGTCAAAGATGGCACGCACCTTGTCGACCAGCCAAGTCAGCCCATACCACCACAACAGGGCACCGCCGACAATGCTGGCAAAGCCGACCACCATCTCGAACGGACGGTCGGGGATGACGAAGGCAAACTGTGCGAAGAGGCCCATAAAGAGGAAGATGATGAGGGGATTGGAGAAGGTCACCAGAAAAGCCGTAAAGGCATTGTGCATCAGCGTTCCCTTCTGCTTGCCCGACTGGTGCATATTCTTAGTGGGATCGGTATGCCATGTATAGATGCCAAACGCCAGCAGCATGATACTACCGATAATCTGCAGATAGAACTTGTTCTGCTCGTCGTTGATAATATCCATCACAAAGGCCATACCAAAACCCGTGATACCAGCATAGATGATGTCGCTCACAGAGGCGCCTATCCCTGTCACCAGACCATACCAGCGACCCTTGTTCAGCGTGCGCTGCACACAGAGTATGCCCACCGGTCCCATGGGTGCCGAGGCAATCATGCCTATCAGCATACCCTTGAAAACCAGGTCTACGATATTGATATGTATTGGAAATACCATTTCGATTGCAAAGGTACGAATTTTATTTGAGTTTTATCAGCAAACGATTAAGAAAGAAGTTAAAGGGAGTTAAAGCGGGGTGGTTTCCCTAAGAAATAAGTATCTTTGCAACGTATTAAAAACAGAAAAGTCTAATACTTAATATTATATGAACGAGCAACAGAAAATCAAACCCTACGTCATCGGACTGGACCTTGGCGGAACCAACGCCGTATTCGGTATCGTCGACGCACGTGGCGAAATCAAAGCCACCACAGCCATCAAAACACAACAGTACGACACAGCCGAAGCATTTGTCAATGCCTCCGTACAGGCTTTGGAGCCTATCATCGAACAGGTGGGAGGCATCGACAACATCAAGGCGATGGGCGTAGGTGCGCCTAATGGCAATTTCTATCATGGCACTATCGAGACTGCCCCCAACATCAAGTGGGCACACGACTGCATTGTCCCATTGGGACAGATGTTCAGTGAGCGTCTGAACGACATTCCCGTGGCCGTCACCAATGACGCCAATGCTGCAGCCATCGGCGAGATGGTATATGGTGTGGCTCGCGGCATGAAGAACTTCATCGTCATCACGCTGGGCACCGGCGTAGGTTCCGGCGTTGTTGTCAACGGCCAACTGGTGTATGGCAGCGACGGCTTTGCCGGCGAATTGGGACATGTCACCATGGTACGCGGCGAAGAAGGGCGTCTCTGCGGCTGCGGCCGCAAGGGTTGTCTGGAGACCTACTGTTCTGCCACGGGAGTAGCCCGTACAGCTCGCGAGATGCTAGAGAAGACCGACCGGCCCTCCCTATTGCGCGACATCAAGCCCGAAGAGATTACATCCCTCGACGTTGCCATCGCTGCCGGCAAGGGCGACGAAATGGCCAAGAACATCTATGAGTTCACCGGCCACATGCTGGGCGAGGCCTGTGCCGACTTCGCCACATTCTGCTCGCCAGAGGCTTTCATCTTCTTTGGTGGCATGGTAAAAGCCGGCGACCTGATTATGAATCCCATCAAGAAGGCATACGACAAGCACGTCATGAACATCTTCAAGGGCAAGGCCCAGTTCTTGGTCAGCGGTCTCGACGGTGCTTCGGCAGCAGTGCTCGGTGCCTCTGCCGTAGGCTGGGAAATCCAATAAGAAACGATACAAACAGAAAAGAGGTTGGTGCAGGACGCTACCAACCTCAACTTTTGAATGACGATAAGTGACGTTAGCAATGGCCGACGTAAGGCTTATCGCTGGCAAATATAGGGATTAATTCCATAAAAAGCAAATTTTTGATACATTTTTTTTGGATTTTCCACTTTTTTTCCTATCTTTGTCTCATGAAGTCATTATATAGGAAGTGGTTCTTATTGCTGTTACTTGTGAGTGTGCTTACCGGTTGTGAGAAAAACATCACCCCCGAAGAGGCAGAACAGCCGCAAGAGACAGAGACGGCATCGCTCATCACAGACGAGATGAAGCGTAACGCCCTGACTGTCGAAGAGGCACAACAGGCAGAAGCCGGCGAGGACATCTGCGTCAAGGGTTATCTGGTGGCTGCAGGACAGAGCAGTCTTGGCAATTCTGATTTCAGGGCGCCCTTCGACGGTTCCACGGCGCTTATCATGGCCGACCGGCCGTCGGATGCCAGCGACGACCAATTCTTCAAAGACGAGTTGTTCCCCGTCAGTCTGTCCGATGCCGAGAAGGGCATCCGCAACAGCTATAACCTGGAAGACAATCCACAATACTGGAACAACTACGTATACATTCTAGGCAAGCGTACCAAATACATGAGTGTGGCAGGACTGAAAAAGATACAGGCCATAGCCATCGAAAGCAGTCATACGCCCGCTGCCGGAGACGGAAGTGGCGATGGAGGCAGCAGCGGAGGTGGCGACGGCGGCAGCGGAGGTGGTAGCGGAGGTGGCGACGGCGGAGGAGGAAATGGCGGCGAGACCTACTGCGGTCTGCCGGTGCAAAGCATTGCCCAGGTCATTGCCGCTTTCAGTCAGCAGCAGTATCTCTCCGTCAGCGTCAAGGCTTACATCGTGGGGTTCACCAGCAGGTCGATGTCGAACATGCAGTTCGAGAACGTCTCTGCCGACGACTATACTGCCCTCGTCTTGTCCGACACACCTGCCGGCGACGACTTCAAGAGCACATACGACAAGGCCGTACTCTTCCCCGTCGGTGTCAGCAAGAGTATGCGGCAGGGGTTAGAAGAAGTTGCCAATGCCCAGCTGCTGAACAAGCAGGTGTACGCCTTTGGGAGTCTCGACACCTACATGGGACTGGCCGGCATCAAGAATGTCGTTGCCGTCACAATCGCCACCACTACTCCGTAGGCAATGCCACCGCCTTTCGGTAGCCCACACCCGTCACATGACAGATAAGCTGGCCCGTCTGGTTGGTCACGCGAACCTCCACACTCGGTATCTTATGATGGTCGCAGACGCTTACCGCCTCGGCCGTCAGCACATCGCCCTGACGCGCACTGGTGACAAACATAATGTTATTCTGAATGCCGAATGTCAGCTGTCCCCGATAGTTCATCACAGCAGCAATGGCCAGGTCGGCCAGCGTGAAGAGCGCCCCTCCCTGACATACATTCCCACCGTTCAGATGTTTTTCTTCTACAGTCATCACAGCGACAGCATGCTGCTCGTCGACTTCTGTTATCCAGCAACCGGCATAGGCTGCAAAGCGATCAGTCTTGTTTAATAGTTTTTGTATATTCATGTTAAATTTTCTGATTCGTCGGCAAAATTACACTATTTCTGTCAAAATATAAAAAAAGGGACAGAAAAATTTGCAGAATAAAAGCAGAATGTCTACTTTTGTACTCGAATCAAGACAAAAACAACAAATATATGATGAGAACGAACAATACATGGTGGTGGCGCAACTCGAGATTTAAATAGTCGCGGGCTACGCTGCCATATATTGTTTTCAAAGAATAGATAGAGGCTCGTCGACAACGCGGCGGGCCTCTTTTCTATTTTATCTGACAACACTTTAACTATCAAAATATGAGTTATTTAGTAGATGACAAAGGATTTTATGGAGAGTTTGGCGGTGCATACGTTCCGGAGATTCTCTATGCCACGGTCAAGAAACTTCAGGAAGCGTATCTTCCCATCATCGAGTCGCAGGAGTTCAAGGACGAGTACATGTCGTTGCTGCGCGACTACGTAGGACGCCCGTCACCCCTCTACTTGGCCCGTCGCATGAGTGAGAAGTACGGCTGCCGCCTCTACCTGAAACGTGAGGACCTCAACCATACGGGTGCTCACAAGATCAACAACACCATCGGACAGATTCTGCTGGCCAAGAAGATGGGCAAGAAACGCATCATCGCTGAGACAGGTGCCGGTCAGCACGGTGTGGCCACCGCTACCGTATGCGCCTTGATGAACATGCCTTGCGTGGTCTATCAGGGGGCTCTCGACGTAGAGCGGCAGCATGTCAACGTGGAGCGCATGAAAATGCTGGGAGCCGAAGTGCGCCCGGTCAAGACCGGCAACTGGACGCTGAAGGATGCCACCAACGAGGCCATCCGCGACTGGTGCTGCCATCCTGCCGACACCTTTTATATAATAGGCAGCACGGTAGGGCCTCATCCCTACCCCGACATGGTGGCCCGCCTGCAGAGCATCATCTCCGCAGAAATCAAACAGCAGCTACAGGAGAAAATCGGGCGCGACTATCCCGACATACTGATGGCCTGCGTGGGGGGTGGCAGCAATGCAGCAGGTACCATCTACCACTACATCGACGACGAGCGTGTACGCATCGTACTGGCCGAGGCCGGCGGACAGGGTGCCGACACAGGACATACGGCTGCAACCATCCACGCCGGTCGACTGGGCATCCTGCACGGAGCCAAGACACTGGTTATGCAGACCCCCGACGGACAGATCATCGAGGCCGAGAGCATCTCCGCCGGTCTGGACTATCCTGGCATCGGACCCATGCACGCCAATCTGGCCACACAGCGCCGAGCCACCGTCTACAGCATCAACGACGACGAGGCCGTACATGCTGCTTACGAGTTGACCCGCATGGAGGGCATCATCCCTGCTCTGGAGTCGGCCCACGCCATCGCCACCCTGTCCAAGATGCAGTTCCGCCCCGACGATGTGGTCGTGCTGACCGTCAGCGGTCGCGGCGACAAGGACGTAGAAACCTATCTGAACAACAAACAAATGGCTGGAGAATATGGAAACTTTTAAATACAACACCGCGAGTCGTACCATCCTGGCCGACCTCTATACACCGGTTGCAGTCTATATGCGACTGCGCGACATCTACCCCCAGAGTGCACTTATGGAGAGTTCCGACTACCATGAGAAGGATAATGCACGCTCCTTCATCGGTATCAATCCGATAGCGAGCGTGGCCGTCGGACACGGAATAGCCACCGTCAGTTACCCCGACGGCAGCCAGCTCCAGCAGCCGCTTACAGCGGACTTCACGACGGCCGAAGCCATCCACGCCCTTATCGACCGCATAGAGGTAGAGGGGGAGCATGCCCACTATTGCGGGCTCTACGGCTACACCTCATTCAATGCCGTTCGCTACTTCGAAGACATTGCCGTCAAGGACGAGACACAGGAAAAGAACGATGCCCCCGACGTGCTGTACATACTCTACAGGGACATCATTGTCTTCGACCATTTCAACAACCGACTGACGGTGGTAAGCCTCTCGGAGGAAGCGGAGAGCACAGAACCCGACCAGATACTACGGGCCATGAACAAGGCCAACGTGCAGGCATACGACTTCCATCCCATCGGCGATGTCAGCAGTCCGCTGACCGATGAGGAGCACAAGGCCAACATCCGCCGTGGCATCCAGCACTGCCTGCGTGGCGACGTCTTCCAGATAGTCCTCTCGCGCCGTTTCATCCAGCGCTACGAGGGCGACGACTTCAAGCTCTACCGCGCCCTGCGCAGTGTGAATCCCTCGCCCTACCTCTTCTATTTCGACTTCGGCGGCTTCCGTATTTTCGGCTCCAGTCCCGAGACGCACTGCCGCATCGTCGCCACCCCAGCCACTCCTCCCGACGGTTCTCCGTCGGGCTCCATGTCGGACTCCTTCCTCGCCTACATCGACCCCATCGCCGGAACGACCCGCAGAACGGGCAATGCCGAGAAAGACCGCGAGGGTGCCGAGTTCCTGCGCAACGACCCCAAGGAGAATGCCGAGCACGTCATGCTGGTAGACCTGGCCCGCAACGACCTCAGCCGCAACTGCCACCATGTGAAGGTAGACTACTACAAGGACGTCCAATACTATTCACACGTCATCCATCTGGTCAGCCGCGTCAGCGGACAACTCAACGCCGGCGCTGACCCCATCAAGGCCTTTATCGACACCTTCCCCGCCGGCACCCTGAGCGGTGCCCCCAAGGTGCGCGCCATGCAGCTCATCTCTGAGTACGAACCCCACAACCGCGGTGCCTATGGGGGCTGCATCGGCTACATCGGACTGAACGGCAGCCTCAACCAGGCCATCACCATCCGCACCTTCGTGTCGCGCAATGGCGAGCTGTGGTTTCAAGCCGGTGGCGGCATTGTGGCCAAGAGCAACGAAGAATACGAACTACAAGAAGTCAACAACAAACTTGGCGCACTGAGGAAAGCCATCCTCATGGCCGAACAACTATAACTGTCCTATGAAAATAGTCATCATCGATAATTACGACTCGTTCACCTACAACCTCGCTCATCTGGTGAGGGAACTGGGCACAGAGGTGACGGTAGTCCGCAACGACCGTTTTGAGCTCTCACAACTGGAGCCTTACAGCAAGATCATCCTGTCGCCAGGCCCTGGCATTCCTTCAGAGGCCGGTCTGCTGCTCGACGTCATCCGCGCGTATGCCGGCCGTAAGCCCATCCTCGGCGTCTGTCTCGGCCACCAGGCCATCGGCGAGGTCTTCGGAGGTAAACTTGAGAACCTGAGTGAGGTATTTCACGGCGTAGCCACCGAAGGCAGCCAGTTTAACAACGACGACCTGTTCTACGGCTTGCCCCGCCGCATCGTCATGGGGCGCTACCACTCGTGGGTGGTGTCCAAGGAGGACTTCCCCGACTGTCTGGAGATTACTGCCGAGAGTGACGACGGGCAGATCATGGCACTCAAGCACAAAGAGCTCAACATCCGCGGCATCCAGTTCCACCCCGAGAGCGTGCTGACGCCCGACGGCCGCAAAATGCTACAGAACTGGCTCTTTCTATAATACAGGAATAATGACATTAAAAAGATAGCAGACATGACCAAACAGACAATGAAAGACATCCTGAACAGGATGCTCAACCACGAGGAGCTCTCCCGCGAGGAGATGAAAAGCATCCTGATAGGCATCACGCACAGCGAGTACCCCAACGAGCAGATAACAGCGCTGCTGACGGCCCTGCAGATGCGCGGCGTCACCGTCGACGAACTCCTCGGATTCCGCGATGGCATCCTCGAGACGGGCGTGCCAGCCATTCTCAGCGCCGACCGCTATATCGACGTAGTCGGCACGGGTGGCGACCGCAAGAACACTTTCAACATCTCGACGACGAGTTGCTTTGTCATTGCAGGCGCAGGCTATAAGGTTGCCAAGCACGGCAACTATGCCGCCACTTCTGTCAGCGGTGCCTCCAACGTCATTGCCCACCACGGCATCCGCTTCACTGATGACATCGACCGTCTGAACCGCTCGCTCGACGAGGCAGGCATCGTCTACCTGCATGCCCAGCTTTTTGCCAAGGCCATGAAGTTTGTAGGGCCCATCCGCAAGGCGCTGCAGTTCCCCACCATCTTCAACCTGCTGGGTCCACTGGTCAACCCTAGTCAGCCCAAGTGTCAGTTGCTGGGTGTTGCCACCCTCGACCAGATGCGCCTATATAATAATGTATACCAGCGCCTCGGCATCGACTATGGCATCGTCAACAGCATCGACGGCTACGACGAGATTTCGCTGACGGGCGACTTCAAGGTGACCACCAATCAGTACGAGCGCATCTTCAAGCCCCAGGATCTCGGATTCGACATAGCCAAACCCGAGGAGCTCGTAGGTGGTGCCACCGAGGAGGAGGCCGCACAGATTTTCGACAGCGTTCTGGAGAACCGTGCCCTCCCCGCACAGAAAAATATTGTGCTGGCCAATGCCGCCTTCGGCATCCAGGTGCTCGAGAAAGGGCAGAAATCTATCGAAGAGTGCATCGACATCGCCCGCGAGTCCATCGACAGCGGTGCTGCCCTCCGTACCTTCCGGAAATTTGCCGAGCTAAACAGTTAAATTGGCGATTAACGTAAATTAACTTGAAATTCACCCTATCTTAAACATCGCCCGAAAAGTTTGTTAATTCGCGTTAATTCGCTTTTCGGACATAAAAAGCTTCAATATGCAAGACGTCTTACAAGAGATTGTGGCCCACAAACGGCAGGAACTGGACCGCATGGTCAGGAAGAAGGTTTCCATGAGGGAGGCCCTGCTGTCGTCTGACAGTGGAATCATTGCCGAGTTCAAGCGCCGTTCGCCCTCCAAGGGATGGATCAAGGAAGAAGGTCGCGCCGACCTCATCCCCCTGAGCTATCAGCAAAACGGGGCTGCCGCTCTGAGCATCCTGACGGACAAGCGGTATTTTGGCGGTCACGACGAATTCATCCGCATGGCGCGACAGAGCGGTGTCGTTCTCCCCATACTCTACAAGAATTTCGTCATCAGTGAGTTGCAGCTCTACGAGGCGCTGTTGTGCGGTGCTTCTGCCGTACTACTCATCGCCGCCTGCCTGACTAAGTCGCAGTGTGCCGCACTGATTGAGAAGGCACATGCCTTAGGACTCGAGGTGCTGCTCGAGATGCACGGCGAACAGGAGCTCGAATATGCCGAACTGTCGCCCGACATGTATGGCATCAACAACCGCAACCTCGGCTCCTTCGTCACCGATGTCGACAACAGCTACCGACTGGCCGAGAAGCTGCGCGCTGCCGTTGCCTCCACGACGGGTTCGGCCACTCCCGTCCTCGTCAGCGAGAGCGGCATCTCCTGTCCGCAGACCGTTCGCGAACTGCGCCAGGCTGGCTTCCGTGGTTTTCTCATCGGCGAGACGTTTATGCGCGAGCCCGACCCCGGCCGGGGCCTCGCCAGATTCATCAGTCAACTATGAACAGTGGAATTATCAAGGTTTGCGGCATGCGCGACGCCGACAACATCCGCGCTGTCGAGCAGTTAGGTATCGACTGGATGGGCTTCATCTTTTACGAGCGCTCCGGCCGCTACGTCAGTGAGCGCCCAGCCTACCTGCCCACCAGCGTCAAGCGCGTGGGGGTCTTTGTCGATGCCGCCATTGACACGGTCGGGGCGAAGATTGCAGAATATGCCCTCGACTTCGTCCAGCTGCACGGCAACGAGAGTGCCGACTACATCCGTCGACTCCGCAGCACATACTGCCCGTCGGTCGGCGTCATCAAGGCCATCAGCATCGAGACCGCTGCCGACCTCCGTCGACACGAGCTGTACGACGGCACTGTTGACTTTTTTCTCTTCGACACCCGCTGCACAACGGTGGGTGGCAGCGGGCGCCATTTCGACTGGTCCGTACTCGACGGCTACGACGGCTCGGTGCCCTTCCTGCTCAGTGGCGGCATCGGTCCCGACGACGCCGGGCGCATCAGCACCTTCCGACATCCTAAGTTAGCGGGTATCGACCTCAACTCCCGCTTCGAGTCAAGCCCAGCCCTAAAAGATATCATAAAATTAAAACAATTTATCCATGACTACCAACAACATCAATAAACTCTTTTCCGAGAATAAAGACAACAAACTGCTGTCAATTTATTTCTGCGCAGGAGCGCCCACCCTCGACAGTACGGCCAACACCATTCTGACGCTGCAGCAGAGGGGCATATCAATGATAGAAGTGGGCATCCCCTTCAGCGACCCCATGGCCGACGGCCCTGTCATCCAGGACGCTGCCACCACAGCCCTGAAGAACGGCATGACCCTGCCGCTACTCTTCAGCCAACTCAAGGCCATCAAGGAGCAAGTGCACATTCCCCTTGTGCTGATGGGCTACCTCAACCCCATCATGCAGTACGGCATCGAGGCGTTCTGCCAGTCGTGCGTGGCCAGCGGAGTGAGCGGCATGATCATCCCCGACCTGCCCTTCAAGGACTATCTGGAAGAGGTGAAACCCATTGCCGACCGTTACGACCTGCGCGTCATCATGCTCATTACCCCTGAGACCAGCGACGAGCGCATCCGCTTCATCGACGACCATACCGACGGATTTATCTACATGGTCAGCTCTGCCGCCATCACGGGTGCCCAGCGGTCGTTCGACGAACAGAAGCAGCAGTATTTCCGCCGCATCGACCAGATGCAGCTGCGCAATCCGCGCATGATTGGCTTCGGCATCAGCAACGCCCAGACACTCAAGGCCGCCCAGGACAACGCCGCCGGCGCCATCATCGGTTCCAAGTTCGTAGCCCTGCTCCAAGAGACGCAGAACGCCGACAAGGCACTCGACCAGCTCTTCGACGCCCTGCGCCATTGAATTATTTTATAAATAATGTGAAAGAGGGCGATGTTTCGCTCTTTTTTCTTATCTTTGCATGCAGAAACTACTAAACGAATTAAAATAATGAAAAGACTATTCCAGACGCTGCTGCTGTGCACGCTCGTCGCCCTCGGCCTACAGGCACAGGGATGGAACGCCCAGCAGTACAAGCAGATTGAGCAGAGCATCCGCATGCCGCAATTTGCAAACACCGTGTACGACATCACCAAGTATGGGGCAAAGCCGACAGCCACCGCAGCAAAGAACCAAAAGGCCATCCAGAAGGCCATCGACAAGTGCTCGGCCAAGGGTGGCGGCCGTGTCGTGGTGCCTGCTGGCAAGAAGTTTCTTACCGCTGCCATCCAGCTGAAGTCGGGTGTCAACCTCGTCATCGAGGAAGGCGCCGTACTGGAGTTTGCCTTCCAGCCGGAGCTCTACCCCATCGTGCCCACCCGCTGGGAGGGGTTAGACTGCTGGAACCTCAGTCCGCTCATCTATGCCTATAAGGCCAAGGACATCGCCATCACGGGGCGCGGCACCATCGACGGTGGCGGCTCCAACCAGACATGGTGGCCCTGGTGTGGCAACAAGAGGTTCGGCATGAAGGAGGGCGGCATCGCCCAGAACATGGGAGCCCGCGCCCGTCTGCTGAAGCAGGCCGAAGACGGTGTCGACATGGACCAGCGCCGCTTCGGTCCCAAGGACGGTCTGCGCCCGCAGATGATTAATTTCAACCAGTGCAACGGCATCCTCATCGAGAATGTCACCCTGCTGCGCTCGCCCTTCTGGGTCATCCACCCGCTGCTGTCGCAGGACATCACCGTGCGCGGCGTACATATTAACAACGACGGCCCCAACGGCGACGGCTGCGACCCCGAGTCGTGCGACCGCGTGCTTATCGAGAACTGTTTCTTCAATACGGGCGACGACTGCATCGCCATCAAGAGCGGCCGCAACAACGACGGTCGCGAGGGCGGACAGGGCCGCTTTGCAGGCACCCCCTCCAAGAACATCATCATCCGCGGCTGTAAGATGCAGAACGGTCATGGCGGCGTGGTCATCGGCTCTGAAATCAGCGGTGGCTGCCAGAACGTGTATGCAGAGAACTGTGAGATGGACTCGCCCAGCCTCGACCGCGTGCTCCGTATCAAGACCAATTCGTGCCGTGGCGGCATCATCGAGAATATCAACATGCGCAACATCAACGTCGGCCAGTGCCGTGAGGCAGTGCTCAAGATCAACACCGACTACGAGCCACGCGAGATATGCTGCCGTGGCTTCTATCCCACCGTGCGCAACGTCACAATGGAGAACGTCACCTGCAAACGCTCCAAGTACGGCGTCATGATTGTAGGCTATCAGGACGAGAAGCTCTCCAACACCATCAACAACATCAACGTGCGCAACTGCCACTTCGACGGTGTCCACGACAAGCCCGTCCATCAGGTAGGCCGCGCCGAGAACGTCACCTACGACAACCTCGTCGTCAACGGCTCCCTCGTGCTCCAGAACCCGCCCTACAAGCACTATTCCGAGTGGCTCACCTACAGCGAGATGAAGCGCGTGCCCAAGAGCTACCTGCTCGACTTCTCCAAGAAGCCCAAGTGGAGCTACGTGATGGGCATCGAACTGGAAGGCATGCTCGACACCTATCTGAAGTATGGTGGCGAGGATATCCGCAAATACTGTCAGGAGTATACCGACACCATGATCAACCAGAAGGGCGACATCCGCGGCTATAACATCCTCGACTACAACCTCGACAACATCCGCACAGGCCACTTCGTCACCCGCATGTATCAGAACTGGCCCGAGCAGAAGAACCTGCTGGCCATGCAGACCATGATGAAGCAGCTGCAGAACCAGCCGCGCACCATCGCCGACAAGGTATACTGGCACAAGGCCATCTACGCCTATCAGGTATGGCTCGACGGCATCTTCATGGGACTGCCCTTCCGCACGCTGACGGCCCCCATCACCACCCCCAAGGCCAAAGCCAAGAAGCACCGCGCCACCCCAGCCATCTCTCCCGCTGTCCTCGCCATCTACGACGATGCCGTCAATCAGCTGAAGATTACCTACCAGCGCACGCTCGACCCGAAGACCGGCCTCAACCGCCATGCCTACGACGAGACCCGCAAGACCTTCTGGGCCGACCGTCAGACCGGACTCTCACAGCACTGCTGGGGACGCGCCCAGGGCTGGTACACCATGGCCCTCATCGAGGTACTCGACGCACTGCCCGCTGACTATGCCCGCCGTGCCGAGGTCATCGACCTGCTGCAGAAAGACTTTGATGCCATCCTCAAGTGGCAGGACAAGCAGACAGGTGTGTGGTATCAGGTAATGGACGCTCCCGGCAGAGAGGGCAACTATCTGGAGTCCACCTGTTCCAGCATGTTTGCCTACGCCCTGCTGAAGGCCTACCGCAAAGGCTACGTCGGTGAGAAATACCGCGACGCAGGCATACGCGCCTACAAGGGCATCATCAAGAACTTCATCAAGGTGAATGTCGACAAGACCATCTCGCTCACCAACTGCTGTGCCGTAGCAGGCCTTGGCCCGGCTGCTACGCCTGAGGTGCAGGCCGCCATGAAGCAGGTCAACCCCAAGGGCAGCGTCAAGGAGAACCGCAAGCGCGACGGCAGTTACCAATACTATCTGAGCGAACCCATACGCGACAATGACGCCAAGGGCGTCGGGCCGTTCATCTGGGCCTCGCTGGAAATGGAGATGCTTGGTTACACCACCGAAAACATAACAGCCTCGATTGATCGCGAGGCTGTTCTTTTTCGTAATAGTCCCGTCATCACCCAGGCCGACACGCTCGCATCCCTCACCGTAGGCAACGGCCACTTCTGCACCACCGTCGACATCACCGGCCTCCAGACCTATGTCGACGACTACAAGAACGGCATCCCCCTCAACGCCATGAGCGACTGGGGCTGGCACGCCTTCCCCAACACCGAGTCCCTCACCCCCGCCGAGACCGAGAAGTCCTACGACTTCGGCCACGGCCACCCCGAGGTCTACGCCATCGAGTACAAGAAGCCCAAGAAAACCACCCATGCCACCGCTGCCACCCCTCCCGCCGGTTCTCCGGCGGGCACAACAAGCTCTCCCGCAGCCCCCTCCCCCCGCAACATCGCCGCCACAGAATACTTCCGCGTCAATCCCCACCGCCTCAACCTCGGTGCCATCGGTCTCCGTCTGCAGCATGCCGACGGCCGTCCCGTAGCCCTGAGCGAGCTCACCGACATCCGCCAGCAGCTCTCGTTATGGAATGGCCAGATAGAGTCCGCCTATAAGATTGACGGCCAGCCCGTCAGCGTGGTCACCACAGCCCACCCCGACCACGACGCCACCGCCTACCGCATCAGTTCGCCCCTGCTCGCAAGCGGCCGTGCCCGAGTCACCCTCCGTCTGCCCTATCCCACCGGCCGCCATGCCGACGATGCCAGCGACTGGACCGCCGTCAACAAGCATACAAGCCGCATCGTCGAGCAGAGTGCCGCCAGTGCCGTCATCGAGCACCGCCTCGACACCACCGTCTATTACATCCGCCTCAGTTGGGAGGGCCCTGCCACCATCGCCGCCACCGCCCCCCACGAATACACCATCACCCCCACCACCGCCGACCTCTCCCTCGTCGCCGAATACACCGCCACCCCAGCCACCTCTCCCGCCGGTTCCCCGGCGGGCACAGCATCCTTCTCCGCCGTCCAGAAAGCCGCCCACAAGTTCTGGCACAAGTTCTGGACCACCACAGCCTTCGCCGACTTCGGCCGCTGTACCGACCCGCGCGCCAAGGAACTGGAGCGCCGCGTCGTACTCTCCCAGTACCTCACCCGCATCAACTGCGCCGGCAACATGCCGCCCCAAGAGACAGGCCTCACCTATAACACCTGGTTCGGCCGCCCCCATCTGGAGATGACGTGGTGGCATGCCGTCGACTTCGCCCTTTGGAACCAGCCGCAGGTGGTAGCCCGCATGCTGCGCTGGTACGACGACACCGCAGCCCCCATAGCCCGTAAGATTGCCGAGCGGCAAGGCTTCAAGGGCCTGCGCTGGATGAAGATGACCGACCCCTGGGCCGGCGAGGCACCGTCGAACACAGGCTCCTTCCTCACATGGCAGCAGCCCCACTACATCTACCTGGCCGAGGAGATGTACCGCGCACAGCCCGGCACAGAGACGCTGCAGCGCTATGCCGCCAACGTAGAGGCCACGGCCGACTTCATGGCCGACTTTGCCGCCAGCGGCCATCTCTTCGGACAGACCGCCATGCAGGAGTGCATGACCAAGGACATCAGCTACGACCACCCCTTCGAGCTGGCCTACTGGCGCTACGGCCTCAGCATCGCCCAGCAGTGGCGTGAGCGCAGGGGCCTGCCCCGTCGCAGCGACTGGGATGCCGTGATGGCACGCCTCGCCCCCCTGCCCATGAAGGACGGCATCATCACCGCCGGCCTTCCCAAGGGCAAGACCACCGGCCTCGCCCCCTTCGACCCCTTCGCCACCACTGCCGCCGGTTCTCCGGCGGGTCCCACCGAGACCTTCGCCGAGAAGACGCGCAACGACCACCCCGCCTGCATCGCCCCCTTCGCCATGCTCCCCGCCACCCCAACCACCCCTCCCGCCGGTTCTCCGGCCGGCCAATCCACCCTCCGCTGGGTCATGCAGAACTGGAACTGGCAGACCACGTGGGGCTGGGACTACGGCATGATAGCGATGGCCGCAGCCCGTCTGGGCATGCCTGACGTCGCCCTCGACGCCCTGCTTATCGACACGCAGAAGAACACCTATCTCAAGAACGGCCACAACTTCCAGACGGCCGACCGCCTGCGCCTCTACCTGCCCGGCAATGGTGCCCTGCTCACCGCCGTCGCCATGATGTGTGCCGGCTGGGACGGCTGCACCGAGGTGCTCAACCCCGGCTTCCCCAAGGACGGACGCTGGCAGGTGCGCTGGGAGGGACTGCACCGCATGCAGTAAGACGTAAACGTTTTCAGCATTATTAACTCATTTTATGAAGCGATTGCAGACAAAAAGCCGTACCTTTGCAACCAGCAAATAACACCTTATACTAACAAACAAATGAAGAAATACCTATTCACGCTGGCCACAGCCCTCCTGTCGCTCGTAGCCATTGCGCAAGACCAAGTGCCCTCATTCCCCGGCGCCGAAGGCCACGGCCGTTACGTTACGGGCGGAAAAGGCAAGACGGTGGTTCACGTTACCAATCTAAACGATAAAGGCGCTGGCTCGCTGCGCGAAGCCGTCGGCACCGCCAACCGCATCGTCGTCTTCGACGTGGCAGGCGTCATCCCCTTGGCCAGCGACCTGACATTCAAAGACAACATCACCGTCCTCGGACAGACGGCTCCCGAGCCCGGTATCACCATCCGCTACTACACCGTTCGCCCGGGTGCCAACAATGTCATCCGCTTCGTGCGCTTCCGTCGCGGTGAGGAGAAAGACAAGAACGACGGTGCCGATGCCACTTGGCAGCGCCAGAAGACGGGCATCATCCTCGACCACTGCTCCTTCTCGTGGAGCATCGACGAGGTGGCCTCATTCTACGACAACAACAACTTCACCATGCAGTGGTGCACGGTGGGCGAGAGTCTGGTGGATGCAGGCCACGGCAAGGGAGCCCACGGCTATGGCGGCATCTGGGGCGGCAAGCTGGCCTCCTTCCACCACAACATGATACTGCACGTAGCCAACCGCTCGCCACGCTTCTGCGGCGCCCGCTACGACTGGACCGGCTATACCAGCAACAAGCTCTACAGCCAGTACAACTGGGCCAACGCCGTACAGGCTGAGAATGTCGATTTCCGCAACTGCGTGATTTACAACGCCAACGGCTGCTACGGCGGTCCTGGCGGCGGTCAAATCAACATGGTGGGCAACTACTACAAGAGCGGTCCTGCCGCCACTGTATCCCGTCTGACCACAGCCAGCTATGCCGACAGCGGCAACTCTGCCGACAACAGCAAATACTGGACCATGAACAGCCGCTACTATCTCGACGGCAACATGATTGACGGCAATGCTGCCGGCTGGGAGAAGATGAGCTACGACAGCAGCACGCCCACCAGCGGCGGCGAACGCTATACTTACGACGAGAACCACTACTACGGTGCCGACAGCTACACCAAGGTGAACGGCAAGGACGCCCTGCCCATCCGCCTCGACGAGCCCGCTCCCGTAGGCGAGGTCACCACCCACAGCGCAGCAACGGCCTTCGAGAAGATTCAGCTCTACTGCGGTGCCTCCCTCTATCGCGACAATGTCGACACACGCTACATGACGGAGGCCAAGGACGGCACTACCACCTACACAGGTTCTGTAACTGGCAAGAAGGGCCTCATCGACCGCGTCAGCGACCAGGGCACCTACGAGCTCACTTCCGCCTCGCGCCCCTCGGGCTTCGACACGGACGGTGACGGCATACCCGACGCATGGGAGACGGCCAACGGACTGAACCCCAACAGCGCCAGCGACGGACAGACCTACACCATCGACCCCAAGAAATACTATACCAACTTCGAGGTCTATGCCAACTCGCTCGTGCAGCACATCATGCTCGCAGAGAACAATGACGCCGAGAGCGCCGTCAAGGACTACTATCCAGCCTACAAGAAGGAAGACGGCACCGTGGTGCCCGCCATCAACGACGGCACAGGTACTAACGGCACCATCAAGTGGGTGTATGACGCAGCCACGGCAGCCATCAGCCAGCCTGCCACCGTCGACGACGACATCGCATCACAAGTCAGCACATCTGTATCTGCAGGCGCGCATATCAGCTACAAGTCAAAGGGTACCGTCAGCGGAGTAACGGTCACTTACCTTGGCACCAATACGCAAGACGCGACGGCCAGCGACGACAACGCCGTCAAGTTCACCGTTACCCCTGCCAGCGGCTATACTTTCGAGCCCACCGGCGTCTCGTTCGTATCTAACAGTACCGTCAGCGGAACTAACGGTTGCCTGTCGGCCTACTGGCTGTCTGGCGACGGCACGACGACAGAGGTCTGCGGTGAAACAAAGTCGAATTATGGCTCAACTCTGACGGAAATATCCAAGAACTTCAGCGCCAATGCGTCAGCAAATCCCTCTTCACTCGTCATCAACCTCTACAAAGTGCCGACCAGCAAGGTTATCAGCCTCGCGCAGATTGTCATCAACGGCATCGTGAAGTCGACAACAGGCATCGAGACGCTGACTGGCGAGAACGCTGCCACGCTCGTCGCCACCGAATACTACTCGCTGCAGGGAGCACGCGTCAGCCAGCCGCAGCGTGGCATCTGCATCGAGGTGAAACGATTCAGCGACGGCACCAAGCAGAGCCGAAAGGTTATCATCAAGTAGATTTTACGAAGAAATCACAGTTTCACTTTCACGCCTATCTCTCTCACGTTTAGAGAGATAGGCGTGAAACTATATTTGTACCCATCGACGTCCTTAAGAAGTCCAGGGCCAGTGTATCGGCATCGTGCGACGGCCGTGGAAAATATGTGCGACGGCCGTGAAATATATGTGCGACGGCCGTCGCACGATGCATCGCAGCCTATGATAGTCGGTAAAAACATGGTTTCACGCCTATCATTCTGTGTATCAAGGAGATAACGGCGCGCGTGAAACACAAAAAGAACACTGAATACGCTCTATATAGTTTCGCAAACGATTACGTGACTTTTCAGTAAAAAAAATGCACGTCAAACGTTTGTTTAAACATTATTTTGTACCTTTGTACCACCTTATTACTAAAACAAGCAAAATAGAATTCAATAACATAATTTACTAACAAACTAACATTTATGACCAAACAGTATTTTAAGACATTTTGTCTGCTGTTCCTGGCTATGCTCGGAATGGCACAGACTGCTGCGGCCGAAACCGTCACTGCGGAGTGGAGTTGGCAGAACAACCTGCCTGCTGGTATCCGTACCATGGGCAACATTGAAGGGACTACAGGCAATGTTGCTTCTACGGTTGATGGTATCAATCTTTACGTTGATGCCACCAACGGAAAGTTTTGGCCTAACGGTAACAACATTGGTTTCAACGATGGAACCATCCTGCATGTTCCTGTTGTCTCAACGAAAGACGTGGTAACCGTCTACGGCTACACCAACCTTTCTAACTACAACTTCAATGGCGGTGAGACGCTCCAGAACGAGAACAGCTACACGGCCACCTCATTCGATGTCAACCGTGGCTATGTAGAAGTCATCTCCAAGGGCGGCTACCTATTCGGTCTGAAGGTCGTACAGGACAAGACGGCTGCCGAGACGGCATTCAAGAACATTGTTGTCAACCTTATCGACAACACCCTGATGACAAGTGATGTAACCAGCAAGACAGCTTTCGGTATCAACGTAGCTGCTGATGGTACGCTCACTGTGGTAGAAGCTAATGCCACCAACGCCAACATTTCGTTCACTGCATCTAACTATAACGGCTATCAACACGGTTGGACTAACCTGGTTGCTACCGTGAAGGTTGACGGCCCAGTCAAGGTTACTCTCGGCGGTTGCAATTTTGGAAGTCATGACGCTACTATCACAGATGCAGCAAGCAACAAGACCGAATTTACAGTTGCTGCAACATGCTGGGACAGCAATAAGCCGACAGAAAACGTTGGTTACGCCTATTACAAAGGAACCGACGCAACCACGCTGACCATCAAATGCGCAAGCTGGACTCCTTATATCGCCATCGAGGCCGCTAACCCCGCCGACCTCAAGGACGAAGCCACCGTATCGTTCGCCTTAGGCGATGCCGCTGGTATGGTTCCTACCCCTATCAAGGACGAGGTGGGCAAGGAGATTACGCTACCTAAGAACTACACCATGTACGTGGAGGGCAAGACCCTGACCGGCTGGAGCGACGGCAACGACACCTATGCGCCGGGCGCCGCCTACACCGTTCCCGCCGCCGACATCACGCTGCAGCCCGTCTTCACCGCCAACACGGTGGCGCTGGGAGACCGCACGGAGGAAGTCACAGTGACCTTCCCTCTGGACGGCAATAATGGTCACCAGAAATATAACCAAAACGATGGTTTCATTGTCACGCAGGTTACCATAGGTACCGCTACTATTGACGTCAAAGCCGACATTACTGGCACCATACAAACCAACAATAACGGCTGGCACCAGGTGAAGAATAATTTTGCCATCACCGTACCGTCAGCCAAAGGAGCCACCGTGGCTATCAACACCTATGGTGACCCAACGGGAAAGATTACCTTCGGCGACGGAGCATCAGCAACAACGACCGGAGGTTCGGGCAACTATACTATCACCTCCACCATCCTCGACGCTGCCGAAACACTGGTCATCAAGCAGGACGGCGCTGAATACTGGCGTAACATCGTTATCACTCTGCCCGTGGTGCAAAGCAGTGCCAAGACGTATACCAACGAGGCCGCCAAGGTGGTTTGGGCATTCTCAGACCCCAGCGATATTTCGAAAAACGAAGCAACTCCTGAAGGAGTATTCTCCACCATTGCAACCAATATCGGCAACCTGAGCATTGGCAAGGCTGATGGAACTAACAAGACAGGTACCAGCAAAACACTGAGTGGCGTTACTTTCGTTCAGCTCTGGAACCTAAGCGGAGCTGCAACCGACAAGATAGAATGGAGCGTTAAGCCAGCTGCTGGACTGACATTCACTCCGACTAAATTGTCTGCCTACATCGTACGCTTTGGCACTAATGTAGCCAACGGTGTTACCATCACTGCTAAGAAAGCCGACGGCACGGAAATCAACTTAGGCAATTTTACTGCACTGCGCAACAGCGAGACTTACGAGACTGACAATAAAAAAGATGAGCCAAACATCACCAACAAGTTTGAAATAGAACTAACTCCTGCTCAGCAAGAGGCACTTTCTTCTACAGAAGGCTTCTTTATGTATGGTACCATTGGCGTTGGTTCTGGTAAGTCTGCCGGCTATGCCGATGTCACCATCGAGGGTCTTATCAACGGCACCGCCGCCGATGTTGCCAAGTACACGCTCGACATCGCTGCATCGCCTGCTGAGGGCGGTAGTGTGACAAAGTACCCCAACAGCGACGAATACGAGGAGGGCAGCACCATCAAGGTGACGGCCACAGAGAACTTCGGCTATGACTTCGTGAACTGGACCAACGAGGCCGGCACGGAGGTGTCTACAGAACCCGTCTACCAGTTCGACATCACACAGAACGAGAAGCTGACCGCCAACTTCAAGGCCGTCAACACTTACGAGCTGAAGCTGACCGTCGACGGCACCAACGACTATATGGTGACCGTCAGCCCTGCAGGCACAGAGGTAGAGGGCAAGCAGATGTACGAGGAGGGCACAGCCGTCCAGCTGACTGCCAACCAGTATGAGGGCCTCGTAACCTTCACCAACTGGAGCGACGGCACCACCGACGCCAGCAAGCTCATCACGATGAACGACAACGTCACGCTGACCGCCAACTATAGCGAGACCGACATCATCGCCGGCTGGGACTTCTACACAGCAGGCAACAACGGCCGTAAAGCCGACTTCGCCGCTGCCGAC
Organism: Prevotella sp.; assembly: GCA_017847725.1. Classification (GTDB taxonomy): domain Bacteria; phylum Bacteroidota; class Bacteroidia; order Bacteroidales; family Bacteroidaceae; genus Prevotella. Next base: position 57,430 of record JAGAXW010000011.1, read on the forward strand.
AACGAGGCCGACGCACTGAGCCTCGTCAAGACCGACGACGGCACCACCAGCGGCTGGCTCGACAAGTCGACCCTGGCCGCCGGCGGCTATGAGGGACTCAAGGGCGCCGCCGTCAACTGGCGCACGGGCAGCAGCAACGGCGACGTGGGCCACTACCACTGGCAGACCAAGGTGAACGCCGAGGCCTTCACCAACATCAAGGTACAGTTCCAGATGGTATTCAACTTTAATGCCTATACCATCTATGACGTGGAGTATTCGACCGACGGAACTACATGGACCAAGGTTGGCAGCACCTCAACGATGGCGCGCCGCCAGATAGAAAACTTCAGTGTAACCCTGCCAGAAGCCTGCAACAACCAGAAAGACCTCTACATCCGCATGATTGCAGACAAGAACTCTACTGTTGATAATGGTGCCCCATCACCTAACGACGGTAACGCACTGGGTATGTTCTTCATCACCGGCACGCCGAAACTCGTCGACGACCCTGTGGCTCCCGCCCTGTTGTCCAGCGTTCCTGAGAATGGCGCCACAGGCGCTTCTGCTACTGGCAAGATTGTGCTCAACTTCGACAAGAAGGTACAGGTAGTAGAGGGCACCAAGGCTACCCTCGGCTCGATGGAGCTGACTCCTGCCGTCAGCGGCAAGGTCATCACCTTCAGCTACAAGGGTCTGGAGTATGCCACCGAGTACACCTTCACCCTGCCCGCCAACACCGTCAAGAACCTGACGGGCGCCACGCTGACCGATGCCATCACCATTAACTTCACCACGATGGTACGTCCCAGCGTCACCAAGGCACTCTACGACCAGGTGGTCAGCACCACCGATGAACTGGTGGCTGCCCTCCAGGCAGCCCAGTCGCGTGCCGACAAGAACGTGCGCTACCGCATCTTCCTGAAGAAGGGCACCTACACACTGCCGCAAGGCACCGCCGACAAGACGTACACCGTCGAGCTGAAAAACGGAACCAAGACAACATTCACTAAGAAAGACCCCATCACCTGTTTCAACGCGCAGAACGTATCCATCATCGGTGAGGACCGCGATGCCACCATCATCACCAACACCATTCCTGCCGAAGACACCTTCGAGGGCAAATACGGCACTGCCAGCATCTATGAAGGCATCGGCAACAGCGACGTGTTCCAGCTCAGCGGCAGCGACAGCTATTGGCAGGACCTGACCGTGTCGACCGGCATGGAAGATGCACGCGGCCGCGACATCGCCATCGAGGACAAGGGCACCAGAACCATTTGGAAGAACACCAAGCTGCACGGCTATCAGGACACGTGGGTAGGCCAGAACGACTATGGTCTGTTCTACTTCGAGGACGGCATCATCCGCGGCCGCACCGACTACATCTGCGGTAAGGGCGACGCCTACTACAACCGCGTAGAGTTCCAGCAGATTGCCGGCGGCTACTGCGCCGTACCCTCCAGACCGGCCAGCGTCGGCTGGGTCATGAAGGACTGCGTCATCAACGGCGACGGAGAAGGTGTTGACGGCAACTACACCCTCGGTCGTCCCTGGGGCAGCGGCACACCTGTGGCCCTCTGGATTGACACCCGCATGAACGTCGTGCCCTCAGCCATCGGCTGGAACGAGATGAGCGGCGGCTATCCCAAGCGCTTTGCCGAATACAACTCGACCACCAAGACGGGTAGCGTCATCGACCTGAGCACACGTAAGAATACGTTCGACGCCTACGACGAGCGAAAAGAAGTCATCGTCGATGGTCAGAAGACCTATGAGTACACCAACCGCCGCAACGAGACCAACAATCCCGAGCTGACTCCTGCCGAGGCTGCCGAATACAGCGACATGTCGAAGATGTTCGGCGAGTGGGAGCCCACCCTGCTGACGGAGCAGGCCCCCATCCCGCAGAACGTGAGGCAGAACGCCAAAGTCTTGGAATGGGACAACAGCGACTACGCACTGCTGTGGGCCGTCGTGAAGGATGGCAGCATCATCGACTTCACCATCACCAACAGCTACGAGATGACTGAGGACGGTACCTACAGCGTACGCGCCGCCAACGAGATGGGCGGTCTGAGCGAGGCCTCTGCCGAGGTCGCCGCCACCGGTGTCGTCAACGGCATCCAGACCGTTAAGAGCGACAGCGAGGCTCCCGTCATGACCGGCGACATCTACACCCTCCAAGGCATACGCGTCGACAAGGCTCGCAAGGGTCTCTACATCATCGGCGGACGTAAGGTCGTGATCAAGTAAACACCCTTTTACCCCATTAAAAACAGCGGAAAGTGCAGTGCTTTCCGCTGTTTTTTTGTTAATTTTTTAATTCTGTAGCACCCCTTCCGACACGCTGTAGGTATTATTCGGACTACTATTGCAGACAAGGCAAAAAAGAATTAATTTTGTTCCGAATATGCTAACGCAAATCACATTATATTTTTATTAATTTTTAAAAACTACTAATTTATGTCTGTTAATTTTAAGAGTATCTTTCGAACGGCGCTACTTCTGTGCCTGCTCTTAGTCGTGGGCAATCTGTCTGCACAGACCACTGCTAAGGGTACGGTAACAGACTCCAATGGCGAAGC
>JAGAXW010000012.1 GCA_017847725.1 Prevotella sp.
GTGAGTATGCAGATAAGCATCCCAAGCCTGATTCAGAACGATATAGAAATCCGAGCCATCTTTATACAAAGCATAAAGACTTCCATTCTCCAATGTCTGGGAACGTCTGACCATCTCCTTGTCATCAGAGGTGTCAATCCACGGACGCAAAAAGCGATAGGGAACATTCAACGTTAGCGTTGTTAGTAATCGCTTTATCTGCTTGTCTTCCAGTCTGCTTGTTAAGCCTTCAATGATTGTTTGAGAATTAGCATCAATAGGAATCTGAGTAATGTGCTGCAATTCCATCACAATATCAAACAGCGAATCACTCTTACCAAAGGACAAACGGAAATAGTGAATAGGATACCAGGCATTAGCCACCATTCTGATGACAATATCCCACACGCTGATTCTCGGGTTGTCCGATTTCGCATGTATTTGCATAATCGATACAAACCAAAAGAATTTGTACGTCGCTACCGTATTTGAGAAAATTTTCCCAAGCCGGTTCGTGGTCAGTATGTCGGATTGCGGTATCTGCATAAATAACATAAATAAAAGGTTCACAAGTGTCTATTGTTCATAACTTCCCAATGTCCAGTCTTATTGCTGCCAACTCGAATAATGAATCCATCTTTTTTCAACTCTCCAAGGCGACGCTTTACAGTTGCTTCTGATGCGCCTATGATAGCTGCATATTCGGCATAGTTGAGAGCACCATCTTTTAGGACAGCTTGATAAAGCCTCTCTTTTATCGGGTCAGAAAAAGATTTTATCGGGTCAGAAACGGCTTTTATCAGGTCATTCTCTTGTGATTTCTTGTATTCTTTTATCTCCTTGCTAATGTTTCGGATGTGTTCTTCCAGCATAAACTCACAGAAAGGCTCGAGTGATTCCTTCTCCCGGGAATTTATCAAGGCTTGGATATATTCAGCCTTATCCTCTTTGACGATTTTCACAGGTACCAATCCGAACTCATATTGCAGGTGGTTCATTACCAAGCGAGACATACGCCCATTACCATCTACCCAAGGATGAATTGTCACCAATTGATAGTGAGCATCAAAACTGAATAGATATTTAGCAATAATGTCATCAAGGTTTGATAATTCACTCCTTCGTTGGTTTAGTTGCTTACAGAATTCTTCCAACTTGGCTGGCACTTTCTGAAAGTTCATGTATGAACGTCCACCAATGCCAGCTGTAACACCTACCAAGCGAAGGTCACCTTTTGAAGCATCGAAAGAACCTTGTGCCGTGTTATATGTGGCACCAGTATTCTTCATGACAATCGCAGAAAGACTTTTGAGCATTTCCACCGAGAACTCTTCGTGCTGATCTGCCATTCGCATAGAATGTTCGTATGCCACTTTCAAGTCGAGGTTCATCATTTGCTCTTGTAGGCTACGCCCCTTTGCGGTGATACCTTCATCAAAAAGTAGCTGGTTTTCTATCTCTGTAACTGTGCTACCCTCAATGGCTGTAGAATGGGTAATCAGAGAATACAGATAGAACTTTTTATAGTCTATCTGATCAGCGATTCCCAACGACTCGTATTCTTTGAGTGCATCGAGCAATTTCTTTATCAGCACATCTTTCATTCCTTACTCTCAAATTGTATCGCCAAACTTGCTATTCACTAATTCGCTCAATTCTACCTCCAACAACTTCGCTATTCGTAGATACGTCTCCATCGGAGGCTGACAAGCGTTGGTACACCACTTTGAAACAGTAGTCGGCGCACAACCAAGTTGTTCTGCCAACCATTTGTTGGTTCTCTTCTTCTCTGCGAGTACCACTTTGATGCGATTGATGTCTTTGTCCATACTTGGATAATGAAATGTTGTGGGTACAAAGATAGTCATTTTTGTCGAAACAGAAGCAAAATATCACGATTATTAACTTTAACACTCACTAAATTGCCTTTTTTCTCATTTATCGTTTCACAATTCACATCAGGCTACGACGATTGTTGTCTTCAAGAACAATTGTCTTTGCAAAAGCAGACAAAAGGGCATACCTTATAATATATGTAGTGCTTAACCAACGAGAATAAGCCCGTAGGTTTGCTTCGAAAAATTCCACACTTTCGGGTACATGTTTTCTACGCATTCGGGAAACAGGGTGTCTTGCTTATAAGCAATATTTTTATTGCAGATTTTTTACCCATATAAAGAGTGGAAAATCGTGTGCAATGAAGATGTGGAACTATTCAATAGAGGTGTACCACTAATCCCGCATTAGTTTCCTCACTATAAAGGCTTACATGTTCATTGTACATTCTCGGCATTCTTCTCCTTGCATTCGATAGATCAAATTTCCGCATTGAAATCAAACGATAATGGTTGGTCACCAAAGGGTTGTGTTCCATGATAACATGTAAATCTAAAGAGGGGGTATCTGATATGCTATTTTGTTCTATCGTTTGCGCAATCGGGAAGTCTTCAGCCAGACATGTCAGAACCTCAATATAAAACAACCAACACCAACAGAAAAGACCTTGATGGGATACGATATCATCATGGACTTAACGAGGGGATTATCTACGACAACCAAACAACTTCGAAATCATTTCTTGCCTATGATAAAACGTTGATCAAGCAATTTCATTTCTATTCAGGCCCGTCATCAATGCTAAGATTCTCGTCATATATTGCTATGCAATTCATCAACCTGAATGCAGACCTTTGGGAAAAGTCATTCTTCGTCATTTTTCTTGTGCGCTTAGAACTTCGCCGGATAAACGTTTTGGTGCGGGGTCTCGGGGTGTCCCAGAGCTTATTCAGCCAATGAGCTTGCTCAACCTTGGTTTGTGGCGGCTGCTTGCGGTTTTTTTCCCCAAGGCAGGTATTAGGCTACCCCTATTGCGGAATTTTCGCAATACGCGCAAGCGCCTTTAGGGATTTTTCGACACTCTGCGAGGGTTGTTGAGAAAGCTGTATGACGATTCCGAAAATGCATGTGTGAAAAGAGTGCTGTTACACACCACCCGATTTAAGACGGTGTAACAGCACTAAGAATGTCTGGGATATAGGGATACCACAAACAGCAGTCTTCTGCTTCAGAGGGCATCTACGGTGCCTTAGAATGGATTATTAGCCGATAGTACAGTTCAGCTTTAACACTGCACGTTTTCCTATGTCGTAACGACTCACCGCCCCAAACTTTTCCAGATCCGTAATAAAGGTACTCGTGGTATCTCTATCCCAGTGCCAGGCTCTTGACAGGCTGCTTATACTCCCAAAGATGCATTCGTTCTCTTGCTGTAGTGCAGCATACTGCCGCTCTATAAGATCGTGGAACGCCTCTACGCGTGTAAGTTTTTCTGATGAGTTTTTCTGCCCGCGAAACAGGTAGCGCCATAATTCTCTGCTCGTTGAAATGGTCATTGAAAATTCCGCATACTGATTTTGTCGATTTACTTGTTTCATACTAATACGATTTTTGTTTGACATAAATAATTTTATCCAGCATTGTATTCCGCATTGTATTCCTCAAATATCTCTGCGGATTGATATGTGGAATCATCTGCAGGATTTCAGGTACAAATATATGCGGAGTTTTTATTTCAGTGTTTTCTCGTATGCAGCCATCTTGTCAACTACAGTATCATCGAGCATGTTAGCATAGACTTGCTCTGTAATTTTAAAGGATGAGTGACCGCAAATCTTAGCTACCGTCTTCAAATCCATACCTCCTTCATTGAGCAACAATGTTGCGCCAGTATGTCTTGCCCAATGGCTCGATACGGGTTTATCTATGCCAGCCGCCTGTGCCACAACCTTCAGGTACTCGTTATACTTAACGTTACTGATGACAGGTAAATTATTCTGATACTTTTTCAGCACAGCCAAAGCTGGTGATAGTAGTGGGATTGTGAACGTCTGTTTCGTTTTGGCTCGTTTGCCAACATACACTTTCATACCCTTCACCTCCTGAATCATTCTGGCATCAAAGTCATACAAGTCAGTATAAGATAGGCATGTGTAGGTTTGAAACACGAACACATCACGAACTCTCTGAAGACATTCAGAAGGTAATGCGACATCGCGAACCTTCGCAAATTCTAATGGAGAAAGATACTTGCCAATGCCACCTTTCGATTTCTCCTTGTCAATACGAATCCATTTGTAAGGATTACGTTTCAAGAATCCTTCGTCAATAGCATCCAAGATAAAGGAATTGAGAAATCGGTGGTAGTTGTTCCACTTAGAATAAGGTTTCAGCCCCTTCTTCACCAAATGTTCATCCAATGCCAAGATGTTTGCATCGGTGACATCCTCGAAATAGCGGATCTTGCCCCATGCCGAGAAGAAACGCATGAAACGGTTGTAACGCTCTTTACTGTCATCAGCCTTGCCATACTGACGGATCTTTGTCCGTTGCTCGCAGAACTCTAAGAACGAGATGGCACTTGCTCGTTTACGCTTCAACCTCTCCTGAATAGAAAAGATGTCCATTACGCTCTCGCCCATCATGTCAAGAATGACCTGGCGAACCTCAGCCATGAGTTTCTCCAGCGTCTCGTTCAATTCACGGGCATCAATTCGATTTACTACAGCACCCCTGTGCCAATGCTTTGGCAGGAGCCTGATGCCTGTTGTCATGTACTTCTGTTTACGCTCAAAAGTGATTCTGAGTTCAACAGCTGCCTCCCTGTTCGTTGCCGCAGTCTTTTTGCGGTTGTAAACGAACTCTAATAACGGTGTCTTGTTCATTTTTAACTAAAAGTATTACTTTAAACTATTGACAGCGGGGGGCGGTAATACATCTGGTAATACATTCCGTGCTTATAATCGCGGAAGATGTCCAATGACTGCTTATGTCATTTTGGGGACGTTCCTCCCTCTATATAGCAGATTTTCAATGGGTTAAAAATGCAAGTAGTTGATTTTCAGGCACGAAAAAAGGGAATCCGTAAGGTTCCCTTTTCATTAAATGGCGGAGAGAGAGGGATTCGAACCCCCGGTACCTCTCGGTACGGTAGTTTTCAAGACTACTGTAATCGACCACTCTACCATCTCTCCAGTGCCCGAATAGCTCGAAAGCGGGTGCAAAGGTACAACTTTTAATCCGAAAAAAAGGAATCAAGAATTAAGAATCATATAGTAATTAATTTTTTTTAACGTCTTCGGGTGCTTAAATCTCATCACACTACATGCAAAACTCTCAACTTATTTGTACCTTTGCACCATGATTTATCCCAAGAATTTTGAATCGAAAATAGGATTCGACGAGATAGGACAGATATTGAAGGGGCTCTGTCTTAGTACACTCGGCAAGGAGAATGTTGACAAAATAGCCTTTTCCGCTGATTGTGATTATATCAACGAGCAGATGGAGCAAATCCGCGAGTTCCGCAGACTGCAACAAGCTGCCGAGCAGATGCCCATGAACTACTTCTTTGACGTCCGTCAGTCTATCGTTCGTATTCGACTGGAGAACACACACTTGGAGGAAGACGAACTTTTCGACCTTCGCCGTTCGCTGGAGACTATCGGAGGGATTGTCACCTTCTTGAACAAGAACAACGGCGACGAGGAAAAGCCCGAGTATGCCTATCCTGCACTGCACCGACTGACAGCTGACGTGCAGACCTTTCCAGCCATCATCAGACGCATAGACTCCATCCTCGACAAATACGGGAAAATCAAGGATTCAGCCACGATGACCCTGGCGGGCATCCGTCATGAGATGGAACAGACGTCGGGCAGCATCTCGCGCACGCTATACACCATTCTGCACTCGGCACAGCGCGACGGGCTGGTGGCGCAAGACGTGGCGCCGACCATGCGTGACGGCCGACTGGTCATCCCCGTTGCCCCTGGACTAAAGCGCCGGATAAAAGGCATCGTCCACGACGAGAGTGCTACGGGAAAGACCGTGTTCATCGAACCTACCGAGGTGGTGGAGGCCAACAACAAGATACGTGAGCTGGAAGCTGCCGAACGGAGGGAAATCATTCGTATCCTGACCGTGTTCAGCGACGAGCTGCGCCCCCATGTCCAGGAGTTGCTGAACAGCTACCACTTCCTGGGTGAGATAGACCTCATCTATGCAAAGGCACAGATGGCAGAGCAGATGCAGGCCTTCGAGCCAACGGTAACGGACCAGCCGCACATCGACTGGATTCGCGCCATCCACCCACTGCTGCAGCGGTCGCTCTCGAAGCAGGACAAGAAGGTGGTACCGCTCGACATCATCCTCACCAAGGAGAAGAGACTGCTCATCATCAGCGGACCCAATGCGGGCGGCAAGTCAGTATGCCTAAAGACCGTCGGACTGCTGCAATACATGCTGCAATGCGGCCTTTCCATCCCCATTGGCGACCGCTCGACGACCGGAATCTTCGAGGACATCATGATCGACATAGGCGACGAGCAGTCGATAGCCGACGACCTTTCTACCTACTCCAGCCACCTGCTGAACATGAAGCACATGATGAAGCAGGCCCATGCAAAGACGCTGCTGCTCATCGACGAGTTTGGCGGCGGCACCGAGCCGACCATTGGCGGAGCCATTGCCGAAGCTGTGCTCAAGCAATTCTGGAAGAAACAGACCTTTGGCGTCATTACCACCCACTATCAGAACCTGAAGCACTTCGACGAGAGCCATCCGGGCGTCGTCAACGGAGCGATGCTCTACGACCGCCACCAGATGCAAGCCCTCTTCCAACTCAGCATCGGACAGCCGGGCTCTTCGTTTGCCATCGAGATAGCACGCAAGACGGGAATTCCCGAAGAAGTCATCAGCGACGCCTCTGAGATAGTAGGTCAGGACTACATACAGAGCGACAAGTACCTGCAGGACATCGTGCGCGACAAGCGCTATTGGGAAGGCAAGCGCCAGACCATCCACCAGCAGGAGAAGTCGCTCGAAGGCAGGATACAGCGCTATGACACCAACATCGAAGAGATAGAGCGCGAACGCAAGGCCATCCTAAAGCGTGCGCAGCAGCAGGCCGAGGAACTGCTGAGCGAAGCCAACCGGCGTATCGAGAATGCCATCCGCGAAATCAAGGAGGCACAGGCAGAGAAAGAGCACACCCGAATCATTCGTGAGGAGCTACAGGAGTTCCGTCAGCAGGTGACCAGCGACGACACACGCGGTCTGATGAGCGAGGAGGACTTTGCCCGCAAGCTGCAGCAGCTGGAAGAGCGCAAGGCACGCAAGGCGCAGCGCAAGAACGAGAAAAGCGCCCAGCAGAAGGCAACCAGCGAGAAGCTGGCGGAGCGAGCCAAGGCCGTACTGAACGACAAGAACCGCCCCCTGCAGCTTGGCGATAGCGTGCGCATCAAGGGCACCAACAGCGTAGGCGAGATAGAAGTCATTCAAGGCAAGCAGGTCACCGTCATCTTCGGCGGGCTACGCAGTAAGGTCAAGATGGAACAATTAGAGAGGGCTGAAAAGCAGAAGACGAACAGCGACGACGGTGCCAGCAAGCACTCGCACCTGGCCATCCAGACGTCGCACATGACACGTGCCACGATGGAGGATCGCCGACAGAACTTCCATCAAGACCTCGACGTTCGAGGCATGCGAGGCGACGAGGCCGTCGACACGGTGATGCACTTCATCGACGATGCCATCCTGGTCGGACTGAGCCGAGTACGCATTCTGCACGGCACGGGCAGCGGCATCCTGCGGCAGCTTATCCGCCAGTACCTGCACACCGTGCCCAACGTCAAGTCTGCCAAGGACGAGCACGTACAATTCGGCGGAGCAGGCATCACGGTAGTCGATCTGGACTGACGGATGCACACAAAAAAGTAGAAAGAGCAACGTTTCAACACGTTGCTCTTTCTATCTTCTCGAGCCTCTTGTCGGATTCGAACCAACGACCCCGAGATTACAAATCACGTGCTCTGGCCAACTGAGCTAAAGAGGCGGGTGGGCAAGCTGGCTGTATCGCGCCGCTACAACCAAGTACCCTTGCTATGTTCCCATCCTGGGGGATTCCGAGGGAGCTGGCCGTACAGGACTTGCCCATTTTTGCGGGTGCAAAGGTACGAATAAATTTGAGAAACTGCAAATGAATGCAGATATTTTTTTTCATTTACAAATTTATTCGTACCTTTGCAGCGGAAATGACACCAGAAGAATACATACAATTGAAAGCATTTGCACGGCAGGACGGTGCCCTGCTGTCATTGTTGCTGATTGGCAGCTTCGCCTGCTATATCCAGGGGATGACCAATCCGCTGATGGCCATGACCGCCGTACTGCTCATCACGATTTCCCCATTCTACGCCGCCAACAGGCTTCGCCATTTCCGCGACCAGGCTCGCGAGGGCATCATCAGTTTTCTGCGCGGCTATGCCTATACCGCCCTGCTCTTCTTCTATGCTGGCGTGTTATTGGCTGCCGCCGTCTTCGTCTATTTCAACTTTATAGACGACGGCTTTCTGCTCAGCCACCTGACAAGCGTCGTCCACTCAGAAGAGGGGCACCGACTGGTAGAGGCCTACGGTATGGAGCAGCAAATGAACGAAAGTATCAAGATGATGGCAGAAATGCGCCCCATCGACTATGCAGTCAACATGCTGACTCTCACCATCACGGGCGGTCTGCTGCTGGGAGTTCCCATTGCCGCCTCCACACGCCGCAATAAGTTAAACGTCAAGAATTAAAAAGTCAAGATCTATGGATATATCTGTTGTAGTACCCCTATACAATGAAGACGAGTCGATACCAGAGCTATACAGCTGGATAGAGCGTGTCATGAAAGCCAACGACTTCTCGTTTGAGGTCATTTTCGTCAACGACGGCTCCACAGACCACTCGTGGGACGTCATCACCGAGCTGTCTGCGAAGTCAGAGCACGTCAAGGGTATCAAGTTCCGTCGCAACTACGGCAAGTCGCCCGCCCTCTACTGCGGTTTCAAGGAAGCCAAGGGCGACGTCGTCATCACGATGGATGCCGACCTGCAAGACTCGCCCGACGAGATTCCGGCATTGTACCACATGATTGTCGACGAAAAATACGACCTCGTCAGCGGATACAAACAGAAGCGCCACGACCCCCTGTCGAAAACCATCCCCACCAAGCTGTTCAACGCCACCGCCCGCAAGGTGAGCGGCATCAAGAACCTGCACGACTTCAACTGTGGGCTGAAAGCCTATCGCCGCGATGTAGTAAAGAACATCGAGGTATTTGGCGAGATGCACCGCTTCATACCCTATCTGGCCAAGAATGCCGGCTTCGACAATATTGGCGAGAAGGTGGTGCACCACCAGAAGCGCCAGTACGGCAAGTCGAAGTTCATGGGGTGGAACCGTTTTGTCAACGGCTATCTCGACCTGATGACGCTGTGGTTCCTCGGCACCTTTGGCAAGAAGCCCATGCACGTGTTCGGCTTCCTCGGCACCATCGTGTTCATCATCGGCTTCTTCGCAGCCTTCTTCCTGGGTGTTGAGAAGATGTGGGCGCTCTACAACGGCATTCCCATGCGGCTCGTCACCAACTCGCCCTACTTCTACATCGCACTGACCATGATGATGATTGGTACGCAACTGTTCCTCGCAGGATTCCTCGGCGACCTCATCAGTCGCAACAGTGCAGGACGCAACGACTACCAGATAGAAGAGACACTTAGAATCAAGAAACAATAAAGAAGATACCCTATGAAAGAAAGACGAAAGAACAGAGGGCCGGTGACAGCATGGGTAGTGCTGAGCCTTTTTATGAGCGTCTATCTTTTTCTGAGTGCCTGCTCGTCGATTGACTGTCCTGTCCAGAACACCGTGATGACCAAGTACAATCTGAAGAAAGCCGACGGCACGACAGATACGCTCGGCGTTGACACCATGTGGGTGTGGACGCCCAGAATCGACGGCAGCGACACGCTGCTCATCAACAGGCTCTGCGGCTCTACAGCCACCGATTTCAAGATACCTGTCAGCCATACCCAGCTTGAGGACATCATCTGCACAATGGTGGTAGACACCATCGGCTCCATCTGGCTCGACACCATCCGCATCCAGAAAGAGGACTATCCGCATTTTGAGTCAGTCGACTGCCATCCGACCTACTTCCACAAGATTACCAACATCAGCAGTACGCATGATATCATCGACACTGTAGTCATCAACAAAACCGACGTAAACTATGAGTCAGAGACCGAACATTTCCATCTTTATCTCAAGGCTCGCCGTTAGCCTGGTGCTGCTGGCGGCAGTATCGGTTGCCCATGCACAGCAGAAGCAAATACGCCCAGAGAAAGACTCCATTCCGTTTTTCCGCGGCTTCACCGTGTCGTTCGACCTGGTGGGCCCCGCAAAACAGATGTTCGGCGACTACGGTGAATACGAGGGTGCACTGCACGTCAACCTACACGACCAGTGGTTTCCCGTATTCGAACTGGGACTGGGGCGCGCCAATCACAAGAAAGACGAAGTGACAGGACTGACCTACAAGACCTCAGCGCCCTACTTTCGGATAGGCATGGACTGGAACATCATGAAGAAGAAACATGGTCCCTACCGCATCCTGGCAGGCTTTCGCTATGCCTTCACCTCCTACAAGTGCGACATCATCCGCGACGAACTGGAGGACCCCATATGGCGAAGCACATCAAACTTCGGCGTCGAGGGCATGAAATGTTCACAACACTGGCTCGAGGGTGTCATCGGCATCGACGCCACGATATACGGTCCGTTCCACCTTGGCTGGAACGTCCATTACAAGCGCCGCATCGCCCATAAGGAGGGCGACATCGGCACCAGTTGGTATGTGCCAGGATTCGGCATCAACGACAGCGACAACCTGACGGCCAACTTTAACATCATCTTCGACATCTGACGACACGACAAACATAACTAAACACCTATACTCATGGACAACAAGCGCAAAAAGCGGCTACTCTGGCAGTTACCCTTCCTCACCCTACTCATCATCGGCACCATCTACGTCATCCGGCAGCAGCATGCCACCCCCTATCAGAAATGCTCCGGCCTGATATTCGGCACCACCTATAACATCACCTACCAGTATGGCAGCGACCTGCAACAGGAACTCGTAGCCAAGATGCAAGAGGTAGACGCCGCTCTCTCTATGTTCAACGAGAAGAGCATCATCTCACGGGTCAACCGCAACCAGCCCGTCGAGCTGAACGACATGTTTCTTGACGTCTTCAAGCAGGCCGGCCAAATCAGCCAAGACACCCAGGGCGCCTTCGACATCACCGTAGCCCCACTGGTGAACGTATGGGGATTCGGCTTCAAGCACGGCCAGCTACCCGACAAGGAGACCATCGACTCACTCATGACCGTCATCGGCTACCAGAAAATCAGCTGTCAGGGGCGCCGCATCGTCAAACAAGACCCTCGCATCATGCTTGACTGCTCGGCCATTGCCAAAGGATACGGAGCCGATGCCGTAGCGCGTCTGCTCGATGAGCGCGGCATCAAAAACTACCTCGTAGAGATTGGAGGCGAGGTGGTGACGCGTGGCGTCAGCGAGAAGCGTGTCCCCTGGCGAATCGGTGTCACTAAGCCCACCGACGATAACACCCAGAACGGCAACGAGCTGCAGACCGTGCTCAACATCACAGACAAGGCGATGGCCACCAGCGGCAACTACCGCAACTTCTACTACAAGGACGGTCGAAAATATGCACATACCATCGACCCCAAGACAGGCCACCCCGTACAGCACAACATCCTGTCAGCCACCGTGTTGACCAACAAGTGCGCACGTGCCGACGCATACGCCACCGCCTTCATGGTGATGGGGCTCGACAAGGCCAAAGAAGTATTGCGCCGCAACCCAGACCTCATGGCGTATATCATCTACGACGACCACGGACAGAACAAGGTGTGGTACTCCTCGTCACTGAAAAGCAAGATTCTGGAATGACCATCTACGACCAACTGCTACAGTTTCCCCTCTTTCAAGGCATGAGTCACGCCGACCTGATGGAGGTGGTGACGCATACCAAGTTCGACTTCACCAAAACCGCTGCCGGAAAACGGCTTGTCAAGGAGGGCGACGAGTGCACGCAACTGATGTTCCTCACGCATGGCAGCCTACAGTGCGAGACCGTCAGCGACGATCGCTTATGCAGCGTGGTGGAAGAGGTCAATGCCCCCTACACGCTTCAGCCTGACCGCGTCTTCGGTATTTCCCAGCGCTACAGCACCTCCTTCAAGGCGCTGACCCCCTGCAACCTCATCACCATCGACAAGCAAGAGGTCTTGCTGCTCATGGAAACGCAGTTGGTGTTCCGTCTCAACCTTGTCAACCTGATGGCTACCGAGACCCAACGGCTCACCCATCGTGCATGGCGCTCGGCCCCCAAGAGCCTGCGCGAACGCCTCATCCGCTTTTTCTTCTCACGCAGCCTCTACCCTGCTGGTCCCAAGACCTTCTATATTCTGATGCAGCAGATAGCCAACGAGTTGAACGACAGTCGGCTGGATATCAGTCGGGCGCTCAATGCCATGCAGGCCGACGGACTGCTTACCCTACACCGTGGGCGCATTGAGATACCGATGCTCGAACGACTCCTCATGTAAGTAAAAACCGTTAATTCTTTTTAATCGTGCACTACTTTCAAGGATTTTTGGCTACCTTTGCAGGTTAAACAGAGAATAATTAGTATGAGCGAGCATAAGAATCCGTTTTTCGAACCGTATGGCACCCCGCACGACACGGTGCCTTTCGACCGCATCCGCCTGGAAGATTACGAGGAAGCCTTCATGGAAGGGATTCGTCGTGACAACGAGCAGATAGAGAAGACCATCAACAACCCCGAGAAGCCCACCTTCGACAACACCATCATCAACACCGAGGAGGACGAGGGCTACTACGACCTGCTGTCACGCGTGTCGACCGTATTCTTCAATCTGCTCAGCGCTGAGACCAACGACGAGATGGACGCGCTGGCACAGAAGATGCAGCCCATCCTGACGCAACACTCTAACGACGTACGGCTGAATCCACGTCTGTTTGAGCGCATCCGTCAGGTACACCTGCACCACCGCCGACTGACCCCTGAAGAGAAGCGACTGCTCGACAACTGCTATGAGGGGTTTGTACGTAGCGGTGCCCTGCTCGACGACGCCGGCAAAGAGCGGCTGCGCCAACTCACAGAGGAGGCCTCTATGCTCACGCTGCAGTTCTCGCAGAATCTGCTGAAGGAGAACAAGGCCTACACGCTCGACATCACTGACGAGGAGCAGCTCGACGGACTGCCCGATACGGCACGCGATGCCGCTGCACAGACAGCCCGGGAGCAAGGAAAACAAGGATGGGTGTTCACCCTCGACATGCCCAGCTATTCTCCTTTCATGACCTACTCCACCCAGCGAGCGCTCAGAAAGCAGATGTACATGGCCCGCAACACAGAGTGTACACACGACAATGCGGAGAACAATATTGACATCTGCAAGCGACTTATCAACCTGCGCCGCGAGATAGCTCAGCTGTTAGGCTACAAGACCTATGCCGACTACGTGCTGAGGCACCGCATGGCCTCAAACAGCCGCAACGTTTACCGCCTGCTCGACGACCTTATCAACGCCTACAAGCCCACTGCCATTAAAGAGCGGGAGGAGCTGAAGGCACTCTACGAGAAAGAGCACAAGCCAAAGGCCAAAAGCCAAGAGCCCAAGACCAAGATGATGCCCTGGGACACGGCGTTCTACTCGCACAAGCTGCAGATGAAGAAATACAACCTCGACCAGGAGATGCTGCGCCCCTACTTCGAGCTCAGCAACGTCATCAAGGGTGTCTTCGGACTGGCCAATCGCCTGTATGGCATCACCTTCAAGGAGAACAAGGACATCCCCGTCTACCACCCCGACGTCAAGGCCTACGAGGTCTTCGACAAGGATGGTTCCTACCTGGCCGTCTTCTATGCCGACTTCCATCCCCGCAAGGGTAAGCAGGGCGGAGCCTGGATGACCGAATACCAAGGACAGTACATCGACAAGAAAGGCGAGAATGTCCGTCCCCACGTCTCTGTGGTGATGAACCTCACCAAACCCACTGCCGACAAGCCCGCCCTGCTGACACTGGGCGAGGTAGAGACTTTCCTTCACGAGTTCGGGCACTCCCTGCACGGTATGTTTGCCAACACCCGCTTTGAGTCGCTCTCCGGCACCAATGTATGGTGGGACTTCGTCGAGCTGCCTTCCCAGTTCATGGAGAACTATGCTGTCGAGAAGGAGTTCCTGCGCACCTTCGCTTTCCACTATCAGACGGGCGAGCCCATACCCGACGAACTGATTCAGCGCATTGTCAAGAGCCGCAACTTCATGGCCGCTACGGCCTGCCTCCGACAGGTAAGTTTTGGATTGTTAGACATGGCCTACTACACCCAGCGCGAGGAGTTTGCCGACGACATCATTGCATTTGAGAAGAAAGCCTGGAAGAAAGCTATCCTGGGCACCCAACTGCCCGACACCTGCATGACGGTGCAGTTCTCGCACATCATGGCGGGTGGCTATGCTGCCGGCTATTACAGCTACAAGTGGGCCGAGGTGCTCGACGCCGATGCCTTCTCTCTATTCAAGCGCCACGGCATCTTCGACCAACAGACCGCCCAGTCTTTTCGCGACAACATCCTCAGCAAGGGAGGCACGGAGCACCCCATGACGCTCTACAAGCGTTTCCGCGGCGGTGAGCCCACCATCGACGCCCTGCTGAAGAGAAACGGTATCACAAGACGCAAGAAGCAATAAGAACGACATCAATCACAAAGCGTATGGACAAGACAAAGCAAGACAAATTAGACTGGCGCTATCTGCGTATGGCGCGCATCTGGGCCGAGAACTCCTACTGCCAGCGCCGTCAGGTTGGCGCCTTGGTTGTCAAGGACAGCATGATTATCAGCGACGGGTACAACGGTACGCCCAGCGGTTTTGAGAATGTCTGTGAGGACGACAACAACGTCACCAAGCCCTACGTGCTGCATGCCGAAGCCAATGCCATCACCAAGCTGGCCCGCTCGTCGAACAACAGCGACGGTGCCACCATCTATATCACGGCCTCGCCCTGCATCGAGTGCTCCAAGCTCATCATCCAATCGGGCATCCGCCGTGTCGTCTATGGCGAGAAATACCGTCTCACCGATGGTGTTGAACTGCTCGAGCGTGCAGGAATTGAAGTCATCTACCTAAATCCCGACGATTATGAATCAGAGAAAAAATAGCCGCTACATGCCCATCATCATGGCCGTCTGCGTCGTGCTGGGCATCTTCATCGGCACCTTCTATGCCAACCACTTTTCAGGCAACCGCCTCAGCATCATCAATTCCAGCAGCAACAAGCTGAACAACCTGCTGCACCTGATTGACGACCGCTATGTAGACACCGTCAACGTCAACGACCTCGTAGAGAAGGCGATGCCGCAGATACTCTCCGAGCTCGACCCCCACTCTGTCTACATCTCCGCCAAGGATGTGCAGACAGCCAACGACGACCTGCGCGGCTCTTTCTCAGGCGTGGGCATCGAGTTTACCATCCGTCAGGACACGCTACACGTGCAGCAAGTCATCGGCAACGGTCCTGCCGAGCGCGCCGGTGTGATTGCCGGCGACAAGATTGTCACCGTCGACGGCAAGCCCTTCACGGGCAAGAAGCTGACCAACGAGGAAGCCATGCACCGGCTGAAAGGTCCCAAGGACACGAAGGTCAAGTTGGGCATTCTGCGCTACGGCGAGCGTAAGGTTCGCACCATCGTCGTCACACGCGGCGAGATACCCACCAAGAGCATCACCGCCACCTATATGCTCGACGAAGACACGGGCTATATCCGTATCAAGAACTTTGGCGAAAACACCTACCCCGAACTGCTCATCGCCCTGGCCAAGCTGTCGCAGGAAGGATTCCAGAATCTGACCATCGACCTGCGCGGCAACACAGGCGGCTATCTGCAGTCGGCCGTACAGATTGTCAATGAGTTCCTGCCCAAGAACCGCCTCATCGTCTACACCCAGGGCCGCAAGTCGCCCCGTCAGGAGTATCGCAGCGACGGTCGCGGTTCCTACCAGCAGATACCGCTCGTCATCCTTATCGACGAGGCATCGGCTTCCGCCTCTGAGATTCTCGCCGGTGCCATTCAGGACAACGACCGTGGTACCATCATCGGCCGTCGCTCGTTTGGCAAGGGTCTCGTCCAGGAGCCCATCGCCTTCAACGACCAGTCGATGATACGCCTCACCATTGCCCGCTACTATTCGCCCTCCGGCCGCTGCATCCAGAAGCCCTACACCTCCGGCGACAACAAGGACTACGAAGAAGACCTCCTCACGCGCTATGAGCACGGCGAATTCTTCTCAGAGGACAGCATCAAGCACAACGGTCCTGCCTATCACACCACCAATGGCCGTACGGTATACGGCGGCGGCGGCATCACGCCCGACTACTTCATAGCCGAGGACACCACCGACGTCACCTCCTACTACAAGCAGGCCTCCATGAGCGGCCTCATCATCCAGTATGCCTACACCTATACTGACGACAATCGCCAGAAGCTGAGCCAGTATCGCACCACCAAGGAGTTGGCAGCCTACCTGTCCAAGCAGAACATGGTCGACAAGTTTGCCACCTATGCCGAGAAGAACGGGCTGAAGCGCCGCAACCTCATGATACAGCGCTCCCACAAACTGCTGGACCGCTACATCACCAGCCGCATCATCTACAACATGATGAGCGAAGAAGCCCTGTTGCAGTATCTCAACAGCGACGACCCTGCCATCACGAAGACCTTGAAAGTATTCAAAGAGAAGAAGGCTTTTCCTAAAAACGAACGTCCGTTATCACCTGCTCGCCCACATAGTCGTTGAGCTTCTGCGTCAGTTCGGCGCGGCGCATCGAGAGGTCGGCACGCAGGGCGGGGCTCGACAGTCGCACGTAGAGTGTCTGGTTGTAGATGTAGGTATTCAGCGTATAGCGGGCCACCATCGGGCCAGCCACCTCGGGCCACGCCTCTACCAGCCGTTTCTGCTGTAGCGGTGTGTCCAGTCCCTGTTCGCGCAAGGCGCGCATGATCAGGTCCTTCACCTGTTGTACATCTCTCCTAAACACTGACTTCTCCGTTTTCTACATGGAATATCCGATAGTCCAGTGCACTATTGCTCAGTATCTGGTCCAAGTGGTCGCGGTTGGTATCGGTAATAAAAATCTGTCCGAAGTTGTCGTCCGACACCAGTCTTACAATCTGCTCCACCCGATGGGCGTCGAGCTTATCGAAGATGTCGTCGAGCAGCAACAGGGGTGTCGTCTTCGACGCCGTCCGCTTCAGAAAGTCAAACTGCGCCAGTTTCAGACTCGTCACGTACGTCTTGTTCTGCCCTTGCGAGCCCTCCCGCTTCATGGGATGTCCGCCCAGCGTAAACTCCAGGTCGTCGCGGTGGATGCCGTGCAGTGAGTATCCCATCACACGGTCTTTCGCCCTGTCGCGCTGTATCACATCCAGCAGGGGACCCCGCTGGCAGTGCGACACATAGCTCAGCCCCACCTCTTCGTGACCGCCCGATATCTGCTCGTAGTATTGCTGGAACACAGGCACCAGTTCCTCCACGAAGGCGTCGCGACGATGATAGACCTGCTCGCCGGCCTCCGCCATCTGTTCCTCCCACAACTGCATGAGCAGCGGGTCGGGCTCCTGGTCTTCCATCTTCAGCAGGATGTTACGCTGCTGGTGGGCATTGTTATAGCGGGCCAGGGCGTCAATATAGGTGTGGTCGTACTGTGAGATAACCATATCCATCAGCCGACGCCTTTCCTCACTCTGTCCCTCAATGAGTTGCGTATCGGCCGGCGACACGACGACCAGTGGTATCAGTCCGATGTGCTCAGACAGCCGTTTATACTCCTTCTTGTTACGTTTGAAGTGCTTCTTTTGTCCACGCTTCATGCCGCAGGAGACGACCTCCACCTGCTCCTCCTCACCGGCGTGCTCAACATACACTCCCTCTATCATGCAGAACGGTTCGTCGTGGCGTATCACCTGCGAGTCGACGGGCGTAGCAGCCGAGCGGCAGAACGACAGGTAGTACACAGCGTCGAGCACGTTGGTCTTTCCCATACCGTTGCGCCCGATGAAGCAATTCATCTTCGGCGAGAGTTCCAGTGTGGCCTCGGCAATATTCTTATAGTTGAGTATAGACAGCTTCCTAAGTATCATTTGACTGCAAAGGTACGATTTTTTTTCGGCAATTATTCTTTTATTCTTTTATTTTTCGTAACTTTGCACCCGATTTATGTCCGAACAATAAAAAACAACAAAATAATGGCAAACAACAAACCTCAGACTGCTCCTGTAGAAGAGCAGCAAATCAACAAGACAGAAGTCTTCTTCGAGAAGAACAAGAAAATCATCATCAGCTGCGTCTGTGCAGTCATCATCGTCATCGTCGGCATCATCCTTGCCAACACCTACTATTTCGAGCCCCGTTCCGAGAAGGCCAGCACCGAGCTTGCCAAGAGTCAGGAACTCTTCGAGCAGCAGCAGTACGACAAGGCCCTCGCCGGTTTCCAGAAGGTTGCTGGTGACTACAGTTCCACCGATGCCGGCAACCTCGCCCAGCTCTATATTGGCATCTGCCAGGCCAAGCTCGGCAAGTGGCAGGAGGCTGTCGACGCCCTCGAGTCGTTCAGCGGCAAGGGCGACCAAATGATTAGCCCTGCTGCCGAAGGAGCACTGGGCAACGCCTATGCCAACCTGAAGCAGTTCGACAAGGCCGTCGAGCACCTGAAGAAGGCTGCCAAGATGGCCGACAACAACTCGCTGTCGCCCACGTTCCTCATCCAGGCCGGTGAGATTCTCGAGAGCCAGAACAAGAAGGACGAGGCCCTCAAGCTCTATGAAGAGGTCAAGGAGAAGTACGTCAACTCCATGCAGTACCAGTCTATCGACAAGTACATCCAGCGCGTGAAGTAATCCGAAAGCTGACGACTTATGGCGACTAAGAACCTCTCAGAATACAACAGTGCAAAGGTGCCCGATGCCTCGAACATGATTTTCGGCATCGTCGTCTCCGAGTGGAATCCCGATATCACGGGAGCCATGCTCGAGGGTTGCGTGTCGACGCTCGAGAAGCACGGGGCACTACCCGAGAACATCCACGTAAAGACCGTCCCCGGTTCTTTTGAACTTATCTACGGAGCCCGCCAGATGACGCTCAACGACGGCTACGACGCCGTCATCATCCTGGGTTGTGTCATTCGTGGCGAGACGCCCCACTTCGACTACATCTGTCAGGGAGTCACCGCAGGCATCGCCCGTCTCAACGCCACCAACAACATCCCCGTGGTCTATGGTCTGCTCACCACCGAGAATATGCAGCAGGCCCTCGACCGTGCCGGCGGACGCCTGGGCAACAAGGGCGACGAGTGCGCCGTGGTAGCCATCAAAATGGCCAAATTCTAACCAAACATCCCCCTCTATGAAACTCATCTCATGGAACGTCAACGGGCTGCGTGCCTGTATGGGTAAAGGATTCAGCGACATCTTCAAGGAGATGGACGCTGATTTCTTTTGTCTGCAAGAAACCAAGATGCAGGAGGGCCAGCTCGACCTGCAGTTCGACGGCTACCAGTCGTACTGGAACTATGCCGAGAAGAAGGGCTACTCAGGCACCGCCGTCTTCACCCGCCACCAGCCGCTCAGCGTCAGCTACGGCATCGGCATCGACGAGCACGACCACGAGGGGCGCGTCATCACACTGGAGATGGGCGACTTCTACCTTGTCACCTGCTACACCCCCAACTCGCAGGACGGTCTGCGCCGCCTCGACTACCGCATGCAGTGGGAAGACGATTTCCGCAGCTACCTCCTGTCCCTTGACGCCAGAAAGCCCGTCATCCTGTGCGGCGATCTCAACGTGGCTCACGAAGAGATAGACCTGAAGAACCCCAAGACCAATCGGCAGAACGCCGGATTCACCGACCAGGAGCGCCAGAAGTTCACCTTATTATTAAATAGCGGCTTCATTGACACGTTCCGTACCCTTTATCCAGAGCAGGTCACTTACTCATGGTGGTCGTACCGCTTCCAGGCCCGTCAGAAGAATGCCGGCTGGCGCATCGACTACTTCGTCGCCTCCGAGCGACTGCGCCCGCGCATCGCCGACGCGAAGATACACACCGACGTCTACGGCAGCGACCACTGTCCCGTAGCGTTAGAGATAAAAGACTGAAACACTCATTTTTTTAAAATAAAAAACTATGAAAAAGATTTTCTTAGCACTGATGGCTGTTGCTGCCATCACATTCACAACATCGTGTGGAAACAAAACCCAGCAGGGCGAGGCCGCTGCTGACAGCACAGAGGTAGCCGCCAACGCAGGGGACGAGGCCAGTAGCATCATCGCTACCCTCAGCGAGCAACTCAACGCTGGCGATGCCACCAAGCTGCAGGCTACCCTCGAGACCGTCAAGGCCAAGGTTGCCGAGCTCATCAAGAACAACCCCGAGGCTGCCAAGCAGTATGTCGAGCAGGTACAGAACTTTCTGAAGGAGAATGCAGACAAGGTGAAGGCCGTCGTAGGAGACAATGCCGCTGCTAACGCAGCCGTCACGGCCCTGACCTCTGTAGAGCCCGAGACCATCGTCAATACCATCGTACAGCAGACTGGCGATGCCGCCGAGGCTGCCAAGGATGCTGCCGTTGACGCTGCAGCCCAGCAGGTAGACGCTGCCAAGGATGCCGCTCAACAGAAGGTTGAAGATGCCAAGGCCGCAGCCAAGCAGAAGGCTGAAGAGACCAAGGCTGCTGCCAAGCAGAAGGCCAGTGAGGCTGTCGACAACGCTGCCAAGGACATCAAGAAAGGACTCGGCCTGTAAGCCACACGCCCGTTTCACTGAATAAAAGAGCCGTTTCGCTGAATGTTTTTTGCGAGACGGCTCTTTTTGTCTACTTTTGTGTATCGAAACAAAGTGTCCCACTATTTAAATACGAACGACTATGAAGAAGATGTTTTTCTTAGCACTGATTTCAGTGTTCACGGCAGTCCAGTATGCCTGCAGTAACAGCGATGCACAAGACGCGACCAACGAAGATACGGGAAGCGACCAGACAGGAGGCGGCACCTCGTCCAGCAGCCTGGGCACAGGCGACCTGTTCACCTTCACCGTTGCAGTCGACAAGACGACGGCCGAGCCCTCCTC
The DNA here is from genome assembly GCA_017847725.1 of Prevotella sp. GTDB lineage: Bacteria > Bacteroidota > Bacteroidia > Bacteroidales > Bacteroidaceae > Prevotella. The sequence continues at coordinate 21,101 of JAGAXW010000012.1, forward strand.
GTCGGCCGATGCCTTCTATCCAGAGGCAGAAGACAACCTCGACGACAGCAGCAACAGCAGCGACTTCAGCACCGAGGTGGCTATCGACGTGTCGGGTATCAGCGACGGCGAATACAACGGCGTCACCGTCACCCACGATGGCAACAACATCGTCTGCAACCACGGCTCCAACAAGGTGTGCTACGTGCTCAGCGGCACCACCACCAACAGTTCGGTGACCATCATTGGCGAGAAGAAGTGTAAAGTAGTGCTCAACAACGTCACCATCAACAGCACCGACAGTGCCGCTCTCAACATTCTCTGCAAGAAGCGTGCTTTCATCTACCTGCCCGAGGGAACCACCAACACCCTCACAGACACCAAGTGTAGCGACGACAACGAGCACAAGGGAGCACTCTATGCCAAAGGTAAACTGCTGTTCCACGGCACAGGCACGCTGTCGGTCAACGGCAAGCATAACAACGGCATCCACTCTGCCGACTACATCATATTCAACAAGGGCAACAACATCTACGCCAGTTCTACTGCCAACCACGGTGTCAAGTCCAACGACGGCATTTTCATCAACGGCGGCATCCTCAATGTCGAGGTATCGGCAGCAGCAGCCAAGGGCATCAACTGTGAAGACAGCATTGTGGTACGCGGAGGTCGCACCACCGTCATCACCACTGGCACAGGAGCCTTCGACACCACCGAACAAGACGCCAAGGGCAGTGCCGGCATCAAGTCGGACACCAACTTTGCCCAGTACGGCGGTGAGGTCAGGCTCAAGAGCACCGGTTCGGGCGGCAAGGGTCTGAAGGTCGACGGCAAGGCCGACTTCTACGGTGGCACTATGTACGTCATCACCGAGGGTAGCGAGTACACCTACAACCGCAGCTACACAGCCTCTCCCAAGGGCATCAAGGTGGATGGCAACCTGACGCTCAACGACGGCGCCATCATGGTGAGAACCTCCAACCACGAGGCAGTAGAGTCGAAAGCCGCACTGACCATTAACGGAGGCAGCATGTCGGCCTACTCCAAGAGCGACGACGCCATCAACTCTGCAGGCCACCTCACCGTCAACGGCGGCTACGTGCTGGCCTACTCGGCAGGCAACGACGGCATGGATGCCAACGGCAACTGCTACATCAAGGGAGGTATCACGTATGCCATCGGCAGTTCGTCGCCCGAAGTGGCCATCGACGCCAACAGCGAGGGCGGCTACCAGCTCTACCTCACGGGAGGAACGCTCATCGCAGTGGGCGGACTGGAGAACGGCGCAAGCCTCAGTCAAACCTGCTACCAGGCCTCATGGAGCCGCAACACGTGGTACGCCCTGACCACCAGCGACAACACCCTGGCGTTCCAGACACCGGCCTCTGGAGGCACCAGCCTCGTGGTGTCGGCCCCCTCTACCCCATCCCTCACATCTGGCGTAACAGTCAGCGACGGCACCACATGCCTGGGCGGAATGGGCTATACAGCCAGCACCGTCAGCGGTGGCTCCACCGTCTCGCTCTCCACCTATTCGGGCGGCAACGGCATGGGTGGCGGAGGAATGCCCGGTGGTGGAATGCCTGGCGGAAGATAAACCCACACAATCCTGAAAGATATGAAAAGAACCATCATCATAGCTCTTGCATGCCTGCTCACAGTAGGCATGCAAGCCTCGGACTACCTTTATCTGGTATTCACCCAGAGCAACGGCACGACGACAGCCGTCACAGCCTCTGACCTCACCATCAGTTTCAACGACGGCTACCTGGTGGCCACCAGCGGTTCGACAACGCTGGCCAACCTGGAGCTGACCTCGCTGACAAAGATGGAATTCTCAAACGACGACACGTCGGGTATCGAGCAGATTACCGTCGACACGCTGATCAGCGACGAAGACACCGTAATCTACGACCTCAACGGCCGCAAGATGCCCCAAGGCGCACTGCCCAAGGGCGTGTATATCGTGAAGAACAGTAAAAGAACCTTTAAAATGCAGATTAAATGAAGCAGTTCCTTTTCCTCGCAGCCCTGCTGGCCATGGGCACCCCCCGGATGCTGGCCGCCGACGCCAACACCGTAGAGATAGCCTATAGCGGCACGACAGCTACCGTCACCATTGCCGACAACATTGCCTCGTATGTGACGGCCTCGGCCAACGGTGCCCACGTCACCATCACGCAGACCAACACGGCCGATGTGGACGGCGCAGAAATCACCTACATCCTGTCGGGCACGTCGACCAACGGCGAGTTCTATCTCAACGGTTCGTACAAGTGTACCGTCTCCCTGAACGGACTGACGCTCACCAACCCCTCCGGAGCCGCCATCAGCATCATCAACGGCAAGCGTATCAAGGTGAAGGCCGAGACCAACACCGAGAACACCCTCGTCGACGGCAGTGGCTCGCAGAAAGGCTGCCTCTACGTAAAGGGACACCTGGAACTTCGCGGCTACGGCACGCTGAATGTCACGGGCAACTTCGCCCACGGCATCAAGAGTGGCGAGTACATGTCGGTGAAGAACCTGACCGTCAACGTCAAGTCCGCCGTGAAGGACGGCATGAACTGCAATGAATACTTCCTGATGGAGAGCGGCACGGTGAACATCACCAATGCCGCCGGCGACGGCATCCAGTGCGACATCGACAATACGGCAGGCACCTCCATTGCAGCCTCGGACGACCAGCACACCGACGAGGACACGGGCAACGTCTATATGACCGGCGGTACGCTGAACATCGCACTGGCCAGCACGTCGACCGGCAAGCTCATCAAGGCGGCAGGCGAAATCAGCATGACAGGCGGCACCTACAATGGTGTGACAGGCATCGAGACAGTGCCGGTCAGCACTACAGCTACCAGTGCTCCGTCGGCCATCTACGACCTGAGCGGACGACAGTATGCCGACGGCAGCGCCCTGCCCCACGGAGTCTATATCATTCACAACAATGGAAAAACATACAAAGTGAACGTGAAATGAAACAAATACTATTAGCCATAACGGCGCTCCTGTCCGCCGCATCCGTACAGGCACAGACGCTGAACGTGACAACGGGCAGCAACGTCACCGACCAGTATCCAGCCACACAGGCCGGCGAGATGACCTATACCTCCGGCACACAGCTGACGATACTGAACAAGACCTACAACCTCAGCGAGATAACCTCCATGACCACGGACGAGACGAGCGTCACCGACAATCAGGTCAACATCGTCTACAACGGCAGCGAGGCGCTCGTCTACGTAGCCGGCAACGTGGCCCAGTATGTCAACGTCACCGTCAGCGGTGCCAAGGTGTACGTCAACCAGACCAATACCGATGCCGTGGACGGCGACGAGATTACCTACGTGCTGAGCGGTACGTCGACCGACGGCCAGTTTGCGCTCGACGGCTCGTACAAATGCACCGTCTCGCTGAACAACGTGACGCTGACCAACCAGAGCGGTGCCGCCATCAGCATCGGCAATAAGAAGCGCATCCAGATCAGTGCCAAGAGCGGTACGACGAACACGCTGGCCGACTGCGCCAATGGTTCGCAGAAGGGCTGCATCTACTCGAAGGGACAAATCCAGCTGCAGGGCAACGGCACGCTGAACGTCTACGGCTATACCAAGCACGCCATCAAGTGTGGCGACTACGTCAGCATCAAGAACCTGACCCTGAACATTCTGAATGCCGTAGGCGACGGCATCAACGCCAACAAGTATTTCCTGATGAAGAGCGGCACGGTGACCATCAGCGGCGTGGGCGACGACGGTATCCAAAGCGACTATGAGAGCGACGACGCCACCACCGGCGAGACCACCGACCACGAGGACGAGAACTCGGCCAACACCTACATCGAGGGTGGCACGCTCGACGTCACCGTGACGGCCGCTGCCACCAAGAGCATCAAGGCCTCCGGCGACCTGAACATCAGCGGCGGCACCATCACCGTCAAGGCCAGCGGCGCCTATGCCTACGACTCGACGGACAGTGAGTACAAGAGTGCCTCGTGCCTGAACAGTGACGGCAACATGACCATCAGCGGCGGCACCATCACCTGCACCGCCTCGGGCTATGCCGGCAAGGGCATCAAGTGCGACGGCGTGCTGACCGTCACCGACGGCACCATCTCGGCAACGGCATCGGGCAGCAGCAGCGACACCTACGGCTCGGCCAAGGCCATCAAGGCCGGCACGAAGACGGAAGTATCCTCGTCCCGTCTCGCAGGCCCTGGCGGCGGTGGATGGGGCCCCGGCGGTGGCGGTGGCGGTGGCGGCAACAGCGGCAACTACACCTACAGCGGCGGCATGGTCGTCAGTGGCGGCACCATCTATGCCAAGGCCAGCAGCCACGAGGCCATCGAGTCGAAGAACACCCTCGACATCTCGGGCGGCACCATCTATGCCGAGTCCAGCGACGATGCCATCAACGCAGCCTCTACGCTGACCATCACGGGCGGCAACGTCTACGCCTACTCTACCGGCAACGACGGCATGGACGCCAACGGCAACTTCTACATCAAGGGCGGCAACCTGGTAGCCATCAGCGCAGGCAGTCCTGAGGTGGCCTTCGACGCCAACACCGAGGGGGGCTACAAGCTCTACATCACGGGCGGCAACGTCGTAGCCGTGGGCGGTCTGGAGAGCGGCAGCAGCCTGAGCGGCGTGACCAGCCGGTCGACATCGTACAACAAGAACACCTGGTATACGTTCAAGAACGGCTCGACGTCGGCCTTCTCGTTCAAGATACCCAGCACGGCGTCCAGCGGCGGCGGATGGGGTCCAGGTGGCGGCTCGTCGTCCTCGTCGATGACCATCGTCGCCACCAGCACACCAAGCATCTCGACGGGCTCCATCAGCGGCACCACCATCTGGAATGGCTACGGCATTGTCAACTAAGACCGTGGTTCGCTGAACGAAACAGCGCGTTCGTTGAACGGATTTGCAAGATGTGGGAGTAAAGGCTAACTTTGCAGTAGGAAACCTAATAGCACACTATTATGACGGAACTGTTAAAAGCCTTTGCTCCCATATCGTTGGAGCAGATGTCGGGAGTGAAACTGATGAACCGCACCGACACCAAGTTTGTGACCACCACAGAGAAGCTGAGGCAACTGCTGCAGATGGCACGTCAGGACTACTACGTGCAGGAGATAGACGGCCAGCGCAACCTGGAGTACGACACCACCTACTTCGACACCCTGCAGTACGACATGTACCGGCAGCACCAGTACGGACACGCCAACCGCCAGAAGATACGCTTCCGCACCTACTGCATCTCGGGCCTGCAGTTCATGGAGGTAAAGACCAAGAACAACCACGGCCGCACGAAGAAGAAGCGCATCGAGGTGAAGGACATGGACGTGCACGAGCAGCAGAAGAGCGACTTTCTCGGCCAGTACCTGCACTACAGCATAGACACGCTGCAGCCCGTGCTGAACAACCACTTCAGCCGCATCACACTGGTCAACAAGGCCAAGACGGAGCGCCTGACCATCGACTCGGCCCTGACGTTCAGCAACCTCGTCAGCGGTGAGGAGAAAGACATGGGCAACTTGGTCATCGTCGAGCTGAAGCGCGACGGCATGGTCTACTCGCCAGTCCTGGAGATGCTCCGCCAGCTGCACATCCATCCCCACGGCTTCTCGAAATACTGCATGGGGTCGGCCCTCACCAACCCCGAGCTGCCCGTCAACCGCTTCAAGCGCAAGCTCATCGAGATCAAGAAAATCGTCGGCAATTAGCAATAACCCAAAACAACATACACTATGAGTAACTTATTTTCTGCCGGATTCGGCGACACCCTACTGAGATTCGTCATCTGCATCCTGGTGAACTGGTTCATCGTACACTTCCTGTACTTCAAGAAAGGCAAGCGCCGCGACTTCTACTTCACCTTCATCATCATATCGCTGGCCATCTACTTCCTCGTCTACCTCATGATGGGCATGGAACGCGGCAAGGCCACGATGGGTGTCGGCCTGGGACTGTTCGGCATCTTCAGCATCATGCGCTACCGCACCGACAGCATGCCTGTGCGCGAGATGACCTACCTCTTCGTCGTCGTATGCCTGTCGGTGGTACACGCCATGGCCTCCTCCATGGGTGTCGATGCCTACGGCACCATGACCGGCACGCCGCTGCCCGAGCTCATCGTCATCGACGCCATCACCATCTGCGTCATCTTTATCTTTGAGAAGTTCCTGAAGACCAACGCCTCGAAACTCATCCAGTATGACCGTGTAGAGCTCATCCGCCCCGAGCGCCGCACCGAGCTGGTCGAAGACCTCACCAAGCGTACCGGGCTGAAGGTGCTCAACGTGGAGGTCGGCTCCATCGACTTCCTGCGCGACATGGTGATGCTGCGCGTCTATTACGAGTCGGGCGCTGGCAAGAAGGACGTCGACAATATGCTGAAAATCAAGAACTCAGAGTTAGGAAATTTCTAAATAACATGACACCTATGAAAACGAATAATTGGCCGAAAGGCATGCGCTACGCCATAGTCCTGCTGTTCACGCTCTACGCTGCCGTCCCCACTGCCAGCGCCCAGAGCGAGGGCGGCCTGCTGCTGGAGGCCGGAGCAGAGAAGAAACTGAGCCGCCAGTGGAGCCTGTCGCTGGATGCCGACTTCCGCACGCGCAACAACTTCAAGACCGTTGACCGCTGGAGCATCGGACTGAGCGCCGAGTACAAGCCGCTCAAGTGGCTGAAGGCATCGGCAGGCTACATCCTGCTCGACAACCACTTCCGCGAGGACATCAGCTACCAGACGCTCTACGGCATCAAGTCCTACAACAACTGGCGCCCCAGCTACTGGGGCATCCGCCACCGCCTGCACGCATCGCTGACAGGAAGCCACAAGTTTGCAAACAACATCCGCATTTCGCTGCGCGAGAGGTGGCAGTACACCTACCGCCCGGAGAAGACCGTAGAGCGCTGGGACTTCGACAACAGCCAGTGGGAGGACAAGGTGCGCAGCGGCAAGGGCAAGAACCAGCTGCGCTCCCGCCTGCAGGTGGAGTACGACAAGAAGCGCTCCCTCTTCACCCCCTTCGTCAGCACAGAGTTCTATCATGCCTGGGCCATTGAGAAGGTGCGCTTCAACGTCGGCACGGACATCCGCCTCAACAAGGCGCACTCGCTCACCGTGTTCTACCGATTCCAGAAGATGCACAACGTCGACGAAGACGAATACGACCCTGACATGCACTATCTGGGTCTGGGCTACAAATTTAAATTCTAACCATTATGAGCAAACATTCATTATCATATCTCCTCGCCGCCGGCCTTCTGCTGTGTGGCTGCAAGAACGACGACACCGACTTCAGCGCCTACACCTCCGGCAGCGGCGACGGCACAGTGACCACCATCTACATCGACTATAGCGGCACCAGCGCCACCGTCAGCGGCGACTCGCAGGGCGTCGTGTCGGTCAGCGGGGCCCACGTGAGGGTCGTCTCGCAGGCGGCCGACTCGCTGCTGCTCGTGCTCAGCGGCTCTACCACCGACGGCTCACTCCTCGTCAGCCGCAACAACAGCTACGGCATCCTGCTCAACGCGGTGAGCATCACCAATCCCTCAGGGGCAGCCATCAACAACCAGGGCAAGAAGTCGCTATACGTCGCGTGTGCCGACGGCACCACCAACACGCTCGTGGACGGCACGACATACACCACGCAGGACTTCGACCAGAAGGCCACGCTCTTCAGCGAGGGCGACCTCTACCTCTGCGGCGCTGGTACGCTGAACGTCACGGCCAACCACCAGAACGCCATAGCCAGCGACGACAAGCTGGTGATAGCAGACGACGTCGTCGTCAACACCACGACAGCCGCCACAGGCTCCAACGGACTGAAGGCCAACGACGGTGTCTACATCAACGGCGGCACGACGACCATCGACGTGCTGTCGGACGCCGGCCGCGGCATCAAGTGCGACTCGACGATGTTCATCAACGGCGGCACGACGACCATCACCACCTCTGGGGCCTGCACCTTTACGACCACCGACGGCACCGTCATCACTGAGAGCCAGCGCCCGGAGTATACGGACGAGCAGGTGGCCGACACCACGTCGGCAGCGTGCATCAAGAGCGACGGCAAGCTGACCATGACGGGCGGCTCGCTGACGTGCACCAGCAGCGGCAGCGGCGGCAAGGGCATCAACTGTAGCGCCGACGTCGTCGTCAGCGGCGGCACGCTGAACGTGACCACCACGGGCGACAACACCTACAGCAAGCCCAAGGGCGTCAAGAGCGACACGGCCATCATCGTCAGCGGCGGCTCCTTCAAGGTCAGCGTCAGCAAGAGCTGGGCGTGCGACAACGGCTACGAGGACGACACCCTGTCGAACGCAGAGCTGGCACTGCGACGCATCACCGTCGAGGGCACGCCGTCGACATCGTCCATCGCCAAGAAATATGTATACATCGTCTATTAGTATAAGGTATAAAGGAATGAAGAAGATAGTATTAATCGGCAAGTAGCACACAATATTCTAACACCACTATCCGTTATGTATTCAATAAGAACGGCCTATTGGATGAAAAACCAGTCACGCTTGGAGAACATCATGTACTTGGCACTGTGGGGCATGCTCTTTGCCGCCCCCGTGCTGAGCCTGTATGTCCATACCCTCATGGAGCCGACAGAGACGTTCAGCTGGCAGGAGGTGCTGATGGTGTGGAGCCGCTTTGCCGTCTTCCTGGGCCTGTTTCTGGTGCACAACTTCTTCATCGCCCCCCTGCTGATCCACGAGCACAAGCCCGTCGTCTACGGAGCCATCGCGGCGAGCATCGTGGTGATATTCACGCTCTACGAGTGCAGCACCGGACCGACACCCAGCGCCAGAGGGCAGCGCCCCATGCAGGAGATGATGGCCGGCGAGCGTCCGCCCCTGCCCACCGACGAGATGGGCGAAGGCCCGCACGGTGAGATGAGAGGGCCGCACGAAGGTCCAGTGCCGCACGACAAGGCCGACCACAGACCCCCCGTGTTCATCGGCGAGCACGACATCATAGCCGTGCTGATACTCCTCATGATGTTCGGCATCAACCTGGCCATCAAGGGATTCTTCCGCCACCGCAACGACGAGAAGAAATACATCGAGATGCAGAAGGAGAACCTGGAGCAGCAGCTGGAGTACCTGAAATACCAGCTCAACCCGCACTTCCTGATGAACACGCTGAACAACATCCATGCCCTGGTCGACATCGATGCCGAGCAGTCGAAGGAGGCCATCATCCACCTCTCCAAGATACTGCGCTACGTGCTCTACGAGAGCAACAAGGAGCGCGTGCCCGTATCCCAGGAACAGGAGTTCATGTCCAACTACGTCACGCTGATGCGCATGCGCTACACCGACAAGCTGCGCTTCACGGTCGACTCGCCCGACGACGGCCGCGGCGTCTACATCGCCCCGCTGGTGTTCATCTCCTTCGTCGAGAACGCCTTCAAACACGGCGTGAGCTACCAGCAGGAGAGCTTCATCGAGATTGCGGGCAAGCGCTACCGCGACAAGCTTGGCGGCGAACGCCTGCTCTGGACCTGCCGCAACAGCAAGCACAACCGGCCGCAAGGGTCGGCCACGCCCGCACAGGGCGGCGTGGGGCTGCAGAACGTGCGGCGGCGACTGGACCTGATCTACGGCAACAACTACTCCCTGGGGGTCAACGAGACGGATACCACCTACGAGGTCATCCTCGACATCCCGATGGATACACACAGATAACGAATACCGCATGATAAGAGTATTAGCCATTGACGACGAGCCGCTGGCGCTCAGACAGCTGGCCGCCTACATCGGCAAGGTGCCCTACCTCGAGCTGGCGGCACAGTGCCAGAGCGCCATCGAGGCGCGCGACTTCCTGGAGCACGACACCGTCGACGCCATCTTCTGCGACATCAACATGCCCGACCTCAACGGCATGGACTTTGTCAAGTCGCTCACCTTTGCACCGCTGATAGTCTTCACCACCGCCTATGCCGAGTACGCCGTCGAGGGCTTCAAGGTGGCCGCCGTCGACTACCTGCTCAAGCCCTTCGGGCTGCAGGACTTCCAGCGTGCCGCCCAGCGCCTGCGCGAACGCATCGAGGGTCCGCAGGTCGAGCGTGCGCCTGCCGCCACGCCCCCGCCCTCCACGCTCTTCCTCAAGACCGAGTACCGCATCGTCAAGGTGAACATCGACGACATCCGCTACGTCGAGGCCATGAGCGAGTACCTGAAGGTGCACCTCGAGGGCGAGCCGAGGCCCATCGTCACGCTGCTCTCCATGAAGAAGATGGAGGAGCGCCTGCCCGACTACTTCATGCGCATCCACCGCTCCTACATCATCAACCTCACCAAGATTCAGGAGGTCAACAAGAACCGCATCATCATGGATGCCGACACCTACCTGCCCATCGGCGACATCTACAAAGAGGCCTTCCAGCGCTATCTCGACAGCAATTTTCTTGGCAAATAACAAATTTCTTCGTAAATTTGCAGCCGATGAACAGACTATGCTTCTTTCTTTCGGCCCTGCTGCTGGCGGTCACCGCCTCGGCCCAGATGGCCGACCCCGTACACTTCGCGTCGCAGCTCACGGAGCTTAGCGACGGCGAGGCCGAGATTGTCTTCACCGCCCGCATCGACGACGGATGGCACGTCTACTCCACCCGCCTGGGCGACGGCGGCCCCATCAGTGCCACGTTCAACGCCGTCACGATGGACGGTGTCGAGACCGTCGGCGAGCTGAAGCCGCGCGGCCAGGAGCAGCAGTCGTTCGACCGCCTGTTCGGCATGCAGGTGCGCTACTTCGAGCATGCCGCCACCTTCGTGCAGCGCATCCGCATCACGAAGCCCCGCTACGTCATCGACTGCTATCTGGAGTATGGCGCCTGCAACGACCAGATGTGCCTGCCGCCACAGACGGCAGCCTTCAAGACCACCCACGAGCCTGCCGCCGCCCCTGAGCCTGCCGCGGCAAAGGCCGACACCGCCGCAGCAGCTGCCGCAGCCGACACGGCTGCCGCCCAGCCGGTCGAGGCAGATACGGCCGCTACGGACACGCCAGTCATCGCCGCCCCCGCAGCCCTCCCCGCCGAGGGTGCTGCCGACGCCGGCGGCTCCTCGCTCCTGTTCATCTTCGGAGCCGGACTGCTGGCGGGACTGCTGGCCCTGCTCACGCCCTGCGTGTGGCCCATCATCCCCATGACCGTCTCGTTCTTCCTGAAGCGCAACAAGGAGCATGCCACCGCCATACGCGAGGCCGTGGTCTACGGCCTCTCCATCATCGTCATCTACGTGCTGCTGGGACTGCTCGTGACCCTGCTCTTCGGGGCCAACGCCCTCAACGCCCTGTCCACCAACGCCTGGTTCAACATCTTCTTCGCCCTGCTGCTCGTCGTCTTCGCCGCCTCCTTCATGGGCGCCTTCGAGCTCACGCTGCCCGCCTCGTGGTCTGACGCCATCGACCGCAAGGCCGACCAGCTGGGCAGCAAGGGCCGCGGCGGCGTAGCCTCCTACCTGTCCATCTTCCTCATGGCCTTCACGCTGGCCCTCGTGTCCTTCTCGTGCACGGGCCCCATCGTCGGCGTACTGCTCGTAGCCGTCTCCACGCAGGGCGAACTGCTGGGGCCCACCGTCGGCATGCTGGGCTTCGCCATCGGACTGGCCGTGCCCTTCGCCTTCTTCGCCATGTTCCCCTCGCTGCTCAGCTCCATGCCCAAGTCGGGCGGCTGGATGAACACCGTCAAGGTGACGCTGGGCTTCGTCGAGCTGGCCTTCGCCCTCAAGTTCCTGTCCGTGGCCGACCTGGCCTACGGGTGGCACCTGCTCGACCGCGACGTGTTCATCGCACTGTGGATAGTCATCTTCGGCCTTCTGGGCGCCTATCTCCTCGGCTGGCTGCACCTCGGCCACAAGGGAAGACAGCCCGTAGGCCTCCTGCGCCGACTGGGCGGCATCGCCGTGCTGCTCTTCACCCTCTATATGGTGCCCGGACTGCTCGGCGCACCCCTCAAGGCCATCAGCGCCTTCACCCCTCCCATGTACACCCAGCACCTGCACGTGCTGTCGGGCGTCAGCGTCGAGGCCCGCTTCCGCGACTACGACGAGGGCATGCGCTACGCACGCGAGCACGGACAGCCCGTGGTGCTCGACTTCACAGGCTTCGGCTGCGTCAACTGCCGCAAGATGGAGGGGGCCGTATGGACCGACGACGAGGTGGCCAGCCGCCTGACCGACGACTTCGTGCTCATCTCCCTCTACGTCGACGACAAGACGCCCCTGCCCCAGCCCGTCGAGGTGAGCGTGGGCGGACAGCAGCGCACGCTGCGCACCGTGGGCGACCGCTGGAGCCACCTGCAGGCCGCCAAGTTCGGAGCCAACACGCAGCCCTACTACGTGGTGCTCACGCCCGACGAGCGCCCACTGGGCCCCGTACGCTCCTACGACGAAGACGTCGACGCCTACCTGCGCTGGCTCGACGATGCCCTCAGACAATGGAAACAACTGAACTCAAAATAGAACATACAACAATCCAATGAACGTAAAGAGAACCATCCTCCTGCTGCTCACGGCAGTCAGCGTGCTGCCAGCACTTGCACAGTACGGCAGCGCCCGCGAGCGCAGCCGCTACGACCACCACAACACAGAACGCTACTACGGACTGCGCCTCGGCCTCAACATAGCGTCGCTGGCCAGCGACATCGTAGACCTCGACATGGATGCCCGCACGGGCTTTGCCGTGGGCGGCGTCTACGGCATGCAGCTCGTCAACAGCACCCCCCTCTGGTTTGAGACGGGCCTCTTCTACTCCGAGAAGGGCGGCCGTACCGACCACCCCTCCAACGAAGTAAAGTGCCGCCTCAGCTACCTGCAGGTGCCCGTCGTCGTCAAGTACAGCTTCGACGTGCTCGACGACCTCTACATCCAGCCCTTCCTGGGCGGCTACCTGGCACTGGGCATAGGCGGCAAGACCAAGAACTACGCCACGCGCGAGTCGACGGCCAGTTTCGACCGCGTCAACCGCTTCGACGGCGGTCTGCGCTTCGGCTGCGGCGTCGAGTACAAGATGCTGTATGGCGAACTGGGCCTCGACCTGGGTCTGACCAACATCAGCAAGGGCGACTTCGAGTCCGTCCGCACACGCAACATCTACTTCAACATCGGTGTGAATTTCTGACGTGAAGGGCTGAAAACGGTGAGCGCTTTCCGTCGATGTGCCGTCTGTTTTCCTTGCGCGCAAGCACTTTCCGGCGGGTCGTTTTCGCCCCAAAAAGCGACCCGCCCCACGCGAAACACCTTTAAATAAAGGGTATCCGGCAGGGCGGGTGAAAGTGAAGGAAAAAATGATTTCTTACTCGTGGGCTACTGCTGCATGTCCTTGACCACCTTCATGAGGCGCTGGCCGATGGCGTCGGCGCGCTCGGCAGTGGCGGCCTCGCTATAGACGCGGATGATGGGCTCGGTGTTCGACTTGCGCAGGTGTACCCAGCAGTCGGGGAAGTCTATCTTCACGCCGTCGATGTCGTTGACCTGGGCCGTGGGGTCCTGGGCGAAGAGCTCCTTGACCTTGGCGAGGATGGCGTCGACGTCGGTGTCGGGGGTGAGGTCGATGCGCTGCTTGCCCATCTGATAGTCGGGCAGCGTCTGGCGCAGTTCGCTGACGCGGCAGCCCTTCTTGGCCAGCGAGGTCAGGAAGAGGGCTATGCCTACCAGGGCGTCGCGGCCGTAGTGGCTCTCGGGATAGATGACGCCGCCGTTGCCCTCGCCGCCGATGACGGCTCCTACCTCCTTCATCTTGGTGGTGACGTTGACCTCGCCGACTGCAGCAGCGGCATAGGTGCCGCCGTGACTCGTCGTGACGTCGCGCAGGGCACGCGTGGAGGAGAGGTTGGAGACGGTGGTGAGCTGGCTGCGGCCGGCGGCCTGCTCGCAGGAGAGCACGTAGTCGGCCACGCTGACGAGGGTGTACTCCTCGCCGAACATGGTGCCGTCTTCGCTGATGAAGGCCAGGCGGTCGACGTCGGGGTCGACGACGATGCCGAGGTGGTACTGTCCGGTGCGCATCTCGTCCATGATGCCCTGGAGGTTCTTCTCGAGGGGCTCGGGGTTGTGGGCAAACTGGCCCGTCACGTCGGCGTTGAGCAGATGGTAGCTGACGCCGAGGCGGTCGAGCAGTTTGGGCAGGATGAGGGCTCCCACGCTGTTGATGCAGTCGACGCAGACGCGGAAGCCGGCACGGCGCACGGCATCGGCATCGACGAGGCGCAGGCCGACGACGGCCTCGACATGGCGGTCGTCATAGCTGTGGTCGACGGTGACGGTGCCCAGATGGTCGACGTCGGCATACTGGAAATCTTCGGCTGCTGCGATGGCCAGCACGCGCTGCCCGTCGGCAGCGGTGAGGAACTCGCCCTCGCTGTTGAGCAGCTTCAGGGCGTTCCACTGGCGGGGATTGTGCGAGGCAGTGATGATGATGCCGCCGTCGGCTTCGCTCATGCGCACGGCCAGCTCAGTGGTGGGCGTGGTGGCGTAGCCGATGTCGAGCACGTCGAAGCCCATGCCGACGAGGGTTCCGCAGACGACGTCGCGCACCATGGGGCCTGAGATGCGACCGTCGCGGCCTACGACGATGCGCCCCGTGCGACGGGGTATGAAGGTGGCGTAGGCGGTGGTAAACTTAACAATGTCGAGGGGGTTGAGCGTGTCGCCGGTGGGGCCGCCGACGGTGCCGCGGATGCCCGAAATAGACTTAATGAGTGTCATAGATTTATGTTTAGCGTTTTTCCTATCGTTCGCGGACGTAGGTGATTTCGTAGTAGCAGGGGACCACGCTCGACGAGGCGTCGGGGGTGCCCTGCGAGTGGGGCACGATGAGGCGCACCTTGGCTATCTCGTCGTCGTTTGCCGTGGCAGCGTCGGGGCGGCCGATGCGAATGTAGTTGAGGGGTACGAGCCAGCCGGCAGGCACGGAGGCCGAGGCGTGATACTGGTACATCATGCCCTTGACGAACGAGGCTGTGATGGTGGTGCCGTTGCGCGTCACGCTCATCACGTCGAGATACTGCGAGACGTCGTAGAGGCCGGTGGTGGAATTGCTCATGTACGACAGCTGGTCGTTGCGCACGAGGACGGAGTCGGTCTGGATGTTCTTCTCCATAAAGCGGCAGAGCACGTTGACGCTCTTCTTCTCCTCGAGCTTGTCGCCGCAGCCGGGGCGTACGATCTGCATGTAGACACCGTTGCGCGAGAAGCGCACAAACTGGTTGCTGGCGACATCGGTGGTCTGGCCCTGGGCCTCGAAGGTGGCATCGTCGATGACCTCTATGCCCTCGGCGGCGATGAAGCGGTCGATGGCGTCGCGCTCGGCAGCCTTCTTGTCGGCATAGGTCTCATCGCTTTTGCAACTGGTGAGCAGCACGAGGCTGAGCAGCAGGACGGTCTGGAATATTCTCTTCATGATTTTATTTTACGTCGTTGAATGATTTTTCGGCCACAAAATTACAAAATAATTCTTAACTACCATCGAACTACGGCCATCTATCGAACAAAATTAGGCTACTTTAACTTGTCTTCGAAGGCGGCCAGGGCCTTGCGGACGGTGGCGACGGCCTCGTCGACTGTGCCCTCGAGGCGGCCGCCGGAGGCGTTGAGATGGCCCCCGCCATTGAAGAAGCGGGCGGCAACCTCGTTGCAGGGGAAGTCGTCGACGGAGCGCAGACTGACCCATACCATGTCGCGCTCGGTGTCCTGGCGCAGCGAGATGCTGAGCTTGAGTCCCTTGATCTGCAGCGGCATGTTGACGAGGCCCTCGGCGTCGCCCTTGACGAAGCGGAAGCGCTTCAGGTCGTCGCGCGTCAGGGTGAAATAGGCGGCGTGGCGCTCGGCGTCGACCACCAGGCGGTTGCACAGCACGTGGCCCACGAGGCGCAGGCGGTGCTCGGAGTAGTTGTGGAAGACGTTGCGGTAGATTTTGTCCTTGTCGATGTGCTTGGTGAGCAGCTGCGAGATGATATAGAAGATGTCGGGGTCGGACGAGTTGTAGGTGAAGCCGCCGGTATCGGTCATCATGCCACAGTAGACGGGCACGGCGAAGTGGCGCCCCAGCGAGGGAAAGAGGCCGAGCTGCCAGACGATGCGGAACAGCACCTCGCAGGTGGACGACATCTCGGGGTGCGACACGCTCAGCTCGGCCTCGATGGCGGGCTCGGGATGGTGGTCGATGAGCACCTTGCGGGCGGGCGAGGCGGCCAAGGCGTCGGCCATGTCGGCTGTGCGCGCGAAGCTGTTGAAGTCGAGGCATATCACGAGGTCGGCTATGCGCAGCACGGTGTCGACGTAGTCGCGGCGCTTGTCGTAGCGTACTATCTTCTCGGAGTTGGGCAGCCACTGCAGGTAGTCGGGATACTGGTCGGGCACCACCACCAGGGGCTCCTTGCCCATCTGGCGCAGCACGTCGGCCATGCCCAGCATGGAGCCCAGCGCGTCGCCGTCGGGATTCTGGTGACAGCAGAGCACGACGGTCTCGGTGGTTTGCATCAGCTGGAGGAGGCGCTGGGCCTCCTCCGCGGATAACAGTTCTCTCAGCATAGCGTCCATGCCTTAGAAGAGCTTGTTGGGGTACACACCTTCGTCGACGAGCTGCTGGATGCGGTCGACGGTCGACTGGCGGTCGGCGGCATAGGTGACGCCAAACCACTTGCTGGTGGTGTCGAGCACCTCACAGGTGGCGGTGCCGTCGTTGATGAGCTTGTTGACCATCAGGGGTATGAAGAATTCGGCCTTCAGGTTCTCCATGTTCTTGGGGTCGGAGAGGAACTCCTTGAAATACTCCTCGCTGTACTGGAAGTAGTCGGGAGTGAAGCCCCAGACATTCATCGACACAGGGGTGTTGTCCTCCAGCGGCTGCCACTGGCCCTCTTCGTCCTTGTACTTGATGACGCCGTCGATGCGCATAATCTCGGTGCGCTCTACGACATCGGTCAGGTGGCGCTTGTCGTTGTACGAGCAGACGCCACGGGCCACGGAGCCGTTCTCCGACAGGGTGTTGCAGACGCGGAAGCCTACCATGGCATACTGGTTCTTGGCGCCCTCGGGCAGAGCGCTCAGGAACTTGCCCATCTGCATGAAGGCGTCGCGACCGTAAAAGTCGTCGCAGTTGATGACGCAGAAGGGCTCGCGGATGACGTCCTTGCCCATCAGCACGGCATGGTTGGTGCCCCAGGGCTTCTGACGGCCCTCGGGAACGCTGAAGCCTGCAGGCAGGGCGTCGAGCGCCTGGAAGCAGAGCTCGCACTGCACCTTGCCCTCGTACTTGGCGAGTATCTGGCTGCGGAACTGCTCCTCGAAGTCTTTGCGGATGACCCACACAATCTTGCCGAAGCCTGCCTGGATGGCGTCATAGATACTGTAGTCCATAATGGTCTCGCCGTTGGGGCCCAGACCGTCGAGCTGCTTCAGACCGCCGTAACGGCTGCCCATGCCAGCTGCCAAAAGAAACAATGTTGGTTTCATAATAGTGTGATGTATTACTGTTAGTTATATATTGTGAAAAAAATGTTCTTCATCAGAAGGGATAGCCGATGGCGAAATGGAGCGTCTGGGCCTTGGAGAAGCGCTCGACGTTGAAGTAGCCGGAGCGGCCCGTGTCGTAAGGCACGTGGAGGGCAAAGCCCCAGTCGAGGCGCACCACGAGGAAGTCGAGGTCGTAGCGCAGGCCGACGCCCGTGCCCACGGCCACGTCGCGCAGGAGGCGGCTCATGCGGAAGGTGGTGTTGTCGAAGATGCCGGCCGACTCGGAGCTGCTGAACTGCTCGCGCGTGTTCCACACATTGCCGGCGTCGAGGAAGACGGCACCGTGCAGGCGGCCGAAGAGCTGGCGACGGTACTCGAGATTGCCCACGAGCTTGACGTTACCGTTCTGCAAGAGGTAGGAGAAGGCCTTGTCGGGCACGCCGGGGAAGCGGCCAGGGCCTATGCCGCGCACGGCGAAGGCACGGATGCTGTTGGCACCGCCCGCATAGAACAGCTCGGTGGTGGGCAGCCAGTCGCTATTGCCAAAGGCAATGCCCAGGCCGGCGCTGACGTGGCCCACCAGCTTGGAGTGGGCGTCGAGGGTCCACGTCTTGGTGAAGTCGGTCTCTATCTTGAGAAACTGCGAATAGGGGTTCTTGAAGAGTTTCTTGTCCTTCTCGCTGAGCGACTTGCCCGTGGCGAGCATGGCGAGCGACGTGACGTTGCCCGACTCGGAGAGGGTGGTCTCCCAGCGGACGGGGTGCAGCAGGCCCGACGGACTGGTGTAGGTGTAGGTGTAGCGCATCTCGGGGATGCAGTAGTCTTGCATGGTGACCAGCAGATAGGGATTGGCTATGGTGAGCTTGTCGAACTCGGTGGTGTGGCTGTTCATGAACTGATACTTCACCGTGAGGGGCGAGAACTCGTGGTGGCTGCTCTCGGAGGTCTGCCAGCGATAGGTCCACTCACCGCTGACGACGTGCATCTTGTAGTAGCTGGGGCGGTGGATGATGTTGGTAGAGGCCTTGGCTATCGTGGTGGGGGTGGTGTAGAAGCGGCGCGGCGGCAGCGGACGGCCGTTGGCGTCGCGGCGCAGGCGCCGACGGCTGCGCACAAAGGGGGCGATGATGCGCGGAAACTCGACAGAGGCGTCGGCACCATACTCGTAGTTGTTCATCGACGAGCCACTGCCGGTAGACCACTCGTAGGAGCCGTGCAGGTTGACGTTGATCTTCTCACCGCCGCGGAAGGCATTGCGACGGGTGACGCCGACACGGAGCTCAGGACCGATGCGCCCGATGGTGCGGGCGTTGCAGTTGGTCTCGATGTAGACGTCCCACGGCTTCTCGAACGTGCAGTTGAGGGTCAGGTCGAGGGTGTCGCAGGCGGCCGTGGTGTCGCGCGGCGTAAAGGTGAACTCGGTCGCCGAGAAGAGCCCCATGGCATTGATCTTGCTGGCCGACTCGAGATAGTCGGAATAGCTGTACTCCTGACGGGGGCGCAGCTTCATGTCGGCCAGCAGCACGCGCGGGCGGATGGGGGGCTTCTTGCCGGCATAGCGGATGGTGAGGTAGCGGCCTCGGAACGAGTCGGTGGGCTGCTCCATGAAGGTCTTGCGCATGTTGACGTTGATGCGGCCGATGTACCACTTGTGGGTGGCGGCGACGGGAATGTCGCGGGCCATCTGGAAGCGCAGCTGGGCCTTGCCGTCGACGACGAAGGTGTCGGCCAGATAGGAGGCATACTCGGGCTGGTAGTAATAGTAGCCGTTGTTGCGCAGCAGCTGGCTGATGCGCTGGCGCTCGGCCTCGAGGTTGGCCACGACGAAGGGGTCGCCACGGCGTATCTTGGCATCGGGCAGGCTCACGCGTATCATGCTGTCGGCCTCGGCGGGGAAGCCGAAATAGCCTACGGAGTCGAGCAGGCAGAGGCGCCCGGGGTGGACGGTATAGTGTATCTTGGCGGTCTTGGGATTCTTCTGCGGCACGGACTCATAGCCGACGCTGCCGCTGAAGTAGCCGTGGTTGTGGAGCACGTTCTGGGCCACGGTGGCGCGCAGCTCGGGATTGACCCACGACATGAGCACGGGCTGCTTGCCGAGGGCCTTGGTCATCCACTTGGCAAAGCCGCCCGACTTGCCGCTGTACTTGTTCCACACGGCAACGCCCAGCGAGAAGGGCACCCGATGGTAGCTGCTGCCGAAGAGCGAACCGTTGGGGGCGGCGGCCAGGGCGGCCTCCACTTCGGTCTGCGTCTCAATGAGGTTGGCTTCCTGCAGGCGCCCTGCGGGGGTGTCGTCGGTGGGCACGACGTCTTCGTAGGTAATCTTCGTAAGACCCGTGAAGAGCTGGTCGCCCTCGGGGATGTTCTTCGTCATCGAACACGAGGCGAGCAGCAGGATAGTGAGCAACAGAAGGCTATTTTGTTTCATTATTTTCTGTTTTTAAGGTGTCGGCCGGTACTGGCTGCGGCTGCGGACGACGGTTGAAGGGGCGCTGCGGCTGGGGCTCCTTGAAGCGGAAGATGTCGGTGAAGCGCTGCAGCGTGCGACGCCACGTGAAACCGCCACCGTACTTCTGGGTGTAGCCGTCGAGCCAGTCGTAGCTGTTGTTCTGGAAGTAGAGGTTGAGATACTTGTTGGCGGTGTTGTCGAGGCGGTACTCGAGCGAGACGTTGTCGAAGAACGACTTGTTGCGGTTGGAGACCTCGGAGCCGCTGGTGACCATGCCGCCAATGGCTATCCTCAGACGGTTGTGGAGGAAGCGCTTGGCGAACTTGAACGAATAGTCGGTGTGGTCGCGCCCCGTGGCATCGGTGTGGTTGTCCATGCCGAACGAGAGGTCGAGGGTGCGCAGGGCATTGCCCGTCAGACTGTTGATCTCGGAACTGAGGAACGAGCTGAGGGCTGAGTTCATGGAGAACGGACGGGTGTTGCCGTCGGCCAGATACATGCCCGTGGTGAGCATGGTGACAGCCAGCTTGCCGCGCTGGGCAGGGCCCATCGACATCAGCTCGCCGTGGAGGTCCATATCCTCGGGAGCGTCGAGGGTGAACTCAAGGCCCATGTCCTTGAGGGTCTTGCTGATGACGACACCGCAGTCGAAGGCTACGCTGCGCCCCACCCCGTCGGCATTCGTCACACTGGCCTTGACATGCTCCGTGGCCGTGATGTTGAGCGTGGGATTCATGGGGTCGCCCGTGAACTCGATATAGGAGCCGTCCTGGATGGTGAAGGTCTTGAGCGGGATGATGGGCAGCGAATACTTCATCTCGCCGTTCGACAGGGTGTAGCGTCCCGTCAGCTGCAGGTTGTCGGCAGGGTTGTAACGCATGCGCAGCGTGCCGCCGCCCAGCAGGTCGATGTAGTTGGAGTGGTCGGGATTGAGGTAGGCCATGATGTGGGCGCCCTTCGACACGTTGACGGTCATGTCCATGCGGAGTCCGGTGAGCGACGGGCGCTGCACGACGACCTGCGCCGTATCGCTGAAGTCGGTAAACTTCACCAGGTTGTCAAGTTCGTTGCCAGTCGTAATGGGCGAGTCGCGCAGGATGTAGCCCATGTCGGTGGTGCTCAGCACGTCGAGGCGGCCGCGCAGGTCCAGATCGTCGAGCGTACCCTTCATCATGGCAAAGACATTGACGAACGCCTTGCCGTAGGCCACGCTCTTGGGCTGCTCCTTGCTACCGATAATCTGGAAGTCGCGGGCGCGCATACGTACATTGACGAGGATGTTGTCGAGGTCGCCGAAGTCGACATTGCCCTGCACGTTGAGGGGATTCTCGTTATGGGCGTAGACGGTGAAGTTCTCGAAGAGCAGGTTGGAGTCGACGATGCGCACGGGGTCGTTGTCGAAGCGCAGCGTCACGCCATAGGGGATGCTCTCGACATAGGAGGAGTCGAGGTATATCTCGCCGTCGACATGGGGCTTCGACAGCTGGCCCTTGACGGTGAGCTCGCCGTCGCCATAGCCCTGCAGGCCAAACAGGTGGTCGGAGATGAAGCCGTTGACGATGTTGAGGGGCAGGTGCTCCAGCTTCAGGCGGGCGTCGAGCGTGCCCTCGCCGGCATTATAGTAGGTGCCTGTGAGGACGCCTATCTCGGCCTGGTCCCTGAAGAGGCGGCCCTCCACGGCATGGGTGTTGTCCTCCTTCTGCAGATAGACGAACTCGGTGCTGACATTGCCGATAGGACTGCGCTCGTAGGTCATCTGCTGCACACTCATGTCGCTGACCACAGAGAAGTGGCCCGCGGCGTCCTGCACCACATGGTAGTCGCCATCCAGGGTGCCCGTCATGCGTGGCGCATAGGGGATGACGGAGGTTATCTCGTCGAGGTTGATGCGGTGGAGGGTGAGGGTGATGTCCTGCAGGGCCGTGGGGTCGGTATGCTCGGAGTAGACCTTCAGACCCATACCGTCGTCGGCCTGCAACTGGATGTCGGCATGTATTTTCTTGTTGAACCCGAAGAGGAGGTAGTTGTCCTTGTTGAGGGCATACTCCTTGTACCCCAGCATAGGACGGTCGGGGACAAGGCGGATGTGCAAGCCGCTGTCGACCATCTCGGCCTGGGCACCGATGCGGGCGCCCAGCTTGTCGGCGGCATCGTAATAGCGCACACCAAACGTGGCGCCGCGCTCCTGCAGGATGCCGTCGAAGAGTGCGTTGAAGACGAACTGCGGATTCTTCTTGTTGTTGCATACCCGTCCACCGAAGGATAGGCGCTCGCGGCGCTGCGTCAGTCGGAAATTGATGGTATCGAGGCGTACGTCGCTGACATTCAGCGAGTGGATATGACCGCTGCCGTTGACACCGCCTTCCGACGAGGTGGTGAGGTCGAAGAGCAGGTCTTTGAAGTCAATCTGCTGGGTGCTCTTGAGAATGGTGGCGACGGGATTCTCGCGCTGGCTCTCGAGGTGGAACTTCATCGTGGGCAGCAAGGCGCGCAGGGCGGGCTGGTCGATGCGGTGCTGCTCCATCTGGGCCATCGCAGAGTCGCCCAGGACGGTCAGGCGCTTCAGCAGCCGCTCGTAGTCGCCGCTGGCATCGGCCTTCACGATGAAGTCGCCGCTCTGGGCACGCAGATAGGTGGTGTCGGGGGTGGTCTTGACCAGCAGGCCGATGTCGCTGGGACGGTAGACATGGCCGGAGTCGCTGACAGTGAGGTCGTTAATGAGGCCGCTGACGTAATGGGACAGGTGGAGGTCGGAGCGCACGTCGAAATGGCCGCAAAGGCCGATGACGAGGGGCTTGTCGACCAGGCGCATCTTATAGAGGTCGAACTCTCGGAAATCGGTGGAGATGGTGGCATCGATGCGCTTCTTGCTCATCAGGGCATCGAGGTTGACGGCACCATTGAGCAGGGAGTTGCGGCTGTACAGGTCGGCATGGGCCTGCCCATGGCGGACATCGGCATGGGCAGTGACGTCGGTGAGGTGGAGCTGCCCGTAGTGCAGCTGGTGGATGTGGGCATCGGCCTGCAGCGTGGTGCGCGGCGAGAAGAAGTCGAAGCCTTGTCCCTTGGCATTGACGTCGGCACTGACGGTATAGATGGAGTCGTGGGGCATGAAATGGTGGACGTTCAGATCGCGCACACCGACCTCGGCATCGTAGCGCATCAGGTCGCCGTTGAACAGGCCGTGGGCCTCGACCGTTCCATGGCCCTCATGGACGGTGACATCAGCGATATAGTTGGCGCCGTCGGCCTTCAAACGGCCGTCGGCACGTATGCCTGACGGGATGCGGAGGGTGCGCTGCATGTCGCGGCTGAGCAGGCCGGTGACGAAATGGAGGTTCTGCGTCTGTGCCTTGAACCGGATGTCGGCACGCAATTTCTTGGAATCGTCGAGATTGGCGGCAAAACCGCTGGCGGTGGCATGGAAGGCGGAAGGCAGCGAAAGCTCAAGGTCGTTGAAGTCCATGTGCTGCAGATTGCCCATGAGGGCTCCCTCGACGGTGAGCGGCGCGTCGGGCCAGCGCTGGCGGAACGCCTGCGGCAGGTTGTCCATAAAGGGGAGCAGGTCGGGCTTGCCCAACTGGGCGGCAACGTGCAGGCGCATCTTGCCGGGGTCTATCGAGTCGGTCAGCGAGAGGGGCAGGTCGAGCTGGACATCCATCTCGGAGTGGGGAGTCTTCAGACGGAACTGGGGCAGGCGGATGCTGCCGTCCTCCATCGCCACAGGGCCGGAGAGCTCGGTGACCTGCAGGCCGTTCTTCTCGCGAAGGGCAATGTTGCGCACACGCAGGCGCAGCGTGGGGTCGTGGAAGTAGATGCTGTCGAGCGAGACGGCGAGGTGGGTGAGGTCGATATGATTGTAGTCGAGACCGCTGACGCGTGGCTCGTAATTCTGGTCGTACTGAAGACCGCCGTTGAGCCAGTCGGCACTGCCCACGGTATACGTCTGCGAGGCAAGGTCGACAAGGGCCTCGCGGGCTGTCAGCGTACCGATATGGGCACGGACGCTCAGCGTGTCGCCAGGCATATGGAAGGCGACATCGGAACGGGCGATGACGGCACTGTCGACATGAATCTGCCAGTGATTCTTGGAGGTCGTGGTATCCTCGGGCACAGAGTCGTTCATGGCGATATCCAGACGGGCATCTTCCAGACGGGCACCGTTGACCTCGACGGTCTGACGGTCCAGGTCGATACCCCTGCTCTGCACATACAGTCTGCCGAAACGGCCCTTCACCCGCACGGCATCGACGAAGCCGTTGGTGTTAAGGCGGGTGTTGGCAACCTCGAGCTCGTTGATGACAACGCGCTGGCGGAAAAGGGGCAGCAGCTGGACGTCGACAACCACTCGCTCGACATCGGCAATCGTGTCGGGCTGATGGACGACGCTCAGGTCACTGATGGCCAGGTCGAGAGGAAACGACAGGCTGACATGGTCTACGCTGATATCCATGCCTGTCTTCTCCGAGGCGACGGCTGTCACCCTGTCTACCACCCAGTTCTGGACTGGCGGCAGATAAATCAGAATGGTGAGTATGATAAATAGCAGAACCGGGCTGAGCAAAACGCCCAGAATCCACCATAAAGCTTTCTTCATAAAATCGAACTTTGCAAAGTCTGATGCAAAAATAGCGCAAAAATTGCAAATACGGAATTATTTTACCGTTTTTTTTAGGCTCTGCCACAGATTATCGACTGGCAACGGGGAGTCGACGACAATCTGCTCTCTGGAAACGGGATGGACAAACTCGACACGTCGGGACAGCAGCGAGATACTGCCGTCGGGATTGCTGCGGCGGGCTCCATACTTGAGATCGCCCTTGATGGGACAGCCCATGGCGGACAACTGGCAGCGTATCTGGTGATGGCGGCCTGTGAGCAGATGGACCTCCAGCAGCCAATAACGGTCAGACTGGCCTATCAGGCGATAGCGCAACAGGGCTTTCTTGGAGCGGGGAACCTCATGATCGTAGGCATACGACTTGTTCTGCTGCTCATTGCGCACCAGCCAGTGCTCCAGCTCATGCCATTCGCCATCCAGCTGCGGCCGGCAACCGCGCACTCCTACCCGCTCGCCCCGCATTTCTATAATGGCCCAGTAGGTCTTGTGTACCTGACCCTCACGGAACATGTCATTCAGGCGGGTGAGGGCTTTAGACGTACGGGCAAAGACAACAAGACCGGAAACAGGACGGTCAAGGCGATGCACCACGCCAAGGAAGACGGCGCCTGGCTTCTGGTACTTTTCCTTAATATACTGTTTCACCGCATCGGAGAGCGGAGCATCGCCAGTCTTGTCGCCCTGCACGATCTCTCCGCTCTCCTTATAGACGATGATAATATGGTTGTCCTCGTAGACTACCTGCATATCTTACATATTCATACCGCCATCGACCTGAATCACCTGTCCGCTGACATAGCTGGACATATCACTGGCGAGGAAGGTTGCCACATTGGCAATGTCCTCGACCTGGCCGCCGCGGCGCAGAGGTATCTTCTCAACCCATGCCTTACGGACATCGGCAGGCAGAGCAGCTGTCATAGCGGTCTCAATGAAACCGGGAGCAATGGCATTGGCACGGATACCCTTCGGACCCATCTCCTGACCAATACTCTTGGCAAGCGCTATCAGTCCGGCCTTTGATGCAGCATAGTTGGCCTGACCGGCATTGCCATGAACACCCACGACAGAGGCCATATTGATAATCGAGCCATTGCGCTGGCGCATCATCACGGGGACACAGGCATGGATGAAATTGAAGGCCGACTTCAGATTAACGGCAATCACAGCGTCCCACTGCTGCTCTGTCATACGCAGCATCAGACCGTCTTTCGTAATACCGGCATTGTTCACCAGTATATCAATTGAGCCAAACTCTTCCTTCACTGCCTTAACAACCTCCTCGGTCTGAGCAAAGTCTGCAGCATTAGAGGCATAGCTCTTTGCCTTAACACCAAGGGCGGCAATCTCCTTCTCCGTCTCTTCATTGACCTCAAGGTCTGTGAAAGCTATATTTGCACCCTCTGCGGCAAATTTCAATGCGATGGCTTTACCGATACCACGTGCAGCGCCCGTAATCAGCGCTGTCTTTCCTTGTAACATTCCCATAATTTATATAATATTTAATGTTTCGCTCGACCTAAGGCAAAGGTTTACCTTTTGGTCTAAATTTTCATTTTTACAACTTTCTCTTGCCTAAGGCACTGTATACGATCTTTGCGACCTGTGGCTTGGTGGCCTCTTCTGTCATGCCGTGGGCTATACGGCCGTAGATGTAGGGAACCTCCAGGCCCTTGATACAATAGTGAGTGATGTCAGCCACCAACTCTACATTGTCTATATCGAACTCACCGTCTTCCTTGCCCTCGCGGAACACCTTGCGAAAGAGTTCTATCTCTGCATCGTCGAAATTCTTGCGAACCTTCTCAACCATCCAGATGTTGCGGAAGAACTCGGCACGCAAGTTACCATTACGTACAACGGTCTCACGTATCATGCTCAAGTGAAGGTATATCAACTCGATTATCTTCTCCTGGGGCGGAACACGCTTGGCGGCCACTTCGTCCAACTGGTCGGAAAGACGCTCCAGCTCAGACTCAATGACAGCATAATAAATGTCTTCCTTCGATTTGAAATAGGTATAAAGCGTACGGCGACCTTTCCCAGAGGCCTGAGCTATATCGTTCATGGTTGTGCTCTCTAAGCCATTCTTAGCAAAAAGCTGGCGAGCAACATCCACAAGTTTCTGGCGTGTCTTAGATATGGACATAATTCAGTTCTCTCAAATTTACTTTTGCATATCGCAATTACAGTGTGCAAAATTATAGAATACTTCTGAAATAGCCAAACATTTATTTTACAAAAGTGAGAAAATACTTATTTTTAGCGATTTCTTCACAAAAAATTTGCACAATTAAAAAAAAAGTCATACCTTTGCACCCGCTTACGATAACATCGCGGAGTGGAGCAGTTGGTAGCTCGCCAGGCTCATAACCTGGAGGTCGCATGTTCGAATCCTGCCTCCGCAACTTTCAGAAGCCCGAGTCGAAAGACTTCGGGCTTCTTTCGTTTTGCTACGGCAAGACTCTTCAATGCTCCCGGCCGCAGTTCTTCGCAAAGCGAAGCGTCCCTTCGGGCCGAGCGCGAATCCTGACTCCGCAACTTTCAGAAACGAGCATGAAAACAGCGAAAAAAAGTAGCCCTGTCATCACTGTGAAGACAGGGCTAACTCGAGAAAAAAGTGGCGGCCTCCTACTCTCCCGCATTGCATTGCAGTACCATCGGCGCAGGCGGGCTTAACTTCTCTGTTCGGAATGGGAAGAGGTGGGACCCCGCCGCAATAACCACCTGATATAAGGCTATTGACAAATTCCAC
>JAGAXW010000047.1 GCA_017847725.1 Prevotella sp.
AAACGGAGCATCAAAGTTTGGAACACTATACCAACTGATGATTGAGGACAATCCTGACAGCAGCTTTATCGAAACTATCACTTCTTAGGGGCATGCTTGGTACCCCCTAAGAAGTCATGGGTACATGACTGAGTAGTTACGTAGAGCCATTATTATAGTTAATAAAGCTATAATGATAACTTTCTCCTGGCTTCAACGTTATTTTGTTAGAAGTGGCAGTAAGGTATTCTGTGCTGTTATCTTGTTTGCCAACCTTTGTACCGGTTGCATTTCTTAACTTGTTAGCACGAATCTGGTCAATCTGCTCTTTTGACAATGCAACGTTATACACAGTAAAATCGTCAAAACCGAAGGCAGGGTCGGGGTCATTAAAATTGTTTGACTGATTTCCACCAAGACAAATGTATTTAATACCATTTTCGTGTGTATAGGCTGCACCACCTTCAAATAAACCATTAATCACCTGTCCTTCAGTTGTTCCATCCACCGTCCATGAATTTTCAACTATACCATCTATATACACTTTTATTGTAGTTGAGGTCAAAGTAATAGTATAATAGTGCCATGCCTTATCATCAAGCCAGGCACTCGTTTCGGCATTCGTTCCTTTGTCATTATGCGTGTTGCTTAAATCACAGTAACCCCAGCAATTAAGACTTACTACTTTACGTGCCAAACAAGTAAATATAGGCCAAGGTGAGGTCGAATCAGAAGCTTTGGTTTCATTATTGTAAGCAGTAAAAAGTGGACTATAAAAGAAATCTACTGCATCTTTCATGTTGACCCAGAAACCTATTGTCATCTCCTTGGAAGTTCCAGAATGAGATAAAACATCAGCAGGTAGTTTAAGATAGTTGGTACGAACAGCTTTTGTTAATTTTGGGTCGTTATGGAATATTCTTCCGAAACGTTCATCTGCATCATCTTCGAATTGGCCATTACCAACAATTTCAATACCATCTTCCCCATTTCTAGCAAATGAGAAGTCATTGAAATACACAGGAGTTGGCACCACGACATCGTCTGCCCACGTACTCGTCCCTACGCATAGCCCTGCTATGACGAGGAGCGACTTGAAAAGTAAATGTTTAAAATACATAGTAAGTTTTGTTTTGTTATTATTGATAGTTAGCGTTATAATTGTTTTCGGTTTCCTTTGTGTCGTGTGTGGCGGGGAGAACTCTGATGCGTAGGTACACAAGAAAAGCGTAGACCTGCCATATCTCCTACCAGGCCTGCGACAGCCTCTAACAATCTATGGACGAAGCCTACGCTTGTGGGCGTAGCTTCAACGATTGTTAGAAATGCTCGTAAAATCCCTTTCGAGGTCGCAGTTCGGTAGGAAAATTGAGCAAATAAAATGTTGTATTCATGCGAATACGGCGGCAAAGGTACAAAATAATTTTATAAATCGTACACTTTTATTCAATAAAAAGTATAAAAAACAACAACAAAAAAACGATGGGCGTTCTTGAAATACTTGTTGCATCAGTGGCTATGGATGGGAAACAAAACGTCTTCCAACGCCCCGTAAGGGTATTGGAAGACGTTCTCGTAGGTCGCCATGTCGGCGAATTTAGCCTGTTAGGCCTTACTCGCTGCTTTCAGCTTTTATGCTTTTAGTGAATGTTATTAAATAGCTTGGGTCAGTTACATCTTTACTCGATGACGACGGTGGTCCAGCCGTGCTTGTCGGGCTCGATGCCGTACTGTATGTTGCGCAGGTGGGTGTAGAGCTTCTCCGAGATGGGGCCGGGCTTGCCGTCCTTGGAGAAGGTGTAGCGCTTGCCGTTCTCCAGGTCGTCGATGTAGGAGATGGGGGAGATGACGGCTGCTGTGCCGCAGGCTCCAGCTTCTTCGAAGGTGGCCAGCTCCTCTTCGGGGATGGGACGGCGCTCTACCTTCATGCCGAGGTCTTCGGCCACCTGCATCAGTGAGCGGTTGGTGATGGAGGGCAGGATGCTGGTGGACTTGGGCGTCACGTAGGTGTTGTCCTTGATGCCGAAGAAGTTGGCTGCTCCGCACTCGTCGATGTATTTCTTCTCCTTGGCGTCGAGGTAGAACTCGCAGGCGTAGCCCTTCTCGTGGGCCAGGTTGTTGGCGTAGAGCGAGGCGGCGTAGTTGCCTCCCACCTTGTAGCGGCCGGTGCCCAGAGGTGCGGAGCGGTCGAACTCGCGGATGATGACGTAGGGATTGGTGGAGAAGCCGCCCTTGAAGTAGGGACCTACGGGGGTGACGAAGATGAGGAAGCAGTATTCCTTGGCCGGGTGGACACCTACCTGTGCGGAGGTGCCGATGAGCAGCGGGCGGATGTAGAGCGTGGCGCCGCTCTCGTAGGTGGGTATGTACTCCTGGTTGAGGCGCACCACCTTCTTGACCATCTCGACGAAGAGGTCGGTTGGCAGCTCGGGCATGAGGATGCCGCGGCAGGTGGACTGCAGGCGCTCGGCATTGTCCTTGACGCGGAAGATGCGCACCTTGCCGTCGGGGCAGCGGTAGGCCTTGAGGCCTTCGAAGGCTTCCTGTCCGTAGTGCAGGCAGGTGGCAGCCATGTGCAGTTTCAGATACTCGTCGGAGCAGACTTCTATCTCGCCCCACTTGCCGTCACGGTAGTAACAGCGTACGTTGTAGTCGGTTGGCATATAGCCAAACGACAGGTTGGCCCAGTCGATGTTCTTCATATTCTGTTGTTTTTTGTATTGTTTGCTTATATTTTGGCCACAAAAGTAAGCAAAATATTGCGCTTGTGCAACATTTTGGGGCTAAAAAGATGTTTTTTTTCTATTCTTCGCCCTGCAATTTGGCTATCTCGCTTTCGGTCCGGGTCAGCTTGTCTTTGCAGAAGCTGATGAGCTGCCAGGCGGTCTTGAGCTGTGATGCCAGTTCGTCGATGCTGGGTTCGCCGGATTCGAGGCGGCGGGCGATGGCCTCGAGGCGGGCCAGTGCTTCTTCGTATTTGTCGGTCTCGTTCATAGTACGGTGGATTTGATGGTTCCTTTCTCCAGTCGGGTTTCTATCTGGTCGCCGGGCTGCAGTTCGTGGGGTGAGCGCACGATGTGGCCGTCCTTGAGCGTGATGCTGTAGCCGCGGCGCAGCAGCTGCTGGGGGTCGAGGTTCTGCAGGCGCAGTTCCAGTTGCTGCAGGCGGTGGCGGTGGCTGGTGAGGAGGCGCTCGACGGCATAGGGCAGCTGCGACTGGATTAGCTGGAGCCTGTGGCGTGCGTCGCTGAGGGTGCGCTGGGCCAGGGAGGGGATGAGCGTGGCCAGGCGGTCGATGCGGTCGGCGGTCTGCTTGAGGTGGTCGATGAGGAATGTTGCGGCGGCGGTGGGGGTCTTCAGTCGGGTGTGTGCTATCAGGTCGAGTATGCTCTCGTCGCGGTCGTGCCCGATGCCGGTGATGACGGGCAACGGGAATTGTGCCACGTTCTCGGCCAGGGCCAGCGTGTCGAATCCGCTGAGGTCGGCCGTGGCTCCGCCGCCGCGGATGATGACGACGACGTCGAAGGGCTTTTGGCTTTTAGCTTTTAGCTGTTGGCTGTAGATGTCGTTGAGGGCGGCGATGATGCTCTGTTCCACCTGCTCGCCTTGCATCGTGGCGGGGAAGAGGGTGACGTCGAAGTGGAAGCCGTAGTCGTTGTCGGCCAGTTGGCGGCAGAAGTCGCCATATCCGGCGGCTCCCGCGGCGGAGATGACGGCGATGCGCTGGGCAAACAGCGGCAGGGCCAGCTCGCGCTGCAGGTCGAACACGCCCTCGGCCTTCAGCTGGCGGATAATCTCCTGTCGGCGGCGGGCCATGTCGCCCAGCGTGTAGGTGGGGTCGATGTCGGTGACTATCCATGAGAAGCCGTAGGCCTCGTGGTACTGGGCGTAGACGCACAGCAGCACCTTCATGCCGGCGCGCAGCAGCTGGCCGGTGGTCCGCTCGAAGTAGGGCTGCACCACCTGCCACGTCTGCCGCCAGCAGCGTGCCGAGGCGCGGGCCACGGGGGTGCTGGTGTGCTCGTCTTTCTCGATGAGCTCCATGTAGCAGTGGCCGCCGCGTTCGCGACATTCCGACAGTTCGGCCTCTACCCAGTATTCGTCGGGCAGCTGCGTGGCGATGGCGTCGCGCACCTTCAGGTTGAGTTGGCGTAGCGTGAGGGCGTGGTTGGTGGTCATGGGGTCAGTGTGAATAGTATTTGCCAATCATGTAGGCACGCCAGAAGTTGGGTATGCCGTATCCGTAGATGTTGTCGGGGTGCTCGCGGTTGTTGCCGGTGTCGCGGATGAGGCGGATGAGGTCGGCAGCCTTGAGGTGGGGCATCGACTGCCACAGGCAGGCCGCCAGGCCGCAGACGATGGGGGCCGAGAAGGAGGTGCCCATGTCTTGCTGGATGACGCCGCGCCCGTTGACCAGGAAGGCCGGTGCGCCGATGGCTACGACGTCGGGCTTGATGCGCCCGTCTTGTGAGGGTCCGACCGAGCTGAAGGGGGCTATGTGGCGCGGCTCGTCGGCCGTGACGGCGCCCACCGTCAGTATGTTGGTGGCGTCGGCAGGGACGCCTATCTTCTTCCAGGGTCCCATGCCGGAGTTGCCCGCCGAGTTGACCAGCACGATGCCCTTGGCCGCCAGCATGGATGCCGAGCGGCTGGCAAAGGCGGTGCGGCCGTCGAGGTGCCACAGGCGGTGGGTCATGTGTCCGTAGTCGTATTCGTTGTAGCCCAGCGACGAGTTGATGAGGTCGCAGCCCACGGAGTCGGCAAATTCGGCCGCCATGGTCCAGTAGTCTTCCTCTACCTCCTGCTCGGAGTGCAGGTCTTCACAGCGCAGCAGCCAGTAGGCGCTCTTGGGCGCCGTGCCGATGTAGTAGTAGGGCTTGCTGACGGCCATGGCCGACCACACCTTGGTGCCGTGGTCGGTCTCGGCGAAGATGCTGGGCGATTGGGGGTAGACGAAGTCCTGGACGCCGCAGAGCTCGATGTCCTGGAAGGCCGGAATGGCGTTGGCGTTCTTGAATCCCCCGTCGAGCACGGCAATCATCATGTTCTGTCCCAGCAGTCCGATGTCGTGGAGGCGCTGCCCCTGCATGACGCTAATCTGTTCGAAGGTGTTGCCGTAGGGCTGTCCGGTGATGCTGTCGTAGGTCTCGAAGTGATCGTGGTATTTCGACTTGACGGCCGTAGGCGTGATGGAGTCGGGCGACTGCCATACGAGTCTGCTCCGCCTGACGAAGGGCAGCTGCTCCAGGCGGTGCACCTGCGCCGTGTCTTTCATCAGCACGAGGACGGTGTTCTGCCAGCGGCTCTGCCCCACGATGGTGAACTGCTGGCGCTCTATCTGGCGGAGATAGTAGGGCGATACGGGCAGGTCGGTAGAGTCGAGCGGCAGCTGCTGGCGCCGGCGGCGCTCGATGCTGCGGCGCGAGAGGAATCGCGAGGGATGGCTGAGCGAGTAGGGCGAGCTGTGCTTGTCGCTCAGGTAGAGCCGGTAGATGTAGTCCGGCCCGTGCTTGTATTTGATGCGCTCGGCCGCCTCCTTGGGGGTAGCGCCCTGCAGGCAGAGGGCGGTGAGCAGGAGGATGAGCACGCAGGTGGTTCGTCGCATATTGAACTTAGGTTAGTTTCGACGTGCAAAGATACGAATAAATTGAAAAATAAAACGAAAAATGAAAGAATATTTGGCGAATCGGACAATATGCCGTATCTTTGCACCTTATATTATATATGGACAACAGACAATCGACACTGGAACTGGGGACGAAACCGGTGGGACAGTTGCTGGCACAGTATGCTCTGCCGGCCATTGTCGCCATGACGGCCTCCAGCCTGTACAATATCATCGACAGAGCCTTCATCGGACAAGTGGTGGGCCCGGAGGCCATAGCCGGCCTGGGCATCACCTTCCCGTTTATGAACCTGAGCGGTGCCTTCGGGGCGGCTGTCGGCGTGGGCGCGTCGACGTGCATCTCTGTCAAGCTGGGGCAGCGCGACTATAAGCGGGCGGAGTACCTGCTGGGCAACACGGTGACGCTGAACCTCATCATCGGATTCCTCTTCATGGCGGTGTGCCTGCTGTTTCTGGACCCCATCCTGCGCTTCTTCGGAGCCAGCGACGTGACGCTGCCTTACGCCCGCGAGTTCATGACCGTCATCCTGCTGGGCAACATGGTGACGCACATGTACTTCGGGATGAACGCCGTGCTGCGCGCCGCCGGCAAGCCTCGCCACGCCATGTATGCCACCCTGTTCACCGTGGTGTGCAACATCGTGCTGGTGGTGGCCTTCGTGTGGTGGCTGCGCTGGGGCATCCGCGGGGCGGCGCTGGCCACGGTGACGTCGCAGACGCTGGCGCTGTGCTGGCAGATGTGGGTGTTCAGCAACAAGAACGAACTGCTGCACCTGAAGCGCGGCATCTACAAGCTGAAGGGCGAACTGGTGCGCAACATCATCGCCATCGGCATCTCGCCGTTCCTGATGAATGCGACGGCCTGTGTGGTGGTCATCTTCATGAACAACCAGTTCGTGCGCTACGGCGGCGACATGGCGGTGGGGGCCTACTCCATAGCCAACTCGGTGGTCATGGTGCTGTTTATGTTTGTCATGGGCATGAACCAGGGCATGCAGCCCATCGTGGGCTACAACTACGGTGCGGAGAAGTATGACCGCATGTTCCGCTGCCTCTGGCTGACCATCGCCGTGTCTACCACCATCCTGCTGGTGGGGTGGGCGCTGTCGATGCTCTTCCCCATGCAGATAGCGCGCGTCTTCACGGCCGACATGACCCTGGTCGGGATGGCAGCACGCGGCATCCGCCTGAACATGATGGTGTTCTTCGTCGTGGCGTCGCAGGCGGTCATCACCAACTTCTTCCAGTGCATCGGCCTGGTGAAGGTGAGCATCTTCCTGTCGCTGTCGCGCCAGCTCATCCTGCTCATCCCGCTGGCCTATGTGCTGCCGCTGTTCCTGGGACTCGACGGCGTGTGGTACTCGATGTGCGTCAGCGACTTCGGCTCGTTTGCAATGACGCTGCCGCTGCTCTTCTGGTATATGAGAAAACTAAAAGCTAATGGAAACCGATAAACATATCATCATCTGCGTAGGACGGCAGTTGGGCAGCGGCGGACACGACATCGCCCGCATGCTGGCCATGGACTTCAATGCCAAATACTACGACCGCGAACTGCTCAACCTGGCTGCCAAGGAGAGCGGATTCAGCGAGAAAATCTTTGAGAAGAACGACGAGCAGAAGGGATTCCTGAAGTCGCTGTTCAATATCCAGACGCCGCACCTCAGCGTCGGCTCCTTCGGACAGAACTTCTCGCAGGAGAGCCTGTTCCAATTCCAGAGCGACGCCATCCGCAAGGCGGCAGCGGAGGGCAGCTGCGTGTTCGTGGGGCGCTGCGCCGACTATGTGGTGCGCGACATGCCCAATGTGGTCAGGGTGTTCATCATGGCTTCGATGCGCTACCGCATCGACCAGATACTGGCACACAAGGACGTGACACCGCAGCAGGCCAAGCGCATCATCCTGCAGGCTGAGGAGAAACGGGCCACGTACTACCAGTATTACACCGGCAAGAAGTGGGGGCACGCCGAGAGCTACGACCTCTGCATCGACAGCAGCATCCTGGGCATGGTGGAGACGGAGAAACTCATCGCCGAATTTATCCGCAAACGCTTCGGACTATGAAGAAGATAGGTATCATCAGCGACACGCACAGCTACTGGGACGAGAAGTACCTGCACTACTTTGAGCCCTGCGACGAGATATGGCATGCCGGCGACATCGGCTCGCTCGAGGTGGCCGAACGGCTGGCGGAGTTCCGCCCGCTGCGGGCCGTCTGCGGCAACTGCGACGGGGGCGACCTGCGGCTGATGTATCGCGAGGTGCTGCGCTGGCGCTGCGAGGACGTCGACGTGCTGATGAAGCACATCGGTGGCTACCCCGGCAACTACGACTACAGCATACGCGGACAGCTCTATGCCTCGCCGCCACAACTGTTCATCGCAGGCCACTCGCACATCCTGAAAATCAAGTATGACAAGACGCTGAACCTGCTGCACATCAACCCGGGGGCTGCCGGCCTGCAGGGCTGGCACAAGGAGCGTACGCTCGTCCGGCTCACCATCGACGGCAAGGAGTTCAAGGACTGCGAGGTGATAACATTAGGAAATCATTAAACAAAGAATACTGATATGAAACGTACAATCGTAATTACTGGCGGCGCAGGCTTTATCGGAAGCCACGTGGTGCGCCTTTTCGTGAACAAGTATCCCGACTACCACATCATCAACCTCGACAAGCTGACCTACGCCGGCAACCTGGCTAACCTGAAGGACATCGAGCAGAAGCCCAACTACGAGTTCGTGAAGATGGACATCTGCGACTTCGACGCCTTCTACAAGCTGATGCAGGACAAGAAGGTGGACGGCATCATCCATCTGGCTGCCGAGAGCCACGTGGACCGTTCCATCAAGGACCCCTTCACCTTCGCACAGACCAACGTCATGGGCACGCTCTCGCTGCTGCAGGCTGCCAAGCTCTACTGGGAAAGCCTGCCCGAGAAGTATGAGGGCAAGCGCTTCTACCACATCTCGACGGACGAGGTGTACGGTGCGCTGGAACTGAGCCATCCCGACGGCATCGAGCCGCCGTTTACCACGACGGCCAGCAGCGCAGAGCACCATCTGGCCTACGGCGACAAGTTCTTCTTGGAGACGACGAAGTACAACCCGCACTCGCCCTACTCGGCATCGAAGGCTTCGAGCGACCACTTTGTGCGTGCCTTCCACGACACCTACGGCATGCCCGTCGTGGTGACCAACTGCTCGAACAACTACGGTCCCTATCAGTTCCCTGAAAAGCTGATACCCCTGTTCATCAACAACATCCGCCATCGCAAGCCGCTGCCCGTCTACGGCAAGGGCGAGAACGTGCGCGACTGGCTCTTCGTCGAAGACCATGCACGCGCCATCGACCTCATCTTCCATGAGGGCAAGACGGCCGACACGTACAATATCGGTGGCTTCAACGAGTGGAAGAACATCGACATCATCAAGGTGCTCATCAAGACCGTCGACCGACTGCTGGGACGCAAGGAGGGCGAGGACATGGACCTCATCACCTACGTCACCGACCGCGCCGGACACGACCTGCGCTATGCCATCGACTCCAGCAAACTTCAGAAAGAGCTGGGCTGGGAGCCCAGTCTGCAGTTTGAGGAGGGCATCGAGAAGACCGTCCGCTGGTATCTCGACAACCAGGAGTGGCTCGACAACGTCACCTCGGGTGACTACCAGAAGTATTACGACAACATGTACCAGAACCGCTAAGTTTATGAAAAAAATATTGCTATTAGGCTCAGGCGAACTGGGCAAGGAATTTGTGATTGCCGCCATGCGTGCCGGCCAGTACGTCATCGCCTGCGACCGCTACGACAATGCCCCTGCCATGCAGGTGGCCGACGAGCGCGAGGTGTTCTCCATGCTCGATGGCGATGCGCTCGAGGCTGTGGTGCGTAAGCACAAGCCCGACATCATCGTCCCTGAGATTGAGGCCATCCGCACCGAGCGCCTGTTCAAATTCGAGGAAGAGGGCATCCAGGTGGTGCCGTCGGCACGGGCCGTCAACTTCACCATGAACCGCCGCGCCATTCGCGACCTGGCCTCCAGGGAGCTGGGACTGCGTACGGCCAAATACTTCTATGCCAAGACCTACGACGAGTTCAAAAGGGCTGCCGACGAGATAGGTTTCCCCTGTGTGGTTAAGCCGCTCATGTCCAGCAGTGGCCATGGGCAGAGCTATGTGCATAACGACGGCGAACTGGAACAGGCCTTCCGCGAGGCCATGGAGGGAAGCCGCGGCGACGTGAAAGAGGTGATTATCGAGGAGTTCATCGACTTCGAGTCGGAGTTCACCCTGCTCACCGTGACCCAGCAGCACGGCTGGCCTACACTGTTCTGCCCGCCCATTGGCCATGTGCAGAAGGGTGGTGACTACCGCGAGTCGTGGCAGCCCTACAAGATTAGCGATGAGGCCCTGAAGCAGGCACAGGAGATGGCCGACAAGGTGACGCGCGCCCTGACGGGCTATGGCATCTGGGGCGTAGAGTTCTTCCTCACGAGACAGGGCGAGGTCATCTTCAGTGAGCTGTCGCCGCGGCCGCACGATACGGGCATGGTGACGCTGGGCCACACCACCAACCTCTCTGAGTTCGAGCTCCACCTGCGTGCCGTGCTCGGACTGCCCATTGCCGGCATCCACCTGGAGCACGCCGGTGCATCGGCTGTCATCCTGGCACCGGCCGACGCTTCCACACCCGTCGACCGTTCGCTGTTCAACTTCAACCTCGTGGATGCACTCAAGGAAGACCGCACGCGGGTGCGCATCTTCGGCAAACCTGATGCCCACAAGGGCCGTCGCATGGGAGTCGTGTTGTGCTACGGCGATGTGGACGACGATGTCAACGCTCTGCGCGACAAGGCCAAGCGCCTGGCCAAGACCGTACTGGGTACTGAACCCTATATGCAGAAATAAGTAAAGACAGTCCCGAATGATAGCAACGCTACAGTCTCTGCGCTTCGTCTTCGTAATGCTGATATTCCTGTCGCATTTCGGATATAAGGAGATAACTCCCTTAGACGCTGGCGGCGACTGTGGCGTCGCGTTCTTCTTCCTGCTCAGCGGATATTTGCTCTCAATCGGCTATGGCAAACGTATCAGCGACGGTACTTTCCATTTCGCAGCATATATGAAGAGGCGCATCATGAAGTTTTATCCGCTTCATCTGCTGTGCTTGGTGGGCATCCTGGTTGTAAGCCATTCGGCCATCGACCTGCGGGTGGTGCTGAACGTATTGCTGCTCCAGAGCTGGGTGCCCGACAGCTTCTACTATTTTTCCTGCAATAGCGTGTCGTGGTTTTTGTCCAGCCTGATGTTCAGCTATCTGGTGTTCCCGTGGGTGTACCGCCATCAGTCAAGAGGGCTGACGGCTTGTGTGCTGGCGGGCTATGTGGCCGTTTACTTGCTGACACCTTATGATAAGGTGAATGCCATCCTGTATGTACACCCGATGGTAAGATTTGTCGACTTCTATTTGGGTATGCAGCTTGCGCGATGGCAGGTGAAGATAAGAAAGGCAGAATGGGCGGAATGGGTGATGGTGCCCCTGCTGCTGATAGCTATCGTGGTGTATCCGGAGGTGGACGAAAAATGGCGCAATGCACCATTGTATTGGATGGTGCTGTTGCCTTTCATCTTGGTCTTCGCGCAACAGCGGGGCATCATTTCCCGACTGTTGAAGAGCAAAGTCATGCTATGGCTCGGCTCAGTCAGCATGCCGTTTTTCCTGACCCATCATGTGCTTATTGGCATCCTGACGCGCCGACTGCCCGACATGCCTGCCGGTCTGATGCTGGCGGCTTGCCTTCTCATTATATTGGTGATTAGTTGGGGAATTCAGATAATATTGTCTCGGCAGTTGCGTTAGTATTATAATATGAAGAAGAGTGTAGGACAAATCATAGAATTACCCAAGCACGTCGACCCGCGCGGCAACCTGACCGTGGCCGAGCAGATGAAGAACGTGCCGTTCGACATTGCCCGCGTCTATTGGACCTATGACATCCCCTCTGGTGAACGGCGCGGCGGGCACGCCCACCGCTCGTGCCAGGAGATTGTCATTGCTGTCAGCGGGTCGTTCGACGTGACGCTCGACGACGGGCGCGGAGGTAAGGAAGTGTACCACCTGAACCACCCCTATCAGGGATTGTATGTGGGCACCAATGTCTGGCGCACCTTGGAGGATTTCTCCAGCGGTGCCGTCTGCCTGGTGCTGGCTTCCGAACTGTTCGACGAGGAGGAATACATCTACGACTACGACGAGTTTAGGAGTCTGGTGAATGTTTGAGATTAGACGATACACGGCCGATGACCACGATGCATGGAACAGCTACGTCAGCAAGGCGCGTAATGCTACATTCCTGTTCTACCGTGAATATATGGATTACCATGCCGACCGCTTCAGCGACCATTCGCTGCTGTTTTTCAGGGCGGGGCACCTGTATGCCGTGATGCCTGCCCATGCGGTGGGCGACCTCTTCTGCTCCCATCGTGGACTGACCTATGGCGGATTGCTGATGGACGACGACGTGACAACGGCCGACGTGCTGGTGCTGTTTGGCGAACTGAACGATTATCTGCGCTGTCAGGGCTTCCGTCGTGTGCTCTACCGTGCCATTCCCTGGGTTTACCATAGGCTGCCATCCGAAGAGGACCTGTATGCCATGTTCTGGAAATGCCAGGCGCGTCTGCAGCAGCGTATGTCGGGAACGGTCATCTTCATCGACGAGCATTTGCAGTGGAGAAAAGACCATCGCCGCCGCCTCAAGCAGGCTCATGCTGCCGGCATCCGCGTGGAACGTGATGGGAGTATTGAGGATTTCTGGCCTGTACTGAATGATAATCTGCAGCGGAAGTTCAGCGTGCAGTCGGTACATTCGCTGGACGAAATCATGCTGCTGAAGTCGCGCTTTCCTGACAACATCGTGCAGTATAATGCCTATCTTGGCAACGAGCTTGTGGGAGGTATCACCTTCTACGTGATGGGGCATGTGCTGCATGGGCAGTATAGCGGTACGAATGACAGGGGGAAACGGTTCGGGGCCATGGAGGCCATCTACGAACAGGTGTTATACCATGACTATGCGCACATGCGCTATCTGGATTTCGGAACCTCAAACGAAGATGGCGGCCGCATCTTGAATGAGGGCTTGATAGACCATAAGGAGGCTTATGGCGGCCGCACGGTCTGTTATGACACTTACGAGTGGAGTCTGTAAAAAAAATGCGGGAAAAACGCTGAATGACATGTGAAGATTAAGAACGAGAAATGGACCATCAATTTCAGTGTCTACGAGTCGCCTAAGTCTGACAATGACTACCATGACTTATACTAGAAAAAGTTGTCACTTTCTTTTTGACTCCTAAAGTGACAACTTTTTCTAGTATAAGTCAAGGTGTCTGTCGCACCAAGCATGGTATTACGCTTAATAGGCGTGGTCGGTCTTGATTTCTTCCTTGTCTATCTTCTTACGGTCAATGGCTCTCCATGCATAAACGATATACGCAAGGACGAAGGGTACTAAGAGCGATACGTAGAACATGGTGCGCAGGGTGAACTCACTGCTACAGGAGTTTACCATGGTCAGCGATGACTGCAGGTCGGCTGTCGAGGGATAATAGGCTGTATGATTCCATGCAGAGCAGAGCAGCAGGCTGAGCACGGTGACAACCACGCCGGCGCCGG
Organism: Prevotella sp.; assembly: GCA_017847725.1. Lineage (GTDB taxonomy): Bacteria > Bacteroidota > Bacteroidia > Bacteroidales > Bacteroidaceae > Prevotella. The sequence continues at coordinate 13,286 of JAGAXW010000047.1, forward strand.
CGTACCAGATGCCCTTACCCTGCTCGTCGTTGCCCCAGATGCCAATGCCGATGCCCCATAGCACGCTGACGATGCCGAACAGCAGGAAGCACAGCACGTAGGGCATGTCCAACAGGTTGTGCAGATACTTCAGTGGTTCCATGTAGATGACCCCCTCGTCGGTATAGGCATAGCCGTCTTTGAGCAGCAGGTGTACCAGGTAGGCTACGAAGAGTATCAGGAAGGGCACGGCGTTGGCCTTCAGCATGCGCGGTGCGCGCTGGCGAATGTCGATGTCGTCGACATTGTTCATAACATAGAGTATGCCTAATATGCGGGCTAAGAACATGACGGCCAGTCCGAAGACGAGTACCCAGGGGTTGAGCAGGGCGTCGAGTCCGTGAGAGGCGTTGGCCCATCGCGAGATGACGGGTGTCAGGGCTCCGCTGTCAATCATGTTCTCCTTGACGACGATGAAGTTGGAGCCTTCGAAGAAGGTGGCAACAGCACCTCCTAAAAGTAGCGGGCCCAGGATGCCGTTTATCACGAGGCACCACTGGAATGTCTGTGGACCTAAGAAGTTGCCGAGCTTGTTCTGGAACTCATAGCTGACTGCTTGCAGTACAAAGGTGAAAAGAATAATCATCCAGAGCCAGTATGCTCCTCCGAAACTGGTGGAGTAGAAGAGGGGATAGGAGGCGAAAAAGGCACCTCCGAAAGTGACCAGCGTGGTGAAGGTGAACTCCCACTTGCGACCGGTAGAGTTGAGCACCAGGCGTCTGCCTTCTTCTGTCCGTCCTAATGAGCGGATACATGAGTTGGCACCCTGTACGAACAGGAGGAATACGAGTAGTGCTCCTAACAATGCTACAACAAAGCACCAGTAATGCTGTAAGAAACTATATGTAATCATAATATTGAACGCTTAAGTATATTCGGGGCCTTTCTTGATTTGCTTCAGAAGAATACTGATTTCAACAGCCAGCATGAGGGTGAAGAGAATCAGGAAGATAAAGAATGTCAGGGCAACGGCACTGCTGTTGATGTCGCTGACGGCTACCCATGTGGGTAGCATGTCCTGAATGGTCCATGGCTGACGGCCGAATTCTGCTACCAGCCAACCACTCTCAGAGGCAATGTATGCCAGCGGGACAAGTATGATTGCTATCCAGTAGTGCCATGCCGGCAGGTGGGCTATATCGCCAGAGTCTGCTTCTGTCTCGGGAATAATTCCCAATGTTGCGAGCAGGCGGCGCGTCGCAATGGAGACGAACGGAATCTTGTAGGACATGACGACCATGACGGCAAAGTATAGGATGAACAGACAGCCCATGCCCACCATGATGCGGAAAGCCCAGAAGTTGATGGGAACGTAGGGCACTATGTCGTGCTTGTCTTTCACATAGCCATAGCCAAAGTATGGCATGTTCTCTTGAAGTGTTGCCTGTAGCTTGTCGATCAATGCCGGGTCAGTACCTGCTTTCTTGGCTTTGCGGTATTCCGAGAGTGCAGCGACCGCCTTCTTGCCTCGGGCTATTTTCTCGTCAACGGAGAGCTCTGTGTGGCCGTCGGGTGTCGTGTAGCCGTTCAGCAGATCATTGATGCCTGGTACATAACCGTGTGGGTCGTCGGTAGCCATAATGCTCAAGGCATAGGGCATGTCAATCTTCAGAGGTGCTGGACGGCTCGCCTGATAGTCGGGCTGGCTGAAGGGGTTGACCCATGCAACGACGGTCAGGCCTTGGTCGGTGCCACCATCATAGAGCGCCTCCATGGCAGCCAGTTTCATCGGCTGATACTTGGCAACCTGCTGACCGCTGATGTGTCCGGTGAGCCCTGCTAATAATGAGGCTGTCAGACCTACAACCGATGCAATCTTTATGCTCTCCTTGGCCAACCGTATCTCGCGATGCTTCATCAAGTACCAACATGAAACAGCCATCACGAAGACAGCACCGATAATCCATGCTGAGGTGACGGTGTGGCAGAATTTGCCGATAGCAAAGGGAGAGAGGGCTACATCGAGAAAGGACACCATCTCGTTGCGCATGGTGTCGGGGTTGAAGGCGCATCCTACGGGATGCTGCATCCATGCATTGGCCACAAGAATCCACCATGCGGAAATGGTGGCTCCAAGACCGGTCAGCCATGTCGATGCAAGGTGAAAACCCGGCGAGACCTTCTTCCAACCGAAATACATGACGGCAACGAAGGTGCTTTCCATAAAGAAGGCCACGATGCCCTCAATAGCCAGTGGGGCTCCAAATATATCCCCTACAAACCATGAATAATTCGACCAGTTGGTACCGAATTCGAATTCGAGAATGATGCCGGTGGCTACTCCCATGGCAAAGTTGATGCCGAAAAGCTTCTGCCAGAATTGGGCTGTGTCGCGCCAGAAGGTGTCACGGGTTCGGTACCAATAGGTTTCACAGATGCCCATGATGACGGCAAGTCCGAGGGTGAGCGGCACGAACAGCCAGTGGTAGATGGCGGTTAATGCAAATTGCGCTCTTGCCCAGTTGACAGAACCTGCGTCAATGTTAAGAAGTAAGTCGTTCATATCTGTATGTTTTTAGTATTTGGATTTTTAGAGTGTAACATGGGGAGAGGGCTATTCCGCTCGATTGGCCATTTCTGTGGCGACGAATTCTGACTCTTGGCCTGTTGCCGCGTGCTCTTTAATGTAATTGGGGAAAAAGAAGACCTTCAGTATGGCAAACATAATGAACAATTTAATGATGATGACCGTCCACAATACGCGCCCCAACTGCATATGGCGGAAACCATCGTAGTATAGGTCGAAAATCCTGTAAAGTAGGCTTTGCTTGTTCATTATGTCACTTATTTAAATACGCAAGGAAGTGCTGACAATTGGTACATCAGTGTGCGTGCAATACGCTCGTGCCCTAAGTCGCTCGGATGCAACCTGTCGGTGGCTCCGTCTTTAAAATATGGGGTGTGCTCGTCGTGCATTGGAAATAAGCCGCTGATGGCATTGATGTCGATGACGGGCAGGGCCCATATGTTGCCGGCTTCTTTTGTCGCTTCTATGTATTCGTCCATATATATCCCACATCGGTTGGTGTAGTCTTCTGCACATTGCCAGTTTTTCTCGTTCCTATGAAACTGTCCACGATGAATGGGGGTTAACAATACAATTTGTGCGAATGGATACATGCGTTTCACCTTGTCGATTGCAATGTTGATCCTGCCACGATAAGTGTCACCGTCCATTTTTGTGTAGCGGCGCTTGCGATTTACCAATTGCTTGGGTAGCCCATGACCGTACATGACTTGCTCGTCTTTTTCTTCGTACCATTCTCCGATGGGCACACCGTTGTTGTAGTCATTGGTGCCGATAAAGATGATAATGGCATCGACAGAATCCCCGTGCTCTTTCTTTAGGAGGTCAGCCTGACGTGGAATGTCATTCCATTGTCGCCCGCTTTTTCCATAGACGAGCGGGGTGATGTCGAGCCAGTCCTGTAGATAATTCCAGTATTTGAGTTTAGAACCGTCGTTCTTGGGGTCTGTGATGGAGTCTCCCAAATAGGCTACCCGCTTATGCATCCAAGGATGGGCATAGGTTGTCTGTGCGTGGCATGTAATAGCGATGAAGTCTAATAGTAAGAAAAGTAGTATTTTGTTCTTCATAATTTTGATGGTTTTTATCGTTATGTTGCAAAGTTACAAAGATTTTAGCATAGAACAACAAATTATTTGATTTTTTTTATAGAAAGAAAGTGTATCTGTTTAGATAATTGTGTATCTTTGCAGCGAAGAAATCCTTTAAATTAATATTGAAAAGATGAATTACAATGATTATGAACTGAGGGAGTTTACCGCCGAGCAACAGTTGGCTGCGTCGGCTGCATTCCCTGTATTAATGCGCAAAGTATATGTTTGGATGGCATTGGCACTGGCTCTTACCGGATTCACTGCTTATGGCGTCGCAACGAGTCCTGGCGCACTGCAGATGATTTATGGAAACAGCATGACAATGTGGGTGCTGATTATTGCCGAGTTGGCGATTGTGTTTGGTGTGACGGCTGCAATTAACCGTATTTCACTGACGACAGCAACGCTGATGTTTATTCTGTATTCAGTAATCAATGGCGCAATGTTGTCCTCGATATTCTTGGTCTATTCCCAGTCGTCTATTGCTACAGTGTTCTTTATCACCGCAGGAACGTTCGGTGCGATGGCCTTGATTGGCTATACGACAAAGGCCGACCTGACATCCATCGGGAAAATGCTGTTTATGGCTTTAATAGGCTTGATCATTGCTACTCTTGTGAACATGTTCCTTAAAAGTTCTGGCATGACGCTTATCTTGAGTTATGTTGGCGTGATCATCTTTGTAGGACTGACGGCATACGACTCGCAGAAGATTAAGCAAATGCTGCTGCAGGCACCCGACGCAGGTGAAGCGTCACAAAAGCTTGCCTTGCTGGGCTCGCTGACGTTATATCTCGATTTTATTAACCTGTTTATCTATTTGCTGCGCATCTTTGGACGTAGAGAATAGAGTCTATATAATATAATAAGGTATAGAAGTTTTCGCTTTGTCAACAAAAGCGAAAACTTTTATATTTTTTGTATTTTTTTCTTCGAAAATATTTGTAGTTTCGGAAAATAGTCGTACCTTTGCATCCGCTTTCAGCCCTGCGGGGTTGGAGAGTGAAAAGGAAAGAGTTCTTTGAAAGAGTTACATAAACAGAGAAGAAGTAGTACAAGAAGCGAGCGTGCGGCCTTGTGCCGTATG
>JAGAXW010000048.1 GCA_017847725.1 Prevotella sp.
GCACAACGAACTCGGACAATGGGGCGAAAACCTCGCAGCTGAGTACCTGCGCAGTAAAGGCTACGTCATCATCGATCGCGACTGGCATTCAGGTCACAGAGACCTGGATATCATCGCAGAAGATGATGACGTAGTTGTATTTGTAGAAGTGAAGACGCGCCGCAACAGCATCTTCGGTGCCCCCGAAGAAGCCATTGACTTCCGCAAGCAACGGAGTCTGCAGCTGGCCATCAACCACTACGTGAAGGAAAATCGGATACGGAAGGAAATACGCTTTGACATCATCGCCGTCACCGGCACGCCAGAGACAAGCCATGACATCCGGCATATCCAAGACGTAGCGTTGTTATAACTATTGTGAGAGATATAAAAGGATTTTGCGACAGTTATGGCAAGGTTTGCCGTTTCTGTCGCAAATTTCGTATATGCACCATAGGCTTCTCTGCCGGAAATCATCCTTTTTGTTGGAACGGGGCCAAAATCGCCGTACCTTTGCATCGTCAAACAGAAAATATGTATAACAATTAAAAAATAAAGATTATGGCAAAAAAATCATTTTTGGTAAAGACCGTGCTCATGAGCATGCTTACCGCAGTTACTTTCAGTTTCACATCCTGCCAGGACGACATTCTCGACCCCGACATGGCTCCACAGACGGAGAAAGCCATGACCCGCGTCGTTTACGATTCAAACTTCAACCTCAACGACCACGAAGTAAAAATCGACGGTACCCCATGTAAGGCCTTCAACCGCCAGGACTGGCGGGGTGAGGGCGCTGTGTTCATCTTCACCGGCAACCAGGAGGCCAAGACCTTTGAGGTAACAGACGAAAGCGGGAACCCCAGCAAGCAGGGCTATCAGCTGGTGAACTTGCCCTGGACCAACAGCTCATGCACATCCTACATCCCCCAAAGCGTCATCGCCGACCTGAAGGAAGACCCGGAGTGGAAACTGGTGATGATGCAGTGCGGCAACGAGGGCACCAGGAACGGTAACTACCTGGGCTTCTACCACAAGTATCGCGGCATACTCCGCATCATGACCTACCTGAAGCCTGGAAAGATAAACAAGACGAACTACCTGTGGGGATACTCCCTGGGCGACAAGCTCGCAGCCCACTCCGTGTTCGGCTATGCGCTGCCGAAGGACAAGGTGGGCATGGTAGAAAACAGCAAGCGAGTGCTCAACATGAGTGACAGATTAAGCAAGACCGTCACCCCGATGATGAACAAGACGGCATGGAGCAACCCCAACGGCAGCATCCAGCCCAACGAGGGATGGTGGTCCTTCGACATCGACCTCTCTGTCTATAACCCAGACGCAGACGCGACGAAGACCGCCGCGAGCGACGTGATGATGAGCCTGAATCCGCTGGGCTATAGTGTTTCTGACTATGATTTCAGCAGCGCCGTGGAGGCCGTCGCCGGTGGCAACATCAAGATGGAGCAGTATCAGTCATCGTCCGACGGCGAGGTGGCAGGCGCGATACTGAAGGGGCTCGACGTGATAGGCAAGGCAGCCGACTTCGTCGGGAAGTGTGCCGAAGGTAAAGTGGCAGAAGCCATATCCAGCGGTGTCGATCTGGCCAAGACGGGCTGCGAGATTGCGGGTCTCGGATCGGAACAGAAGGGCTACGAGGGTGACATCCACCTCGACATGAGCGGCAAAATTACCACCAGCGGACAGTCAAGCACAGGTGCAATCTTCGACGAGATGCCCGCAGCAAGCTTGAAAATCGGCAGTTTCGACTTCAAGGACAACACCTTCGGACAGGGCGTGTGGAACCTGGAGACGGCTCCCGTGGTTTATTGCACCGATGCCGAGACTAACTGGAGGTCACAATGGGTAGAAAAGTGTGAATTTAAGGATGTATATAATCAAGAAATAGAGCGTAGTCATACGCAAATATTCGGACCTGTGGAGAGTCCCTTTGGCGGTTCCTATGACGCAAATGCAGGCAGTGCCGGTGGAAAGAAAAGCGAGAAGCCCTGGCACGGACTAGTATGCTTCTTCGACCCCAGCAGCGTGAAAGTGTCGCTGAACCCCCAGGTGTTCAAAGACAGCGAGATTCAAAGCGCACAGGTGACGGCTGTCTGCGGCGTGCGCAAGGGCACCAGTTTCAGCCGCTATGACCAGTATCGCACTGCACAAAAGCTTAAGAGTGCAAAGCACCGTATCAACACGAACACCTACCAATTTACCAACCGTCCTACTAGTGATGCTCCGTTCAATGCCTACGGACGCGGCGTGCATCAGTTCAGTGCCGACCCTGTGGACGGCTGGGAAATGGGCTACATCGGCGGCGGCGACGGCGACTACCTGATTGAGCCCGTGGGCCTCAGGGCACAGTCTAACGACTATTGGAACGACTACTACCTGCCTACCTACGAGGTGACCGTGACTGTGAAGATTAAGCTTGACAGCGGCAAGACCATCGTGCTCTCACGAGCATACCTGCCGGAGATCAAGGACATGGGCGCCATGCAGGTGGAGAACTACTACAACCAGCTCAAGGATCGCAAGATCGGAATGCCCGGCCACTACGTGGAGAACCTCTACAACGAGCAGGTGGCACGCATCGGACAGCTGAACCACTGGATCCGCACCACACTTATCGCTACTGGTGGCACAGCTAGATATACGTCTAGCTTATATGAGGATAACGAATGGTATCGTGAAACTAATCTGGACCACCCCCTTTGTTCATTCTCACGCCTCATCGACGGCGATAAGGAGTCGAAGTGGGCAAGTCATAAGTCGAACAGATACATTTTGGGTGTATTCGGCGATCACACCAAGACCGTCGAGAAGAACTGCGACCACCACTGCTGGTTTGCCGAGTTCAAGACCTACGGCAAGATGAAAGCCAAGAGCTTCACCCTGACCTCCAGCAATACCGGCGACAATAAGAAGCCGCGCAGCGTCCGCTTCTTCGCCCGCAACGACAACCAGGGCGAGTGGGTACAGCTCTACTATCAGAACAACATCCAGATGCCCAGCGGCCAA
>JAGAXW010000013.1 GCA_017847725.1 Prevotella sp.
ATATTTGTGATATTGAAATCTGCTTCGTGAAGAAAATCAAGAATGTAATTGGTTAACTCATTATTATTTGATGTTTTTCTCTGTGCGTATTGTGTCAGATTTGTAGACGGGGTTATAGTCTGCATTACATTTTTCATCCATTCTTTTGCAGAATCAATCAAGGGAATATTTGCATTAACTTGATTACGTGCAGCAAAAAAAGACATATTATTCAAACATTTTACCATAATACTGTCTTTTACCACATTACTAACTTTTATTGACTTAAAGTTAATAACAGACTGTCCATCCTTAAGCATTCTTTCAAATAATAGAACAGGTTGAGTCGTTTTATAATAAGATAGTTTCTCCAAATAAACTTGATATTTATCCAATTCTAACTGATAATTATACTTCGTATCTTCAACAAAGAATGTCATGTCAAAAAAAGAATGCTCGTTTGATGAAACTTGATTCAATTTGAATGGTATATTTCCTGTCTTTTCATCTATATCATCTTTTTTTTCAAACCAGAAATCAGACAAGAAATCAAATACTCTTAACAGATTTGATTTACCTGAAGCATTATAACCATACACAATTGCAAAGCGCAAAAGCCTTGTGTTCTCATTAATTTGTACTACTTGAGAATCTTCCGCGAACTTATCGTTAGAAGCCTCAAAACTGAATTTAACTTCATCCTTAAATGAAAGAAAGTTTTTAATTTTAATTTCCTGTATCATATCAGTGCATTATATTTTTGCTGCAAATATACGGATAAATCCCAATAAAGCGATATTCTATTCACAAAATCTGCGTAAAATTTGCAATTTTTCAAAATAGAATCTACAAATTCAATGTTTTGATTACTTACTATTCGCCAAACTTCGAAGCGATTTCTTTATAGATGATAGCTTTCTCCAAGAACCAATTATAGGCTTTTGGCCAACAATCACGTTTCTTAGGATTGATATTGGTTGTGATGAATATGCGACATGCTTTCTTTGCCTCTCGCCATTCCACCTCACTATTCAGCATTGTAGAGATTTCATCTTTATGTGTTTTGAAACGCTCGAACAATTCTTTGTCATCATTGATGTATATCTCGGTACCAATGTTTTGCTTTTGAGTGTTGATGGTAAGGCCCACATGATAGGCTGAACTACCGATGCTCAAATCATACCAATGCTGTGGTGATGCCTTTCGCGAACGGAAGTGATGTTTGAAGACATCGTTATTATTCATCGCATCATTAAAGCCTGTCCAAAATTCAAGTTTCAGCAAATCAGTATTGGATAATCCTTCAATAGACTTCATCGTCTTTGTCCAATCATTAGGTTTTTCCACGATGTTGAAGCGTGGAGCCTTTTCTGAGTCACCAATCTGCCACAACTCTATCTCCAATAAGAAGAAACCTATATTGCTGTCTGTATGCTGGTTCAGCCATTCTATCGCCTGACGATGTTCGTCACGTGCCCGCTTCACCACCCAGACAATCACTTCAGCACCTTTACCTGAGGCGTATGTAATCAGTTTGCCAAGATGGTCGTGATTGGTATCTTCCAATTGGTTCTCGATAATCACACGACGATTAGTGCCCACTTCTTTGGCAAAGATATCCACATTGAAACTGCCAACGGACGACTCCCTTTCCTCAAGTTCCAACTCAATATCTATCGCATCTCCCAGCAGCGTAAGATTGTCATCCTGCGCTAACCACTTAGTGAAATCATTTGCCTCATGAGGCCATACCGACCTTAAATCGGTAATTCTTATCATCTTGCCTAATTTGTCCATTTTCTTACTCAATTGTCATTTTCAATGGTTCGATGCCAAAATAATTATTTATATTGTTTGTTCTTTCGAAATAATCCACCCCTAATTGTTGTTGTTTTAATCTATCTTTGATAGCTTCATACAACTCAGAACTCGAAAACAGAGAACTCTGGCATGTTATTTGATTATTTGTTGCATCATTTGTAAATTGTACTATGGCAATTGAGATAGAAGCAATAAGGAAGCCAAAGGTATATGCTTCATTTCCTTGAAATAAAGCGGTCAACTCAAACGGTTTACTTTTCTCTGCAGACAACGCACAGGCGTACAAGGCCAGCAATCCATTTGCTGACGTCATACTAACAAAATATCTTTTTACATGTTCGGTATTTTCAGTATTTGACGGAATCTGCTGCCTTTCTGTTTGAGAAATATTATTTAATGATTCTTCTAAATGTTTTGATATATTGACCTCGGTTTCTTTGATTCGAGTTTTTACACGTTCATCTATTTTTTCTATAATACTGTCTATTTGCATCGAAATATTATCCGAAGTTTTTTGAAGATCGACTTCTGTGTCTTTTAAATTACCTAAAGTGCCCTTAATTTGCTCAGATGTAGAAGTTATAGATCTTGTAACATCTTCCATCTTGGAAAACTGTTTATACATGTCCGAACTTGACTGAACAGTGACAAATATGGCAAGAATAGAAAGAACCAAGGATGTAATTGTCGACCCAAACGATAAATATTCAAATATGGCATTTTTAGGGCCTCCATATTGGGCTGTCAAAAGCATAATAATTGCAAAGCCTAAAAAACCTGCAATATAGTTCCTGTGAACCTTAATAATCTTCTTAGAAAGTAAACATTCAGATACTTCACTTGATTTCTTTTCAAGCAAGTGGTCACAAATAATGGCAACAAGTGCAATAATCGTTGCACAAATAATCATAATGATAATTACCGATTTATCCATATTAGTTATTAAGTTTTTATTGCCCCATCTTCGCCAAAAGCAAAGACTGTAATTCGGTTAGTTTCTCATTTTCTTGCTGAATGATCAATACCATTTCATAGACGGATTCGACATATGAGTTGTATTCAATCATTTTTTTTGTTGGAGGGACAATCACCTCGGTTGTTTCAAAATCTTTAGTAACCAATGCATTAAAAACAGCTCCAACCGCTTCTTCTTTTAGTTTGTTGACTGTATTAATAGCAAATCGATGTATGAATAATGGGGCATTGCATTTTTGGGGTAACAATGCATAACAACTTTGATTCATTGCCATGTTACAACCAGCCAAGGATACTTCCCCAACAGTTCCTCTTGCAGTTACAAAAGTAGTATTCTTCTTATACATTTTACTACTGCAATTATCAAACCCTAATTCAGTGAGCATTTTATCGGTTTTAATACAATAGATTTTTGTGGAATCTGCCGGAGTAAAAAAAGGAATCTCTCCACCCCAATACTCATCATTATTTGTATCAGGTGTACCACCACCACTTAATCTTGCAATTTCAGTAAACGTTCCCATTCTCCAGCCTTCGGGGAGGTTTTCTTTGTCGATGTTATCAACGAAGGTTTTGCGGTAGAGGGTTTGGGCAGTGGCTTCGAGGTGCTGAATCATTTGATTGTTGAGACGGATGCGGTTACTCAGCGTTTCGTATTCTGATACGATTTCACGTTGGCGAGTAATCGAGGGGACGGGGAGCATGACATCACAAAGCTCGTCCCAATCGAATATCTCACGAGCACTGCCATGAGAATGAAAACGGGCATAGCGGTCAAACTCTGGACGACGGAACCACATCATCAAATACTCTGGCCATAGTTGTTCGTGGTCAATAACCTCAAAGACGGTATATGCCTGAGAAATGATAGCATCATCATATCCATCAAGTAAAGCAATAGACACCTTATCGCCATTGCGTGAAGTGACAGGGCCGTAAGCAAACTGACCTCGCTCCACAATCTTGTAGGTTGACATATCTGTGCCAATCGTATTAGCAATCGAGGGCATGAACTCCTTCGATATGCTCACACCCAACAAGTTCGTAACCTTCAACTCCCGATTACGAACATTCACTTCTCTGATATAGTCGCCTAAACGTTTATACTCCGCTTTACTCATCGTTGTTTTTGTTTATCAGATTGACAACTACCTTCACCATGACGTCCTTTTCCTCCGTCCTACTCTCGGCAATCATCAGCGTGAGGGCAACGAGGGTGCTGTCGGCAATGCGCTTGCTACCGTCAGGATGATAGAGAATGTGATTATTGTTAAGGAACCAGAGGAACAGCGTGGCGGCAATACGTTTGTTACCATCACTGAACGAGTGGTTCTTCGTGACAAGATAGAGCAGCATGGCGGCCTTCTCCTCCACACTGGGATAGAGTTCTTCGCCCCCAAAAGTCTGATAAATCTGTCCGATACTGCTTTTGAAGGAGTCATCCTTCTCGTTGCCAAAGAGAACAGAGCCACCAAATTTCTCTTGCAATCCATTGATAGCTTCCATTGCATTCTCGTAGGTAGCATGGAACGGCTCTTCTTTTGTGGTCTTATTGATAGTAAGCCGCTCGTAGTCGTAATTGTCGAGGGTATCGAGAGCATAGGTGTAGTCTGTCACCACCTCAAACAGGGCATTGGTCTCATCGTTCGACAGTAGCGGCTGGCTCTGTATGGTGCGCCCAAGCATACCTACCAGTTGGCGCAACTCGCCAATCTGCTCCTTGCGAAGTCGCTCATTGACGGCATAGCCCTTGATGAGATACTTTTTTAAGACATTGTTCGCCCATTGACGGAACTGTACACCTCGTTTGCTTTTGACTCGATAACCAACAGAAGTTATGACTTCAAGGTTGAAATAGTCTATATCATGAGTCTGCGTTTTACCTTCTATTGCACCATGCTGAGTGGTATTCGCAAATTTTGCGACTACCACAGAACCTGCCAATTCCTCTTTAAGCGCATTATTGATATGTTTGCTGATTGTCTTATAGTCACGTCCAAACAAAACGGCTATCTGTTGACGAGTCAGCCATATCATGTCGTTCTCCAGACGGACATCCACTTGCGTCTGTCCGTCCTCTGTCTGGTATATGATGATTTGATTATTCGAGTCCATAGCCTAATGAATTAAACAGTTTTTTCAACTGCTTTTTACTCTCTTCTTCCTGCTGCAAGAGGCCGCGCATTTCGGCTTGCAGTTGCTTCATTTTGGTATCAAAGTCTATCTGCTCGTCACGGTTGCGGAACTCGATGTATTTACTGGGCACAAGGCTCCAGCCTTTCTTCTCTATCTCGTCGAGGGTGGCAGAGTAGCAATATTCTGGTTCGTTATGATAGGTATCTTCATAGCCTACACGCTGCCAATTGTGGAAGTTCTCGGCTATCTGCTGTATCTGCTCCGTAGAGAACTGGATATATTTCTTCTCGAACGGCTCTCCCCATTGGCGAAGGTCGATGAACAACACCTCGTCTTCACGATTGCGATAGCGAACCATCTTGCCGTTCTGTTCCACCGTGCGGGCTTTCTTGTTGTTGTTAAGTATCCAAAGCGTCACGCTGATGTCCGTAGAGTAGAACATGTTACGAGGCAGAATAACAATAGCTTCTACCAAATGGTTTTGAAGCAGTTGCTTGCGGATAGCCAACTCCGTTCCGTCGCCACTCAATGCTCCATTGGCAAGAAGGAATCCTGCCGTTCCGTTGGCAGAGAGTTTTGAGACGATGTTCAGAATCCAACCATAGTTGGCATTGCTTGTAGGTGGCACGTCATAGCCTGCCCATCGCGGATCGTCCTTCAGTTCGTTTTCTGCCCGCCATGCTTTCTGGTTGAATGGCGGATTTGCCATGATGAAGTCGGCCTTCAGGTCTTTGTGCTGATCGTTATGGAACGTATCGGCAGCCATCTCGCCCAGGTTGCAGGCAATACCACGAATGGCGAGATTCATCTTTGCCAGTTTATAGGTGGTATTGGTATATTCCTGTCCATAGACAGAGATGTCGCGCTTGTTACCGTGATGTGCCTCGATGAACTTCATGCTCTGCACGAACATACCACCAGAACCGCAACAAGGGTCATATATCTTACCACGATAGGGCTCAATCATCTCGGCAATCAGATTGACAATGGTCTTAGGCGTATAGTATTCTCCTTTACCCTTACCTTCGGCAATGGCAAACTTACCGAGGAAATATTCATAGACACGCCCAATAAGATCGTTCTCCGGGTCTTTCAGCGTGTCAATCTTATTGATTTCATCAAGCAGAGCAGCGAGCTTGGTGCGGTCGAGCGACAGGCCTGCATAGTAGTTGCTGGGCAGGGCACCCTTCAGCGTAGGGTTGCTCTGCTCCACTTTCGCCAACGCCTTGTCTATCTTGATGGCAATATCGTTCTGCTTGGCATTCTCTATCAGATAATCCCAACGGCTCTCGGGCTCCAGATAAAAGACGTTCTTGGCATTATAAAACACAGGATTATCGACAAAGGCCTCCTTGCCGTCAGCCACCAGTTCATTGCGCCGTTCTGTGAAGCGGTCGTGAGCATATTTCAGGAAGATAAGGCTCAGCACCACGTGCTTATACTCCGAGGGCTCCACAGAACCACGGAGTTTGTTGGCCGATTCCCATAACGCTTCCTCTATTGCCTTTTCTTTTATAACTTTCTTTGCCATTATATATTGTTTTCTTTATCGTTTGCAAAAATACTCACTTGTCATACACATTCTTCTTCGAGTCATCTCCGAGCCTTCTTCGAAGGCATAAGCTTGTATTGCCCGATGCTCGTTCTATATTACATGCGCAGAAGTTCATTGACGTTTACTTCGAGACATTTGGCTACCTCCATCAAGTTCTCCAAGTTGGGTTGTGCGCTGTTGGTACACCATTTGGATACCGTGGCTTGGTCTACGCCTATTTGCTCGGCCAACCACTTGTTTGTGCGCTTCTTCTCTGCAAGCACCACCTTAAGGCGATTTAAGTCTTTACCTTCCATGATATACATTATTATATAATACTGGGTACAAAGATAACGATTTATTAGCAGAAATCATCAAGTTTTGCTAAAAATATGAGCGTACAGACAAAAATATTGGTCTTTTAACAAATTCTGAAAGCGAGAACAGCAAAAGTCCCACTATATCGACAGATGGAGCGCAGTTTTCAGACCAAAAGAGACAAAAACATGTGTTAAAGCACAAATATTCCTCAAAATGTTTGTTATATTAAACATTTTTATTTATCTTTGCACCCAATAAGATACAATTATGGGAAAGAATACATTTGGTAAAACGATGCCAAGGGCATTGAGCCAGAACCTAAAAATCATGGGCGAGCAAATCATGTTGGCCCGCAAGCGTAGGCATCTGTCTATGCAGGATATTGCAGACAGGGCTACGGTGACACGACTGACTGTCTCAAAGGTAGAACATGGTGACCCAACGGTCTCCATGGGAATCTATGCGCGTGTACTCTTTGCACTTAATCTGGAAAAGGATATCACCCTGCTGGCTGCTGACGATGCTCTTGGCAGACAGCTTCAGGATGCAGAATTACTCAGAAAATGAAGAGGATTATAGTTTACGCAGATTTTGACTTCCTATCTGCTCCACAGGAGATTGGAACATTAGGTTACGAACATGTTCGTGGCAAGGACCATTTTGTCTTTGAGTATTCGCGCCAGTGGCTGAAACAGCATGGCGGCATTCTGCTGAGCGGTGACCTAATGAACGTTCCTTCGTTGCAGCATCCTCGTGGTAATGATAATGTATTCGGCTTCGTCAAGGATTCCTTCCCCGATCGTTGGGGGCGTTTATTGCTTGACCGCAGAGAGCGACTGACTGCCCAACAGGAAGGTAGGCCGAAACGTATGCTCACTAATTACGACTATCTTATTGGTATCGAGGACTTCACTCGTATGGGTGGCATACGTTACAAAGAGGAAGAAGGTAGTGACTATATCAATGCAAGTACAAAATACCATGTTCCCCCTATTGAGAGTCTTCGTGCCCTGTGCGATGCTTGCCATGAGATTGAGTTGGCAGAGGAGCGCAATGAATTGCCAGAACAACGCTGGCTCGACCAGCTGATTGACCCAGGAACCTCGCTCGGTGGTGCTCGCCCCAAGGCCAACGTGGTTGATGCAGACGGAAAACTGTACGTGGCAAAGTTCCCCTCAAAAAAGGATTTGGAGAATACCGAGCTTCTTGAACACTTCTCGCATCAACTGGCGGCAAAGGCTGGCATCAACGTGGCAAAGACACGCACCATCAAGATTTCAAAAGATCGTGATCTGCTTCTTTCTGAACGCTTCGATAGAACAGCAGAGGGCCGTCGCATTCATTTTGCTTCCGCTATGTCGTTGCTTGGTCTTGATGATGGTGCTGGCAGCAGCACAGGTAACGGCTATCTTGACATCGTTGATTTCATTCTTCGTGGGTGTACCGATGTACGGCAAAATCTCCGTGAGCTCTATCGCAGAGTTGCCTTCAACGTCATGTTTGGTTACACCGATGACCACTTCCGTAATCATGGATTCCTGCTCACTCCAAAAGGCTGGACACTCTCTCCTGCATACGATATCAATCCAGGAGCAAAGTCACATCAATGCTTGCTTATAGACTCATACACAGAAGAGTCAGATATCAACGCCTTACTCTCTGCAAGTGAAAGCTATATGCTTGAACATCAAGAAGCATCAGAGATTATTGAGAAGGTTCGTGCTGCCATCAAAGACTGGCGCAAAACCGCTACAGAACTACAAATACCCGCAAAGTTGTTAGAATCATATTCTATACGTTGGGATGAACTATAAAAAAGTAGCATATTCTGCACGTTTTCCGTGAAAAATGTGTAACTTTGCAGCGCGCCCAACATTGGATATAGACTTCCTTGGAAAAAATATCGGCTTTGGCGATGTTGTCACCCCAAGTCCAATAGATCTTGACTATCCGGACTCTGCTTGAAAGTCTGCCAGCTGTAAACATTCTGGCTTACTCGCTTGAAACAGTAATTGCAGAAAAATTCCATGCAGTGGTTGATCTGGCAGACCAAAGCAGCCGCATGAATGAAAGACTATTACGACCTGTGTCATCTGCTGTCAAAAGAAAAAATTGTTATATCGCCATTTTATGGCGAAGCCACATACTTTTTGTATTTATGGAATATGGCGAATCACTAGTGAATAGCAATCTTCATAGTCTTTCCGGTTCTGCAAAATTATTGCAAAGGTACACATAATTTTCTGAAATCACGTCTTCAATACTAAGTGTTTCATTGGGTGACCACCCCACTGGCTGTCGTTCGCATAACGGAAACCTACAGAGGCATATAGCGCCTCTCCTGCAGGATTTCCTTTATCCACCAATAGTCCCACGCAGGGCAGCCCCATCCGCTCTGCTCGCTCCTTGGTCGCGTTCAGAAGCCGCTGGGCGATGCCTTGGCGACGATATGCCGGCACCACGGCCAACGAGTCAAGATAGAGTTCGCCAGCCTGTGTCTCGTCATCCATTCCGGTATGATCCTTGCCGATATATTCCATTGCAGCCTGGATGAATGTACGGCGCAGTTCATGCAAGCGGCCACCGTCATAGCAGACGGCGATGCCAACCAGTCGGTCATCATCCATCGCCACCAGTGTATTCCTGTAACTATACTGCGTATCCTCACGCTCCACAAGCATCGTCATCATTCTGCGAAAGTCAGAGAGGCCGTACCCCACTCCACAGAAATGCAGACAGCAGTCGTCCGTCATTGCCATCATAATCAGTTGGGCGATATCTGCCGACTGTTCCCTCTGTGCATCCTTAATCTCAATCATTGACTTATACGTTTACGCTTGTAAAAATAGAAAATATCAGGCAATCCTCAAAACTTTTTCCTAAGAAAACACTGACTTAATAACTTTTTGGCTACCTTTGTATCACAATTAGAGAAAACAAGGACAGAAATATGAGAAGAATAGCGTGGAGTATTTTAATGGCTGTCATCCTGCCGATGACGGTATGTGCACAGACGAAGGCTGACAGTATTGACAACGTCACCAAGGGAAATGTCAGGGTAAAGATTCACACCAGCATGGGGGATATCGTCGTACGACTATACGATGCCACTCCCATCCACCGCGACAATTTCATAAAACTGGTGAAGGACGGCTTCTACGACGGTACGCTGTTCCATCGCGTTATCAAGGACTTCATGATACAAGGTGGCGACCCGGATTCGAAGGGTGCTTCCGCCGACCAGCGCATTGGCAGCGGCGGTCCGGACTACACGCTACAGGCTGAGATTGTGGACGGACTATACCACAAGCGCGGTGCACTGGCTGCCGCCCGTGAGGGTGATGCTAAGAATCCGGAGCGGCGCAGCAGCGGTTCGCAGTTTTACATCGTATGGGGCCGCACGTTCAGTCCCCGCCAGATAGAATACCTCTCTGACAAGATGCTGGACAGGGGCGGCATGAGCGACGTACAGCGCACTGTTTATGCTACCGTTGGCGGCTCTCCCCACCTTGACGGGCTGTACACCGTGTTCGGAGAAGTGGAAACGGGACTTGACGTCGTCGACCGTATTCAGCGCACCCCCACGACCCCATCCAACCGACCTCTTGAGAACGTGGAGATGAGCATGAGCCTTATCGAATAGGCACTAAAGAGCAACAAAAGAAATCGGCCCAGACACCACAAGCGTCTGAGCCGATTTCTTTATTTAGAAGCGATTGATTATTTGTCAGCCTCTGCAGCCTTTGTCTTGGGGTCGTCGGGACCATAGAGACCATAGTAAGCCTGGTAGCGGTTGTATCCCCAGTTGGCCTGAGCCTTGGTGGGATCCAGTTCCTTGGCCTTATCGAAAGCCTCGATGGCCTGCTTGTAAAGTTCCTTCGACTTGGCACCGTCGGCATTGGCAGCCTGTACGCTCAGGCAAGCACCCAGATAGGTGTATACAACAGCGTTGTCGGGCTTTACCTCGGCAGCCTTGCGAAGCCACTTGGCACCCTCTTCGGCATTGTTGTCGTTGACGGCCATCAGACCCTTGTTGGCCAATGCCGTAAACGAGTTGGGATACTTAGCCAGATGGTTGTCGAGCAGGGCTGTCTGAGCAGCCTTGTCCTTCATGCCCTCATACATGCCGTTCAAACCGTCGAGCACCACCTCGTTCTCGGGGTCCTTCTCGTACATGGCCTTCAGCTGGTTGACGTAGTTGACCGAGTCGGCATGTGTGGCGAGCTGTGAGCGCATGGCATAGAGCTGGAAGTTGATGGCATCGGCCTTCTGCTGCGGGTCACGCTTGGCCACCTCGAAATACTTGTTGGCACGGTCCATCTGCTTGGCATCGTAGGCATAGCGGCCTGCGAAGAAAGCGACCTGTCCTACATACTCCTGCTCAGGCTTGTGGTCGCAATCAGCGAAGAAGGGGTCTTCTCCGGCATCCACGAATGCACCCCAGTATTTGAGCACACCGGCGTTGTTGCCATTCTGGGCAGCAGCCTGTCCGATGTTTACCAGATGCGGACGTACAGCCCACACGCGCTCCTTATTCTTCTGTACGAACTTGGGCTTCACTCTGCCCTTGGCATCGGGCATTTGGTCGTACTTGTTGCACTCAATGGCAGCGTCGATGGCGTTGCAGATGCCGTCGGCCAGTCCCAGTGTGTCGTAAGCCTTGGGCTTGCCGGTACCCATCTGGGCAGCCATCTGGTTCTCCGTCATCGTGCCCACCTCGTTGCTGACCTTAGACATGGCCAGGTCTACCAGGTGGTTGTAGGCCTTGGCCTTCTCGGCATTGTCGGCCAGCTGTTGCAGGTTAGCCTTCAGCAGTTGTTCTGCTTGAGCATAGTCTTTCGTCTTCAAGATTGCCTTCAGGGCATCGCTGTCTCCGGCAAAGGTCATGGTGCTTGCCATGAGCATCATTGCCATCATCATCACTTTTTTCATAAGTCTTTAATATTGGTTAAACGTTATTTACTCTTCTGTTGGAGTTTCGATTTGCGGGGTATCGATAGCTTCTTCGTTGAGCTCCTCATCGACAATCTGTGCCTCCTCGACGTCCTCTTCCTGACTGGACATCACCTTGCATACGCTGGCGATGGTATCGTTCTTCTTGGCGAGGTTGATGAGGCGGACGCCCTGTGTGGCACGTCCCATGACGCGCACGTCGGCCACCTTCAGTCGGATGAGGATACCCGACTTGTTGATAATCATCAGGTCGTTCTCGTCGGTCACCACCTTGATAGCCACCAGTCGGCCGGTCTTCTCAGTGACGGCAAGCGTCTTGACACCCTTGGCACCGCGTGAGGTCTTGCGATAGTCGTCGATCTCGGTACGCTTGCCGTATCCGTTTTCAGACACCACCATGATGGTCTCCGTCTGCGGGTCGTTGACACATACCATGCCTACCACCTCGTCGTCGTCACCGTCGATGCGCATGCCGATGACACCCGTCGACACGCGTCCCATAGAGCGCACGGTCGACTCGTCGAAGCGCACGGCACGTCCGTTACGGTTGGCCAGCAGCAGTTCGTTGTGTCCGTTGGTCAGACGCACGCCTACCACCTCGTCGCCCTCATTGATATTGATGGCGCGCACGCCGGCAGCACGCACGTTCTTGTAGGCATCCAGTCGGGTCTTCTTGATGATACCCTGCTTGGTGGCGAACACGACGTAGTGTGACTGCAGGAACTCCTCGTCGTTGAAGTTCTTGATGCGCAGCACAGCGTTGATGGCGTCGTCGGGCTCGATGTTGAGCATGTTCTGGATGGCGCGTCCCTTCGAGTTCTTGTCGCCCTCGGGTATCTCGTAGCACTTCTGCCAGTAGCAGCGTCCCTTCTGGGTGAAGAAGAGCAGCGTGTTGTGCATGGTGGCAGGATAGATGTATTCCGTAAAGTCGTTGTCGCGATGGCGTGCAGCCTTGGCACCCACGCCGCCGCGTCCCTGCTCGTGGAACTCGTCGAGCTTGGTACGCTTGATGTATCCCATGTGCGAGATGGTGATGACGACGGGATCGTCGGGATAGAAGTCCTCGGCATTGAACTCGTGGTCGAAGGGAATAATCTCCGTGCGGCGCTCGTCGCCATACTTTTCCTTCACCTCCTGCAGTTCCTGCTTCATCACCTCCTTGCAGCGCTCGGGGTTGTTCAGGATTTCCTCCAGGTCGGCAATGAGTTTCATCAGGTCGTCGTACTCCTGATGCAGCTGGTCGACGCGCAGTCCGGTGAGCTGGCTCAGTCGCATGTCTACGATGGCCTTCGACTGCAGCTCGTCGAGATTGAAGCGCTGCTCCAGGTTGCGCTGGGCGTCGCTGGGCGTCTTGCTGTTACGGATGATGTGCACCACCTCGTCGATATTGTTGACGGCGATGATCAGTCCCTCAAGAATGTGGGCACGCTCCTGGGCTTTGCGCAGGTCGTACTTGGTGCGGCGGATGGTGACGTCGTGACGGTGCTCCACGAAGTATTTGACGCACTCCTTGAGTGAGAGCAGACGGGGACGGCCCTTGACCAGTGCGATGTTGTTGACGGAGAACGAGCTCTGCAGGGCCGTCATCTTGAACAGCTTGTTCAGCAGCACGTTGGCATTGGCGTCGCGCTTGCAGTCGACGACGATGCGCATGCCCTGCCGGCCCGACTCGTCGTTGACGTTGGCCACGCCCTCTATCTTGTGCTCGTTGGCCAGGTCAGCAATGTATTTCACCAGGTCGGCCTTGTTGACGCCGTAAGGTATCTCCGTCACGACAATCTTGTCGTGGGTCTCGGTGGTCTCAATCTCAGCCTTGGCACGCATGACGATGCGTCCGCGGCCCGTCTCGTAGGCATCGCGCACGCCCTGCAGTCCGTAGATGTAGGCTCCCGTGGGGAAGTCCGGACCCGGTATGTACTTCATCAGGCCGTCGGTGTCGATGTCGGGATTGTCGATGTAGGCGCAGCAGCCGTCGATGACCTCGCCCAGGTTGTGGGTAGGCATATTGGTGGCCATACCCACGGCGATACCGTTGCCGCCGTTGACCAGCAGGTTGGGAATCTTGGTAGGCATGACGCTGGGCTCCTGCAGCGAGTCGTCGAAGTTGTTCACCATATCGACCGTATCCTTCTCGAGGTCGTCCATGATGTGCTCCCCCATCTTCGAGAGTCGGCACTCGGTGTAACGCATGGCGGCAGGCGAGTCGCCGTCTACCGATCCGAAGTTACCCTGTCCGTCTACGAGTGTGTAGCGCATGTTCCACTCCTGTGCCATGCGCACCAGTGCGCCGTATACTGACGAGTCGCCGTGAGGGTGGTACTTACCGAGCACCTCACCGACCACGCGTGCGCACTTCTTATAAGGTTGTGTGCTCACATTATTGATGCCCATCATACCGAAGAGGATGCGGCGGTGGACGGGCTTGAAGCCGTCGCGCACGTCAGGCAAGGCGCGTGCGACGATGACCGACATCGAATAGTCGATGTAGGACGACTTCATTTCTTCCTCGATGTTGATTTTTACAATTCTGTCGTTGTCGAAAGTCTGATCCATTATTTCAGTTTTACATATTTATTACTCGTTTTTTGACGGATTTTGCGTTTAAGGCCATTTCCGAGCCCGCTGACGCATTTTATCCTATCAACAATTAGCGCACAAAATTACTCATTTTTTTCGACATTGCGAAGGAATTGAGCATTTTTGTGCGCTAATGGATGTTAAAAGTAGGTACTTTTGCCGTTTCCGTGCCCTACTCTTCTTCTGGCGTGATGAGCTTGTAGCCCTTGCCGTGGATGTTGATGATTTCTATCTGCGGGTCGTCCTTGAGGTGCTTGCGCAGCTTGGTGATGTAGACATCCATGGAGCGGGCGTTGAAGTAGTTGTCGTCTATCCAGATGGTCTTCAGTGCGAAGTCGCGCTGCAGTATCTCGTTGGCGTGCGAGCAGAGCAGTGCCAGCAGTTCGTTCTCCTTGGTGGTCAGCTTGGTCTGTTTCTCACCGATGGAGAGCAGCTGTTTCTGCGTGTCGAAGACGAAGTCGCCAATGCGGTATACGGAGCTCTCCTTGTTCTTCTTGCCGCGCACGCGACGCAGGATGGCCTCTACGCGCAGCACAAGCTCCTCCATCGAGAAGGGCTTGGTGATATAGTCGTCGGCACCTATCTTGAATCCCTCGAGGATGTCCTCCTTCAGTGTCTTGGCGGTGAGGAAGATGATGGGGATATCGGCATTGGCCTGGCGGATTTCCTGGGCCAGGGTGAAACCGTCTTTCTTAGGCATCATCACGTCGAGCACGCAGATGTCGAACTTGGTCTTGAGGAAGGCCCTGTAGCCTGCCTCTCCGTCGGCACACAGCTCAGCGGCATAGCCTTTGGCTGCCAGATACTCGCGCAACAACATTCCCAGGTTCTCGTCGTCTTCGCAAAGAAGAATTTTCAGTTTTTCGTCCATAACTCGTTGTCTTTTATGTGTTAATACTTTATTTTATGTTTTCTCACTTGTGCATATCACTCTTCTTTCAGGATGGGCAGCGAGATGGTGAACTTGGTACCCTTGCCCAGTTCGCTCTCGGCCTTGATGGTGCCCTGGTGCAGGTCTACCACCTTCTTGACGTAGGCCAGTCCGAGTCCGAAGCCCTTCACGTCGTGCTTGTTGCCGGTGTGCACGCGATAGAACTTGTCGAATATCTTCTTCAGGTTCTCCTTCTTGATGCCCTGTCCGGTGTCGCGGATGCTGAGGTACAGCTTTTCCTCGTCGTTCCACGTGCGGATGTAGATGTCGAGGGGCTCGTCGGGCTTGTGGTACTTCACGGCGTTGTCCATCAGGTTGGTGATGGCATTCTGGAAGTGCACCTCGTCGACGTAGATGGCCGAGTCGATGGCCTCTATCTCCGTATATATCTTGCCGCCCGTGTGCTCCACGCGCAGGTTGAACGACTGCGCGATGTTCTCCACCATCTCGTTGAGGTCCAGTTCCTTCTTCTTGAACACCACGCTCTCCTTGTCGAACATCGACATCTGCAGCACCTTCTCCACGAGGAATCGCAGGCGCTTCGACTCGTCGCTGATGACGCTGCCCAGGTGGCGTGTCATCTGTTCCGACTTGGTCACCGAGTCGTCGTTCATCATCTGTGCAGCCAGGGATATCGACGCGATGGGGGTCTTCAGTTCGTGCGTCATGTTGTTGATGAAGTCGTTCTTGATTTCCGAATAGCGTTTCTGGCGGAACACGACGACCAGCGTGAAGAGGAACGTGATGAGCAGCACGATGGTAAAGATGATGCTGGGAATCATGAAGCGCACGCTCGAGAAGATGTAGGAGTTCATCTCGGGGAAGTGTATCTTGACGACACCCATCTTCGACTGCGGGTCGTTGCGGAAGAGCAGCTGCGTATAGGTGAACTCGATACCCTTGTCCTCGAAGTCGGGACAGCGGTACACCTCGCGGCCGTCGGTGGTCGACACGGTGAAGTGGTAAGGGATGTTGACGCCGTTGTTCTGCAGCTCGTTGCGGATGTCGTTGTCGAGCATGCGGAAGTTGATGCGCTCCTTCAGGGGCTTGTCGCTGGCGGTGTAGAGGATGTTGTACACCACCTCGTCGAGCAGTGCCTTCTGGTAGACGTAGCGGTTGCGCACGATTTCCTGCATCGTCTTGGCGGCGTCGGCCAGCGAGTTCTTGTCCTTGCGCAGTATCATTGCCTTGGGCACGCTGGCGGGCTTCATCTTCAGCGCCTTCACCTGGAACGACGAGTACACGGTGCCGTCGTCGGCCGCCACGGCAAACTGGTGGGCGTGGGTCACGCTGCCCAGTCCGTCCACGATGACGCTGTCCTGCGTGAAGGCGCGGCGCTCCGTCTCGTTGACGTCTTTCTCCAGATAGCGCAGGGTCTCATTCATCTCCAACTTGCGCGAGGCCTGATAGAGCGAGCGGTTGACGCTCTCGTCGAACTGTTCCTTCTTCATCTTCACCATCTCCTCGACGTATGAGAACTGAAGGAACAGCAACGCCAGGAACGAGAGTCCCATGATGACGGCTATGGTCCAAATAGTAGACTTCTTCATATCGAGTGCAAAAATACGCATTTTTCTCGATATGAAGAAGTCTAACCGTTAATTATTTCCGTTAATTTTAACGTCGTTAACTAAAAAGTTGCGTTTTAATTAAAAATACAGCATTACATTGACGCCCATCTGGAAGGGATTGCCTCGCTGGGCGAAGCAGGACGTGTCGCCTGCCATGCTGCTCCTGACGGCAAAGGTGTTATAGTGGGTGTTCGTCAGGTTGCGTGCCCACAGCGACACCACCACGGGGCTCAGGTCGGCGTCTACGTGTGCGCCCAGCACGGCATAGAACTTCTGGCCGTAGGTGTTGGCCTCGTCCCACCACGTCTTGCCCTGTGCTGTGACGTTGGCGCCCAGGGTGATGCTCTTCATCGGTCCGCTGGCCAGGTCGAAGCGATAGTCGGCCTGTGCGGCCAGCGTATGCTGCGGCACAAAGGGCACGCGCTTGTCCTTATAGTCGATGGTCACCTGCTCGTTGTCCACAACGGTCTCGTCCGTATAGTCCTTGAAGGCGGCATGGGTGTAGCCGTAGGAGGCGGCCCAGCTCAGATGGTCGTCCAGCGCACTGCCGCGCAGGGTGGTCTCCACGCCGCAGCTGTAGCTCTTTCCGGCATTGACCATGGCGCGTCCGAAGCCGTACTGCGATGCGAATACCGAGAGCTGCTGATTGCGAATCTGCATATAGTATGCTGCCAGGTCCAGATGCAGGCCGTCCAGCAGGTTCAGGTGGGTGCCCAGCTCGTAGTTCCAGCTTTCCTCCGGCTTGTAGGAGATGGTGTTGCGTATGTTCTCATAGGTCTCGTCCGTGTGCTCCAGCACCATCTCGCCGCGGGCCGACTGCGCAGCCCCCTGCAGCTCCGCCTGCAGGATGTCGCTGAACATCTGCATGTTGAAGCCTCCGGCACGATAGCCTTTCGACACGATGGCATAGATGTTGCTGCCCCTGTTGTCGAGGCGCCACGTCAGTCCTATCTTGGGCAGCCACTGGCTGAACGAGGCTTTCTCGGTGTGCTCCAGCAGCGAGTTGACCACGGCCTGCACCTTCACGCCCATTACGTTCTCGTCCAGTCGGGCCAGGGCGCTGGTGGCATAGTCGATGGTGTGGCGCGTATAGTCGTAGCGCAGTCCCAGCGTAGCCGTCAGGCGGTCAGTCAGATACAGATGGGTCTCGTGGAACACGCCGAGGTTGGTCTGCGGGGTGCGGAACAGGCCCGGGATGGGGTCCATCTCCATCGTGATATGGCAGCCTCCGGCCCTGCGTATCACGGCGGCGGCAGCCTCCCGGCTCCCCATGCGCTTGGCCATCGAGTTCAGCATGCCGTTGTAAGCATAGTCCTCAATGGTCTTCGAGAGGAAGGCATTCATCTCCTGACCGAAATACACGGGGGCGTCCGTCTTCAGCCACTGGCGCGAGAAGAACAGGCCGGTAGTGCCCTGCCAGATGCCCACCCTGCGGCCTTTCGCCACCAGTTCGTGGGTCATCGCGTTCTGCAGCTGTGCCTGCTCTATGTGCATATAGTCCTGCGGACGATAGTCCACGTCCATCAGCATGTCGTCCTTCAGGTACTGCCAGCTCAGCGTATACGACAGGTCGGCCCAGTCGGCCGCATACTTGGTGGTCAGTCCGGTATTGAAGAGGTTGCGCTTGTAGATGCCCTGGTAGTTGGTAGAGGGCGCTACCGTGCACTGCGTCTCCACGTCCATCAGTCCGTAGGCAAAGCCGTTCTGTCGCACATACTGGTAGTCGGCCACCCAGTCGAACGAGAGTCGCTCCGTGGGTTTCCACACCAGGCGCAGGCGCCCGCCGGCCTCGTTGCTCTTGTCGGCGCGCTCGTCAGTAGCCTGGTTGCGGAAGAATCCGTTCGTACCGTTGTAGAATCCTGCCACCGAGAAGGCCAGCCGCTCGCTGAGCTTGCGGTAGTGGGCAGCCTCCACGTTGCGGTAGAAGTGCGAGCCGATGCCCAGCTTCACGTCGGTGCCCTGATAGTTCATGGGGTTCTTCGTATACTGGCGCACCAGTCCGCCCTCGGTATTGATGCCGTAGAGCGTGCCCTGCGGTCCGCGCAGCACGTCGATGCGCTGCAGCTGGTAGGCATGGCTGTTGAAGGCGGCCTTGCTCATCAGGGGGATGTCGTCGACATAGACGCCCATCGACGGACTGTTCAGTCGAGAACCGATTCCACGCACGTATATAGAAGAGGTGTAGCGCGCTCCATAGTTAGGCATCACAAACGAAGGCACGAAGTCGGCCACGTCGCGCAGGTCGCGCACGCCAAGTGTGCTGATTTCACTACCAGTCAGCACGTTCGAGCTCAGCGGTTGCTCGCGCAGTTTCAGATGCTCCTTGTTCTGTGCCACCACAACGACCTCGTCGAGGTCGTAAACGCGCGACGAGTCGGCCAGTGTCACCACCGTTTCTGCCGTCGTCGTCGCCGTCATCATCAGGCCTGCCGTACAGGCCAATACATATTTTTTCATTCTATTCATGTTGGTTTTCACGATTTCGGGTGCAAAGGTACTACATTTGCGCCGACTGTGCAATCCCAATATATATGGATTTTTGTCCCCTACCCGCCTTCGGCCTCCCACGCAAAATTCCACTTTGACATTTTTGCGGAAAAATATAGCCAAAGCCCCTACTCGTCGCCATAGGCATCCTCACCGATGTGCTCACGGGAACCGATGGTGAACTTGCGCAGGTCGTAGTAGGAACCGTTGTAGATGTTGAAGTCGACGTAGCCCTTGATGCCGGGGAGCCGGCCCACGTCGGTGTGCTGCCAGAACTTCCAGGGACCCTCGTATTCCACCTTATCTACATAGTAGTGGGCTATCCAATAGGGATAGTCGTCGAAGACGGGGTCGCTGAGGTAGCGCGTCTTGAACTTATAATAGGTATAGATGATGGGCTTGACGCCGTAGTGCTTCTCCACAATGTGGAGCCACTGCAGGATGCTGTTCTTGAAGTCCTCGTCAGACTGTTTCTTGGGCTTGTGCTCCACGTCGAGCACGGGCGGCAGGTCGCCATTCTCGAGCTTCACGGTGCGTATGAAGAAGCGGGCCTGCTCTTCGGCCGACGAGTGGACGCTGTAGAAGTGGTAGGCCCCGCGCGTGAATCCATATTCGCGGGCCTGATAGAAGTTGTCCTTGAAGTTCTCGTCGATGCGGGTGGCTCCCTCGGTGGCCTTTATCATGACGAAGCGTACGGGATACTTGTCGATGAGGCCCTGGTCTTTCAGTCGGGCCCAGTCTATCTCTCCCTGGTGGTGGCTCACGTCGATGCCGTGTATCTCGTAGCCTTCGGGATAGCTGATGTCGCCATAGAGGGCGTGCCAGCGGAAGCCGAACGGTCCGATGAAGATGTAGTAGAAGAAGAAGATGTAGACAGAGACAATAGCCATTCCGCCTACCCACCATGCCCATCCGGGCAGATGCTGCAGCAGACGAATAAAGACATTCGGACGCCTATGTGGCACAGGGCTGGTTCGGCGTCCGGATGTCGTTTTGCGATGTTTTTTCTTTGTCTGTGGCATTCAGAGGGTGTTAGGCCTTCTCCAGTGCCAGTGTCTTGGTGGGCTGGTCGCACACCTCAGCGGGTCCCCAATACTGGATAGGACCGGGGTAGACGTAGCAGGTATCCTTGGCCCATACGTCGCGCTGGGCGGCGAAGCACTTGAACGGTGCGCCGTCGAGTTCGACGAGTGCCTTGCGGATGACGGGCTTCATCTCGCCATTGCGCTTCTCCATGTTCATCATCATGGTGATGGGCACACCGCCGGCAATCCACTGGTCGGCAGGAGCCGTCGTGTTCTTGACGATGGCCATATAGCCGGTCTTGCCGCTGGCGATGAGCTGGGCGGCGCTGGTGCCGAGGGCGTAGCAGTAGTCGGCATCGAAGTTGGAGGGAGCGGCGCAGCGGCCCTCATAGCCGAAGAAGTGGTGCTGGGTGGCGAACTTGCCCTTGTACTTGCCGACCTTCTTGCGGCGCTCCAGCTTCTGGGCTACCATGGTAGAGAGCAGCTTCTCGGTCTCTATGAGTGACACCTGTACGTTTCCGTGCGGGTCACGGTCGAGTGCCAGCTGGCGTGCCACAGCCGTGGGCAGCGAGTTGAACACATCGAGGTTGGAGGGAGTCAGGTGAGCCTTGGCAAAGTCGATCAGCTCGGTACGTCCCATCAGCTTGACCTCCGGCTCAGCCAGCACATCGTTCAGCTGGGCGATGAGTTTCTTGATGGCAGGGATGAACTCGATGAGTCCCTCGGGGATGATGACCGTACCAAAGTTGTTGCCCTCGGCAGCACGCTTGCACACCACATCGGCAATATAGGTGACAATATCGTCGAGGCTCTGGTTCTTGGCCTCCACCTCCTCGCTGACGAGGCAGATGTTGGGCTGCGTCTGCAGGGCGCACTCCAGGGCGATATGGGAAGCCGAGCGGCCCATCACCTTGATGAAGTGCCAGTATTTGCGGGCTGAGTTACAGTCGCGCTCGATGTTGCCGATGAGCTCGGCATAGGTCTTGCAGGCAGTGTCGAAGCCGAACGAGGTCTCAATCTGCTCGTTCTTCAGGTCGCCGTCGATGGTCTTCGGGCATCCGATGACCTGCACGCCGTACTGCTTGGCGGCATAATACTCGGCCAGCACGCAGGCATTGGTGTTAGAGTCGTCGCCGCCAATGATGACGAGGGCCTTGATGTCTAGCTTACGAAGAATCTCCAGACCCTTCTCGAACTGCTCAACCTTCTCCAGCTTGGTACGGCCAGAGCCTATCATGTCGAAACCGCCCGTGTTGCGATAGTTATCGACGATGTCGGCCGTGAGCTCCATATATTTGTGGTCTACCAGACCGCCAGGTCCCAGGATGAAGCCGTAGAGGCGATTCTCGGGATTGAGTTTTTTCACCTGGTCGAAGAGTCCCGTGATGACGTTGTGGCCGCCAGGAGCCTGACCGCCCGACAGGATGACGCCTACGTTCATCTTCTTGGTGTTGGCCTCTGTGGCGGGTTCAAACTCGACGATGGGCATACCATAGGTGTTGGGGAAGAGTTTCTTGATTTCCTCCTGGTCACCAACGCTCTGCGTAGCCTTACCTTCCTTCACCTTTACCGCTCCCTGAAGTGCCTTGGGCAACTTCGGCTGGTAGGCGGCTCTTGCTTTCTGCAATGCACTTTTTTCCATTGTTTCTAAATTGTTTTATCGTTAGGATTAATGTTTCCGAATTGCAAAAATAATCTTTTTTGTTGAGAAACCGAAAGAAATGCACCTTTTTAATATTTTTTTGTACCAAACAGGCGGTAATTCCAAAAAAAATCACTAACTTTGACGAGAAAATAATAACAGAAATAATAGGAGGACCAGACATGGCAAACAAAAGACTATTGAAACAAACCATCAACCTGATCAGCGAGGAATTATTTGCCGAATGCATTGCAGCATCGCTCTATGGCCCCAACCGCGACAGCGCCGAGGCGCTCGTCTACAGCACCCTGCGCATGCGCGCCGACTTCATCAGCCGCATCTCGCACCCGGAGCCCGGCATGAGCGCCAGTTTGTACTACAAGAAACTGAGAGAGGACTTCGTGGCTCAGGCCAGTGACATCATCGACCAACTCAACCATCACTGAACACATGATTCAATCATTCTGCGACTGGATGCTCTACCACTATATGGGATGGAAAGCAGAGGTTACCGAACCCATACCTGACAAGTGCATCATCTGCCTGGCACCGCATACCAGCAACTGGGACTTCCTCATCGGGCAGCTCTACAGCAAGAGCGCCGGGATGAAGAGCAACTTTCTGATGAAGAAGGAGTGGTTCTTCTGGCCGTTAGGGCCCATCTTCCGCTGGCTGGGCGGCATACCGGTGTGGCGCTCCAAGCACACCAGCATGACCGACAGCATGGCTGAGGCGGCCCGACAGGCGACCACTTTCCAGCTATGCATCACGCCCGAAGGCACGCGGTCGGCCAACCCCGAATGGAAAAAGGGATTCTATTATATCGCCCAGAAGGCAGGAATCCCTATCCTCCTCTTCGGCGTCGACTATGAGAAGCGGCTCATACGCTGCACCAAGACCATCGTGCCCGACGGCGACATAGAGCGCCAGATGGGCGACATCAAGTTGTATTTCAAGGATTTCAAGGGAAAACATCCCGAGAACTTCACCATCGGAGAAGAGATATGCGCAACAGAATAATACTCTCGCTCCTGCTGGCTGCGGCAACGCTGACGGCAGGGGCTCAAACCGCCAAGGACAAGGCTAAATTAGAAGAGGGGCTGAACAAATACTTCAGCAAGTACAAGCCAAAAGGCACACGACTGACACAGGCTCCACGACTCGTGGAATACCGTATAGACCCGTCGGCAAAGACGCTTACCGTCACTGCCGACGAATATTTTGCCGCCCAGGAGTTCTCGCCCGAAATCAACGCACAGATATACCGTAAGCTCAGGAGTGCGCTGCCCAAGGCATACAGAGACCACCAGCTGACGGTGATGACCAACGGCATGAGCATCGACGAACTGATACCCAACCGGCTGTCGCAGAACGCTGACAAGTCGCGACTGTGGGGCAACATCGACTACGACGGCGACCCATGGGTCAAGAACATATCAGCACCCGTCAGCTACACACACGGACTGCAGAACCGCCACCTGTCACTATGGGCCAGCCACGGCTACTACTACGACCAGGGCAAGGGCCACTGGCGATTCCAGCGCCCACGACTGTTCGGCACTACCGAAGACCTGTTTACGCAGACCATCGTGGTGCCCTACCTCATACCCATGCTCGAGAAGGCCGGTGCCATCGTCTTCACGCCACGTGAGCGCGACTGGCAGAAGGCGGAGTTCATTGTGGACAACGACAACCCGCACGGCAACTACTTCGAGGTGGCCGACAACGGGCGCTGGCAGCACACCAAGCATCGGGGATTTGCCTATCACACAGGTGCCTATCGCGACGGGGAGAACCCGTTCGAAGCGGGCAGCGCACGCATGGTGAAGACGACGAGCAGCAAGACCCACCACACAACGGCCGTCTACCAGCCACACTTCAGCAAGGCCGGGCGCTATGCCGTATACGTGAGCTACCAGACACTGCCAAACAGCGTGAGCGATGCCCTCTACACCGTGTGGCACCGCGGCGAGCGCACCCAGTTTCGCGTCAACCAGCAGATGGGCGGCAGCACATGGGTCTATCTGGGCACCTTCGACTTCGACAAGGGCTACAACGAGTTCAACCGCGTCGTGGTGTCGAACCAGAGCAGCCATAGCGGTGTGGTGACCACCGACGCCGTCCGCTTCGGAGGCGGCATGGGCAACATCGAGCGATTCGGAACCGTCAGCGGCATGCCACGGGCACTGGAGGGGGCACGCTATTCGGCCCAGTGGGCCGGCATGCCC
This sequence comes from Prevotella sp., assembly GCA_017847725.1. Lineage (GTDB taxonomy): Bacteria > Bacteroidota > Bacteroidia > Bacteroidales > Bacteroidaceae > Prevotella. The sequence goes on from JAGAXW010000013.1 coordinate 24,181, forward strand.
TACACGGTATACAGCAGCAAGAACGGTGCCGACGACTATGCCGACGACATCAACGCACGCTCACACATGACCAACCTGCTGGGCGGCGGCTCGTGCTACATGCCCACCATCGAGGGCCGACGCGTTCCCATCGAGCTGTCGCTGGCCATCCACAGCGATGCCGGATTTGCCAAAGACGGCGAGGGCATCATCGGCTCGCTGTCAATATGCACCACGGCCTTCAACGACGGCAAGCTCAACGCCGGCATCTCGCGCATGGCTTCGCGCGACCTGGCTGACGCACTGCTGAGCAACGAATACCGCGACATCAAATTCAAATACGGACAGTGGAGCCGGCGCGAGCTCTTCGACCGCAACTACTCGGAGAGCCGACTGCCCGAAGTGCCGAGCGCCATACTGGAGACGATGTCGCACCAGAACTTCCCCGACATGCGCTACGGCCAAGACCCCGACTTCCGCTTCACACTGGCCAGGTCGATATACAAGACCATCCTGCGCTATGTCAACGACCAGCACGGGCGCCCCTTCATCGTCGCCCCGCTGGCACCCGACCATTTCCGACTGACATTCAAGGACGAGGATCATGTAACGCTGGAGTGGAACGCCGTAGACGATCACCAAGAACCGACCGCAAGGCCGACGGGATACATCGTGTACACAGCCATCGGCAATGCCGACTTCGACAACGGGACCTACGTCCATTCCTCTAACTACGACGTGAAGCTCACGCCCGGCCTGCTCTACCACTTCAAGGTGTCGGCAGTCAACCGAGGCGGCGAGAGCTTTACCACCGAGGTGCTGTCGGCCTACCACCATCCGGCTGCCAAGAAGACGGTGATGATAGTCAACGGTTTCCACCGCCTGTCGTCTCCCGCCATACGCAACACGGCCGAACAACAGGGTTTCGACCTCGACGAAGACCCGGGCATCACCTACGGACCCACCTTCGGATGGTCAGGACGCCAGACCAACTTTGAGCGCTCCCAGATGGGCGCCGGCCTGGGCGAGTGCGGCGACGAACTGACAGGCATGCTCATCGCCGGCAACGACTTCAACTACGTTGCTACACATGCCAAGGCCATTGCCGCCAACCAGCTGTTCAACATCGTCAGCTGCTCGAGCGAGGCACTGGAGACAGGAAGAGCGTCGACCAAGGGCTGCGACGTCATCGACCTCATCCTGGGACTGGAGCGCAACGACGGACACAGTCTGAAATACTACAAGTCGATAGGCAGCAGCATGCAGTATGTACTGAAGAACTTCACGCAGCGCGGCGGCTCCCTGCTGGTGAGCGGCGCCTATGTGGGCAGCGACATGAAGGATGCCGACGAACAGAAATTCCTGGCCGACGTGCTGAAATGCCAGTATGCCGGCAACAACTCGGCAACTACCAACATCCTGTTCGGACTGGGGACAAGCATGGGCTACTGGAAAAACCTGAACGAAGAACACTATGCAGCCACCACGACAGACATCCTGCATCCTGTCAATCCCGCCTACACGGCCATGCAGTATGCCAACGGGCACACGGCAGCCACAGCCTACATGGGCAGAGACTACCGCACCTTCGTCATGGGACTCCCCTTCGAGTGCATACAGGAAGACAAGAAGCAGGCCTCCATCATGAAAGGCATACTGCTATTCCTCACCCAATAAGAAAACAACATTCATTAAAAGATTTATTATAATATGATGTATAAGATTCAAACCAATGCAACAGGCACACGCAGCATCGACATCAGTGACGAACATCTGCAAACCATCGACGAATATCAGCTCTTCCGCGACCTGATAGATTCTAACGGATACGTCGACGAACAGGTGCTCGACAAGCTGAAGCTGAACACACGCGCCATGCTGGAGTCGGAGGCCGGAAAGGACAAGCGACTGCTGGACCTCTGCCTCGACGTCATCTATCACGCCAACATGAAGGCCTTCGGACTGCAACAGCTGGTGCTGCTCTACATCAACTGGAAAAACAGCCACAACGACAACGCTGAGGATACTGGCGAATAAACAAGGACACCGCACATGGAATACCGACTGACGGATTTTCTGCCAACCACCAAGAAGGAGATGGAGCTGAGAGGATGGGACCAACTGGACGTCATCCTCTTCTCGGCCGATGCCTACGTCGACCATCCCTCGTTCGGAGCAGCTGTCATCGGACGAACACTCGAAGCAGCAGGCTATCGCGTCGCCATCGTGCCGCAACCTGACTGGCACGGCGACTACCGAGACTTCAAAAAGCTGGGACGGCCCCGGCTCTTCTTCGGCATAGCACCGGGGTGCATGGACTCGATGGTCAACAAATATACCGCCAACAGGCGGCTGCGCTCTGAAGACGCCTACAGTCCCGACGGGCGCCACGACATGAGGCCCGAGTACCCCACCATCGTGTACTCGAAAATTCTGCGCGACCTGTACCCCGACGTACCCATCGTGCTAGGAGGCATCGAGGCTTCACTGCGCCGACTGACACACTACGACTACTGGAAAGACTGCCTGCGGCCTTGCATCCTGTGCGATGCCCCTGCCGACCTGCTGATCTACGGCATGGGCGAGAAGCCCATCATCGAACTGTCGCGACAGCTGGCCGACGGACTGCCGATAGCCGCCATCCACGACATTCCGCAGACCGTCTACCTGACAGACAACGTGGTGCACAGCGACGACGACATCGTGCTGCACAGCCACGAAGAGTGTCTGCGCGACAAGCGTGCACAGGCTGAGAACTTCCGCCATATCGAAGAACAGTCGAACATGATGCACGCACACCGCATCGTGCAACAGGTGGGGCGCCAGGCGGTAGTGGCCAATCCACCCTACCCGCCCATGAGCAGTGACGAGCTCGACGCCAGCTACGACCTGCCCTACACCCGACTGCCACACCCCAAATACAAGGGCAAGCGCATACCGGCCTATGAGATGATCAAGCACTCCGTCAACATCCATCGCGGCTGTTTCGGCGGATGCGCCTTCTGCACCATCTCTGCCCATCAGGGAAAATTCATCAGTTGCCGCTCCAAGGAGAGCATCCTGAAGGAAGTGAGACAGGTCATGCAGATGGACGACTTCAAGGGCTATCTGTCTGACCTGGGCGGTCCGTCGGCCAACATGTACGGCATGCACGGGCGGAACCTGAATATCTGCGAGAAGTGCAAGCGCCCCAGCTGCATCCATCCGCAGGTGTGTCCCAACCTCAACGCCGACCACACGAAACTGCTGGAGGTGTATCGCGCCGTCGACGCACTGCCCGGCATCAAGAAGAGCTTCATCGGCAGTGGCGTACGCTACGACCTGCTGCTGCACAAGAGTAAGGACGAAACTGCCAACCGGGCGGCTGCAGAGTATACGCGCGAACTCATCACCCGCCACGTCAGCGGCCGACTGAAGGTAGCTCCCGAGCATACCAGCGACCACGTGCTGATGCTCATGCGGAAGCCGTCGTTCAGCCAGTTCTACGAGTTCAAGCGCATCTTCGACCGCATCAACCGCGAGGAGAACCTGCGCCAGCAGATTATCCCCTATTTCATCTCCAGCCATCCCGGATGTACGGAGGCTGACATGGCAGAGCTGGCCGTACTCACCAAGCGGCTCGACTTCCAACTGGAACAGGTACAGGACTTCACGCCGACACCCATGACGGTATCTACAGAGATGTGGTATACAGGCTACAACCCCTATACGCTGGAACCTGTCAAGAGCGCCAAGAGCCCACAGGACAAACTGGCACAGCGACAGTATTTCTTCTGGTACAAGCCGGAGGAGCGCCGCCGCTTGGAGCAGAGCCTGCGACGCATCGGGCGCGCCGACCTGATAGGCGAACTCTTCGACAGCACTCGCAACAATACGCCACCAGCATCACACAAGAACCATAAATATCCACAAGATGACTATCATAGAGCAAAACCTCGTAGCGAAAAATCCAAAGAAGAAAAACGAGGACGGCATCGTCGTCACCCCTGACTTTGCGGCCGTCATCGACGGCAGCACGTCGAAGAGCGACTACCGGCATAGCCTGCTGCGCTCCAACGGGCGCTACGCCATGCAACTGGTGGCAAAATATATCCGCCACATGCCGAAGACGACAACCTGCGAGGAGTTTCTGCGTGGTGTCACCGCCTACGTCAACAAACACTACAAGAAACGGATGATAACGCGACTGCAGGAGCACCCCGAAGACCGTCTGACCTGCTCGGCCGTCGTCTTCAGTCGCATATGTCGCGAAATATGGATGGTTGGCGACTGCCAATGCCTGATTGGCGGCGAGCTGTACGAGAATCCGAAACCTTACGAGGCAGAACTGGCGGCCAGGAGGGCTAAGGAGGTGCAGCGGCTGCTGGACGACGAAGGGAAAACCGTAGACGAGCTCTGCCGCGATGACATCGCACGAACCACCATCATTCCCCGCATGATAGAAACGATGAAGGAACAGAACATCAGCTACGCCGTCATCGACGGATTCCACATTCCACGGCAGCATGTCCGCATCATTCCACTTGACTTTCAGCCCTGGGAACTGGTGCTTGCCTCCGACGGCTATCCCATACTCTGCACGACACTGGCCGACAGCGAGGAACAACTACGCATACAAAAGGAAAACGACCCACTCAACATAGGTCGTTTCCAGGCTACCAAGGCTTTTCACCCTGATAATGATTCGTTTGACGATCGCGCCTACTTGCGACTGCGCGTCTGACGGCACTTGTGATACCATCCTTGCAGCATACCTCTGGGAATACCACGCTTGACGGCATCGTCCAACCGCTGGCGAGCCTCCTCCTGACGGCCCAACGTCAGCAATAATTCTACATGTGATGCGACATAGTCGGCATTCGTAGGTGCAAGCTTCACCGCCTCCTGCCAGTCGTAGAGTGCCGCCTCGTCTTGCTTCAGGTCGTGCTCTAATGCTGCCCGCGAGGCATAGGCGACAGCGGAGTCGGGGTGCTGCTCTACCAACAGATTGAGCTGGTCGAGTGCGTCAGCCTTGCGGTCCATCTGCTGCAACACGTAGGCCAGCGAGAGGCGGGCCTCTGCATGCGTAGGAAGATAGCTGAGCAGCAACTCATAATCGCTGCGCGCCACCTCATAACGGCGCAGGTGGGTCGAGGCATAGGCCCGATAGAAGAGTGCGGCAGGATTGCGCGGTTCGTGCTCCAGCACCAGTCCATACTCATCTATGGCATACTGCCACTGCTGAAGTTCCAGATTAACAGAAGCCTTGCGCAGATGCAGGTCTGTCGACCATACCGAACTGGCTATCTGCTTATTCAGCACCGTCAGCGAGTCACGCCACTTGTTAGGCGACTGGGAGAAAGCAGACAGGAGGGAAAGGCTCAGGAAGAGCGCTGTCGCACCCATCCTCAGCCACGCCTGCTGTTCCCTGCTTCTACTATTCGTCATTTCTTCTGTATATAGTCGACTATCCAGGCACCAACCTCCTTGGTACCATACTTCTGACCGCCCTCGACCTGAATCTCCGGTGTGCGGACGTTTGCATCGAGCGAAGCGTTGACGGCCTCGCGGATTAGTGCGCCCTCCTGCTTCAGGTCGAAGTGCTCGAGCAGCATTGCGGCAGAAAGTATCTGTGCCAACGGGTTGGCCAGATTCTGTCCCTTTGCCTGGGGCCACGATCCGTGGACAGGTTCGAAAAGGGGCGTATGCTCACCCAGCGACGACGAAGGCTGCAAGCCCATCGAACCGGTGATGCACGAGGTCTCGTCGGTCAGGATGTCGCCAAAGGTGTTCTCCGTCACTACGACATCAAAGAAACGGGGCTCCGTGAGCACGCGCATCGAAGCATTGTCGATAAACATATAATCGGTAGTGACATCGGGGTACTGAGGCTCCATCTCCTTGGCAATCTGACGCCACAAACGGCTCGAGGCCAACACGTTGGCCTTGTCGACCACGGTGAGGTGCTTCTTGCGCTTCTGGGCGGTCTCGAAAGCCACCTTCAGGATGCGCTCAATCTCCGGACGCGTATAGATGTCGGTATCGTAAGCCTTGTCATTGTCTTGATATTTCTCTCCGAAATACATTCCACCCGTCAATTCGCGGATGACTACGAAGTCAGCACCCTTCAACAGTTCGTCCTTCAAGGGACTCTTGTGCAGCAGACAGTCGAAAGTAGCCACAGGACGCACGTTGGCAAAAAGGCCGAGCTTCTTACGCATAGCCAGCAGGCCCTGCTCCGGACGAACCTTTGCCGTAGGATTATTGTCATACTTCAGGTCGCCAACGGCAGCAAACAGCACCGCATCGGCACGCATGCAGACTTCGTGAGTGGCATCGGGATAGGGATCGCCAACCTCATCAATGGCATGGGCACCGACAATGGCTTCCTCGTAGGTAAACTCGTGACCGAACTTTGCTGCGACAGCATCGAGCACAGCCACACCCTGTTTCATAATTTCCGGACCTATACCGTCGCCCGGAAGAATGGCAATTTTCAGTTTCATAATCTTATCATTTTGGGTACTTAATCGTTCTGTATTTAGCGGTTTTTATTACGTAGGAACCAACTGTGCGTAAAGAAATGGTAGAGGAGCAGCGACACTGCCGACAACACGATGGCCATGCACAACACACGCTGCGGCTGGCCGTGGCCATAGGCTATACCGATAGCGACGCCCAGCGCCAATCCGGTCTCCCAACCCAGGAAATAGGTGCTCTGCGAGGTACCGCGCTGGCAATGACGACTGAGTTTGATGAAAAACAACAGGAAGCGACCGCCTATGATGCCAACGCTCAGTCCCACAAGGACGGGAGCAAGAGGCGAAACTGGGACTAACAGCAAGACAAGCTGTGAGCCCAATAGCAGTATCAGTCCGGAGATTATCTCACTTTTGAGTTCGGCATCGCGAAAGACAAAGCGCTGGGCCAATAACGCCAGCAGGAATCCTGCCATCACCAGCGCATAGAACCGCGGTTCCAATGGTAATGAGATCATCAGACCTACCGCCATGCTTATCAACAACAAGTTGACAAAGAGCAACGAGCCTTGCGGCAAGAAAAAGCGGTCTAACGAAGCAACGTGAAGATAGTCTTCCGGAGCTCGGAACGGGAAGGTGACCCACTTCACCAGCAGCAATGACACCAAGGCCAAGGCCACTGAGGTCCAGATGACAGCAGTGAAGTCTACATACTGTACAACCAGCAACCCCGTCAAGGGACCGAGGGAAAGGGCAAAACGCGAAAACCAGGAGGCGCTGTGGTTTGCCTCCGTGCGCTGGAAGGACTCACAGGTGTCAATAATCAGTGTCGACGAAAGCACCATCTGGGCAAGTCCGAAAGCAGCGCCCAGCATCAGCCGCTGAAGCAGAATGACCCAAAAGTCTACGAACTCATAGCGCTGGCTGTCGATATACCAAAGCAGTCCGACGATGGCGGCGACACCAGCGATGGCCCACATGCATACCACATTGCGGCGATAGTGCTGTACCAGCCACGAGCAGTGAACGCCAAAGAGATAAAGTCCAAAGGCGAAGGCTCCCATCGACAGCCCGGTCTGCTGTGGCGAGAAGTTCTCCTCCTCCATCAGCCATACGGGCATGACAGGCAGCAGCATATACACTGACATTGTCAGCAGCATCGAAGCTATGGAAAGCAGCCAAAAGTCGCGATGCCAAAGCTTAATGTGTACAGGCGTGTTCTGGGTATTCAAGTTTATACAGTCTTGTTAATTAATACGACTCGTCAGCACTCGGGAAGTCACTACTCTTTACGTCGCCCACATAATTGCCCACAGCCTCGGTGATGATGTCATTGAGATTGGCATAGCGACGCAGGAATCGCGGAGAGAATCCCTGGGTCATTCCCAGCATGTCGGCGATGACAAGCACCTGACCGTCCGTGCCATTTCCGGCTCCGATACCGATGGTCGGGCACTTCACCATGCGCGTCACCTCTGCAGCCAACTTGGCGGGTACCTTCTCGAGCGTGATGCCAAAACAGCCGACCTCATCAAGCAGTTGTGCGTCATGCATCAGCTTTTCTGCCTCGGCCTCTTCCTTGGCACGCACGGCATAAGTGCCGAACTTATTGATGCTCTGCGGCGTGAGTCCTAAATGGGCCATCACGGGGATACCCGCGTCGAGGATGCGCTTCACCGTGTCGAGAATCTCCTCGCCGCCTTCCATTTTCAGTGCGTCGCAGCCGCTCTCCTTCATAATGCGGATGGCATTGCTCACGCCTTCCGTGGCACTTACCTGATAAGAACCAAACGGCATATCGCAAACCACCAAGGCGCGCTGCACGGCACGTGTTACTGCGCTGGCGTGATAAATCATCTGGTCGACCGTCATGGGTAGCGTCGTGGTGTTGCCAACCATGACATTTGAAGCTGAGTCACCCACAAGGATGGCGTCAACACCGGCTTTGTCGACAATGCCGGCCATGGTATAGTCATAGGAGGTGAGCATGGAGATTTTCTCGCCTTTCTGCTTCATCTCCATAAAACGATGGGTTGTGACTTTACGATTGTCACTAACTAAATATCCTGCCATATTTTTTTTAGATATTAAAAGGTTCGTTGTAATTGCTGATGACGACATCGCAATAGGGGCGAATGGCATCAGCGGTATTGGTAGTGGCCAACCCGACTACGCGCATGCCGGCTGCACGACCGGACTTCAGGCCGTTGAAACTGTCCTCGAAGACGACACATTCCTCTGGCGTAAATCCAAATCGACCGGCAGCCTTCAGATAACAGTCGGGATCGGGCTTGGAACGCTCGAAGTCTTCCGACGTCAGGATGGCGTCGAACATGCCGTGAAATTCCGGGTGACGCAGAAAGACGGCCTGCATCTTCTGCTGGTTTGAACTGGTGACGACAGCTGTCTTCACCCCACTCTGCCGAAGCTGCGTAATATACTGTACGAAGCCGTCAACATAGATGTAGTCCATCTGTTGCTCATAACGATTCAGCCGCTCCGTAATCAGTGCCTGTTGCTGAACCAGAGGTCCCGCAAACCATGCGTCGTAAATCTGCACCAGCGTCTGCCCCTTGATCTCATGCTCCAGTCCCGGATGCTCGGGGTGGAACTCACGGCACTGCTGGCCCCAGAATACCGTATATTGTGGTTCTGTGTCAAACACGACGCCGTCCAGGTCGAACAGAGCTGCTTTCATTGTCATCTTTTCCATTGCGGGCGCAAAGGTACAAATAAATTGAGAATTAAGAATTAATAATTAAGAATAATTTTGTACCTTTGCCTCGAAAACTAACATTCATTATGACAGAACGACTGGAATTTACATCACAAGAGCGGGAACAGACACTTACACTTTATCAGAGGATACGCGAACAGATAGCCCCTTCGCTCCACGAGGGCGACGAGGAGCAAATGCGCAACTACCTGATGAACGCCATCGAGACCCATCAGGTCTGCCGTGACGTTTTCGGCCTGAATCCCATCTTGCTCGGGTTCCAGACCGCCAAGATTGTGGTCGAGGAAATCGGGTTGAAGCGTGACGGCGTACTGGCTGTGCTGCTGCGCCCCAGTGTCGAGAGCGGACAAATCTCCGTACAGGAGATAGAGTCGCAGTTTGGCACCTCCGTGGCCCGTATCCTGCATGGGCTGCAACGCATCCAGGAGCTCTACCAGAAGAATCCCGTCGTAGAGTCAGAAAACTTCCGCAACCTGCTACTGTCTTTTGCCGAAGACATGCGTGTCATCCTCATTATGATTGCCGACCGCGTCAATCTGATGCGGCAGATACGCGATACCGACGAGGAGCAACACAAACGCGAAGTCAGCGAGGAAGCCGCCTACCTCTACGCACCACTTGCCCACAAGCTCGGTCTCTACAAACTGAAAAGCGAACTGGAAGACCTGTCGCTCAAATATCTGGAGCATGACGCATACTATCACATCAAGGGGAAACTGAGTGAAACCAAGAAAAACCGGGATGCCTATATCCAGCGTTTCATCCAGCCTGTAGAACAGCGGCTCCAGGAAGCCGGCCTAACCTTCCACATCAAAGGACGCACCAAGTCGATACATAGTATCTGGCAGAAAATGCAGAAGCAGAAGTGTCCCTTTGAAGGCGTCTACGACCTGTTCGCCATCCGCATCATCATCGACACACCACAAGAAAAGGAGAAGATGCAGTGCTGGCAGGCTTTTGCCATTGTCACCTCGATGTACCAGCCCAATCCCAAACGACTGCGCGACTGGCTGAGTGTACCAAAGTCGAATGGCTACGAGAGCCTGCACATCACCGTTCTGGGACCGGAGCAGAAATGGGTCGAAGTACAGATTCGCACAGAGCGCATGGACGAGATTGCCGAGCGCGGCGTAGCTGCGCACTGGCGCTACAAAGGCGTGAAGAGCGAGACCGGACTGGACGAGTGGCTATCGGGCATCCGCACCATGCTGGAGACCAGCGATGGCATAGAAGCCATGGACCAGTTCAAGATGGACCTCTACGAAGACGAGGTGTTTGTCTTCACTCCCAAGGGTGACCTCTTCAAATTTGCCAAGGGCGCTACAGTGCTTGACTTTGCCTACCATATTCATTCCAAAATCGGCAATTCATGCACTGGAGCACGCATCAACGGCAAGGTCGTCCCTCTGCGCCAACAACTACAGAGCGGCGACCAGGTGGAGATTATCACCTCAACCAACCAGAAGCCCAAGCGCGACTGGCTGAACATTGCCAAGACATCACGTGCAAAATCGAAAATCCGCCTGGCACTAAAGGAGACACAGGTTAAGGAAGGACTTTTTGCCAAAGAGACCCTGGAGCGCAGATTCAAGAACCGCAAAATAGAGATGGAAGATGCCATCCTTCAGATACTGATCCGCAAACTGGGTTTCAAGGAGGTCAGCGACTTCTATCGGCAAATAGCATCGGGCGAGCTGGATGTCAACCACGTCATCGACCGCTATGTTGAAATACAGCAGGGCGACCAGCCCGTGACGGGTAACAACATGGCAGAGAGTGCTGCCAACTTCGTATTGGAGGACATGCACCTGCCCAAGGAGCACCTGCAAGAAGACGTCCTCGTCATCGACCGCAACCTGAAAGGCATCGACTACCAACTGGCCAAGTGCTGCCAACCAATCTATGGCGACCGTGTGTTCGGCTTTGTCACCGTCAATGGCGGCATCAAGATACACCGTGAAGACTGTCCCAACGCTCCAGAACTGAAAAAGCGTTTCGGCTATCGCGTCGTCAAGGCTAAATGGAGCGGGAAGGGGGCATCACAATATGGAATAACACTGCGCATCATCGGCAACGACGACATTGGTATTGTCAACAACCTCACCAATATCATATCGCGCGACGAAAAACTCGTATTGCGCAGCATCAATATAGACTCGCACGACGGACTCTTCAGTGGCAATCTGACCATTATGATTGACGACAACACCCGACTGGAGAGCCTCATGAAGAAGCTCCGCACAGTCAAGGGCGTCAAGCAGGTCAGCCGCATCTAATTCTTTTTATACGCCACCACGTCCTCCAAGTCTGGATTCAGATAGAAGGTAGCGCTGCACGTATCGACGCCCGAGAGATAGCGCACACGCATAAACAACAGTTTGGAATCCTTGCGCGTAGCATAGTCGGCCGTGTTTTGCGAGCGCATCGCGTCCAGCAGCGAGTCGCTAATGACGTGTGTGGAGTCAAGTACGGAGAATTCCAGAAGATCGGCGTCACTGTCAATATGCGCTTCTACAAAGTCCCGAATCGTAGATTTAGCTTGTTGCCGCTCACACGAAGTGAGCAGCAACAAAGCTACACCTATTATATATAGTCCGTGCTTCATTGCTGGTGGGGAACGGACTTAAGAGTGAGCAGCAAGTGGTCCCATACCATCTGAACAGTGGGAATTAGCAGACGCTCGTCAGGCGTATGTACGTCGCGCAGCGTGGGGCCCATACTGATCATGTCCAGATTAGGATAACGCTCGGCGAAAAGTCCACATTCCAATCCGGCGTGAATGCCACGGACGACGGGGTCCTTCCGGAACAGCTTATGGTAGGTGTACTTGACGATGCGCTGCAATTCGCTATCGGCACGCATCTTCCAGGCAGGATAGCCCTCCGAGTGCGTCACCTTTGCCCCAGCCAGTTCGAACACAGCCTCGACCGTGTTACACATGTTGTCGAGGTTAGACATCACATTCGAGCGCTGAGATGTGACGATGTCTATCGTAGACTCATTGGTCTCCACACGCGCCAGGTTGCTGGAAGTCTCCGTCATGCCCCCCAACGCTTCGTCCTGACAGACAGAATAGACGCCGTTGTCCACCGCCTGCAAGGCATAGATGAAGCGACGGGCAATCTCGTCGTCGATGATGGGTTCGGGGTCGTAGCTGCGCATGCGCCATACGATTTGGGAGTCTGTCACATGGAACTCCTCGTCGACGTCTGCTGCAAATACATTCCAGTCGGCACGTATATTCTCCTTGATTGCATCTGGCACAGCCAGTACAAAATAGCCGCCGCGTGGGATTGCATTGTGAAGACTGCCGCCATGGAATCTCACCAGATGGACATCCGGATATTTTTTCATCTCCTGGTATACAAAGCGCACCAGAATCTTCAGTCCGTTAGCGCGTTTCTTGTTGATGTCGTCGCCCGAATGGCCACCGACCAGTCCCTTCACAGATCCTTTGATGAAGAAAGAGCCCTCTGGTGCCGGCTGTCTGCGGATGTCAAACTGAGCCGACGTTGTTCGCCCACCGGCGCATGACACGAAAATCTCACCCTCGTCTTCCGAATCCAGATTAATCAGGTAGTCACCAGTCATGAACCCGGCCTTCATTCCCTCGGCACCCGTCAGTCCGGTCTCCTCGTCGCGGGTAAATACGCACTCTATAGGTCCATGCTCTATGTCGTTGCTCTCCAGGATAGCAAGCTCCATCGCACAGCCGATGCCGTCGTCGGCACCCAGTGTCGTACCCTTTGCGCGCATCCACTCGCCATCCACGTAGGTGGTGATGGGGTCGTTGTCAAAGTCTATCTCTACATCGGGCAATTTGTCACACACCATATCCATGTGACTCTGCAGACTCACCTTCTTACAGTCCTCATAACCTTTGGTAGCAGGTTTACGGATGATCACATTACCCACCTCGTCTACCAAGGTCTCCAACCCGTGGCTTTCACCCCAGTTTTTCAGATAGGCAATCATTTTGTCTTCACGTTTCGAAGGACGTGGAATCTGGTTTATCTTCGCAAATTGTTCGAAGACGGCTGTCGGTTTTAACTCACTTTTATTCATTATTAATGTATTTTTTAATAGTTGTTTAATCTTTTATTTGTAACTTTGCAGCGCAAAATTAATCATTTATGATGAAACTCCTGCTATTATCCACGTTAATAATTGCTATCGGGATGGCATTTTTGTGCGTGAAACTGATTTTTCGCAAGAACGGAAGTTTCAGTTCCCAGCACATTCACGACAGCAGAGCCATGCGTGAGCGCGGCATTCACTGCGTGATGGACCAAGACCGTGAGATGCGCCGCCAAAGCAGGTTTGCCGTCGAAGAAAAATCAAAATAACAAAACAATAGAACAACGATGAAAAAGTACATGTTTCTGGCCACTGTAGCCATCATGGCATTGGCCTCGTGCAACAATCAAAGTCCCAAGATGGATGAGCAGCCGGCTGCGGCAGGTGCTGCAAACAACGGCAGTCTGAAAATAGCCTACGTCGAAGTGGACTCACTCATGACCCAGTATGAATTCTGCAAGGAGTTCACCCTGATTCTCCAGAAGAAAAGCAATAACGCCCGCAATACCCTCAACTCCAAGGGACAACAGCTGCAGAACGCCATGCAGAACTTCCAGCAGAAGCTTAACAACAACGGCTTTGCCAGCCGTGAGCAGGCCGAGGCTCAGCAGGCCGCCATTCAGCGTCAGCAACAGAGTTTGCAGGAGCTGCAAGCCCGTCTCGAGAATGAGCTGGCCAACGAGACTGCCAAATACAATGAGGGACTGCGCGATTCACTCATGCACTTCCTCGACAGGTACAACAAGGACAAGAAGTACGACCTCATCCTGACGAAGCAAGGCGACAACATTCTCTATGCCGCAAAGCGCTTCGACATCACCAACGACATCATCAACGGTCTAAACAAGGCCTACAAGTCGACGCTGAAAGCTGAGGTTCAAAAGAAGGAAGAAGAAAAGAAATAAACATCTAAACGTATCCCCCGCCCTGCTCAGCAAGGGAGGGGGAATTTCTTTATGGACATACAGCAGATATTAAACAAGCTGGGCATCGACGCCCTCAACGAGATGCAGCAACGCGCCTCCGAGGCCATCCTTGGCTCCAAGGGCGACGTGGTTCTTTTGTCGCCCACCGGTTCCGGCAAGACACTGGCCTATCTTCTCCCCTTGCTTCAACTGGTAGACAAGACGTCAGACGACGTACAGGCCTTGGTCATCACTCCCGGGCGCGAACTGGCATTACAATCAGACCATGTACTGCAGTCTACTGGTTGCGGGATACGTTCCACCAGTTGCTATGGGGGGCGTGCGGCAATGGACGAGCATCGTGTGCTTAAGACTATCAAGCCCCATGTCGTCTTCGGGACGCCAGGACGTCTCAACGACCACCTCGACAAGAATAATATCTCCCGCTATACCATTCGGTATCTCGTAATCGACGAATTCGACAAGTGCCTTGAGATGGGATTCCAGGCAGAAATGCAGAAACTCATCAAGAACCTGCCGGGCCTGAGACGCCGCATCCTGCTCTCAGCCACACAATCCGAGCAAATACCGACCTTCGTTTCCCTCACACATGCCCATGTCGTCGACTGTTCCGTAGTCGACGCGCCCCCCTCGGCACGCATCACCCTCTATGAAGTGCATAGTCCGCAGAAGGACAAGCTGGACACGCTCCGCAAACTTCTGCTTCACTTTGGAAGTCAGAGCACCATCGTATTCCTGAACTACCGCGATTCCGTAGAGCGGGTCGACAACTATCTTCACCAACAAGGTTTCGTTACCAGTTGTTTTCATGGCGGATTAGACCAGAAACAGCGTGAGGCGGCGCTCTACCGCTTCTCCAATGGCTCTGCCAACATACTCGTGGCCACCGACTTGGCATCGCGCGGACTCGACATTCCCGATATTGAGAACATTGTCCATTACCACCTGCCCGAGAGTGAGTCTAACTATGTCCATCGAGTTGGTCGCACAGCCCGCTGGGATGCCACAGGCCGTGCATACTTCATCCTCAGCGATGGCGAGCATATCCCCGACTATATTGAGGGCGATACAGAGCCTTTTTCGCCAACCACAACTGAGCACATGGAGGTTGCTCCGCCACGTATGGCCACGCTCTATATCGGCAAAGGGAAGAAAGACAAGATTTCCAAGGGTGACATCGTCGGATTCCTCTGTAAGACCGGTGGGATACAAGCATCTGAAATAGGACGAATCGACGTGGCAGACCGCTATGCTTATGCAGCCGTCCGCCGCGATCTGTTCCATCAGGTACTCCTCAACACCCAAGGGCAGAAGATAAAGGGCCTCAAGACCCTCATTGAGCCCGTCAGGTAATTTGACACTTTAAATTATCACATCGAAGTGACAAAAAGCAAGACGGAATAGGTTTTTTACTTAATTATTGCTTAAATATTTGCCCATCTCAGATAAAAAGCGTAATTTCGCAACGCATTTAGAATAAACATATCACAAATAAACTAATAATAGCATTTTACAATGAAGAAGTACAACTTTAACGCCGGTCCCTCAATGCTTCCCCGCGAAGTGATTGAAAAGACCGCTCAACAGTGTTTAGACTTCAACGGCTCCGGTCTCTCTCTGATGGAGATCAGCCATCGTGCCAAGGATTTCCAGCCTGTCGTCGACGAGGCTGTCGCACTCGTAAAGGAGTTGCTTGACATTCCCGAAGGCTATTCCGTCATTTTCCTCGGTGGTGGCGCCTCTCTCGAGTTTTGCATGATTCCCTACAACTTCCTCATCAAGAAGGCCGCCTACCTCAACACCGGTGTGTGGGCCAAGAAAGCCATGAAGGAAGCCAAACTATTTGGAGAGGTGGTAGAGGTGGCTTCTTCTGCCGATGCTAACTATACGTTCATCCCCAAGGATTGGACCGTACCTGCTGATGCCGACTATCTGCACATCACAACCAACAACACCATCTATGGTACTGAGATTCGCAAAGACCTCGACGTACCCGTCCGTCTTATTGCCGACATGTCGTCTGACATCTTCAGCCGTCCTATCGATGTCAAAAAGTATGACGCCATCTATGCCGGTGCTCAGAAAAACCTTGCTATGGCAGGTGTCACCATCGTTATCGTCAAGGACGACGCCCTGGGCCGTGCTCCTCGTGAGATTCCCACAATGCTCGACTATCGCACACATGTCGACAAAGGCTCTATGTTCAACACGCCCCCTGTGGTTCCCATCTACTCTGCACTGGAGACCCTTCGCTGGATTAAGAAGAACGGTGGCGTAGAGGCAATGGACAAACTCGCCCAGCAGCGTGCCGAAATCGTCTATGGCGAGATTGACCGCAATAAGATGTTCCGCGGAACGGCAGAAGTTGCCGACCGCTCGGTTATGAATCTCTGCTTCGTAATGGCCGACGAGTACAAAGAGCTGGAGAAAGACTTCCTTGACTTCGCCACTTCCAAGGGCATGGTTGGCGTCAAGGGCCATCGCTCTGTCGGCGGCTTCCGCGCCAGCTGCTACAATGCCCAGACCATTGAGGGCTGCCAGGCACTCGTAGCCTGCATGAAGGAGTTTGAAGCTAATCATTAATTCCCACAGCTATATGAAAGTATTAGTAGCAACAGAGAAGCCCTTTGCAGCAGCTGCCGTAGAGGGTATTCGCAAAGAGATTGAAGCAGCAGGCAACGAGCTTGCCCTGCTCGAGAAATATACAGAAAAGTCACAGCTCCTTGACGCTGTCAAGGATGCCGATGCCCTTATCATCCGTTCGGACAAGGTTGACGCCGAGGTCCTCGATGCAGCCAAGCAGCTCAAGATTGTGGTTCGTGCCGGTGCCGGCTACGACAACATCGACCTGGCTGCCGCCACTGCACACCACGTGGTGGCAGAGAACACTCCCGGACAGAATGCCAACGCCGTAGCAGAGCTCGTCTTTGGACTTCTCGTTTTCACCGTACGCAACTTCTATAACGGAAAGGCCGGAACGGAACTGATGGGCAAGAAGTTAGGAATCCTCGCCTTCGGAAATGTCGGCCGCAACGTAGCCCGCATTGCCAAGGGATTCGGCATGGAGGTATATGCCTACGATGCTTTCTGCCCTGCAGAGGTCATTGAGCAGGCCGGCGTTAAGGCCGTAGCCAATCAGGACGCTCTCTTCGAGCAGTGTGATGTCGTATCGCTCCACATTCCCGCTACACCGGAGACCAAGCAGAGCATCAACTACGCCCTGGTTGGCAAGATGAAGAAGGGCGGCATCCTGGTAAACACCGCACGCAAGGAGGTCATCAACGAGCCCGAGCTGCTGAAACTGCTCGCAGAGCGCCAGGACTTGAAATTCGTCACCGACATCATGCCAGACGCCAACGACGACTTCAAGCAATTCGAGGGCCGCTACTTCTCTACTCCCAAGAAGATGGGTGCCCAGACCGCTGAGGCCAACACCAATGCCGGTATTGCTGCAGCGCGTCAGATCAATGCCTTCTTCAAAGAAGGTGACACTCGCTTCCAGGTAAACAAGTAAAGTAAGATAACACAAAAAAAGTGGTAACGTTATTCCGTTACCACTTTTTTTTATTTCTATCGCAGTCTGTCTGCAGCTCTCACCATTTTCTCATCGGCAAGTATGGCCCGACGAGCCAAGAAAGTAAGTATGACGCTTATCATCGGCATGACATCCGGCCACGCCAACTGGAAGTTCTGTGCGTCTGGGGCCACATGCTTGCTATAGACAATGAGCCCGATATACCACCCGAAATGGAGGAAAATGGCTACAAGACAGTATAAGGACTGACGATTACGATGCTTATATATAAATATGGTATAGAGATTAAGCACTGCAATACCCAACTGGACAGCCATGAGGGGCCACGAATGATGGCCCGCAAAGGCGGTGACTACGCTGAGCACGAGGGCCAGCACCAAATAGACAGACTGAATACGCTGTATCATACGTGTTAGACTGCTACTACGATTCTGCTACTGAGTCACGGGCAGGATCACGCCAGTACACCTTGTCCTCGATGAACTCCTGAGTTGCGAGCAAGGAGGGCTTTGGCAATTTCTCATAATAGCGGGATATTTCTATCTGTTCGCGGTTCTCAAACACCTCCTCAAGTGAGTCGTTATAAGATGCGAATTCTGCCAGTTTCTTTGACAGGTCTTCCTTAATCTGAAGACTTATCTGGTTGGCACGCTTCGAAATGATTGCTACACTCTCATAGATATTGCCAGTTTCCTGGCAAAGATCCATAATGTTGCGGGTCACGGTATTGACCGGTGCTTTTGATTTCTTGTAATCCATATCTGAAAATTAATCTTTTGTTATCTTCTTACACTTGATGATAAACTTCTCTGCTGTCTTACACTCCTTGGAGTCGGGATACTCGTTCAGGAAGCCATAGCACTCGTCCTCAGCATCGCGGTAACGCTCCACCCTCTTCTCCTCAGAACTGTTCTCTGCGAGATAGAACTTGCTCTTCATGATAAGCACAGAGAACTTCTCGCGCAGGTCAGAGTAAGGATATTGCTTAAGGGCGTTCTGGGCCGTAATGACGCATGCCTCATAGTTACTCTCTGTGTTATTGTTGACGTTGCCAAAATAGCCGCCCAGGTTATAATAGAGCTTGGCTGAGAGGTACTCCTTCGTGACCAGATTGTCCTGCAACTTGAACAGCCTCTGCTGGGCTTCTTCACGGAACTTGGAGTCTGGGAAATAGTCGAGGAAGTTCTGATAGGCATTGATAGCTGCCAGCGTAGGCGTCTGGTCGAGACGAGGCTCCGGCGAACTTTGATAGAGTGACTGACCTATATAATAAGAAGCCTGCTCTGCGAAATATCCCTTGGGATAGCTCGAAAAATATTTCTTGAAGGTTGCGCTGGCTGCCTCGTAGTCGCGATTGCAATACTGGGCCATGGCCAGCATATAGAGGCTCTCCTGGGCATTGCTGCGCCCCTTCTGCATGGTGACGACATCCTGCAACAGCGTAGCAGCCTGCTGAAACTTGCCGACAGCGAAGTATTCCTTAGCACATTCGTACTTATAAGTAGTGTCTTGCGACTTGTAGATGCGGTTGAACTCAGTGGCGCATCCAGAGCACAAAAGAGCCAGACTAAGACCTATCAGTGTATTTCTTATCATACAAACACAAAATTAGACTTGCAAAATTACTCATTTTTCCACGAAAAGCAAAGAGAAAACATAGTTTTTTAGCATTTTTGTCGTAGAAGTAACGTTTTTTACGAAGATAAAGGGCGCAAAACGACTATCTGATAAAGTGCATGGGTGCCCAGGGCTCGCGCTCAGGATAGTCCGGCTGTCCGTCGGCATGAATCTTCTTCAGCAGCCACGCCATGTTGTTGGCCAGCGTCCGCATGGTCTGCATACCCTCTGTATCGAGTGCAGCCTGACCTTCCTCACGGCCATAGACGATGTTCCAATACTGCGAGGTAACTATAGGCATGTTCATCATTTGGAATGGCAAATTCATGGTCTCGAATGCAGCGGTAGCACCCCCACGACGGCACACGCAGACGGCGGCAGCAGGCTTGTTCTGCACCTTGGCACCGGCAGAGAAGAACATGCGCTGGATGAGCGACAAGACCGCACCGTTGGGCTGACCGTAATAGACGGGCGACCCCACGATGAGGGCATCGGCGGTGTCGAGCTTCTCACTGATGCGGTTGCAGACGTCGTCATCGAACACACAGCGGTTCAGCTGTTTCATCTGACACTGCCCGCAGGCGATACAACTACGGACGGCCTTAGTGCCGACCTGCACGATTTCCGACTCAATGCCTTGAGCCTCCAATGTTTTGGCTACCTCGCTTAAGGCAAGGAATGTGTTGCCCTTCTTACGGGGGCTACCGTTAATCAGAAGTACCTTCATTTTTTCGTATTTGCTTGGTTTAATATTCTGTTAAGCGTTCATTTTCGTTCTCACACCTGCGCCAAGGCTATTTATTGGCAGCATGGCCAATTACGCCAGACAAAATTACGCTTTTCTGTTTAATTCCCAAGAGCACCGCATCAGTTTTAACTTTTGTTACAGGATTCCGTAAAAGGTTTGCATATTAAGTTTTTACTTGTATACATTGCTGTCCACTAAAAATCGCCAAGTGTTCATTGAAATGATTGAAATATAGTTAGTTGCAGAGATTTTTCGGGTGCACCGATTTGATTTCGTATCTTTGCGGTCAAAATGGATGACTGCATATGAACAAATCAAAATAC
>JAGAXW010000014.1 GCA_017847725.1 Prevotella sp.
ACCTGAAAGGGAACAAAGCGTTCCAAGTGTCAACTGTCTTAGGAATAAGCAGGACACAGCTACAAGAATGTAAACAAATTGGATTGTAAACCTATATTGAAATTAAGAGTATAAACTGTCAACCTAAATCAGTACACCTCAAAATATCCCTATTATGGCCAGACTCCTTGAAATCGAAGAAAAGGAACTGCTGACTATCTGGTTGGCAGACAAGGTGCTGGATACCGTTGAGGGTGAAGACGAGGTGAAACGTGATGCTGTGATCTATGCTCAGAGAGAGATAGAAGCTGGAGTTGGATGATTCGGTTATAAGAACAGCAGGTAATCGCTGCATGTTGGCAAGGATACGACTTTTTCTCAAAAGTTCCAAAGTCGAAAAGAAGGGAGAAGAACAAAAAAATGCTGTTTGTAGGCCTGATTACAGTTTTTTTTTGTACTTTTGTCGGCGATGAAAAACGTAAGGCTTTTTATATTTATCGCAATGCTGCTGCAGGCCAACTGCATGCAGGCGCAGAAAGGCAACTTTCTGGTGAATGCCGTCAAGGCCGTAGGACGTTTTGTCGACTCTATGTCGGTGAGAGGTGTAGATCGTAGCTATATCGAGGCGCCCACGCGTCCGTGGCAGTTTATCGTAAACTATAACCCCAACCAGATAGAGCAGAAGATGGATACCCACTTTCCCGACCTGTTGGATGACTTGTCGGTAGATTTCAGTGTCCGCTTCAAGACGCCTGTGTCCAACACGGTGGGCGTGTGGCTGGGCTACAGAGGATACGGCATCGGCTATAGCGTCAACATCGGACGCCACTCGGGCTCGCTGTTCAGAATCGGTGCTACGGGCGGCTCCTATGGCATCAACATGAGAATCCGCACCTACGACTCGGCAACGCCGGAGTTGCACCTTAACATGGATTATATGGGCGAGAAGTATAACGAGTATGGCCGTGCCGAGCTCGAAGAGCCTATCCGCGTGAGGTCGCTGACGATAGACGGCTATTATATGTTCAACGGGCGTCACTTCTCGTATGCTGCCGCCTATGACCAGGCAGTCATCCAACGGCGCTCGGCAGGCTCGCTGATGGTGGGCGGCATGTGGCACAATACCACCATACGCGCCAACTCGGACAAGAATGCCGAACTGGTGGCCATAATGCGCAACATCGGTACCATCAAGGTGAGGCAGGGCAGCATCGGAGTGGGATATGCATACAACTGGGTGCCTGTCAAGAACCTGCTGGTCAATGCCATGGCGATGCCGATGATAACGTTCTACAACAAGCAGAAACTCGACTTCTTCGACGTCTATATGGACGAAGACGATAACACCGACAACAACTCGGTGGAGTATAGCCACTCTGTGTATCACAAGAGTGACGTGACGGTGACCTTCAATGCGAAGATGTCTGTCGTCTACAACTGGAAGAACTGCTTTGCCAGTGTGCGCGGACAATGGAACCGCCACCGCTACGACCACGACGAGCACGGCGGGGGCAGCATCACCGAGTGGTATGTCGATACCTCGGTAGGTATCAGGTTCTGAGACTGGCTACTTGTTCATGAACGACAGGCGGGCGGCCTGCTCCATGATGATGGAGGCCAGCGTCTCATTCTGCTCCTGACGTCCATTGAGGATGTTGAAGATGTCCACCAGAGCTTTCTTGCCGCCACCGGACTTCAGGGCGTACACGATGCACAGGTTCTGCAGGCCTACGCTCTCAGAGAGGATGTCGATGTCGGTGTTTCCCAGTTGGAAAAGTGCCAACTGGTAGGCATTGTCTGAATTGTCACGAATCATGCGCTCTATGTCGCCCAGCGTCTTGATGCCAATGAGGCGCAGGACGCCGAGATACTGCAGCAGGGATACCTCTTGGATCTCGGCCTGTGTGATGGCGGCTATTCTGCGGTTGAGCTTCTCGAACGGCCGCTTGCTCAGGTAGCTGCGGAACGAGTCGACATCGAGTTCCACCTCCTCAAACTTTCCGCTCTGTACAAGTCCCTGCATGCGGCGCCGGTAGTTGTTGATAGAGGAACGGATACGGCTGAACTCATTGTCGGCCAGCTCTAACATGCCTGCCAGACGGCTCAGGTCGCGGTGGTACTCGTTGGGTGTCTCGATGTCTGTCTTGTAGCCAATGTCGTGCTGGATGGCCGACCATACATGCTGCAGTGCGGTACGCATTTGCAGCTCGAAGCGTATCTCGTTGAGTTCTGGGTAGTCGGGATTGAAGTAGAGCGACTTTGGTAGTCGGCAGATATAGTGCAGCGAGTTATAGCCAAAACTGGTAATCTCGTGCTGTTTGCGCTTGTCTACAGAGTTGGGCCAGTCGATTTCGAACAGGTTCTCGGCCATAGAGGCAATGCGGTCGACGTCTTCATTGTAGAAGGCAATGATACGGATGCCAAAGATGTCGGTGATGTCCAACAAGTCATGGTACTTGCTGCCCTTGCGCTCCAGTTTGCCGGCCAGCGAGGCCTCCGTCTTGATGCGTGACTCCATTGAGTTTATTTCCAGGTCGCGCTGCTTCACCATACGGGTGAAGTGGTCTGTCACGACGTCGCGTAACAAACGGTAGAGATGCTGCTGGGCTCGAAACTGCTCCAGCAGCATCTCTCCGTGTAGATCCAACTTATAGACACTCATGCCTCTTGCTTACTTGATTTCGAACAGGTTGTAGAATCCGGTCATCATGAACACCTTCTTGATTTCGTCGTTGATGTTCTCGATGATTACCTTGCCACCCTTGGCCGATGCCTCCTTGCGGATGGTGAGGAATAGACGCAGACCGGAACTACTGATATATTCGAGGTCCTTGCAATCGAGTACGATAGTTTTCTCTGCATTCTCCAGTAGTGGAGAAATCTCCTGCTGTGCTTTTACTGAGGCGGGGGTGTCCAGTCGGCCTGCGACTTTGGCATACATTTCGCCGCTCTTTTCTGTAATGTCGAAAATCATGACTTTCTTTGTTTTTTATGTGAGTTTATACTTTTATTTTAGTTTCTTCTTGAGTGTCAGCACGTTCTTGCCGTCCGTGCGCTCGTAGTTGATGCTGTCCATGAGCTGGCGTACCAGGAAAATGCCCAGTCCGCCGATGGGGCGCTCTTCTACGGAGAGTGTCGTGTCGGCCTCCTCCTTTGCGGTAGGGTCGAAGGGCATTCCCTTGTCACTGATGACGAAGGTGAGCCACTCGCTGTCGGCTGTCACGTCGACGTTCACGTCGCCTTGTTTTCCGCTGGGATAGGCATAGTTCATGACGTTGACCACGGCCTCTTCGATGGCTAGGTTCAGGCTCATGGTGAGTGTCGTGTCAAGGCCGATTTCCTCGGCCACGCCGTCGATGAAGGCATTGAGCTGCGGAACGGTCTCGATGTCATTGGGTAGACTCAGGCTGCGTTGCAGCTTGACGTCATGCTGTTCTTTATGATATTGGATGGCCATCATGGTCAGGTCGTCGCTTCGCTCGGCAGAGCCCACGAAGCTTTTGACTGTACGCTCCATTTCGTCGATAATCGTCTGCGGCTGGTTCTGGTGCTGTTCGTGACAGCGGGTCACGACCGTCATCACGCGATGCTCCATAAACAGGTTGTGCTCTGCGTCTTCGGCCTCGGTGAGCCCGTCGGTATAGAGGAATATGGTAGTGTCGGGGTCAATCTGCGTCTCTTGTCCTTCGTACTTGTAGTTGTGGTCGATGCCTGCAGGGATGTTGGCAATGACGGGCAACTGTCCGATGCCCGACCCAATGAGTATGGGGGCGCAGTGGCCGGCATTGCAGTAGCGCAGGCGCCCCGTGGGCAGGTCGAGCACACCGACAAAGAGGGTTACAAACATGTTTGAATTGTTCTCGTCGGTCAGTGCCTCGTTGATGTGTGCTACAATCTTGGAGGGGTTGCTCTCGTGCGTGGTCAGTGTGCGGAAAAGCACTCTGACTACGACCATGACCAGCGACGACGGAACACCCTTGCCGCTGACGTCGCCGATGCAGAAGAAGAGTTTCTCGTCGCGAATGAAGAAGTCGTAGAGGTCGCCGCCCACCTCCTTGGCAGGAGTCAGCTGTGCGTATAGCTCTACATCCTTGCGCTCGGGGAACGACGGGAACTTCTTGGGCAGCATGGCCATCTGGATGCCGCGCGCAATTTGCAGCTCACTCTCTATGCGTCCCTTGGTCTCATTTATCTTGCGAGTCTGGTTGATCTGGTCAACCAGTGACAGTTGCATCGTCTCGAACGAGCGGCGTAGCTTCAGCATCTCGTCCTTGGTGCGTATGTCGGGTAGGGGCTCGGTGAATTTCCCCTGTGCAATCTCG
This sequence comes from Prevotella sp., assembly GCA_017847725.1. GTDB lineage: Bacteria > Bacteroidota > Bacteroidia > Bacteroidales > Bacteroidaceae > Prevotella. Next base: position 4,302 of record JAGAXW010000014.1, read on the forward strand.
TCGGCCGAGTGGGCAAAGCGGGTCAGCGGCTGTGTGGTATGCTTGATGGCGATGTAGCAGATGATGGATACGATGACCAATCCTACCATCAGGCATATCAGTACCACAAGCCCTACGATGTTGCCTACCTCGAAGATGTCCTGGACGGGTACCACGATGGCCGACGACCATCCCGTGTGCTGAATGGGTGCGTAGAAGAGCAGGTAGCGATCGTCGTTGTCATCGTCGTAGTAGAAGGACATGCCCTTCTGTCCGGCCGTCATCATGACGGGAATGGCGTCGTCCTTGGTGCTACGCGTGCGCTTGACGAGTGAGAATATGTTGTCGCGCATGATGCGCTCCTTCTCGGGGTGTACGATGTAGGTGCCCTTCTGGGTGATGATGAAGCCGTAGATGTCGCTCTTCATATTGATGAAGGCTATCTCCTTCTTCGCATTGATGCTGGTAATCCTCTCCATCATGTTGGTCAGCCAGTCCAGCGAGACGTCGGCTGTCAGTACGCCACAGAAATTGCCTTGCTTGTCATAGAAGGGCTGCGAATAGGTGGTCATCAGCATCTCGCCGCCACCTCGGTCGAAGTAGGGCTCGCTCCAGTTGCTTTGGCCTGTCTCTTTCGACTTTTTATACCACTCCATGTCGTAGTAGTGGTAGCCCTCGTTTCCGAGTTGCTTGGTGTTGTATTCGTTACCATTCCGGTAGGCGTAGGGAGAGTAGTACATCCCTTTCTGTGCATAGAAGTTGGGCTCGAAGGCAATGGCAGCTCCCACGATGTTGGGGTTGAGCTGCACAAAGTGCTGTACGATGCCGTACATTTGGTCGGGGTTGTCTATGTTCTCCTCTACCTCTGCCTTGTTGTTGGCAATGGCCACTTCTACGCTGGTGTATACATTGTCTGTCTTTCCGTTCAGCTCACCCAGCATGTTTTTACATTCCAGTGACGCGATTCCGAATCCTAACAACCAGACGATGGAGAAAATCAGTGCTGAGATAATGGCGAATACGATAAAAATAACAAAGGTCACCCGCATCGTCAGTCTGCCTGCCATCGAATGTGAGGGATTGAACTTATCGAATATTTTTATCATATATGGCCTTCTACACTTTTTTTATGCATGCAAATATATATAGTTTTGGTGACATTTGCAAATTTATGCTCCTAAAAAAGGGTAAAATATCTAAAAAACAAAGGCTGAAAAACTGCCAATGTTTTGATATTGGAAAAATCTTCGTATCTTTGTCGGCAAGAAGTATTGTAATGGACACTTTCTGCAAGATAAAAAGATACCTATTACTGTCGGCGGCGTGGCTGTTTTGCGCCACTGCAGCTCAGGCCGACGGGCAAACTACGTTTCTGGGTCTCTCGCTGGGCATGTCGCCTGCCGACATGATGTCGCAACTGATTGACAAGGGGCTGCAGCAAGAGAGCAGTCGGGAGTTGTCGGGTCGGATAGCCGGGCTGGACGTGTGGCTGACCATAGAGCCCAATCGTGACTCTACGGGCTGCAACCACCTTATGCTCACCACTCGCCGCCTGCAGAACCTGAGTCAGCGGGAGGACTATGAGTTGCTGATGCGCTGGATGCGCAAGCACTACGGTGGTCCGCAGTGGGAGGCCACGGTGCGCTCTCACCGTTTTGCCCGTTGGTTTGTGGGGTTCGACCGTGACATCGTCATGATTTCCACTGCCTCGTCGGCCGTGCAGATATGGTATTATAATAATCATGAGACACGCAACATAGACTATTATTCCATTCTGAAGTATTGCGAACGCAATCCAGCATCCGGCATACCGGCCTATACGGCACGCGAGTGCGTAGTATGGAAAAGTAAGACGCCTGTCGTTGCCTCCAAAAAGAAGACTGTTGGCAGAAAGAGAAGGGCGTCGCACCGCCGTTCGTCGGCTCGCCATCGTCGGCGTCGCAGATAGGAATCTACTCCATGGGGAACAGTCCGTAGAGCTTGGCGTCTATCATGTCTGTCACCTGCTTGAAATCTTCCGGTCTCTCACCGAATTTACAAGTATCACCTTCGATAATAATCAGCTGCCCCTTGTAGCCGTTGATCCATTCCTCATAGCGCTTCGACAGGCCTTCCAGATAGTCCAGTCGCATGGTTTGTTCATATTCGCGTCCGCGCTTCTGAATCTGAGCCACCAGCGTAGGGATGCTGGAACGGATATAGATCATGAGGTCTGGCAGTTTGACCAGCGACATCATCAGGTCAAACAAGTCGGTATAGTTGGCAAAGTCGCGGTCTGACATCATCCCCTGTCCGTGCAGGTTGGGCGCAAAGATGCGGGCATCCTCAAAGATGGTGCGGTCTTGAATGATGGTGTCTTTCGACTTGGAGATCTCCACCACCTCCTTGAAACGCTTGTTCAGGAAATACACCTGCAGGTTGAACGACCAACGCGGCATGTCGGCGTAGAAGTCCTCCAGGTAGGGATTGTTGTCTACGGGTTCGAAACGTGGCGTCCATCCGTAACGATGGGCGAGCATCTTGGTCAGTGTGGTCTTGCCACTTCCAATGTTTCCGGCTACAGCTATGTGCATGGTGTTGGGTGTATTAGGGGTTAGGAGTGTCAGATGGGAATAGTCCGAACAGGTGGTTGTCGATGCGGTCGATAATCGTTGCGAGGTCTTTGGGGTTGTTCTGATAGTCGAGCACGTCTTTCTCGATGGTCATCACCTTGCCGGGGTATTTGTTGTAGATAAAGTCGTCGTAGCGCTCGTTCAGGTTCTGCAGATACTCCAGCTTGATGGCCTGTTCGTATTCGCGTCCGCGCTTCTGGATGTTGCCCACCAGGTGGGGCACCGATGCCCGCAGGTAAATCATCAGTTCGGGGGGCTTGACGATGGTCATCATCTGCTCAAACAGTTCCATATAGGTCTCGTAGTCACGGTCGGTGAGGTGGCCCATGGCCTTGTTGTTGGCCATGAACACATAGACACCCTCATAGATAGTACGGTCCTGGATGATGGTATGCTTGGCCTGCGCGATGTCTATCAAGTCGCGGAAACGCTCTTTCAGGAAGTATACTTCCAGATTGAACGACCATCGGTGTATGTCCCTGTAGTAGTCTTCCAGATAGGGGTTGTCGTCCACTGACTCAAAGCGGGCCTCCCAGCCGTAGTGCTTGGCCAGCAGTTTGGTCAGTGTCGACTTCCCACTCCCTATGTTTCCTGCTACTGCGATGTGCATGGCGACGGCTAAAAATTCTTATGACAGGAATCCCAGCAGTGCACCGGCGGCTACGGCCGATCCGATGACGCCTGCCACGTTGGGACCCATGGCATGCATCAGCAGGAAGTTGTGACGGTCGTACTCCAGCCCCAGGTTGTTAGAGATGCGTGCTGCCATAGGTACGGCGCTCACACCGGCGTTGCCGATCAGGGGGTTCAGCTTCTTGTCTTTCGGGAGGAAGATGTTCATTACCTTGACAAACAAGACACCGCTCATGGTGGCAATAATGAAGGCTCCAGCTCCGATGGCGAAGATGTAGATGGTGTTCATCGTCAGGAATTCACTGGCCTGTGTGGAGCATCCTACGGTCAGACCCAGCAGCATGACTACAATGTCGTTGAGCGCAGCGCCGGCAGTCTTGGCCAGTCGGGTGGTCTTTCCGCTCTCCTTCAGCAGGTTTCCGAAGAACAGCATGCCTAACAGGGGCAGACCGGAGGGTACGATGAAGGTGGTGAGCAGCAGTCCTACGATGGGGAAGAGGATGCGCTCTGTCTGGCTCACCTGCCGGGCGGGCTTCATTCTGATGAGGCGCTCCTTCTTGGTGGTCAGCAGTCGCATGAGTGGCGGCTGGATGAGCGGTACCAGTGCCATGTAGCTATAGGCACATACTGCGATGGCTCCCATCAGGTTGGGCGAGAGCTTCGACGACAGGAAAATGGCGGTAGGTCCGTCGGCGCCACCGATGATGGCGATGCCTGCTGCCTGGTTGGGCTCGAAGCCGAGAGCCAGTGCAAACATATAGGCTCCGAAGATGCCGAACTGGGCTGCAGCACCGATAAGCATCAGTTTGGGATTGGCCAGCAGAGCCGAGAAGTCGGTCATGGCGCCGATGCCCAGGAAGATGAGGGGTGGATACCAGCCTTGTCGCACGCCCTGATAGAAGATGTTCAGAACGGAGTTGTCCTCGTAGAGCCCTATCTCCAGTCCGGCGTCAGCGCGGAAGGGAATGTTGCCCAGGATGATACCCAGTCCGATGGGCACCAGCAGCAGGGGCTCGAAGTCTTTTTTGATGGCCAGCCAGATGAAGAAGGCTCCTACGGCTATCATGATGAGGTTGCCTGCCGACACGTTGGCAAAACCTGTATAGGTCAGGAACTCATTGAAGTTTTCTATGATAAATTGCCACATCTTTATACTTGCTATTTGTCGATTTACGATTAACTACTTATCTAATGGTCAGCAGGGTGGTGCCTTCCATGACGGAGTCGCCGGGATTGACGTTGATGGCCGTCACGGTGCCGGCATATTCAGCCTCGATGTTGTTCTGCATCTTCATGGCTTCCAGCACCACTACGGTGTCACCCACTTTTACGGTGTCGCCCACCTTCACGTTGATGGAGGTGATGGTGCCGGGCAGTGGGGCCTTCATGGCATTGCCACTGGCACTTTCCTGCTGCGGCGTGGCCTGGGCCTGGGCCTGTGGCGTGGCGGGCTTGGCGGCGGGAGCTGCGGGGGCAGCCACCTTGGGCTTCACAATGTTGGGGTGCTTGGCAGCGTTGATAGGCTGCTGCAGTTCCACCTCGAAGGGAATGCCGTTGACGTTTACCTTGGCAATGTTGCCCTCTACTTCTTCGATTTCTACTTCGTAATCGACGCCTTGAACTTTATATTGATACTTACTCATGATTTATAACAGATTTTTGGGGGTTGTTGGAATTTTTGGAGCTGAGTGGTCGGTGGGCAGCACGGGTTCGTGGAAATGCGTCATCTGACTGTATTCGTCGTCCCAACCCGTCTCTTTCGACTTGATGGTGATGATGCCCGATTCTACGTCGTGCACGTTGTCCTGGTACTGCTGCAGGGCCATGCCGATGACGGCCATGTATACCTCGCGGTCGATACCTTTGGTCTTCAGGCCTTCCTGCAGGATGACGCCCGTCTTGTGGCCGACCTCCATCGTCTTTTCCACCGTCATGGTGATAGGCTTGATAGGCTGGTGTTGGGCCACTTTCTTGGCTGCCTCCATGTGGTCCATAATCAGACCGAACAGGGAGAAGACAATCCACAGCAGAGCCAGGCAGAAGAACACGATGCTCATGGCCATCAGTGCCATGCCGATACCATACGGATCCTCGCGCTTGAATTTTTCTACTTTCGACTCGCTGACGGTTGTGATGTTCGAAATACCCGGTGTCACACGGTCGGCACTCTTCAGTTCCCAGTCCTTGGCATTGCCGTTGTTGGCGATACGTGCCAGCGACTGGTCAGCGGCCATCACGGGTATGGTGACCGAGTCGATGAGCTGTGTGGCATTACCGTTGTAAAGGGCTATCCATACAGGGCGGTTCGCATCTACGGGTACGTTCAGGTGGAGTGCGCCGCGCTGCGGCTGACTGTTGAGGAAGAATACAACGTGCTGGCGTCCACTAAGGTTGGTACGCTCGTCGCCGTTAGGTATTTGACACATGCGCTTCTGACGCTCGGGTACACTCATCTTGCGGTCCAGTACGGAGCGGTCGGTCGTCACGTACATGCCTCGGATGTTGTACGTGGAGTGGGAGATGTTCTCAATCTCCAGCCACGCGGGGTGCTGCCCATATTCGTCTTGCAGGCTGTTGCGGTTGTCGGTCATCACCTCGTTCAGCTTGATGCTGGCATCCATTTGTGCCATTATCGGCTGTGAGGCTGATGCCAACAAGGCTACAAGCAGGAATCCGATTTTTTTCATTACTATTATTTTTATTATTATATAAGTCTAACTTTCAAGGTCTTATCCGCAGAAGAATAGCACAACGATCTGAGCCGTAAAGATGCGCAGGAACATCGACAGCGGGTAGACCGTCGAGTAGCCCAAGGCAGGAGCTTCTTTCGAACAGACGCTATTGGCGTAGGCCAGTGCGGGCGGGTCGGTGTATGTGCCGGCTATCATACCCATGATGGTAAAGTAGTTGAAATTGAATTTCAGACGGGCGACGGGGCCGATGATGAGGATGGGTATCACGGTGATGAGGAAGCCCGTCAGCACATAGAGCAGTCCGTCACCCTCTACTACCGTCTCGAAGAAGTTGGCACCCGCCTTGATGCCCACGCTGGCCAAGAAGAGTACAAGGCCTATCTCACGCAGCATCATGTTGGCCGATGTGGTGGTGTAGGTCACCAGATGTATCTTGTAGCCGTAGCGGCCTATCAGGATGGCGATAATCAGCGGACCGCCGGCAATACCGAGCTTCATAGGTACGGGCATGCCCGGGATGAAGATGGGCAGCGAACCGAAGATGATTCCGATGATGATGCCTACGAAGATGGTGGCAATATTGGGCGCATCCAGGCGGCGGATGCTGTTACCCATGGTGTTAGCTACGCGGTCGACGGCATCCTCGGGACCCACCACCATGATGCGGTCGCCCACCTGTAGGGGCAGGCTGGCTGAGGCGAAGAGGTCCATGCCTTGGCGTGTTACGCGTGTCACGTTGACACCGTGTACACTGGAGAAATGCATTGATGCCAGCGACTTTCCGTTGATGCGAGGGTTGGTCACGAGGATGCGCTTCGATACGAACGGCTGGTCTTGCTGTTCCCAGTCAACCTGGATGACGGGCCCTATAAAGGCAGTGATGGCCTCTGCGTCGGCCTCTGTGCATACCACGAAAATCTGGTCGCCTTTATGGAAAATGGTGTTGCGGTTGGGTATCGACACATGTCCTTCGTGGAGTATGCGTGAGCACACGAAGTCACGGTTCAGGAAGTCGTGCACCTGCAGCAGCGTCTTACCCTCCAGATAGGAGTTGGTCACCTCCAGATGCATTCTGTGTGGCTTCTGGTTGGCCTTCACACCATCCATGGCCTTCAGTTGCTCTTCCTCTTCGTTAAGCTTTATCTTGCAGATATACCTTATTAATATAGTGGCGCCGATGATGCCCAGTACGCCTAAGGGGTAGGCGCAGGCATAGGCCGATGCTATCTGTGGCGCTCCGTTGGGGAATACCGACTGCAGTGCCTCGTTGGCGGCACCCAGACCCGGCGTGTTGGTGACGGCACCGTAGAGCGTACCAACCATCATAGGCAGGCTGATAGGGTCATTGGGGCTGAAGAAAATGTAATAGCAGGCAAACATGACGCAGATGTTCAGCACAATGCCGGTGGCCGCCAGCGCGTTCAGCTTGACTCCTGCTGTGCCGAAGCTCTCAAAAAAGCCCGGTCCCACCTGCATACCAATCATAAAGACAAACAGGATGAGGCCGAAGTCCTGTACAAACGTCAGGATGTTGGTGGGGGCGGTAAAACCGATGTGACCTGCCACGATGCCGGCAAACAGCACGAAGGTGACCCCCAGCGAGATGCCACCAATTTTAATCTTGCCTAAGTATACGCCTACTGCGATAACCACGGCATACAGTATTGCGATATGAGCCACCGAGTCAGTCGATGTGAACAAATCTTTTAACCATTGAAATGATTCCATAACATACCTAATCGAAAAATTGCTGCAAAGTTACAAAAAAATGGCACAACGCAAGCACTTTTGTGCAACTATTTTTTATAAATATGAAATATTTATCAAATTCTTCGCCAGTTCAAAATTAATTATTACCTTTGTAGGCTGAAACCCAAAAAGACAGATAACCAAAAACAACTTATATAATTAATACACTTATGGCAAACAAGGAAAAACTCTTCACCGAGTTCAAGGCTCCAACCACCCAAGAGTGGCTGGACAAGATTGAAGTGGACCTGAAAGGGGCCGACTTCCAGAAACGACTCGTTTGGAGAACTAACGAAGGGTTCAATGTACAGCCCTTCTACCGCCGGGAAGACCTGGCCAACCTGAAAACCCCCGATGCCCTGCCGGGCGAGTTCCCTTTCGTTCGTGGTAACAAGAAAGACAACAACGAGTGGTACGTGCGTCAGAACCTGAACGTACACGATGCTGCAGAGGCTAATAAGAAGGCGCTTGACATCCTGAACAAGGGCGTCGACTCCCTGGGCTTCCGTATTCCTAAGAGTATGTGTACCGCCGAGGCCATAGAGACTCTGCTTGACGGCATCTACTGTGAGGTGGTCGACCTGAACTTCCGCACTTGCCCGTGCCACGTGCTGCAACTGGCACAGGTTGTGGATGCTTACTTTACGAAGAAGGGCTTCGATAAGAAAAAACTGTCGTTCACGGTGGGCTTTGACCCTATCGAGAAGATGCTCACCAAGGGCAAGAACACTACGCCGCGTCTGGCTGATGGCCCCAAGATAGTCGAACTGCTGAAGGACTATCCTAAGGCTCATGTGATGACCGTACATACGGAGACACTCAACAATGCAGGTGCCTATATCGTCCAGGAACTGGGCTATGCCCTGGCATGGGGCAACGAGTACCTGCAGGAACTCGTCGATGCCGGTGTCGACGTCGACCTTGCTGCCCGTCAGATGAAATTCTATATGGGCGTCTCTGAGAACTATTTTATGGAGATTGCCAAGTTCCGTGCCGCACGTCTGTTGTGGGCACAGATAGTCAAGCAGTATGAGCCCAAGGACGAGGCTTCGTGCAAGATGACCATCAACGCCACCACGTCTACCTACAACCAGACGGTGTTCGACTCCTATGTCAATCTGTTGCGTTCGCAGACAGAGGCCATGTCAGCTGCCCTGGGTGGCGTTTACTCCATGGTTGTCACCCCGTTCGATGTCACCTACGAGCAGCCTACCGATTTCTCCGAGCGCATCGCCCGCAACCAGCAGCTGCTCATCAAGGAAGAGAGCCATTTCGACCGCATCGTCGACCCCTCGGCCGGTTCTTACTATATTGAGCACCTTACCGACGCTCTGGCTCAAGAGGGCTGGAAACTGTTCCTTAAGATAGAAGAGGAGGGTGGTTTCTTGGAAGCCGTCAAGAAGGGTATTGTCCAGGACGATATCAACGCTACCAACGTAAAGCGTCATGGCGATGCCGCCAAGCGCAAGGAATTCCTGCTGGGTACGAACCAGTTCCCGAATTTTACGGAGAAGAGCGACGGCAAGCGTCCCATAGCTCCCGGTGCCTGTGCCTGCAAGCACGGTCAGGCCGATCAGTGTGAGAATCCTGAGTTTAAGAAGCTTGAGACGACTCGTCTGGCAGCCGATTTCGAGGATCTGCGCATTCATACCGAGGAGACCAAGGTGCCAACCGCCTTCATGCTGACCATCGGCAACCTGGCCATGCGTCAGGCTCGTGCCCAGTTCTCGTGCAACTTCCTGGCATGTGCCGGCTACAAAGTCATCGACAACCTTGGCTTCAAGACCGTCGAGGAAGGTGTCGACGCTGCCATGGAGGCCAAGGCCGACATCGTGGTCATCTGCTCCAGCGACGACGAGTATGCCGAGTACGCTGTTCCTGCCTACAAGTACCTCGACGGCCGCGCCATGTTCGTGGTGGCTGGTGCTCCTGCCTGCATGGACGACCTGAAGGCTGCAGGCATTGAGAACTTCATCCACGTGCGCTGCAACGTGCTGGAGACTTTGAAAGAATATAATCAGAAACTTGGTATCTAAAAGAAAGGAGACTTGAATTATGCGCAAACAATTTAAAGATATTGATATCTACGCTGGCATTCATGCTCAGGATGGTGCCAAGTGGGTGAAGGACAACGGCATCACCGAGAACTGGCACACGCCGGAGCACATCGATGTACGTCCTGTCTATACCAAAGAGGACCTGGAGGGCATGGAGCATCTCGACTTCACGGCCGGTATTCCTCCCTATCTCCGCGGTCCGTATTCAATGATGTACCCGTTCCGTCCGTGGACCATCCGCCAGTATGCCGGATTCTCCACCGCTGAGGAGTCGAACGCTTTCTATCGCCGTAACCTCGCCAGTGGTCAGAAGGGCCTTTCTGTGGCCTTCGACCTGCCCACACACCGTGGTTACGACCCCGACAACGCCCGTGTCGTTGGTGATGTGGGTAAGGCTGGTGTGTCTATCTGTAACGAGGAGAACATGAAGGTGCTCTTCTCGGGCATCCCCCTCAACAAGATGTCTGTCTCGATGACGATGAACGGAGCTGTGCTGCCCATCCTGGCTTTCTACATCGTGGCCGGTCTGGAGCAGGGTGCACAGTTGGAGGAGATGGCAGGAACCATCCAGAACGACATCCTGAAGGAGTTCATGGTGCGCAACACCTATATCTATCCCCCAGCATTCTCGATGAAGATCATCGCCGACATCTTTGAGTACACCTCACAGAAGATGCCTAAGTTTAACAGTATCTCCATCTCGGGTTATCATATGCAGGAGGCTGGTGCTACGGCTGACATCGAGCTGGCCTATACGCTGGCTGACGGTATGGACTACCTGCGCACGGGTGTCAATGCCGGTATCGATGTGGATGCCTTCGCTCCCCGCCTGTCGTTCTTCTGGGCTATCGGCATGAACCACTTTATGGAGATTGCCAAGATGCGTGCAGGTCGTCTGCTGTGGGCCAAGATAGTGAAGTCGTTCGGTGCCAAGAATCCCAAGTCGCTGGCCCTGCGTACCCACTCGCAGACCTCCGGCTGGTCACTCACCGAGCAGGATCCCTTCAACAACGTAGGTCGTACCTGTATTGAAGCCATGGCTGCCGTGCTGGGTCACACCCAGTCGCTGCATACCAACGCCCTCGACGAGGCCATCGCCCTGCCTACCGATTTCTCGGCTCGTATCGCTCGTAACACCCAGATCTATATCCAGAACGAGACGAAGGTGTGCAAGCAGATTGACCCGTGGGCTGGCTCTTACTACGTAGAGACACTCACCAACGAACTCGTCCACAAAGCTTGGGAGCACATCCAGGAGATTGAGAAACTGGGTGGTATGGCCAAGGCCATCGAGACCGGTCTGCCCAAGATGCGTATCGAGGAGGCTGCTGCCCGCACGCAGGCCCGTATTGACTCGGGTGTGCAGACCATCGTCGGCACCAACAAGTACCGTCTGGAGCATGAAGACCCCATCGACATCCTCGAGGTCGACAACACCGCTGTGCGCAAGCAGCAGGAGGAGAGCCTGAAGCAGGTTCGTGCCACGCGCGACGAGGCTGCCTGTCAGGCTGCCCTGAAGGCCATCACCGACTGTGTGCGTGACTTCAAGGAGGGTCGCAAGAGCGAGAACAACCTGCTCGACCTGGCAGTCAAGGCCGCTCAGCTGCGTTGTACCCTTGGTGAGATTTCGGATGCCTGCGAGGAAATCGTGGGTCGTTATAAAGCAGTAATCAGAACAATTTCAGGCGTGTATAGTTCAGAATCAAAGAACGACAAGGACTTCGAGTTGGCTTGCCAGCTGACCGACGAGTTCGCTAAGCAGGAGGGCCGTCGTCCGCGCATCTTTATTGCCAAGATGGGTCAGGACGGTCACGACCGCGGTGCAAAAGTAGTGGCAACCGGATATGCCGACTGTGGTTTCGACGTGGATATGGGACCGTTGTTCCAGACCCCTGCCGAGGCTGCCCGTGAGGCTGTCGAGAACGACGTGCATGTCGTGGGTGCGTCCAGTCTGGCTGCCGGCCACAAGACGCTCATTCCGCAGCTTATCGAGGAACTGAAGAAACTGGGTCGTGAGGACATCATGGTCATCGCCGGCGGTGTCATCCCTGCTCAGGACTACGACTTCCTCTACAAGGCTGGCGTGGCCGCTATCTTCGGCCCCGGCACCTCGGTGGCCAAGGCTGCCGTGGAGATGATGAAGATACTGCTTGACAAGGAGTAGTACGATAAATCCTATGATAAGAGAAAGCGGAGGCAGCAATGTCCTCCGCTTTCTCTTATTATCAAACTCAAAAAAAACGGGAAAACGTTTTTGTTGGAGGAAGTTTAAAAAATATCGATAATTATGCAATGTCTTTTTAAGTTTTTTTGTACCTTTGCACCGCTTTAGCATAATCATGATTATAAAATTATAAATTTTATGAACTTTACATTGTTAATTACCGTCTTGCTGACGGCTATTACACTGGTGGCAGGAGCTTACGTCGTAGCTAAGCTGATAGGCCCGCGTTCATACAATAAGGTCAAGGGCGAACCCTACGAGTGCGGTATTCCTACTCATGGGTCGTCATGGCTGCCTGTAAGCGTGGGATTCTACCTGTTTGCCATCTTGTTTCTTATGTTCGATGTGGAGACGGTGTTTCTCTATCCTTGGGCTGTAGTGGTTAAAGAGTTCGGTGCAGCTGCCCTGCTGAGCATCGGCTTCTTCCTGGTTGTCCTGGTATTAGGCCTGGCATACGCCTGGCGGAAAGGAGACTTGGAATGGAAATAAGACCGCACATTAAGAGCATTCCCTATGAGGAGTGGAACGATAACGGCTCACTGGAGAAGATTATCGACGAATTGCACGAGGGTGGGGTAAATGTCGTCACAGGGTCGCTGGACCAGTTGATAAACTGGGGACGCTCGAATTCTCTGTGGTCGCTGACCTTTGCAACATCGTGCTGTGGTATTGAGTTTATGGCCTGTGGCTGTGCCCGTTACGACTTTGCCCGTTTCGGCTTTGAGGTGACGCGCAACTCTCCGCGCCAGGCCGACCTGATCATGTGTGCCGGTACGATTACCCACAAGATGGCACCGGCACTGAAGCGCCTGTACGACGAGATGGCCGAGCCTAAGTACGTGATTGCCGTGGGTGGCTGTGCTATCAGCGGCGGTCCTTTCAAGTCGAGTTATCATGTGGTGAAGGGCATTGAGGAGATTGTACCCGTCGATGTGTTCATTCCCGGGTGTCCTCCACGTCCGGAAGCCATCATGTATGGCATGATGCAGTTGCAGCGCAAGGTGAAGATTGAGAAATTCTTCGGTGGCGTTAACCACAAGCAGACCGCTGCTGAGAAGGAACTGGGCGTGTCGAACGAGGAACTGACGTTCCGTCAGAAGCATGGCGACCATCGTCGTGAGCCCATCGTGGTGACAGAGGTGCCCCAGGAGTTTGTTGAAGAAATGAAGAAGGAGGAGAAAGCATGAAGCTGGAGTTTTTATCATTCGATTTCGGTAGGTTTGCTGCAGAGATGCGTAATTTAAAGGAGCAGAAGGGCTTCGATTATCTGGTGACCATCGTGGGCGAAGATTTCGGCGACGAGGGTCTTGGCTGTGTCTATATCCTTGAAAACAGCGAGACGCATGAGCGCTGCTCGGTGAAGCAGATGGCCGAAGTGCAGGGCGATGTGCCTTACATCCCCACTGTCTCGGATATCTGGCGTGTGGCCGACCTGCTGGAGCGTGAGGTCTACGACTTCTACGGCATCGTGTTTCTGGGTCATCCCGACATGCGCCGCCTGTTCCTGCGCAGCGACTTCAAGGGATATCCCTTCCGCAAGGATTGGAAATTCGACGACAGTTATACGCTGGAAGACGACAAGGAGCCTGACTACGGACTGGAGTATTACCTCGACAAGGACGGTGTACTCAGGTCGAAGCAGAACAAACTGTTCACGGCCGACGACTACGTCATCAACATCGGTCCGCAGCACCCCTCAACGCATGGCGTGCTGCGCCTGCAGACAGTACTCGACGGTGAGACCGTGAAGCGTGTCTATCCCCATCTGGGCTACATCCATCGTGGCATCGAAAAGATGTGTGAGCAGATGACCTATCCACAGACGCTGGCGCTTACAGACCGTCTGAACTACCTCTCGGCCATGATGCACCGCCACGCACTGGTGGGCGTCATCGAAGAGGGCCTTGGCGTCGAGTTGACCGACCGCATCAAGTATATCCGTACGATTATGGACGAGTTGCAGCGTCTGGACAGCCACCTGCTGTATGTGGGCTGCTGCGCCCAGGATATGGGTGCGCTGACAGCCTTCCTCTACTCGATGCGCGATCGTGAGCACGTGCTCAACTGCATGGAGGAGACAACGGGCGGACGCCTGATACAGAACTACTACAGAATAGGTGGACTGCAGGACGACATCGATCCCAACTTCGTGAAGAATGTGAAGGACCTTGTCAAGTACATGAAGCCCATCATTCAGGAGTATGTCGACGTCTTTGGTGACAACATCATCACCCACAAACGCTTCGAGAAGGTTGGCCCGATGTCGCTGGCCGACTGTATTAGCTACGCTGTGACAGGTCCGGCCGGCCGTGCCTCGGGCTGGAAGAACGACGTGCGCAAGAACCACCCCTACGACCTGTATGACAAGGTGGAGTGGGAGCAGATCGTGATGACGGGCTGCGACACGATGGACCGCTATACTTGTCACATCAACGAGATGTACCAGAGTCTGCACATCATCGAGCAACTCATTGACAATATCCCCGAAGGTGACTTCTATATCAAGCAGAAACCCATCATCAAGGTGCCTGAGGGACAGTGGTACTTCTCTGTAGAGGGTGCAAGTGGCGAGTTCGGTATCTACCTCGACTCGCGCGGTGACAAGAGCCCCTACCGTCTGAAGATGCGCCCCATGGGCCTCTCGCTGACGGGTGCACTCGATCCTATGCTGCGTGGTCAGAAGATTGCCGATCTCGTGGCCACGGGGGCTGCTATTGACTTTGTAATTCCTGACATTGACCGTTAATACAAGTATTATGTTCGACTTTTCTATAGTAACACAATGGTTCGACGCTTTTCTCCGCGAGACCTTGGGTCTGGGCGACTTTCTGTCGATACTGATTGAGTGCGTGCTGGTGGGCGTAGGCATCCTGGTGGGATATGCGCTGATAGCCATCGTACTGATATTCATGGAGCGCAAGGTGTGCGCCTACTTCCAGTGCCGCCTGGGCCCGATGCGTGTAGGTCCCTGGGGCTTGCTCCAGGTGTTTGCCGACGTGCTGAAGATGCTCATTAAGGAAATCTTCTTCGTCGACCGTGCCGACAAGCTGCTCTATGCCGTAGCACCCCTGCTGGTCATCATCGGCTCTGTGGGTGCCTTCTCGTTCCTGCCGTGGAATAAAGGAGCCACGGTGCTTGACTTTAACGTTGGTGTGTTCCTGCTGACGGCTATCTCTTCGATAGGAGTGGTAGGCATCTTTCTGGCCGGCTGGGCATCCAACAACAAGTATTCAGTGGTGAGCGCCATGCGTGGTGCCGTGCAGATGATTTCTTACGAGATGTCGCTCTGTCTCTGCCTGATTACCGCAGTAATCCTGACGGGTACCATGCAGATGAGTGGTATCGTAGAAGCTCAGACGGGCCCCTTCAAGTGGCTCATCTGTCAGGGACACATCCCTGCCATCATAGCCTTCCTCGTATTCCTCGTGGCCGGTAATGCTGAGGCCAACCGCGGCCCGTTCGACATGGCCGAGGCCGAGAGTGAACTGACGGCAGGTCACCACACGGAGTATTCGGGTATGGGCTTCGGCTTCTTCTATCTGGCCGAGTTTCTCAACCTTTTCATTATTGCCGGCATCGCCGCCACGGTATTTCTGGGGGGCTGGGCTCCGCTGAACATCGGTGTCGAGGCCTTCGACAGTGTGATGAATTACATCCCGGGCATTGTCTGGTTTATGGGCAAGGCCTTTGCTCTGGTGTGGATACTGATGTGGATCAAGTGGACGTTCCCCCGTCTGCGTATCGACCAGATATTGAAGCTGGAGTGGAAATATCTCATGCCGCTGTCGCTCATCAACCTGGTGCTGATGACCGTCGTGGTAGCCTTAGGTCTTTATATTAAATAAGGTATAGCAATGGAAGAAAATAAATCATATTTTGGAGAAATAGGACACGGCCTGAAGACGCTGGCAACGGGTATGAAGATTACCTGGAAGGAGTATTTCAAAGACTTCTTCACCAACAAGTCGACAGAGCAGTATCCCGAAAACCGTAAGACGACGTTGCACGTGTCCAAGCGCCATCGTGGACGACTGGTTTTCAAACGCAACGACGACGGTAGCTATAAGTGTACGGCCTGCACCCTGTGTGAGAAGTCGTGTCCCAATGGCACCATCAAGATTGTGAGCCACATGGCAGAAGACCCGGAGACGGGCAAGAAGAAAAAAGTGCTGGACGACTACCTGTACGACCTTGGCGACTGCATGTTCTGTCAGCTTTGCACCAATGCGTGCAACTTTGACGCCATCGAGTTCACCAACGACTTTGAAAATGCCGTGTTCGACCGTAGCCGTCTGGTGTTGCACCTCGACAAGGAGGTCTATCATGGTGGCTCCCTGCCCAATCTGATAGAGGGAGGCGCACCACTGACAATAGGTAAGTTTAATACTAAAACGAAGTAAAAGACTATGGCAGATTTATTCATGTTTTGCATTCTCGCCGTCGTCATCCTCGGCTCAGCCGTAGTGTGTGTGACGACTACGCGAATCATGCGAGCCGCAACGTTTATGTTGTTTGTGCTCTTCGGAGTGGCAGGTCTTTACTTCCTGCTTGACTACACTTATCTGGCTGCTGCCCAGATATCTGTCTATGCCGGTGGCGTGACGATGATATACGTCTTTGCCATCCAGTTGGTTAACAAGCGTACGTTGCAGGGCCTGACCGAGCGTTTGAAGGGCAGTCGTGTCATTGCGGGCGGACTACTCTCCCTGTTGGGATGCGCTGTCGTCTTGTTTGTACTGCTAAAGAACCAATATCTGTATGTTGCCAAGGCGATGCCCGATGTCGAGGTGCCGATGAAGTCTATCGGCCAGGCACTGGTCGGTGCCGGCAGGTATGAGTATGTGCTTCCTTTTGAGTTCATCTCGCTGTTCCTGCTTGCCTGCATCATCGGCGGCTTGTTTGTATCACGTAAAGAGGAGAAATAGTTATGGTACCAGTAGAATGTTATTTTGTGCTTAGCGCACTGTTGTTCTTCATTGGCGTCTACGGATTCGTCACACGCCGCAACTTGATAGCCATGCTCATCTCCATCGAGTTGGTGCTGAACGCTGTCGACGTCAACTTTGCAGCTTTCAACCGCCTGCTTTATATCGGCTCTATGGAGGGCATGTTCATGACGCTCTTCTCAATAGGTGTGTCGGCAGCAGAGTCGGCTGTGGCTATAGCTATCATCATCAATGTCTATCGCAACTTCCGCAGCGATAGTGTTGACAGTATTAAGAATATGAAATGGTAAACAGTTATGGAAACAGTATATAGTTATTCATTTCTCATCCTTCTGCTGCCTGCGCTGTCGTTTGTGATACTGGCGCTGTGCGGCATGAAGATGTCACACAAGGCTTCCGGCCTGTTGGGCACCACGTCGCTGGGGCTCGTGACTGTGTTGTCATACTTGACGGCATTCAGCTACTTCACCGCCGACCGTACGGCCGACGGTACCTACGCCACCGTCGTTCCCTACAACACTACGTGGCTGCCCTTAGGACAGTTGCACTTCGATATGGGTATCCTGTTGGACCCCATCTCTGTGATGATGCTTATCGTCATCTCTACCGTATCACTGATGGTGCACATCTATTCGTTTGGCTACATGCACGGAGAAAAAGGTTTCCAGCGCTACTATGCCTTCCTGAGCCTGTTCACCATGTCGATGCTTGGATTGGTGGTGGCTACCAACATCTTCCAGATGTACATGTTCTGGGAATTGGTGGGTGTCTCCTCCTACCTGCTGATTGGGTTCTACTATCCGTTGAAGCCCGCCATCGCTGCCTCTAAGAAGGCATTCATCGTGACGCGCTTTGCCGATATGTTTTTCCTCATCGGCATCCTGCTCTTTGGCTTCTACGCAGGAACGTTCTCGTTCGACTTCACCGTCGAGGGCTCTGTCCGCGAGTATGCCGGAGCTGCCTTCATCCT
Source organism: Prevotella sp. (assembly GCA_017847725.1). GTDB lineage: Bacteria > Bacteroidota > Bacteroidia > Bacteroidales > Bacteroidaceae > Prevotella. The sequence goes on from JAGAXW010000014.1 coordinate 22,165, forward strand.
TCCCACCGCTCTGGTGTTGATGTTCATCGGTGGTGCAGGTAAGTCGGCCATGTTCCCGCTGCACATCTGGCTGCCCGACGCTATGGAGGGTCCGACGCCTGTCAGTGCGCTCATCCATGCTGCTACGATGGTGGTGGCTGGTGTGTTCCAGATAGCCCGCATGTTCCCCCTGTGGATCAACTTTGCACCGGAGTCGCTCAGCATCGTCGTATGGGTGGGTGTCTTCACCGCTTTCTACGCTGCCGCCGTGGCTTGTGCTCAGAGCGATATCAAGCGTGTGCTGGCCTTCTCTACCATCTCTCAGATAGCTTTCATGATGGTAGCCCTTGGCGTCTGCCTGCCCGGCCACGGTGAGGCCGTGCTCGACAACCATGCACAGCTTGGTTATATGGCTTCGATGTTCCACCTGTTTACCCATGCCATGTTCAAGGCTTGCCTGTTCCTCGGAGCTGGCTGCATCATCCATGCCGTACACAGCAACGAGATGGCCATGATGGGTGGTTTGCGCAAGTACATGCCTATCACGCACATCACGTTCCTTATCTCCTGTCTGGCTATTGCCGGTATACCCCCGTTCTCTGGTTTCTTCTCGAAGGACGAGATTCTGACGGCCTGTATGCAGTACAGCCCCGTATGCGGATGGATTATGACAGGTGTTGCTGCCATGACGGCGTTCTATATGTTCCGTCTGTACTACGGCATCTTCTGGGGTACGGAGAACAAGGAGGCGCATGAGCACCATACGCCCCACGAGGCTCCGTTGTCGATGACTTTCCCCTTGATGTTCCTCTCTGTGGTGACGGTGTTGTGCGGTTTCCTGCCCTTCGGCCATTTCGTGTCGGCCAGCGGACAGGCCTACGACATCCATCTCGACTGGACCGTCGCTGGCACCTCTATCGTGATAGCTGTCTGCTCAATCTGTCTGGCCACCTATATATATAAAGGTGAGAGCCAGCCCGTTGCCGACCGTCTGTACAAGGCATTCCCCCGTTTGCACCGGGCTGCTTACAAGCGTTTCTATCAAGATGAGATTTGGCAGTTCGTTACCCACCGTATCATTTTCCGCTGTATCTCCACCCCCATTGCCTGGTTCGACCGCCATATAGTGGACGGCACATTCAACTTCCTCGCTTGGGGAGCTAACGAAGCAGGAGAGAGCATCCGCCCATGGCAGAGTGGCGACGTACGTCAATATGCCGTCTGGTTCCTCACGGGTTCAGTGGCGTTAACGCTTGTGCTGCTTGCGATATAAATCGTAAATTGACAAATAGAAAATTACATTTATGAGTATATTATCATTATTCGTTGTAATTCCCGCCCTGATGCTGCTTGGCCTTTGGCTGTCCAAAAGCCTCAATCAGGTGCGTGGCGTGATGGTGGCAGGCGCCTCGTGTCTGCTGGCCCTTTCGATATGGCTGACCCTGTATTTCGTGCAGCAGCGTGCAGCAGGTAATACCGACGTCATGCTGCTGACAGCCTCTACACCGTGGTTCAAGCCTCTTAACATTGCTTATTCCGTAGGTGTCGACGGCATTTCTGTCGTGATGTTGCTCCTGTCGAGCATTATCGTCTTCACGGGTACTTTCGCCTCTTGGCAGCTGAAGCCCATGACCAAGGAATATTTCCTGTGGTTCACCTTACTCTCAACGGGTGTCTATGGCTTCTTCATCTGCACCGATATGTTTACCATGTTTATGTTCTACGAGGTGGCCCTCATCCCCATGTACCTGCTCATCGGCGTTTGGGGAAGTGGTAACAAGGAGTATGCAGCCATGAAGCTCACGCTGATGCTGATGGGCGGTTCAGCTCTGCTCATCCTTGGCATCCTCGGTATCTACTACTTTAGTGGAGCCACGACGATGAACGTCAACGAGATTGCCGCCCTGCACAACATTCCAGTAGAGACGCAGAAAGTTTTCTTTCCTTTCATCTTCATCGGCTTTGGTGTGCTGGGTGCTCTGTTCCCCTTCCACACATGGTCGCCCGACGGTCATGCCTCTGCGCCCACGGCCGTATCGATGCTGCATGCCGGTGTACTGATGAAGTTAGGAGGTTATGGTTGCTTCCGCGTGGCTATGTACCTGCTGCCTGACGCAGCCAACGAGCTGGCCTGGATATTCCTCATCCTCACCACTATCTCTGTGGTCTATGGTGCCTTCTCAGCCTGTGTACAGACAGACCTGAAGTATATCAATGCCTATTCCAGCGTGTCGCACTGCGGCCTGGTACTCTTCGCCTTGCTGATGATGACCAAGACTTCCTGCACAGGTGCCATCCTGCAGATGCTGTCGCACGGTCTGATGACAGCTCTCTTCTTTGCCCTCATCGGTATGATTTACGGACGTACTCACACACGTGACATCCGCTATCTGGACGGACTGATGAAAATCATGCCTTTCCTCGCCGTGGGATATGTGGTGGCCGGCTTGGCCAACCTCGGCCTGCCTGGTTTCTCCGGTTTCATTGCCGAGATGACTATCTTTGTAGGCTCGTTTGAGAATCCTGATACCTTCCACCGCGTGGCTACTATCATCGCCTGTACCTCCATCGTAGTAACGGCTGTCTACATCCTGCGCGTTGTGGGCAAGATACTTTATGGCGAGGTGAAGAATCCTCACTATCTGGAGCTCACCGATGCCACGTGGGACGAGCGTGTCGCCGTCGTTTGTCTGATTGCCTGTGTCGCAGGTCTCGGCCTGTTCCCCCTCTGGGCCAGCAATGTCATCAGCGATGCCGTAGGACCTATTCTCGCAAACATTATATAATAATAGGAGAAAGATATTATGGGATATAGTCAATTCTTAAATATGATACCCGAGGCCTTGTTGGTGCTCGACCTGATATTGGTGTTCTTTGCTGACTTCTGCCTCATGAAGAGCGTACGCAAGAACGACCTGCTCAGCAAGCTGACTGTCATGCTGCTCATCTGTAACATGATTATGATGACCACGATGGCTCCTTCCGAGGCTTTCGGCGGTATGTATGTGGCCACACAGGCTGCCAACGTCATGAAGATTATCCTGACAGCAGGAACACTTATTGTGGTCATCATGGCACAGCCCTGGCTGGAGCGTGATGCCCGGAAATACAACGGTGAGTTCTACCTGCTGGTGCTCTCCACGCTTCTGGGTATGTATATGATGATGTCGAGCGGTAACTTCCTCATGTTCTTCCTCGGACTGGAGACCGCATCGGTGCCAATGGCCTGCCTGGTAGCTTTTGACAAAATGAAGAAAAAAGCTGCCGAGGGTGCTGCCAAATACATCCTGACAGCTACGTTCTCCAGTGGTGTCATGCTCTACGGCATCTCGTTCATCTATGGTAGCGTCGGCACCCTCTATTTCGACGATGTGGCTCACCGCATAGCCTATTTCGCCCAGTTTCCCACTCAGATGCCCCTGTTGCTCGCCGGTCTGGTGTTCTTCTTCAGCGGATTGGGCTTCAAGCTTTCACTGGTGCCCTTCCACCTCTGGACGGCCGACACCTATGAAGGTGCTCCTACACCTGTTACGGGCTACCTGAGCGTCGTGTCAAAGGGAGCTGCCGCCTTTGCACTGATGGCTATTCTGACCAAGGCTTTTGCTCCTTTGGTGGAATACTGGGAGTATCTGCTCTACATCGTCATCGTGCTTTCCATTACCGTCGCCAACCTCTTTGCCATTCGTCAGAGTGAACTCAAGCGATTCATGGCCTTCAGTTCTATCTCGCAGGCAGGCTACATCATGCTGGCCCTCATAGGAGCGTCGCAGACGGGAATGGCTGCACTGATGTATTACGTGTTAGTCTATGTCGTAGCCAATATGGCTGTGTTCACAGTCATCTCTACTGTAGAGCACAACAATGACGGCACCACCCAGCTGTCAGCCTACGACGGTCTCTATCAGACCAATCCGAAGCTGGCCTTCCTGATGACGCTGGCACTCTTCTCTCTGGCCGGAATACCGCCCTTTGCAGGTATGTTCTCCAAGTTCTTCGTATTCATGGCAGCAGCCCAGCAAGGCTCCTTCTGGGCCTACTTCGTAGTATTTATTGCCTTGATCAATACGGTGGTCAGCTTGTATTACTATCTGCTTATCGTCAAAGCCATGTATATCAAGCAGACCGATACCCCACTGCCGACTTTCCAAACGGCACAGAGTGTACGCGTGGCACTTGCCCTCTGTACACTGGGCATCGTGTTGTTCGGCGTCTGCTCGTGTGTATACGATTATCTCTTTGCCGCTTCGGCAGTATAATGTCAGCAGTCCTATTGCCTCGTCTTTGAGGTAATAGGACTTTTTTGTTTAATTTTTTCAACTGTAAAGCCCATGCAGAATGTTAAGCGAATCGTGCTAACTGGCGGCCCTTGTGCCGGCAAGACGACGGCGCTCGTCCGTATTGTCGAGTATTTCTCTAATCTTGGTTTCAAGGTGTTTACCGTTCCCGAGGTACCCACGATGTATAGTCAGGGCGGTTGGAGCTACCTGACGCCCAACCCCAAGCTCTACTATGAGGGCGAACTTGCTATCCTGCAGACACAGTTGGCGCTGGAAGACAGTTTTATGCGGCTTGCCGAGACCTGCACCAAGCCAACCTTTATCGTCTGCGACCGCGGCACGATGGACATCTCGGCCTATATCGCTCCAGACATGTGGAAGGACATCACGGCCAAGTGCGGCACCAGTAGCAACCTGTTGCGCGAACGCTACGACGCTGTGCTTCACCTCGTGTCGGCAGCCGACGGCGCTGAACAGTATTATACCGTGGCCACCAACGCTACACGCTATGAGCAGGCCAACGAGGAAGGGCTTCAGTTGGCTCGCGATCTGGATAAGAAGGTAAACAAGGCATGGACGGGACATCCTCACTTGCGAGTCATCAATAACCACGATGATTTCGATGCCAAGATACACCGCGTTCTCAAGGAAATCAGCAATGTGCTTGGCATCCCGCAGCCCATAGAGGAGGAGCGTGCCTATATCGTCGAAGTAACAGGACAACTGCCCGAGTGTATCGAGAGCGAAATCACGCAGACCTACCTGGTGGCCGATCCCGACTGCGAGATACGTCTGCGCCGTCGCGATTGGGGTGGGGAAGTGGTCAACGTGCATAAAACCAAAAAGCGCATTGCTCCCAACGAGGTACTGGAGACGGAGCGGCAGGTCACCAATGCCCTCTACGAATCGTTACTACAGCAGGCCGATCCCTATCGTGCCACTATCCGCAAGACGCGTCGCAGTTTCATCTGGAAGGGGCAGTATTTTGAGATAGATACTTTCCACGAACCAGTCGACAATCTGACAATCCTCGAGACCAAGGGAGTTGCCCGTCAGGAATCAGTCAACTTTCCCCCTTTTATCCGCGTCATCCAGGAGGTGACGGGAAATCCTCAGTATTATAATTATAATATCGCATTACGAAAGTAAGAAAAGTATTCACACGATAAAAATACCTGCTCACTGAATGATTTTAACCGTTCGCTGAATCCTTTCGGCGGACGGTTAAACTTTTCGTACTTTTGTAACGTCAAAGAAATGTAATCGTAACCAACAAAATATTAATTCGTAACAAAAAAAAAGTATGAAAAAGGTTGTATTAACATTAGTAGCACTGCTATCCTTAACAGCAGTATTCGCACAGAGTGACAACAAAGAGCAGAGAGCACCTCGTGAGCTCACCCCTCAGCAGCGCACGGACTTCCTCGCCAAGAAGCTGAACCTCACTGACGCGCAGAAGAGTCAGTTGCTGGTGCTTAACACTGAGTATGCCGACGTGCTCAAAGGGCCGGGCCTTCGTCATGGCAAGCATCCCCGGAAGCCTGTCGACGGGGAAAGCGCCGCCTCCCAGCAGACGCAGCGTCCAGAGCGTCCACAGATGACGGATGCCCAGCGTGACGAGATGAAGAAGCAGTTCGAGAAACGCAAGGAGTACGACGAGAAGGTCAAGAAACTGCTTACAGAGGAGCAGTATAAAGAGTATAAGAAACTGCAGCCTCGTCGTCATGGTCACCCTGGTCATCACGGCAAAGGTCCTAAAGG
>JAGAXW010000049.1 GCA_017847725.1 Prevotella sp.
CTGCGCCACTACGGAAATCTTCTGAATGCTGTCTTTGAGAGACTGAAGACGATGCCTGCGGGTGAGGAACGCGACGAGCTGGCCCGCATCACTGCGAACCAGATGAAGCGCGACTTGGCAGCATGGGGTCACGGCTCTGTCAACGATGAAAAAGTGGTCGACGATTTGGCTCGCTTCACCGACGGCAAGATACAAATCAACCTCTCGACATTCCGTTTTGAACCTATCAACGGGACTGTTAGCAACGAGAGCCGACGTAACAAAAAACGCAAGTAATGGCATCATTCAAGATTGAGGGCGGACATCTGCTCAGTGGTACCATCACGCCACAGGGAGCTAAGAACGAGGCGCTGCAAGTCATCTGCGCCACGCTGCTCACCAGCGACAAAGTCACCATTCATAACATTCCAGACATCCGCGATGTGAATAATCTCATCCATCTCCTTAGTGACATCGGAGTAAAGATAGAGAAGCTTGGGAACGGCACTTTCACTTTCCAGGCTGACGCGCTCAATCTGGAATATCTGGAAAGCGACTTGTTCGTAAAGAAATGTGCTGACCTGCGTGGTTCCGTCTTGATGATTGGCCCGCTCTTAGGTCGCACGGGCAAGGCCGTCGTTACCAAGCCTGGTGGCGACAAGATAGGGCGCCGCCGACTGGACACCCACTTCCTGGGTTTCAAATACCTTGGAGCCAAGTTCCAGCATATCGAAAACCGTAACGTCTACGAGATTGGCGCCAAGCGTCTGAAGGGAACCTACATGCTGTTGGACGAGGCTTCCGTCACGGGTACCGCTAACATTGTGATGGCTGCCGTCTATGCCGAAGGCACCACCACCATCTACAACGCTGCCTGCGAACCTTACGTGCAGCAGTTGTGCCACATGCTGAACCGCATGGGTGCGAATATCAGCGGCATCGGTTCCAACCTGCTGACCATCAATGGTGTGAAACAGCTACACGGCACCGAACATAAGATGCTGCCCGACATGATTGAGGTCGGCTCGTTCATCGGAATGGCAGCCATGTGTGGCGACGGCATCCGCATCAAGGATGTGTCCGTCAAAGACCTGGGCATCATTCCTGAGGCATTCCGCAGACTGGGTGTCAGCATACAGGTGGAGGGCGACGACCTCTATATCCCACGTCAGAAGCACTACGTGGTAGACTCGTTTATCGACGGTACCATCATGACGCTGGCTGATGCACCTTGGCCGGGACTGACCCCCGACCTCCTCAGCGTGCTCATCGTGGTAGCCTCCCAGGCTCGTGGCTCCGTGCTGTTCCACCAGAAGATGTTCGAGAGCCGCCTGTTCTTCGTCGACAAGCTCATCGACATGGGTGCCCAGATTATCCTCTGCGACCCCCATCGTGCGGTGGTGGTGGGTCACGACCGGAAGAAGACACTGCGTGCCCAACGCATGTCCAGCCCTGATATCCGTGCAGGTATCGCCCTGCTGATTGCCGCCATGAGTGCCAATGGCACCAGCACCATCAGCAACATCGAGCAGATAGACCGGGGCTACGAGAACATTGAAGAGAGGCTCAATGCGCTTGGGGCGCGCATTGAAAGGGTAAAGTGAAAAGTGAAACGATTTGCTTCCGCTGTAGATGATTAAGAAAGAAGACGTTTATAAGATAGGCCGTTTAGGAAAGGCTCACGGTGTGAAGGGTGAGGTGTCCTTCCAGTTCGATGATGACATCTTCGACACGTCCGATGCCGACTACCTCATCCTCGAGATTGACGGCATCTTAGTACCTTTCTTCATGGAAGAATACCGTTTTCGCAACGACTCGCTGGCGCTGGTTAAGTTCTGCCACATTGACACCCAGCAGCGCGCCTCTGAACTGACGGGATGCGACGTCTACTTCCCCCGCTCCATCGCTGAGCAACAGGCCGAGGGCCTCTCCCTCTCTTCCTTAGTAGGCTTCGATTTAATCGAAGCGAACGGGAAGAAGAAGGTAGGCACCATCGCCGCCATCGACGACAGCACCCAGAACATCCTCTTCGTCTTGGAAGACGGCACGCTGATTCCCGCCTCCGATGACCTGATTACCGACATCGACACCCAACAACGACAAATCGTCATGAATATCCCTGAGGGATTACTGGCGCTACGCTAGTGAATAGTGAATAACAATATATGAAGAAGAAACAGATAGCCATTCTCGGCTCTACGGGCTCCATAGGCACGCAAGCTTTGGAAGTCATCGAGGAACACTCCGACCTCTACGAAGTGTATTGCCTGACAGCCAACAACCGTATTGAACTGCTGGCCGAACAGGCTCATAAATTCAAGCCCGCCGCCATTGTCGTTGCCAACGAGCAACGCTATGACGAGTTGAAGCGCCTGATGGACGATATGCCCGACGTCAAGGTCTATGCAGGAGCAAAAGCCCTCGACGAGATTGTAGAGGCTGACCCCATCAACATCGTGCTTACCGCTATGGTAGGCTTTGCAGGCCTGTCGCCCACCATCCACGCCATCAAGGCACGCAAGGCCATTGCGCTGGCCAACAAGGAGACGCTGGTGGTGGCTGGCGAGTTGATTTGCCAGTTGGCTGGCGAGTTCCACTCCCCCATTCTGCCCGTCGACAGCGAGCACTCTGCCATTTTCCAGAGTCTGGTGGGCGAGGACAACAACCCCATCGAGAAGATTCTGCTGACGGCCTCAGGTGGTCCGTTCCGCAATTTCACGATGGAGCAGATTGCCCATGTCACCAAAGCTGATGCCCTGCGTCATCCCACGTGGGACATGGGTGCGAAAATCACCATCGACTCCGCGTCGATGATGAACAAGGGCTTCGAGGTCATCGAGGCAAAATGGCTCTTCGGTGTCCAGGCTTCGCAGATTCAGGTGCTGGTTCACCCCCAGAGCATTGTCCACTCGGCTGTACAGTTCCACGACGGTGCCGTCAAGGCTCAGTTGGGTGTGCCCGACATGCGCCTGCCTATCCAGTATGCCTTCTCGTTTCCCCAGCGCCTCACGCTCAGCGGCGACCGCCTCGACCTCTTTGCCACACAAAAGCTGGAGTTCTTCGAACCCGACCTGAAGAAGTTCCGCTGTCTGGCGCTCGCTTTCGAGGCTATCCTGAAGGGCGGTAACATGCCTTGCATCGTCAATGCCGCCAACGAGATTGTGAACCGTGGGTTCCTCGAGGACCGTTGCGGCTTCCTGCAGATGAGCGACATCATTGCCGAGACCATGCAGCGCTGCACCTTCTCAGCCACCCCCGACTACGACACCTACATCGCCACCGATGCCGAAGCCCGTCGCATAGCGAACGAGCTTATGAAGGGTAAAGTGAAAAGTGAAAAGTGAAAAATTTGCTACCGCTGTTATGGGAACTCTACACAATGAGCAATCTCCACTGAACACGAAAAGCTACCATTTGGCTGTAAGGGTCGTCAATATGGTTAAACATATACAATGCAGCCCCAAAGAATATGGCATGTTGAATCAGGTCTTTCGTTCTGGTACAGCCATTGGTGCGTTGGTTAGTGAAGCTGTGTATGCCCAAAGCCCAGCAGATTTCGTTAACAAGCTTTCCATTTCACTTAAGGAATGTAACGAAACTATTTATTGGATCAATCTTCTGAAAGATACGGGATATATCTCAGAAAAAGAATTTGAGAGTTTGGAAAAAGACTGTAGAGAAGTCCTTGCAATATTAATTTCATCAATTAGAACAACAAAGAATAATAACCAAATTAAATAATGGTGAACATGGAGAGCGGAAGCCAATTTTTCACTTTTCATTTTTCACTTTTACCTTAAAATTATGGAAGTATTTTTAATCAGAGTATTACAGTTCATTCTGGCCATCTCACTGCTCGTCCTGTTGCACGAGGGAGGCCACTTCTTTTTCGCCAAGCTCTTCGGAGTGAGGGTCGATAAATTCTACATTTTCTTCGACTGGAAATTCAGCCTGTTCAAGTTCAAACCCAAGAACAGCGATACGGAATATGGTATCGGATGGCTGCCCCTGGGCGGCTACTGCAAGATAGCAGGTATGATTGACGAGAGTTTCGATACCGAGCAGATGAAGCAGCCCGTCCAGCAGTATGAGTTCCGTGCAAAGCCCGCCTGGCAGCGCCTGCTCATCATGATTGGCGGTGTGCTGGTCAACTTCCTGCTGGCCTTGTTCATCTATGGTCAGATTCTCTTCTGGTGGGGCGACACCTACATCCCCGTCAAGGACATGACGCTGGGTATGAAGTTCAACCAGGAGGCCAAGTCGTACGGTTTCAGAGACGGTGACATATTAATAGGTACGGAGAAGGGCGCCTTCAAGGACTTCTCTGCCGACCTCTACCGCGACATCTCCGAGGCCACGCGCGTCGACATCATGCGCGACGGCAAGCCCATGAGCATCAGTCTGCCCGGCCAGCTGAACCTGCTCAACATGATGAAGGCCGACCCCTCGTTCGTGCGTCCCTTGCTGCCCGCTAAGGTCGATAGCATCCTGCCCGACATGCCAGCCGAGAAGATAGGCATGAAGAAGGGCGACGTAATCCTTGCCCTCAACGATGTACCCATTGACTCCTATAATGAGTTTATCGACCAGCTGGGTCGCCGCGCCGACATGCTGGCTGTGGCCCAGACGTCTGCCGACAGCCTGAATGCCCGCACCGTCACCCTCGTCATCAAACATCAGACATCCGTTGACACCGTCAACACCGTGCTGACACCCGACCTGAAGCTGGGCTTCACCGTCCAGAGCTTTGCAGGCCTCTACAAACCCGTCACCCGCGAGTACGGATTCCTTGAGAGCATCCCCGCCGGCATCAAGTACGGATTCCACGTACTGGCCTCCTACGTCGACGACCTGAAGTACGTCTTCTCTGCCGAGGGAGCCAAGTCGCTGGGCGGATTCGGAGCCATCGGAAGCCTCTTCCCGCCCATGTGGGACTGGTATATGTTCTGGAAGATGACCGCCTTCCTCTCCATCATCCTCGCCTTCATGAACATCCTGCCCATCCCCGCCCTCGACGGCGGTCATGTGCTGTTCCTGCTCTACGAGATGATTACTCGCCGCAAGCCCTCCGAGAACTTTATGATTCGGGCCGAATACGTCGGCTTCGGCATCCTCATCCTCCTCATGGTCGTTGCCAACCTCAACGACATTCTGCGAGCACTGGGCTATATGTAATAAGAATCCTCCAGCCACACGTCGTTGTGCGCTGGAGGATTTTCTTCATCCTTAATGACAATTGACAATCATGACAACGTATCTTGCACCTTCTTATACCTTCCCGAATCGGTCTGCGTGATGAGCCCCTGTTTCTTCCAGTTCTTCAGCATCTGATGGATGGTGTTTCTTGTCACATTCGCACCCTTGACAGCAATGCTTTGCTGCAGGGCTGCCTCGAAGCTGAAGTCGAAGTCCAGTCGGGCGAATATCGAGTCGTTCTTGCCCATTCGCTGACGGTCGGCAGTACCCACGTAGTCACGACTGCTAAAGGCGTGCTCTATGCGTTCGCGGAAGAAGTAGAGCGCACAGTCCATCAGATAGTCGGCCACCACGTTGAAGACCTCCAGCAGCTGGGGTGTCTGCGCCTTCTTCAGCATCTTGACCCAGAGGTCGGGATGCAGCTTGAGCTCC
>JAGAXW010000050.1 GCA_017847725.1 Prevotella sp.
ACTCTCGTCTGATAGACACTTCAAAAGCATTGCCTCGATGTCCTTTGGGGCAGGATTCGTCATCCATTTCTCACCATCCTGGCTGACATCTATCTCCTCGTAACAGTTCAGCTTCAGTAGGACGTTGGTGAACTTCCTGTATATAGCGTCTATCTGAGGATGCTCCAGATAGTATTCCTCTATCTTGAAGTACTGTCCTTTGCTGTCGGCTGGCACCTGCTTGGGCAGAATATCAATCACCCAATACGGCTTTTCCAAATACTCTTCTACTGTCATCGCTTAATACCATTTTATATTGTGCTCCTTGCAATAGTCTATCGCAGGCTGATAGCCTTGGAACGTGGCCTTGTGAATCCACTTCAGACCCTTACGCTCGTCTTGTGGAACGCCTGTGCCGGTCATTAGGAACCAGCCTGTGGCGAACTGTGCCTGGGCATCGCCTCCATTGGCCGCCAACTCATACCAGAAAGCACATTCCTCCAGATTCTTCTCTACGCCGTCGCCATTCCAAAATGCTGCACCTACATTCTTCTGGCTCAGCACATGGCCTTGGAAGGCTGCTTCACGATACCATAGGAATGCTTTCGTATGATCCTGCTCTGTGCCGTCACCGAGGTAGTAGGCGTTGACCACGTTCACCTGCGACTGCATATCACCCTTGTCGGCAGCTTTCATATACCACTCGAAGGCCTTTACCGCATCCTGCTCCACCCCCTTGCCGTGATAGTAGCACTCGCCGACATTGAAGCAGCCATAGACATCGCCCAGTTCTGCAGCCTTCATATACCACTCGAACGCCAGTTCAAGGCTGACCTTCACGCCAGTGCCACGCTCGTAGCAGACTCCAAGGTTGTTCATCGCCTTGGTGTCGCCCTCGTAGGCCTTCTCACGATAGCTATCTGCCTTGTTACGTTCCTTGGGCATAGTTATGTAAACTCAATGATGGCACTCACTTCACTCCCTATAGACAGGGAAACGATGATGCCGTCAGCTATTTTGTAAATAGTAGGAGTCAAACAATCGCCATGTTTGGCAGCTACTCGGTATTCTACCCGTAAGCCGCTTACCACGAAATCCTCTGGCAACAGTTCCATCGCCATGCGGACATAGTTGGCATTGTTCAGATGCTTGTTGTAGTCGATGTCGGCGCGAAGCACCTTAATCGGTTCCAGCACTTCACCTTCTGTCTTTGGCAGGATGATACGACGGTCTTTGTAGTTCATCTCCAGCTGCGGTTCCAGCTTCATTGATTGTATGGTTGCATCGTCCACACGTTTCAGCTTTCCAGCCACCTTGTCAACAAATGCTCCCATGCTCCAAGTCTTGTAGCAGGGATTTCCCTGTGCGTCGTAGATGAACGTATTGCGGAATCCGAACATTGGCTTCATGCCATAGACGGAGGTTGTCACCGTCAGCTCCTCTTTGTAGTCTGGCACACGGATAATCTCTACCTGGCGTGTAGCCAACAGCTGCGCCATATTCTGCTGCAGGAAGTAGTCCTTGACTTCCGGTTCGCTGTCGATCCACATCTCTGAACAGTCCTGCATCATCTGGAGAGCGGAATAGAGTTTCAGCTTTCCTTCGCTGTCGCAGGTGCTTGTCGTTACTTTATATGTTAAGCTGTACATATAGATTATATGCAGATAAATTGGAATTTATTCGTTCACCATCAAGTAATAAAGCAGTGCCCAGTCCTGGTCGTTGGCGTATGCATCGGCAAAGTTGGCCCGCAGGCCGTTCACTCGACGTGGATAGACGAAGGCACACGAGGCGCGGCCGTCATTTGCGAAGAGCGAGAGGTTGCCACGCACGGTCTGCATGGCCCTCTGCTGATAAGTCGCCTCGCCGGTGATCTGTGCATAGCGGTGATAGGCGGCGGCAGTGATTGCGCTCCAGTAGTGGGGGAAGGTGTCGCCCCACGTGCGCCGCTTGCCAAACCAGTAGCAGTCCCAGTGGCGTATGCCAACCTCGCAGAGGTGGTGGCTGGGCTGGTGCCACTGCAGGGCTTCAAGGGCGGGCATCATGTTGCGGGCTGCATTGAGGTAGCGCTTGTTGCCCGTAGCCTGATAGACCTCAAGGAGGAACTGCACGGCGGGGGCGATGATGCTCTGCTCGTAGTTCACCTCCGACTTGGGGAAGTTCAGCCCGTTTTTCGTGAAGATGTCGGCCGTCTGGCAGAAGTCGTAGAGCAGGAAGTCGCGCTCGGCGGTCATACCTGCCTTCTGGAGTGCCTCCAGCCCGGTGACGACAGGATAGTCGATGCAATAGAAGCCGTAGCCGAAATGGCGGTAGAGGGCACGCATGGTTCCATAGCCGTCGCGGGCATACTGGGGGTTGCCCGTGAGCAGATACATGCGGAAGTAGAAGTCGGCCACCCAGGCATAGTTGTAGCCCCGGTGCTTGCCATGGTTACGGGCGTTAGACCATGTCTTGTAGTCGCGTTCTTGCAGCTTTGTCCGCACATAGTCGGCATACAGCAGCAGTGTCTCTTGAATCCTTGGATTGGGATGCTGCCTGCAATATTCGGCCAGTAGGCACCCCATACCCAGGCGCTCACGGCCTTCGTCAAGGTCGCTGCGCCCCTGGTCGTTGGTCAGCAGCGAGTCTCCCTCGTTGTCATAGACCATGAAGGCACCGTAGCGTACATCGTTCTTGTCAAGCATCTGCTGGTGGTCCAGGATGAATCGGATGCGCTGCTCCATGAGCGTCTGCTCACTGCCGACACCGAGCAACAGAGCATGGGTGCCACCATAACTGACGCGGATGTCACCGCTGCGGTCTATCTTCTGCCGGATGGTCTTTGTGGCTTTAGCAGTCCGGAAAGTGACGTTGGCTGTCTGACCCACCTCGTAGACATATCTGTCGCTGCTCACCACCATGCCACCACGACGCAGCAGTTGCTCTTCGAAGTCTGTACCGTGATGGACGAAGATGCGCCAAGAGAGACGGTAACTCTTGCCGGGGTTCAGTGTCATGTCTGGCGGGCATAGGGCCAGCACGCCACGGAAGTTCGACCCACCTTTCTTGGAGTCGCGCTCCCACAGCTCATAGTCGGTGACGGCTCCTTCTGTCACCATCAGCCCCAGGTGCGCCCCCAGGCCCGACATACGCATGGCATTGACGTAAGCAGCCTTGCCGCCTGCCCAGACATGGACGTTGCAACGCCCCTCCATACAGGTGCGGGCATCGGGGTAATTGTCGTTGAAGGGCGTGCAGATGCCGATGTCCGTCAGCCGCACAGCCTTCTTCCCCTGGTTGGTGAATGTGTAGGTCTCTACCATGTCGTCGCCGTCGTGATGCCGTTGCACGGTAGTCTTTACCTCACCATCTGCATCGAAATAGGCCGTTCCCCACTCGTACTTGTCCGTCACCCAGGGATATTGCGTCCCATCGGTTTTCACCAGCCATTCCATGTCACCCGCATTGCCGGAAATCCGTATACTCGTGATGCCGTGGGTAGCATCGTTCTCCATGTATTCCACCTTTTGCGGCATCGCAGAGGTCATACCTGGTAGCGGCAACGTGGCTGACTCTGCAATTGTTGTCACCATCACTGCAAGGACTGTAAATATGAACTGTTTCATAATCATTCTTATAATTACGATTTATCTGTTGGTTGTTATTTATTTACGATGTCTGCAATCCACTGGAACAGCTCATCGAGAGAATAATCACCGCTATGTGGTCGGTTCCATGCCAAAAGGAAGTTAACGTCCTTGCCAGCATTTTGAAGCTTGGTGGAGAAGTTGACGGGCACGAGAAAAGCCGTGTCACGATCGCGTGCACCATGACGAATATACCAATGGGGAGCAACCGAAGTCTTGCCGTCAACGATGAAACTCATAGGGTTCAAGAGGCGTACATTCTGACGAATGGCATCACTAACCGTAGTGCCGTTCTTCTGAGCCGTATAGTCGGTGAAGTTCACGCTATTGCCCGTCTCGTTGCCGAATTCCTCGTTCTCGCCACTGGCGTTGTTGATGCCCTCTATCAGGCTGTCGAAGGCTGGAACACCTTTCAAGGCTTGAGTAGATACCACATAGTTCAGATACTTCTGCATGTCGAGGTCGGTGATGTATTCACCCACTTGCTTACGACCCGTACCGCCACGCATAGGACGCATACCCATCGGCGGCTGGCCACCCTGCATCTGCGGGCGATTGTCGCCCTGAGGCATCTGCGGACGCATCCCTCCGTTTATCGGAGCCGCGAACATACCTCCTGCCGAATTGCTGAACGAGAATCCTATGCTGTCTGGAATGTCAGCTCCAGCATTCTTCGCAATCTGTGCCGCACGGATGATCTCGCTCTTCAGGTAGTCGAGGTAATTGTCGGCTGTCAGCGGTGTGCCGTCGGGTTTCATCAGGTTCAGGCTATTTACATAAGCCGGATACATGGCAGCAAGCTCTTTGGTCATCTGTTTATGAGTGTCGTCAAGGCCCTGCCGTGAATCCGTCTGCCAGTACAGCCACTCGTAGGCCATGTCGGCATGTTCAAGGTCAATGATGGGGCAAAAGCAGACTGAGGCAAACACATCGTCGCGCTCGTCGGCGGCACCCATTGCCTTCAGCAGCTCAGCGTATTCAGGATTGTTGCCCGTAGCTCCCATTAGTGCCGACATAGCACCTCCGGCACTTGTTCCGTCGGTGATGATGCGCTCGGCATTGCCCGGCATCTCCTTGTCGAAGTGGCGCAGATAGCGGATAGCTGCCTTCAAGTCAAGGATAGCCTTTGGCGCACGACCCGTATAGATAGTCTGCCCCGTCTTCACACCCTTGCGACTTTTGGTGTACGCCTTGTCTGCAACAATGGAAGAGTTGCGCCCACGAGTACCAGGAATCACCACCACATAACCTTCTTTTAAGGCTCTTCCTGTAGCATCGCCTGCTTGGGGCTGAGCCGCAGGAGAGGCCATGTAGCCACCCACGTAGGTGCGCAGGAAGATAGGAGTCTGCTGTGTCGCACCATCAGGCACATAGACATTGAGGAACTGATAAGTGGAGTCCTCCACGTTCGTTACATAGAACAGCCGTTCATAGGCCGTAAAGTTGACCGTCGTACCATCATAGGCGGTCATTTTCGTTTTCACGCCAGCATTGGCATCGAAAGCCAGTGCTTCCTGTGCCATTGCTCCCAGGGAGAGAGATGCACAGACCATAACTGATAATATCTTCTTCATATATTCCATGGAGTGTTTCGAGTCGCGGCTCTGGTCTCTGTCAAGACCTTTTATTAATAAATACTATTGTTCTGTACCAACAGATAAATTGGAATTTACACATTGATTTTCTTTATCAACGACAAATCACCACTTGACAAGGCTTCAAAATTTGCCTCTATCTTCTCTATGTCCCAATCCCACCATTTCAGTTGCAGCAGAAAGGCGATGAATTCGTCGTCAAAACGCATCCTGACCACTCGGCAGGGATTTCCCACGGCAACAGCGTATGGAGGAATGTCTGAGGCAACAACAGAGTTGGCTCCGATA
>JAGAXW010000051.1 GCA_017847725.1 Prevotella sp.
AGCCATCGAGTAGTGTGCATGTCCGTTGCCGCAACCGGGCATTACAAGTCCCTTGCCGGTATAGTCCACCACCTCGGTCTTGCCTGCCTCGACATAGGCTTCGGCTCCCGTCTTGTCGCCTACATAGATGTACTTGCCGTCCTTCACGGCGAAAGCCTCTGCAATCTGGTTGCCCTCGGCGGTGAAAATTTTGCCATACACAACAAGGTCTGCCTTCTCTGAAATGATGTCGCCGCTACTAGGCTTGTCATTGCTTGAGCAACTGGTAAGCACACCCATACCGATAATAACACTCAAAATCGCGATGCGCGATAGCAGACGACTGGTAGTCACCATCGTCTTCGTCATACTTTTACAAATGGTCTGTTTCATTTTTTTTTTAATTAATAATAAGATACTTTGCAAAAGTAACGAAAATCCCGCAAACCATGATGACATCATTGGCTTGCGGGTCAGATTCTGCTGATTTCGCAAGTTTTTCTGTTGATTTCGTAACTTTATGGTTCGCCAAGCTCTTCATATTGAGCCTTGCCCTCCAGGCGAGCAGCCATTATCCAGAATCTCACTGGTAGCCCCATCTTGCGTTTAAAAGCATCGCTGAATGTGGTATAACTACGGAAACCACTTTCCAAAGCCAACTGCTGGAGGGTCAGGTTGTGTTGTAAATAGGGTTGTGTTTCTATGGACCTCACACCGTGCCCGTCCCCGTGTTACCCATTCTTCGTCAATATCATATACAATAATACTTGGTTAGGGTGTTAAGCAAATTCCATTCAACAATCTTCAGCCCGGACTCTTTCTCTGTATGGATGTTGAATTCGTCGAAGACCATCACCTCCTTGTTCGTCGTGTCATAGAGCGGCCACACCTTTGCCTTGCCGTCAGGAGACTCCTCGTCTGTGAGCGACGGATTGCCTGTCTTGGCAAACTGCACCCACATTCGGCGCATGGTTCGTGAGAAGGTTTCGTCGAAAGCCCTGCCAGCCGCATCTTTTATTTCAGGATGCTTAAACACAGTGGTAAGTTCTACCGCATGTCCGCTTCGAATGAGGGGTATAGCAGATTCGACTCTAAAGAAATAGGTGTATGACTTGCCGCCAGCAGCAGTCTGTGCCTCTGACATCCTGAAAAGCGGCGCAATAAACACAAACTGGTCGAAAAAGCGAGCGATGGCTGAATATTCAGGGGTAGCCGGTAGTCTCTTACAGTAACTCTCAGCCGAAGCCCTCTCCTCGTCAGTCATCTGAGCCAACTTATTTGCATAGCGTTCTGCCTCAAATGCAGGCCCAATATCCCCCATGGTGTAGATGAAATACCCCCATTCGTCCTTCGTGCAGCCCTGCATGAAGTCTATATCCTTTGCAGCACCACTGGCGTAAGCATCATACGGTTCGAAGGGCAGGTTTCTGCCATCCCTTTCCGCCCATATATGCAGAGCGAGTACTTTGGTAGCATCCACAATCTTATCGACGTCAACCTTCTGCAAGTCGGCAACCGTCTTGCAGCCGAGGGTTTTCATTACTTCATCCGTGCAGGTGATAGCCTGTTCGGCAGACCTCGTTAATGAGGGGGCCCCGCTCTGGGCTATGACGCGCTTAAAATATTTTTGAGCATCTTTCATCAGTGGAAGCAGGGTTACGCTGGTCGAACCGGCAGAGTGGCCGAAGATGGTCACGTTGTCGGGGTCGCCGCCGAAGGCGGCAATATTCTCATGTACCCATTTCAATGCCATCAACTGATCCAAGAGTCCCAGATTCTGCGCATCAGGATAGTCCTTGCCGTCAGGCAAGTGGGACAGATGGAAGAAGCCGAAAATACCAAGCCTGTAGGCAATGGTCACAACAATGACGTCGGGATTCTCTTCGACGAAATTGTGGCACTCATGCTTAGGGTCGATTGTTCCGCCCAACGTAAAGGCTCCGCCGTGAACCCAGACCATGACTGGTTTCTTTCCTACCACCTCATCTGCCTTCCATACGTTCAGATACAGACAGTCTTCCCCCTTATAGTAGACGGATGCTGGTTCGGTAGCGTCATCAGGCTGGCAGGCACTCTTGGCATTGTAATAAGCCTCGTACACACCGTCGTCAGCGGTATACTCCACAGGTGCTTTCCAGCGATGTACTCCGACAGGCTGCTCACCTACGAAGGGAATGCCCTTGAAGGCAATGACACTGCCCGTCTTACGGCCTACGAAGGTGCCGTTAATACACTTAACAGCCAGCGACGGGTCGTAATTGCCGTCGGTAATCTTCTTGTTTTCGCCGTACTGGGCTCTCAGTTCTTCCTTCAGCGACGGTTGCGTTGGAGCCGGATCATCTTTGTCCGTACACGATGTGAATACACTTGCGCCACAGATAAGGACAGCTGTGAACATCCATGCATACATTCTTTTCATACTTGTTCTAATTGAATAATAATGTTAATATAAAGTTATGATTTTTCCGTTATGAAACAGGCCACGAGACCGTATGTGATGGTGGGGCGAATCCAAATTTCCGTGAGCAAATATGCGGTGTACTCATCGATGGGCTCTAAATAGATATCAATATTGTAGAGCGTGGCAATGATAATGTCGATGATACAGATAGTCCACAGGTTGCCCTTGGTATAGTTTTTCCAGTCTTTGCGCGCATAGAAGAAGGTGAGCATGAGTAGCAGCAGCACCGAGAGTGCCAGACAAACTACATGGAACGCGTAGAAAACCAATGGCGGTGGAAACAGGACATCGCGCAGCAGAACTGTGATGCCTACGCAGATGGAGCACCAGTAGTTGAACTGCTGAGTCTTGAGCCGATTGAAGAAGTACATCCAGATCATCACCAGACAGGCGATGTAGAACAGGTTAAGCACCAGTTCAGGCAATATCTTGGCCTGTCCGAAATGAAACACGCCATAGAGCATTATACCCACAGACAGCATTCCTGCCACGGCTGTGATGCCAATGTCAAAGAGTTTTAATTTTTTTTTGAATCTTGTCTGCATAAGCTAGGATTTCATGGGATATTAAATGTTTTTGAATACTGTTTTCCCTTTAAACACAGTTTCAAGCACTTTGATATCCTGAATTTGGTCTGCGGGAGTGGTTTCTATATTACTGTCAAGAACAACCAGCTCTGCGGATTTTCCGACTTCGATGGAGCCAGTTACTTTTTCCAGATGGGCCTGATAGGCCACATGGATGGTATGTGCCTGAAGCGCTTCCTTCAAGGACACACACTCTTCGGGCAAGGCAGCGGGAAAATCCTTGCACAGCTCATAAGCCGGATCCAGCTTCACATGCCTTCGCGTCATCGCTACCTGAATACCAGCAAGACCGTAGGCGGCATTGACAGGAAAGTCGGAACCGTAAGCACACACCACACCATTGTCTATCAAGGACTTACTTGGATAGGTCTGTCTGACAACATCTTCACCCCACCAAGTCACCATGACAGGTTCTTCGGTGGGGTTGTCGCTGAACCAACCGGGCTGATTGCTGGCTATGATATGGCTCTTGCCCATACGCACACGATCCGCTGGCTCTATGAATGTGCAATGCGCAATGATGTTTCTGATTTTGGGATTCGGGTACAACTGCTGCGCGTTCTCATAGCAGTCAATCACTTTGTGTATGGCGTAACTTCCCATAGCATGTGAATGGATGTTGAAGCCTTCCTTGTTGGCAAGTGCCATCGACTCCTTTAGATGCTCCTCATCCCAAAGAAGCGGCTCTCTGGTGCCTGGCTCCTTGTCGGACGCACTCTCTATGTATGGCTCGATCATAGCGAGGGAACCATCAACAAAGTATTTTACCGTATCCACCACAAAGAGCCCATCGACATCAAACTTCGTGCGGTTGGCGATGGCCTTTTCGAGATCCGACTCCCTTGTTGCATCGTTGACATTATGAACACCGGATACTCTGGCGGTAAATTCGCCATTCCGAGCCATTTCTGAAAGCACAGCATAAGAGGACTCTACCTGTTGGCAGTCGCATAAAAGGGTGTAGCCACTTACGTTCAAGTCATTAAACGCTTTCTTTAAGCAGTCGTGATACTCCTCTGGCGCGAAATCATAGTTTGGAATCCTTTCAATGATAGGGCGGAATATGGCGGGCTCAGAGATATAGCCGCTGGGCGTTCCGTCGGCTTCCTTGACAATCAGTCCATGATGGTCATCCGTATCTTTTGTAACACCGGCAGCTTCCAGAGCCTTCGTATTCAGCAAGACAAGATGACCGCAGAACGACGTGAGAACGACGGGTTTATCTGGTATAACCGCATCCACATCATTCCGGGTAAAAGGTCTGACGATGCCCTGTAGTACACCGGCAAACCACATTCTATCCCAGCCGAATCCTCTGATCACGGGGGCATCCTTGTGCTCTTCAGCATAGGCTTTCAGTTTCTCCTGAATCTGCTTGACCACACCGTCGGGGGTGTCAGTCTCAGGATTGGGTACAATATGGCTAAAGCTGCACGTGCCGTACTTCAGCACAACCTGCGCATGATGCAAATGCGCGTCTCCAAGAGCGGGGATCACGCTCTTCCCTTGGCAGTCAATGACCTCTGTGGTATCGCCAATCCACTCTGCGACACCGGCCTCATCTCCAACGTATGCGAATTTGCCGTCTTTGACAGCGAGTGCCTCCGCATGCGTTTCTGTTCCGTCCAATGCGACGGAATAGACTTTTGCGTTCCTATAAACTTTGTCTGC
>JAGAXW010000052.1 GCA_017847725.1 Prevotella sp.
CAATCGAGCTTTTCCATGTTGCCGCAAGCTGCAAAGCAGATGGAGGACATGTGCCCTGAGATTGAGCAGAAATGCTGCGTGATGAGCCTTAGAGGAAAAGTTAGATATCAGCAGCAGGAAGTAAAAGATGGTGTGAATGAGAATGGCATTATCATGGTGGCAGACTCTACTTTCTTTCATTTTTTTGACTTCGAGTTGAAAGCGGGAGACCGTCTGACAGCATTAGATGCTCCAGACAAGTGCGTCATTACGGAACGATTGGCGAAACGACTCTTCGGTGATAAGAATCCAATAGGCGAGTCATTACAGATTATTGGAGAGGGAGTGGCGGATTCGAGCAATACATTCGATAACTCCTTGTTTTATACCGTTAGTGCAGTTGCAAAGAATCTCGACTATACGGTACTGCCTAATGAAACGCAGATTATTGCCAGTATGGAGCGCTATCCCCAGATTTTAGGCCATAAATTTGAAGACTATGACTATGCTTTCGGATCAGCAGGTGCCTGCAAGGCTTTCGTCATGCTTAAACCTGGTATGTCTATTGACGGCAAGCAGAAAGCTATCAATGACATGATTGACAAGAATTTCTCGCCTTTCTGGGGAGAATACAAGGTGAGCATCACACCGCTTAAAGATGCTATGTTTGTTCCCCAAAACGATGGGATGGGGCTGTTGAAAAGCGACAAAACACGACTCCATATCCTATTGGCTTCCGTATTGGCTCTTCTTTTCTTTGCCGTTAGCAACTACATCAACCTAACTGTCGCCAATACGGGATTCCGTTCCAAAGAGATGGCAACGCGACGGCTTTTTGGCAGTAGTCAGCGCGAGATATCATGGAAACTGATAGCTGAATCCACACTGATGGTGGCGGTCTCGTTTGTTATTGGACTGCTTTTGGCACTTTCTTTTCAGCAAGATGCCATTCAACTATTCAAGGGTAAGATTGCATTGGTTGAAGACATCAATGTGGTGAGTGTGAGTTTTTGCATGGGCTTTATACTGTTGGTGGGGTTCGTCTCGGGTGTCCTGCCCTCTTGGCAGATGTCGCGCTTTCAGCCTATTGACATTGTGAAGGGCAACTTCCGCTTTCGCTCCAAGATGGTATTGGGACGGTTGTTCATCATCTTACAGAATGTCATCACGGTGACCATGCTCACAGCAAGCCTTGTCATTTGGTTTCAGTTGCGGCATCTTATTCATGCGCCTATCGGCTTCAATACAGAGAATCTCATCTATGTCATTAGTCCTGAAGGAAAGGATCAGGCTGTCAGGACCCAGTTGGAGAAGATGCCTTTTGTAGAGAGAATCGGTACTTTTAACGGTTCTACGTTTACCCCTTATTATGTATTTATGTGTGGTGTCAAACGAGGCGAAAAATATATCCCTTTGTTCCAGACAGATATGGACACCATCTCTTGGAACCTGTTGGGCCTGCATATCAAGAAGGACTACGGAGCCGGTAATGATGCCTATTACCTGAACGAAGAGGCATTGCGGCAGTTGGATTATACGGAGGAAACGCGAGAGATAGATTGGGGCAATGGTGGAGAAAAGGATCCTATTGCCGGTGTGTTCAACGATATACACACTATCAATGTTCTCACGCCTCAACAGCCATTTGCCATCAGATTATATGAGAACAAAGAGTTCCCTTGGTTTCTTGTAAAGACCAATGGCAACAAGCAGGCAAAAGCACGCATTAAGGATATGATGAAAGAGTTGGATGCAGATGATCCTAACGCAGAGAATGTATTGAGCATAGAGGACTGTATCGCCGAGACTTTCAAAGACCATCAGAACACGCTGCGCATTGTTTCGCTCTTCACCCTCATTGCCATTATCATCTCGGTGTTGGGCTACGTGGGCCTGTCGCTCTTCTTCATCCGTCAGCGCAAAAAGGAGATAGCCATCCGCAAGGTGATGGGCTCTACGTCGGGCGAGGTGCTGTTGCTGATGCTCCGCACATTCTCCGTGCCCATGCTGATTTCGTTTGTCATCGCCGTACCTATCTCATGGTATATCATGAGCGACTGGCTCTCGAACTTCTCCTATCGCATCGCGCTCAGCCCATGGATATTCGCTGTTGCCGGGTTTACCTGCTTCATCATTTCCCTGCTCACTGTCGTCATTCAGAGCTGGCGCGCTGCTTCTGAAAATCCCGTCAACAATATCAAGACAGAATAATAATAGTAAATATGAAGAGTAATAATAGAGGACAAGGAACCCTCATTAAAGTCATTTCACTGGCCGTCGGCCTGACCGTCGGACTGGTGCTGATAGCCAAGGTGCAACTGGAGATGAACTACGACCGTTGCATCGTGGACAAGGAACATGTATATGAACTTTCAGAAACGTTTAAGAAGAAAGGTGAAGACAGCAAGGACTTCTCAAACACACCGGGCGGTGCCATCACTGCGCTATGCCGATATATACCTGAGATAGAGGTGGGCACACGGTGGACCTACCAGTTTATGGATGAGAAACTCGTTCTGGAGGACGGCAGCCGATGGGCATTCTCCAATTCCGCGCTGGCCGACTCGTGCTTCTTCGACATTTTCGCCACACCCATCCTGCGCGGCGATGCTAAGGCCATCCTTTCCACTAAAGGGAAATGCCTGATCAGTCGCCGGCTGAATGAGCGCATGGGTGGCAACATGGTGGGACAGACGTTCTGCTACATGGCCCATCCAGACAAACCGATGATGATAGCAGGTGTTTTTGAGAACTACGATGAGAACTCGACGTTCAGTAGGCTGGACATCGTGATGTCTCTCTCCAGCATCGGTCTTTACTCTTTCGACGGCACCAGCCAACTGTTAGGCAACGACCGCTATCACTCTTACGTCAAGCTGCGTGCCGATACTGACATAAAGAAGGTGGAGCAGAAGATGGACAAAATGCTGAAAGAACAACTGCCGTGGGAGGAACTGAAGGTGACTGGCATTGAGGACTTCCGCTTCGTGTTTAACCCTGTGAGTGAGAACCGCATGAAAAACGAGACGGTTCGCACCACCTGTATTATCCTCGCCATCGTCGCTTTAGTGATGCTTTTCACGGCGGTGATGAACTATATCCTCGTGGTCATCAGTACGATGGTAGCGCAGGCTCGACTTGTTGCCATCCGCAAGGTGCTGGGAGCGCCCAAAAGCGAGTCTTACCTGACAACGATGAGGGAGGCCGCTGCACTCCTGCTTGTGGCTTTGGCAGTCATGGCATTACTCCTTTGGACTGGGCAAGACTGGATTCGCGATTTGATAGGCGTCAGCGTTGCAACACTATTCTCCACACAGACCTGTCTGGTGTTGACATTGGTATGCGTCATTGTGCTCTTCTGCTGCGGTGTGCTGCCTGGCTATATCTACTCGCGCATCCCGATGGTCTATGCCTATCGGCTGTATTCAGAGAACAAACGCACGTGGAAACTATCACTGCTGGCCTTTCAGTTCATATTGAGCACCATGCTTCTGTGTATCCTCAGCACCATCTATCGGCAGTACGACTATATGATGAATCGCGACCTGGGCTATGAGTATAAGGACGTGGCCTATATAGAAATTCCCGAGCGCTCGGACTCCACCTATACCCTGGCCCGCGAGATTGAGAAACTGCCATGCGTCAAGTCCTCCTCAACCGCCTATTCACTTTTTCTGCAACACCAGAGCGGCAACAACGTGATGTTGCCAGGTAAGCCAGAGATGCTGTTCAACTTTGGATGCCTCTACTGGATAGAACCAAGCATCGTAGAGACTATGGGTCTCAAGGTTGTCCAAGGCAAGTTGCCCACACGGATAGAACACCCTGGCTGGACTCTGGAGACGATTGTCGATGAGCGGTTTGCCAAGCAGCTGAAAGCTCACACCGGATGGGAGAGTGTAATCGGACAACGCATCGTCAGCACCGAATGGAACGATAAACTGGTCTTCACCATATCTGCAGTAGTCAAGGATTTCACACTTGGCACCCTTACCAATATCGAAGATCGCCCGGCTATGATGTTCAACGGCAATATCTATGCCAAGTATATCCTTGTGCGGTTCCACGACCTCACACCTGAGAATCTCGCCAAGGTGCAACAACTCTGCGACCGCCTTTATCCCAAAGCCGAATACTTGGTGAAACGCTATTCCAACGAGCTGGCCGACAGCTATCAAGAGACGAAGCACACCCGCGACCTGATTATGATAGGTTGCCTGGCATCGCTGCTGATTACGCTTATCGGACTCATCGGTTATGTGCGCGACGAGGTACAGCGCCGCTCGCGCGAACTGGCCATCCGCAAGGTGATGGGAGCCGGTGTCGGCGAACTGCAGGGGCTGTTTTTGCGGAGCATCGCAATGATTGCCCTGCCGTCCATCATCGTTGGTGTTGCCTTGGGTTGGTATTTCAGCCGTATGCTGATGGAACAGTTTGCCGAGAAGGTGACGCTCTCGTGGTACGTCTTTACCGGCTGTGCTCTGTTCGTGCTGCTCGTCATTGCTGCCATCGTGCTGCTCCAGACCTATCGCGTGGCAACCAGCAATCCCGTGAAGTATTTAAAGACGGAGTAAAAGGACCACCCCTTACCCCTCTCTGTGTGGGAGGGGAGTGGTTACCTTGCAAAACAAAACATTAATATAAACCATTTAGAAAAATGACCCTGAAAGCCTGCCAGCAGAACTATTTACTCCCTCCCTCACAGGGAGGGGCTGGGGGTGGGTCTCTTGATTATGATTAAACTTGAAAACATTCAGAAGGTGTTCCGCACGGAAGAGGTGGAGACCGTAGCCCTGGGTGGCGTGTCGCTCGAAGTGAAGAAAGGTGAGTTCGTGGCCATCATGGGACCGTCGGGCTGTGGCAAGTCGACGCTGCTGAACATCCTGGGCCTGCTCGACAATCCTACCAGTGGCCGCTACTGGCTCGACGGACAGGAGGTTGGCACGTTGAAAGAAAGCCAGCGCACGGCTGTACGCAAAGGCCAGATCGGCTTCGTGTTCCAGAGTTTCAACCTAATTGACGAGCTCAATGTCGAGGAGAACGTGGAACTGCCGCTGACCTACCTTGGTGTACCTAAGAAAGAGCGGAAGCAGCGCGTAGAAAAGGTGCTGCGCCGCATGGCCATCTCGCATCGTGCCCATCACTTCCCCCAGCAGCTCTCAGGCGGTCAGCAACAGCGCGTAGCCATTGCCCGTGCCGTGGTGATGAACCCGAAATTGATCCTTGCCGACGAGCCGACAGGTAACCTCGACTCGAAGAACGGCCTGGAGGTAATGCATTTGCTCACTCAACTGAACCAAGAGGGCACCACCGTGCTGATGGTGACCCACTCGGAGCGCGATGCCGGCTATGCCCAGCGCGTGGTAAATATGCTCGACGGTATGCTGGTAGAGGGGAATACCGTTCTTTGAGACTTTTTGTTGTGCGTCATTTCTTGCCTGCCCACTGAGCGATTCGCTGGAGTGCTTCTTCCGTCTGCTCGTGACTGCCAAAGGCGGTGAAGCGCACGTAGCCCTCGCCCGATGGACCGAAGCCCACGCCAGGGGTGCAGACCACATTGGCACCGTAGAGCAGGGCCTCGAAGAATTGCCACGAAGTAGTGCCGTCGGGCGTGCGCATCCAGATATAGGGGGCATTCTCGCCGCCGTAGCACTCGAAGCCGAGGCTCCTCAGTACCGACAGCATACGGGCGGCGTTCTCCATATAGTAGTCGATGGTGGCGCTGACCTGTTGCTTGCCCTCGGGCGAGTAGATGGCCTCGGCAGCGCGCTGCGAGATGTAGCTCGTGCCGTTGAACTTGGTGCACTGGCGGCGCAGCCAGAGCTGGTTGAGGGAGATGCGCTCGCCCTCGAAGGTGGCCACGCTGACCTCTTTCGGCACGATGGTGTAGCCGCAGCGGACACCCGTAAAGCCGGCCGTCTTGGAGAACGAGCGGAACTCCACGGCACACTTGCGGGCTCCGCGAATCTCGTAGATGCTGTGGGGAATCTCCGGGTCGCGGATATAGGCCTGATAGGCGGCGTCGAAGAGGATGAGGGCATCGTTCTTCAGCGCGTAGTTCACCCACTTGCGCAGTTCCGGCTTGGTGATGACGGTGCCCGTGGGATTGTTGGGGAAGCAGAGGTAGATGACATCCACCGGACGGCCCTTCGGCAGTTCAGGCACGAAACCGTTCTCGGCCGTGGTGGGCATATAGCGCACGTTGGTCCAGCGACCGTCGCGATAGGTGCCGCAGCGGCCTATCATCACGTTGGAGTCGATGTAGACGGGATAGATGGGGTCGGTGACGCCGATGAAGTTGTCCCAGTGGAGCAACTCCTGGAAGTTGCCGGTGTCGCTCTTCGCCCCGTCATTGATAAAGACCTCGTCGAGGCTGAGGCGCACGCCACGAGGCGCGAAGTCGTTCTTCAGGATGGCCTCGCGCAGGAAGTCGTAGCCCTGCTCGGGGCCGTAGCCTCGGAAGCCGTCGGCAGTGGCCATCTCGTCAACGGCCTTGTGCATGGCCTCGATGACGGCGGGACAGAGCGGCTGGGTGACGTCGCCGATGCCAAGCGAGATGACGTCGGCCTTGGGGTGCATCACCTTGAAGGCATTGACCTTCTTGGCGATGTCGGCGAACAAGTAGTTCGCCTGCAGGTTCAGGAAGTGGATATTTACTAATGCCATAATGTCGTAGTTTTGTTATTCCGGAATTTCTATTTCGCCATCGAAGACGAAGGTGGCAGGGCCAGTCATATAGACGTGGCGATTGCTTTCGCGCCACTCGATGTGCAGCGTGCCGCCGTCCATCACGATGTCACTCTCGCGACCGGCACGACCGCTGAGAAAGGCGGCCACGGCGGTGGCACAGGCCCCCGTGCCGCAGGCCATCGTAACACCGCTGCCGCGCTCCCAGACACGGGTGCGGATGGTGGCGCAGCCGTTCCCCTCCCTTGTAGGGGAGGGGTCGGGGGTGGGGTCAGTAATCTTTGCAAATTCGATGTTGCAGCGCTGTGGGAAGGCGGGATGACATTCGAGGATACGCCCCGTCTCTGCCACCTGATCGATGTCGTCGGTGAAGATAACATAGTGGGGATTGCCCATCGAAACGAAAGACCCACCTCGCAGCCCCCGGTTGCCGACAAACTGCGACGCGTCCTCCAAGACTGGCTCGCCCATGTCAACGGTGACGGAGGTTACAGACCCCACCCCCAGCCCCTCCCCTACAAGGGAGGGGAGCAGCTGCGCGTCCTTTTCGTGAGCGGGGCACGAAGGCGA
Organism: Prevotella sp.; assembly: GCA_017847725.1. Classification (GTDB taxonomy): domain Bacteria; phylum Bacteroidota; class Bacteroidia; order Bacteroidales; family Bacteroidaceae; genus Prevotella. The sequence goes on from JAGAXW010000052.1 coordinate 7,237, forward strand.
AACATGCAGACTGAGCGTCTTGACCCCCGAAAGCGTCAGCAGACGGATTTCTGTCTTGTCCGCCAGGCCACGCTCATAGAGGTACTTGCCGATGCATCGGCTGGCATTGCCGCACATCATGGCCTCCGAGCCGTCGGCATTGAAGATGCGCATGGCGAAGTCGGCCTCGGGCACGGGCGAGCGGTCGATGACCACCAGCCCATCGCTGCCGATGCCCTTGTGGCGGTCGCTCCACGCGACAGCGCAGGCCTGAGGATGAGCTATCGGGTGCTGCATCGCGTTGACGTAGATGTAGTCGTTGCCGCAGCCGTGCATCTTGGTGAAGGGAATCTTTTTCATCTCGTCAGATATTCGTTTACTTTCTTGGCCGTCTCTATGCCGCTGGCCATGGCGCGGACCACGAGCGAGGCACCGCTGGCTGCATCGCCGCAGACGAAGACATTCTCAGGATACTGCGGATGCTCGGGCCTGAGAAAGCCCATCGCCAACAGGCAGAGCTCGGCCTTGATGACGAATGGCTCGCCCTTCGCCACCATGACGGGGCGAGAAGATACAGCCCCCACCCCTGCCCCCTCCCCTTGAGGGACGGGGAACTTCCAGTCTATCTCCTGCACCTTTACGCCTGTCAACTTACCGTCCTCGCCCAGGAACTCCAGCGTGTTGATGTTCCAGCGGCGGGTGCAGCCCTCCTCGTGGCTCGACGTGGTCTTCAGCGTGCGCGGCCAGTTGGGCCACGGGTTCTGCGGGTCGTCGGGGCCCTCTACGGGGCGAGGCATAATCTCTATCTGCGTCACACTGCGGCAGCCCTGGCGGTGGGCGGTGCCGATGCAATCGCTACCCGTATCGCCGCCACCGATGACGAGCACATCCTTCCCCTTGGCCGTAATGCGCTCCTTTTCCGGAAACGCCATCCCGGCCAGCACGCGGTTCTGCTGCGAGAGCAGTTCGAGGGCGAGGTGCACGCCCTTCAGTTCGCGGCCGGGGATATTGAGGTCGCGGGCGCTGGGCGTGCCGGTGGCGATGACGACGGCGTCGGCCTGTCCCGTAGACTGCGGCAGTGCCGCAGTACACTCAACGTCCTCACCGTAACGGAAAGCGATGCCTTCCTGCTCCATCAGCCGGATGCGCCTGTCGATAATCGCCTTGTTGAGCTTGAAGTTTGGGATGCCGTAGCGCAGCAGTCCGCCGGCGGCCTCGTTCTTCTCATACACCGTCACCGTATATCCCATCTGGTTGAGGGCATCGGCACAGGCCAGGCCGGCCGGACCGGCACCGATGACGGCGACGCGCTTCCCGCAGCGCCGGGCGGGCACCCGCGGCTGGATATACCCCTCGCGGAAGGCGGCCTCGATGATGGCGCACTCGTCCTCGCGGTTGGTCGTCGGCTCATGGTTGAAGCGGTTCAGCACGCAAGCCTTCTCGCACAGCGCCGGACAGATGCGGCCCGTGAACTCGGGGAAGGGATTGGTGCTCGTCAGCAGACGGAAGGCCTGCTCCCACTCGCCCCGATACAGCGCGTCGTTCCACTCTGGCGCCTTGTTGCCCAGCGGACAGGCCCAGTGGCAGAAGGGCACGCCGCAGTCCATGCAGCGCGAGGCCTGCCGCTTGCGTTCGCGGGTGTTGAGCGTCTGCTCCACCTCGCCAAAGTCGTGGATGCGGTCGTGCACCGGACGGTAGCCCGCCTCCTGACGGTGTATCTCTAAAAATGCTTTCGGATTTCCCATTGTTTCTCTATACTATAAACTCTAAACGTTAATAATCTCTCTGTATGTCGGCAATCTTCTCGTGCAGCCGCTTCATCTTCTCCTCTTCGAGCACCCGCCTATACTCGATGGGCACCACCTGGATGAAGTCTTCCACAGCGCGGTGCCAGTCGTCGAGCAGCCGTCCGGCCAGTGCCGAGCCTGTGTGCAGGTAGTGCTGACGGATGAGTTCGAGCAGTTCCTTGCGCGATACCGAGTCCTCCACCAGCGAGAGCTCCACCATGTCCATATTGCAGAAGTAGTCGAACGTATGCCTGGGATCGTAGACGTAGGCCACGCCGCCCGACATGCCGGCGGCGAAGTTGCGCCCCGTCTCGCCGAGCACGACGACGCGGCCCCCCGTCATATACTCGCAGCAGTGGTCGCCAGCCCCCTCGATAACGGCTACGGCCCCCGAATTGCGCACGCCAAAGCGCTCGCCCACCTTACCGTTGATATAGAGCTCGCCCGAGGTGGCCCCGTAGAGCCCCGTGTTGCCGGCGATGATATTCTCTTCGGCACGGAAGTCCTCGCTGCGGCGGGCTGGCGGCAGTATCGAGATGCGGCCGCCCGAGAGCCCCTTGCCAAAGTAGTCGTTCGTCTCGCCCTCCAGGCGCAGGTCCAGGCCCTTCACGGCGAAGGCGCCGAAGCTCTGGCCGGCCGAGCCCTTGAACTTGATCTTGATGGTGCCGTCGGGCAGTCCCGCCTCGCCATATTTCTTGGCGATAACGCCCGAGAGCATCGTGCCCACGGCGCGGTCGGTATTCTTGATGGCGTAGTCGAGCGACACCTCCTCGCCGCCGTCGATGGCTTTCTGGGCAGCGCGGATGATTTCCTCGTCCTTTACGCCCGTCACCTTGGTATAGCCGCCGCGGTCCCAATACAATGCACAGCCGCTCTCAGAAGGTCGGTATAATAACCGTGAAAAGTCGATGGCCTTTTGCTTGTCTGTCATATTGTTGGTAACAATCTCAAGAAGTTCCGTCCGCCCGATAATCTCCTTCAGCGAGCGAGCGCCCATCTCTGCCAGATACTCCCTCACCTGCTGCGCCAGGAAGGTAAAGTAGTTCACCACATACTCCGCCCTTCCCTCGAAGTGTTTCCTCAGTTCCGGGTTCTGCGTGGCCACGCCCATCGGACACGTATTCGTATTGCACTTCCTCATCATCACGCAGCCCAGCACGATGAGCGGCAGCGTGCCAAACGAGAACTCGTCAGCCCCCAGCATCGCCATGATGACGACGTCCTTCGCCGTCTTCAATTGTCCGTCGGTCTGCAGGCGCACCTGATTCCGCAGTCCGTTCATCACCAGCGTCTGCTGCGTCTCAGCCAGACCTATCTCCGGCGAGATGCCCGCAAAGCGCATCGACGAGGCCGGCGAAGCCCCCGTACCGCCCTCGGCACCCGAGACGACGATGAGGTCGGCCTTGGCCTTCGCCACACCGGCCGCAATCGTGCCCACACCGCTCTCGGCCACGAGCTTCACAGAGACGGCCGCCTCCGGATTGATATTCTTCAGGTCGAAGATGAGCTGCGCCAGGTCTTCGATGCTATATATGTCATGGTGGGGCGGCGGCGAGATGAGCGAGATGCCGGGGATGGCGTTGCGCGTCTTGGCGATGATGTCGTTCACCTTGAAGCCGGGCAACTGTCCGCCCTCGCCGGGCTTCGCGCCCTGGGCCACCTTGATCTGTATCTCCTCGGCATTCACCAGGTATTCTGCCGTCACGCCAAAGCGGCCCGAGGCAATCTGCTTCGTCTTGCTCGACAGCGAAACGGCTTCTGTCGCGCCATCTGCCGAGACGAAGTCTACGCTGGCGTGATAGCGGGCATTGTCCTCGCCGCCCTCGCCGGTGTTCGAGCGTGTACCGAGTTTGTTCATCGCCAGCGCCAATGCCTCGTGCGCCTCGATGCTCAACGCCCCAAACGACATGGCTCCCGTCACGAAATGACGAACAATCGACTCCACCGGCTCCACCTCGTCGACGGGCACCGGCTTGGCCGCCTTCTTCCATCCGAAGAAGTCGCGGATGAAGATCGGGCTCTCTTTCTCGTCCACCAGCCTTGCCCACTCCTTAAACTTCTCATAACTGCCCTGCCGCGTGGCCAACTGCAGCTTGGCAATCGTCTCCGGGTTCCACGCATGCTTGATACCGTCCTTGCGCCAGGCAAACTGCCCCTGGTTCTTCAGCGTCTCCGTCCCGTATGCTGCGGCAGTGCTGCAGTCTGCCGCCTCCTTCATCCGAACGGCATCCCTCGCTATCTCCTTCAGCCCAATGCCGCCAATGGTGCTCACTTCCGTTCCGAAATACCGCCGCAGCAAGTTTTCGCTCAGCCCGATGCTCTCGAATATCTTCGCCCCGCGATACGAGCGGATGGTCGAGATGCCCATCTTCGACATAATCTTCTTCAGGCCCTTGTCTATCGCCTTGATATAGTGCGCCTCCGCCGTGGCATATTCCTCCTGTATCTTGCCCCGCTTCACCAGGTCGTCAAGAATAGCAAATGCCATATACGGGCACAACGCACTGGCACCATAGCCCAGCAACAGCGCCGCATGCATCGTCTCACGAATCTCGCCGCTCTCCACAATCAGCGCCGTCTGCACACGCTTGCCCACCGAAATAAGGTGATGGTGAACGGCTGAGACCGCCAGCAGGGAGGGGATAAAAAGCCTCTCCCCCGGCCCCTCTCCCGTAGAGAGGGGAGTAGATAGCTCGGCCGCTGTTGCTGCACTTTGAGCAGATACCTCATCAATAGGCAGTTTGTCAGTGAGGATGATGTAGTTGTAGCCATCATCTACAGCTTGCTCCGCATCCTTGCAAAGTTTGTCGAGTGCCTCCCGCAAAGCTTTTCCGGCCTGAGAGTAATCACTCCCCTCTCTACGGGAGAGGGGCCGGGGGAGAGACTGGAGGGTCTGCTGGGTCTGCAGGCTGAATGTCATCGCCAGCTTCTTCGTCTTAAATCCCTTATACCTTATATTACACAGTATATCCAGCTGCGTATTCGTCAGCACCGGCTGCGGTAGCCTTACCATCTTGCAGTTCGACGCATCGGGCGTCAGGATATTCGTGCCCACGGCACCGATATACTCCGTCAACGACATCACCAACTCCTCGCGTATCGGGTCGATGGCGGGGTTCGTCACCTGCGCAAACTGCTGACGGAAATAATTGAAGAACACCTGCGGACGGTCACTGATGACGGCCAGCGGCGTGTCGTTGCCCATCGCCGCCACGGGCTCCTGTCCCGCAGTAGCCATCGGGATGATGGTCTTCTCAATATCCTCCTGACCGTAGCCAAACTGCACCAGCCGCTGCTCCAGATGCTCCACGCTGTTCTCCACGTGGCGACCGCTCTTCAGTTTTTCCAACTGCACGCGGTTCTCGCTGAGCCACTCGCGGTATGGATGGGCCTTGGCCAACTGCTCCTTGATTTCGCCGTCGTAATAGATGCGGCCTTCCTGCGTGTCGACGAGCAGTATCTTGCCCGGCTGCAGGCGGCCTTTGCTGACCACGTCGCCCGGCTCGAAGTCCATCACGCCCACTTCCGAGGCCACCACCATCATGCCCTGCTTCGTTATTGTATAGCGCGAGGGGCGCAGACCGTTTCTGTCGAGCATACCGCCGGCATAGCGCCCATCCGAGAACAGCAGTGCTGCCGGACCGTCCCACGGCTCCATCAGTATCGAGTGGTATTCGTAGAAGGCCTTCAGGTCCTCCGAAATCGGGTTCTTGTCGTTGAACGATTCCGGCACGAGTATCGCCATCGCCTGCGGCAGCGAGAGTCCGCTCATGGTCAGGAACTCAAACACGTTGTCGAGGCTTGCCGAGTCGCTCATGCCTTCCTCTACGATGGGCGAAATCTCCCGGATGTCGCCCAGTGCCTCGCTCGACAGCACACTCTCGCGGGCCTTCATCCATCCGCGGTTGCCGCGGATGGTGTTGATCTCGCCGTTGTGAGCCAACAAGCGGAAGGGCTGGGCCAACGACCACGTAGGGAATGTGTTTGTGCTGAATCGTGAGTGCACCAGCGCCAATCCGCTTGTCAGATAGGGGCTCGACAGGTCGGGGAAATACCGACGCAGCTGTCCGCTGGTCAACATTCCCTTATATATAATGTTTGTGTTGCTCAGTGAACAGATGTAAGGACCCTCCCCAGGCTGACCCTCTCCCGGCCCCTCCCTTGTAGGGAGGGGAGTAGGTACCATTTTTGCGAATCTCTGTTCAATCCTTTTCCTTATAATATATAAGGTGCGCTTAAACGCTGCATCCTCGTCCTGCAGGTAATCACTCCCCTCCCTACAAGGGAGGGGCCGGGGGAGGGTCTGCTGAGTCTTTGTCACGAAAATCTGCTTGATGGCCGGCTCCACGCGCCGCGCCGCCTCGCCCAGCACCTCCGGACAGGTGGGCACCGTTCGCAGGTGCATCAGTTGCAAACCTTCGCGCTCAATCTCCTCGATCATCACGGAGAGAATCTCCTGCTGCGCCGCCTCATCCTTGGGCAGGAACACGAGCCCCGTGCCGTACTTTCCCTTCTCGGGCACGGGGATGCCCTGCAGCAGGATAAACTCGTGGGGTATCTGGAGCATGATGCCCGCGCCGTCGCCCGTCCCGTCGCGAGTCTCGGCGCCGCGGTGCTCCATGTTCTCCAGCACCTTCAGGGCGTTGTCCACCAGTTCGTGACTCTTGCCACCGTGGATGTTCACCACCATGCCCACGCCGCAGGCGTCGTGCTCATACTGTGGCTGATATAGTCCGTCTAATTTACTTTTTGTCATATTATCCTTGTTTTATCTTTCTTTTGTCTCGATTTCGGATGCAAAGATAATACAAAAGGATAGAAAAATAAGAGTATTTGTGTCAAAATATTTATTGCAATTCGTACACAACTATCATTTTGTACACAAAGAACCATATTTCGTGACAAGATGAAAAGAAAAAGCAGCCCGACGTCACCCGAATGTTTACAATTTGTCATCCCGCCTCATTTTGTTGGTACAAAGTTGTAAGTTTATGCGCCTTTTTCTCACTAATCCCCATAACTTTGCAGCCGTAATCTTGCAAGACGACACGAAAACTAAGTATTCACAATCTAAAAGAGGTAAAAAGTATGAAAAGGATTGAAGCCATCATCCGCAAGACCAAGTTCGAGGAGCTGAAGGATGCCCTGCTGCACTCGGACATCGACTGGTTTGAGTACCACGACGTTCACGGCATTGGGCAGAGCCGCCAGGAGCGCATCTACCGCGGCGTACAGTATTCCACCGACGTCATCGAGCGCGTAGCCATCACCATCGTCTGCCGCGACGTCATCATGCAGCCCACGGTCGACGTCATCCTACGGGTGGCGCAAACCGGACAAGTGGGCGACGGCCGCATCTTCGTGAGCGACGTCATCGACACGTGGAGCATCCGCACCGGCGAGCACGGCGACACGGTGCTAAGGGACAAGAAATAAGATCAATGCGCATGAATGAAATTAACGAATAAAAAAGAATAGAAATTATGAACGAAATAGGATTATCACTCGATACCGTATGGATGCTGCTGGCAGCCATGCTGGTTTTCTGGATGCAGCCAGGCTTCGCCCTCTGCGAGGCAGGCTTCACACGCTCGAAGAACACGGCCAACATCCTGATGAAGAACTTCGTCGACTTCATGTTCGGCTCGCTCCTGTTTTTTTTCATCGGCTTCGGATTCATGTTCGGCTCCGAGGGCGCAGGCTTCATCGGTGCGCCCAACTGGGGCGACCTCTCCTTCTGGAAGGGCCAGCTGCCCGTAGAGGGCTTCCTGATTTTCGAGACCGTCTTCTGCGCCACCTCGGCCACCATCGTCAGCGGAGCCATGGCCGAGCGCACCAAGTTCTCGATGTACCTGGTCTACTCGGCCGTCATCTCGCTCTTCATCTACCCGATAGAGGGCCACTGGACGTGGGGCGGCGGATGGCTGTGCAACGCGGCTGAGGACTCATTTATGATGCAGACCTTCGGCACCGTGTTCCACGACTTCGCGGGCTCGGCCATCGTGCACAGTGTGGGCGGCGTGCTGGCCCTGGTGGGCGCCATCGCCCTCGGCCCGCGCCGCGGCAAGTACGGTGCCGACGGCAAGAGCCGCGCCATACCCGGCCACAACCTGGCCATGGCCGCCCTGGGCGTCTTCATCCTCTGGATGGGATGGTTCGGCTTCAACCCCGGCTCGCAGCTCGCAGCCTCGGGCGAGGTCAACCGCACGGCCATCAGCCATGTCTTCCTCACCACCAACCTCGCCGCCGTGGCAGGCGGCACGGCCACCATGCTGCTTACCTATCTGAAGTATGGCAAGCCCTCGCTCTCGCTGACGCTCAACGGCGTGCTGGCCGGACTGGTGGGTATCACCGCCGGCTGCGACCTTGTCTCGCCCTTCGGAGCCGTCATCATCGGACTCCTCTGCGGCATCGTATTGGTCTACGCCATCGAGTTCATCGACCACCGCCTGCACATCGACGACCCCGTGGGCGCCAGCAGCGTACACGGCGTATGCGGCATCCTCGGCACCCTCATGACCGGCCTGCTCTCCACGTCGACAGGCGCCTTCTACGGCCACGGCTGGGGATTCTTCTGCGCCCAGGCGTTCGGCATCTTCATCATCGACCTCTGGGCAGCCCTGTGCGGCATCGCCCTCTTCTACGGCATCAAGCGACTGCACGGTCTGCGCGTCGACGACCGCATAGAGGACGAGGGCCTCGACATCTACGAGCATGGCGAGAGTTGCTACAACTGAAAAGATTAAAGGTATGAAAAAGATGGTTTTATTTGCAATGGGACTGGTGCTCAGCAGCACCGCCCTTGCACAGGACAAGGTGGACCTTACCCTCAAGGCCGATTTCGTGAACGAATACATCTGGCGTGGCCTGAAGCTGGGCGACGTAGCCGTGCAACCGACATTCGGCGTAGGCTACAAAGGTCTGTCGCTAACCGCCTGGGGCTCCTACGGACTGTCGAACAAGGACGACGTGAAGGAGTTCGACCTCACCATCGGCTACACCACGGGCGGTCTGAATATCGGCATCACCGACTACTGGTTCTCTGAGGGCCTCGACCCCGACGGCCGCTACTTCAAGTACGGCGCCCACGGCACCAACCACCTGTTCGAGGCCAACATCGGTTACGACTTCAGCAGTTTGAGGGGATTTGCAATCCCCGTCGTCCTGCAGTGGTACACCAACTTCGCCGGCAACGACGGCACCAACAAGAGCGGCAAGCGGGCCTACAGTAGCTACTTCGAGGCCAGCGTCCCCTTCCGCCTCGCCACCGTCGACTGGACTGCCACGGTCGGTGCCGTTCCTTACGCTACGACCACATACGGCACCAGCGGTTTCGCCGTCACCAACCTCTCGCTGCGGGCCACGAAGGACATCCGCGTGACCGACTCGTTCTCCATCCCCGTCTTCGGACAACTGACGGGCAACCCTTGTTCGCAGAAAGCATACCTGGTTCTCGGTTTCACGCTGCAGCCTTAATCTTCACCAGGTATCCTTCCCCTCTTCCGCCGCTGAAGGCGGGAGAGGGGAATTTCTTCTGTCCTTGGCCGAGCCTTCCGACCGTATTCCGTAGGCGAGCAGCCCTTGAGCGTGCTTCTTCACCGCACAAGCATAAAGCAACAAATCGTTACGACTTCGGCTGTTTTTAGAGCAAAAGGAAAGGAAAACGCGGAGACCATGCGGTCAACACTTTACAAAATGTCAGTTTGAAGGCGATTTAACATTCAAAAGTCTGTCGGAAGCGGACGGAATTGGTGGAAAGTGCATATCTTTGCAGTCCATAAAATAGATTCGTTTTATGGATACAAAGTATATTTTCGTCACGGGCGGTGTCGTTTCCTCGTTGGGAAAGGGCATCATCTCCGCCTCCATCGGCAAGCTGCTGCAGGCGCGCGGTTACAAGGTGACCATCCAGAAGTTCGACCCCTACATCAATATCGACCCGGGGACGCTGAACCCCTACGAGCACGGCGAGTGCTACGTGACGGAGGACGGTTTCGAGACCGACCTCGACCTGGGCCACTACGAGCGGTTCACCGGCATCCGCACCACGCGCGACAACTCTGTCACCACCGGGCGCATCTACAAGACCGTCATCGACCGCGAGCGCCACGGCGACTACCTGGGCAAGACCATCCAGGTGGTGCCGCACATCACCGACGAGATAAAAAGGAGGATGCTGGGTTCCCAAGGGAGAGGGGCTTTCATTATCTGCGAAATCGGCGGCACCATTGGCGACATCGAGAGTGCACCGTTCATGGAGGCCATCCGACAGTTGCGGTGGGAGCTGGGACGTAACGCGGTGTGCGTGCATCTGACCTACGTGCCCTACCTGAAGGCTGCCGACGAACTGAAGACGAAGCCGACGCAACATAGCGTAAAGGAACTGCAGGGGATGGGCATACAGCCCGACATCCTCGTGCTGCGCACCGAGCGCCACCTCGACGACACCATGCGCCTGAAGGTGGCGTCGTTCTGTAATGTCGACCTGGAGTGCGTGGTGCAGAGCGAGGACATGCCGAGCATCTACGAGGTGCCGGTCAGCATGCAGCGGCAGGGACTCGACGCGGCTATCCTGCGGAAGATGGGCATCCCCGTGGGCGAGACACCGGCCATGAAGCCGTGGCACACATTCCTGGACATGCAGCGCAACGCCACCACCGAGGTGCATATCGCACTCGTGGGCAAATACGACCTGCAGGATGCCTACAAGAGCATCCGCGAGAGCCTGAACCTGGCGGGTATATATAATAAGGTGAAGGCACGGCTGCACTTCGTCAACAGCGAGGAGGTGACGACGGAGAATGTCGCCAAGCAATTAGAGGGCATGGCGGGCGTCGTCATCTGTCCGGGCTTCGGCCAGCGGGGCATCGAGGGCAAGATTGTGGCTGCCGAATATTGCCGGACGCACGACGTGCCGACCTTCGGCATCTGTCTCGGTATGCAGATGATGGTCATCGAGTTTGCGCGGAATGTGCTGGGCTATCCCGATGCCAACAGCAGCGAGATGTCGGCAGAGACGCAGCACCCCGTCATCGACTTGATGGAGGAGCAGAAGAACGTCACCAATATGGGCGGCACGATGCGACTCGGGGCTTACGACTGCCAACTCCGCGAGGGCAGCCGCGCCGCAGCAGCTTATGCGGCGACAGGACTGTCTACTCCCCGCCCTACAAGGAAGGGACTGGGGGAGGGTCTGCTTATCCGCGAGCGTCACCGCCACCGCTATGAGTTCAACAATCAGTATAAGGAGGACTACGAGGCGGCGGGCATGCACTGCGTGGGCATCAATCCCGCTGCCGACCTGGTGGAGATTGTCGAGATACCGACCCTGCGGTGGTACATCGGCACACAGTTCCACCCCGAATACGCATCGACGGTGCTCCATCCGCATCCGCTGTTTATGAGTTTCGTCAAGGTTTGTATAAATGTTTAAAAAGGTATGATAAGATTAGTAAAACAGTATAATGGAACAGCTGAAGCATGAGTGCGGCGTGGCGATGATTCGCCTGCTGAAGCCGCTGGACTATTACGAACGGAAGTACGGCACGTGGGCGTGGGGCTTCAACAAGCTCTACCTGATGATGGAGAAGCAGCACAACCGCGGGCAGGAAGGCGCAGGCTTCGCCTCCGTCAGCCTGACCAACAAGCCTGGCACGGAGTATATGTTTCGCGAGAAGGCGGAGGGCAAGGACGCCATCACCGAGATTTTTTCACGCGTCACCGAGGCCATGAAGGGCGAACTGCTGATGGGCCACCTGCGCTACTCGACCACCGGCAAGAGCGGGCTGACATTCGTGCATCCCTTCCTGCGCCGCAACAACTGGAGGGCGAAGAACCTCTGCCTCTGCGGCAACTTCAACATGACCAATATCGACGAGGTCTTTTCTTTCCTGACCAGTCAGGGGCAGTCGCCGCGCATCTACGGCGACTCGTATATCACGCTCGAACTGATGGGGCACCGGCTGGACCGCGAGGTGGAGCGGCTCTATGCCGAGGCCAAGGCGCAGGGACTGGAGGGCACGGCCGTCACCGACTATATCGACAGTCACGTGGAGATGGCCAACGTGCTGAAGACGACGATGAGCCACTACGACGGCGGCTACGTGATGTGCGGACTGACGGGCTCGGGCGAGATGTTCGCCGTGCGCGACCCGTGGGGCATCCGCCCGGCGTTCTACTATCGTGACGATGAGGTTATCGCCGTGGCCAGCGAGCGCCCGGTGCTACAGACGACTTTCAATATCGACACTGCCGACGTGCAGGAGCTGCTGCCCGGGCAGGCGCTCATCGTGCATAAGGACGGAAAGATACAGACCCCACCCCTAACCCCTCCCCTTGAAGGGAGGGGAGGAGCAGGGTCATCAGCCTGCTCCTTCGAGCGCATTTACTTCAGCCGGGGCTCCGACCGCAACATCTACCGCGAGCGCAAACGGTTGGGCGAACAACTGACTCCCGCCATCATGCGGGCCATCAATAATGACGTAGCCAACACAGTCTTTTCATATATACCCAACACGGCCGAGGTAGCCTTCTACGGCATGACTGACGGCATCCGCAAAAGCCTCCCCTACGGGGGGAGGTTGGAGGGGGCCGACGTCCGCATCGAAAAGGTCGTGTGGAAGGACATCAAGCTCCGCACCTTTATCTCCGACAGTGCGGAGCGCAACGACTTGGCGGCCCATGTCTACGACATCACTTACGGTTCGCTGCGCCCCTACGAGGATAATCTGGTCATCATCGACGACTCCATCGTTCGTGGCACCACGCTCCGCGAGAGCATCTTCAAAATTCTCGACCGCCTGCACCCCAAGAAGATTGTCATGGTCAGCTCGTCGCCGCAGATTCGCTACCCCGATTACTACGGCATCGACATGTCGCGACTCGAAGAGCTCTGCGCCTTCCGTGCCGCCATCGAACTGATCAAGGAGCAGACCCACCCCCGGGAGGGTCTGATTGCTGATGTATACTGGAAGTGCAAGAACGAGCCATTGGCGGCCAATCACGTGCGTGCCATCTATGCCCCCTTCACGGTGGAGGAGATCAACAAGAAGATTGTCGAGATGCTGCGCCCCGACGGCATGGAGGCTCCCGTCGAACTGGTGTTCCAGAGCATCGAGGGCTTGCACACGGCATGCCCCCACCATCCGGGCGACTGGTATTTCACGGGGCACTACCCTACCCCTGGCGGCATCCGTCTGGTCAATCAGGCCTTCGTCCGCTATGTAGAGAATGTATTAAGTAATGATTTTAAAAAACTTGGCACAAATGAATAGAGTAACTGACCCTACCCCCAACCCCTCCCCTACAAGGGAGGGGAACGGCCATCGCCTTGCCCACCACGGGTATTCCGCAGGCACTCCCCTCCCTTGTAGGGGAGGGGTTGGGGGTGGGGTCAGTAATAGAAATCATACCAAGGTATTTTTTTACGTTCACTAAAGAAGCAATTATAAAAAGAAAGGAAATATTATGTGTGGAATTGTAGCCATATTAAACGTGAAGGAGCAGACCACAGCACTGCGCCAGAAGGCATTACGAATGAGTCAGAAGATTCGCCATCGCGGACCTGACTGGAGTGGAATCTATTGTGGCGGCTCTGCCATCCTCGCCCACGAGCGACTGAGCATCGTAGACCCAGAGTCGGGCGGCCAACCCCTCTACTCGCCCGACAAGAAACAAGTCCTCGCGGTCAATGGCGAAATCTACAACCATCAGGAAATCCGGCGCCGCTCTGCCGGGCAGTACGACTTCCAGACGGGCAGCGACTGCGAGGTCATCCTGGCGCTCTATCGTGAATGGCGCCAGCAGCTCGCCCCATTGGAGTCGCTTGCTACCGCAGGGACGCAAGAAGAGGAGAAGTCGGGGGTGGAAGCTCTATTGGAAAACCTCAGCGGCATCTTTGCCTTTGTGCTCTATGACGAGGAGCACGACGAGTTCCTGATTGCCCGCGACCCCATCGGTGTCATCCCCCTCTACATCGGTTACGACAGCAACGGCACCGTTTATGTGGCCTCCGAACTGAAGGCCCTCGAAGGCCAGTGCGAACGCTACGAGCCCTTCCTGCCGGGCCACTACCTCTACAGCCGTGAAGGGTTCTGCATGCAGCGGTATTACCACCGCGACTGGTTCGACTACGCCGCCGTAAAGGACAATGCGGCATCAGCTGAAGCCATCCACGATGCCTTGGAAGATGCCGTGCGCCGCCAACTCATGTCCGACGTCCCCTACGGCGTGCTCCTCTCCGGCGGTCTCGACAGCAGCGTCATCTCCGCCATCGCCCAGAAGTTCAGCGAGCACCGCATCGAGGACGACAGCCGCACCCGCGCCTACTGGCCCCGCCTGCACTCCTTCGCCGTTGGTCTGAAGGGCGCCCCCGACCTGGCTAAGGCCCGCCTCGTGGCCGACCACATCGGCACCGTCCACCACGAAATCAACTACACCATTCAGGAGGGCCTCGACGCCATCCGCGACGTCATCTACTACATTGAGACTTACGACGTCACCACCGTCCGCGCCTCCACACCCATGTACCTTCTGGCCCGCGTCATCAAGTCGATGGGCATCAAGATGGTGCTCTCGGGCGAGGGTGCCGACGAGATATTCGGAGGCTACCTCTACTTCCACAAAGCCCCCTCGGCCAAGGACTTCCACGAAGAGACCGTCCGCAAACTCTCCAAACTCCACCTCTACGACTGCCTGCGCGCCAACAAGAGCCTGTCGGCATGGGGCGTAGAGGGCCGCGTGCCCTTCCTCGACAAGGAGTTTCTCGATGTCGCCATGCGTACCAATCCCGAGGCGAAGATGTGTCCCGGCCAGACGACAGAAAAGAAGATTGTCCGCGAAGCCTTTGCCGACATGCTGCCCGATGCCGTGGCCTGGCGACAGAAGGAGCAGTTCTCCGACGGCGTAGGCTATTCATGGATCGACACGCTGAAGGACATCACCTCGCGTGCCGTCACCGACGAGCAGATGGCCCACGCCGCCGAGCGTTTCCCCATCAACCCGCCCAAGAACAAGGAGGAATATTACTACCGCAGCATCTTTGCCGAGCACTTCCCCAGCGACTCCGCCGCCCGCAGCGTACCCTCCGAGGCCAGCGTGGCCTGCAGCACTGCCGTCGCCCTCGAGTGGGATGCCGCCTTCAAGAACATGAACGACCCCTCAGGCCGTGCCGTCAAGGGCGTTCATGAAATGGCGTATTGACGATAGTCATGGGCAGGGTAGTTTCTGTAACTTCACCGGCCCTTCAAAATGTAATGTTCACCCCTCCCATGAACGTAGCCCGTGGCATGGGATAGCCGAGGTTGATCTCATAGTTCTGCGCCAGCAGGTTCTCACCACGCAGCCAGAGGTTGAGCCCCTTGTACACGTTGTAAGTGACGGAGGTATTCAGCAGGCAGAAGTTTTCCTTCTGCTCCTTTTCACCAACGGCTGTGTAGAGCCCGCTGATGTACTGCAGCCCTGCCACGACGGTCCATTTGCAGCAATTGAAGCTTGCACTGAGAAATCCCTTATAGGTGGGGGCTGCGACGATGTGATTCTTCATGTGCAGCAGCGAGTGGTTGGTGTTGAGCGACCAATGGCTGCCGATGCGGTAGTCGGCTTCCAGCTCCATGCCGTAGTTTTCTATCTCGCCCGTGTTCACATTCTTACGATTGACGGTCTGAATCATGTTGTCGCCTTTGATGTAGAAGAAGTTGGCCCCGTAGCGGAATGTTCCGAGGCGATGCCTCCATGAGAGTTCGTAGTTCCAGATGCGTTCTGGCTTCAGTTCCTCGTTGGAAGGTGGGTAGAGATACATCTCGCGCATGGTGGGATTGCGGAATCCCTTGCTTGCCATCATCTTGATTTCTCCTTTCTCAATAGGTCGCACCACGATACCTGCCTGTGGAATCCACTCCGTACCTGAGACAGAATGATGGTCCAGGCGCAGACCGGCGTCGATGGTCAGCCACGTAGCCAAGTCCTGACGGAAATCCACGTAGCCCGCAATCTCGTTGCGATAGCTCTTCCCGCTCTGTTTGTTGGATGTCTCCATCACCTCTCCCGTCTGCTTCGATGTGTAGTAGGCATTGCCGTAGATGTGCATATAGTCTACTCCGACAGTCAGGCGGTTGCCTTCAAACAGCTGTGCGCTCTGATACCACGAAAGGCCCGTCAGCGCATCCTTCGAGCGGAAGAATCGCTGGGTGGACTTGGTGGGGTCTGCCGTGCCGTCGTCAACCTTATGTCGCCCGAAGTTGCTATAGGCGCTCAGTGCGCCGCTGGTCTTGTCGTAGTGGTTCTCCACTGCTACCGATACGGCCCCACGGGTAATCCACTGGTCGGCACCGTACATCGGGCTGCTCTCGGCTCCGGGATAACTGCTGTTGAAGTGGGTGACGTCGGCATTGACGTATGCATTCCAGTGCTCCGTGAAGTCGTAGCCCAGTTTCAGGTAACCGCCATACTGCTCGAATCCCATGCGTGGACGGTGGTTGTCGGTACGATTGTATTGTGCTGCCACAGTAGACGAGAATTTGCCGTTTCTTACCTGGTTGGAGGCTTCGGTCTGGATGGTGCCGTAGCTGCCTGCTCCCAGATTGATATGGGTCTTCACGCCATTCTGGTGCATCGAGCGGGTGACGATGTTCAGCACGCCGCCCATTGCATTGCTTCCATAGAGCACCGAGGCAGGGCCGCGCAGCACTTCCACGCGGTCGGCCATCAAAGTCTGATAACTGTCGCTGATGGGATGGCCATAGACACCATTGTATTGTGGATGTCCGTCAATCAGCACCAACAGCTGCCCAGCACCGCCAGAAATACCGCGCAGGTTGATGCCGCCTGCGGCTCCCGTCGACACACCGTACCCCATCATGGAGCGACTGGTGACGAACAGACCGGGCACTTGCTGCATCACCGTCGGCAATACCGATGTCTGGTTCTGTTGTGTCAGTTTCTCTCTGCCAACGACCGTCACCGTCATAGGCAGGTGTCGCACATCGGTGGCATTGCGAGTGCCCGTCACCACCACTTCCTGCAGCGAAATCGAGTCATTGACTACCGCTGCCGATGCTTGGGCAGTAAACACAAGTGTTCCTATAGCCGAAACTGTAAGCACTGAACAGATGTTCTTCTTCACTCGTCTATGTTAATAAGAACATACTTCTTCGAACCGAGACCGATCTGTTCGGCATAGTCGGTGATATAAGTTCCATGCTGGCGGTTGATGCGCTGAATAAGCGGTTTGTTGTCGTCGCCGGGCTTGCCCTGATAGTTGAACACCATATCCAGGCAGGCTTGGTCTACTGCCACGGGGTCGAGCGATGCAACGATGCCCATGTCCTTCAGTTGCGGTTTGGCAGGATGACCGTCGCAGTCACAATCTACCGACATGTTGTTCATCACATTGATGTAGATAACCTTGCCGCGGAAGTAGTTGTGTACAGCCTGTGCTGCAGCAGCCATCGATTCCAGGAACGAATCCTGCGGACCTGTATAGTTCCAACATTCAGGCGTCTTACTGGTCACGCCGTGGGAGTGGATATAGGCTTTCCCGGCCGTAGAAGCCACGCCAATAGAGGCATTTTTCAGCACGCCACCGAAACCGCCCATTGCGTGCCCCTTGAAGTGGGCCAGGTTAATCATGAAGTCATAGTTGGCCAAGTGCTCACCCACGATGTCGTATTTCAGGTGCTTCCTGTCTTTGACGGGGATGCGTATCTCGCCAAACTCATCCATCAGGTCAACGGCAAAGATGCTGTCGAACCCATGCTCGTGAATTGTCTCCCAGTGTTTCTTGGGGTCTTGCCGCGAACCACCGTATGCCGTGTTGCACTCCACGATGGTGCCGTTCACTTCATCCACCAGGTTGCGTATGAATGTCGGCTTCAGATAGTGCGTATTGCCGCTCTCACCCGTAGAAATCTTCACTGCCACTCGCCCCTGTGCCTCTACGCCCAGTGCCTTATAGATTCTCACCAACGACTCCGGTGTAATCTCCTTCGTCATGTAAACCTTGCTTTGCCCGAAGGTCATTGCTGCCGTCATGAGCATCAGGGCGACAGCCGTCATTCGCATTTTCATACCGTATTCTAATATCATTTTTATTATTACCTTATCATACCAAGAGGGTTCGCATCTTCATTGTTTTTGTTTCGGCTGCAATTCCGTGCAAGTCGAGAGTAGAGCCAAGCTTGCTTGAGCCATGCCGGGGCGATGCCAGAATCGCCGTGTCACCTTTGACACTGCAAAGGTACGAAAAACCCCCGAAACTGCGGTTACACAATTTACGGAGAATTTTACCAAAATTGCGGTTAAGCGAAATTAAATGAGTACCACACAAAGTATATTGATATAAACATCGAACTCTCAAAAAAATAAGATTCACAACACCACGCATCCATCTGTATGACTGAGCGTTAGGTGTGAAACTAAGTTTTGGAGAACACAAGCATGCAGTCCAGGAGTGCGCTATCTATCAAGTTAGGCTGCACCATCATCTACACTAGGTTTATCACCGTCTGGAGAGCCTGAGTTTATATCGTGCGACGGCCGTCGCACATATCTACCACGGCCGTCGCACAATATAACGCCACCGTTACAAAAAATGAAATAGGCTATAATGGGAGATGATACAGACGTGGCGAACCAAAAACATAGTTTCACACGTTTCTCGTTAGGTGTCAATAGCATACATCTATGTATGAAACTACATTTTTTTTCATCGAACTCATGTAAGTATGGTGCCAATGTGGCGACAACCGTCGTGTCGCGCCCTTTCGCACTTTTAACTCCCCAATCACTCGTAATTTCAAAAATATTTCGTAACTTTGCAACCGTAAGGCTGCGAAACTGCTCACACTCGGCAATTGATGCAAGCATCATTGCTCTCGCTTAACCGCAGTTTTAAGTCATCATCGACAAAAGTAGTCTTATTGCCTAAGACTTACTTCGAACTCACGTTATTATGGGAATCATACAGACGTGACGATCCAAAAACATAGTTTCACACGCTTCTCGTTAAATATCAACGACATACATCTATGTATGAAACTACATTTTTTCATTGAACTCACGTTATCTTTTATACCTCACAAGAGCCCTCTTTTTGTCCTATTTTGCCTGTTTCTTCTGCAATTTAGTTGAAACAGATTAATCCAAAGTGATTATCCAAACAGTTTGATCTTTACTATTCTTTCTGAAATACATAATGGAAGTTGACCCCATTGCTGGCTGTCCCCTCCCAAGTCATTCTATTACCACTAAAAGACACTTGCATCACAAAGGTATATCCTGTGGTATTCGCTGTTATGGTATTGCCGTTTATTGTATAGGTACCCGACTTGCCCATGACCGATGTTCCAGATGAAGCCGTTGATGTATAAGTGCCATTAGCCTTGATAGTAACCTCTGTGCCTACCAGCAATCCCGTTGCCGATTGGCCACGATAGGTATCAATACTCTGAATACACATCCACGTACCGACAGCCTGGTTTACGTCAATATTTTCACCGTTATCATCACTGTCACTGCCACATGCTGTCATAATAGACATCACCATCAATGCGAGCATCCAGATGCTCAGGTTCGCAAGTTTCTTCATAATTATTATTTTAGGTTTTTACTGCAAAGATACAAATAAAAATGTACGAAACAAAATATTATTGAAGATATTCTACTGGATAAATAACCGCCTTAGCCAAAGACGTGATAAAACTTGCTCATGCATCTCAACAGGCAGGATGAGTTCAACCCAAGTTTGCCCCTCGTGTGACAAACTTGGGTTAATAATCCCTACACATTCAAATCCATTAGAACGACCCAATATCCTCCATTGTCTGGGCCTTCATGTTTGATGACATTCAAATCTTTGAGGCGTGTTAAGTCACGCTGGATTGTGCGAGGGGAGAGTTTTATCTTGCTTGCTATGGAACTTGCCGTTTCTACGACACCATCTACGACAGACTTTCTAATCATTTTGTATATAACCGTCTGACGCTCAGAAAGTTTTTTATAACATCGTCTATGACAACATCTACGACATCTTTGCCATTTTCTACGTCACCGCCCTTTGCCTGTATCGCCATGAATTTCTCACGCTTTATCGTGGCCATCATGCCGCCCCGCACTTCTTCGAACACAGGTATCTCCAGTTTTTCTTTCTCAAACGCTTCACGTATCTTCTCATAGCCACGCCCCCATGCCTCAATAAATCCTGCCAAGGGCAATAATCATATCCAGATTATAGAATGTCGTCAGATACGACTTGCCGTCCGCGGCAGCTGTTCGGAATTTCCGAACAACTGCTTCTTCCTGTAGCTCACCTTCCTCGAAGATGTGCTTGATGTGCTCACTTACGTTCGACTTGCTCGTCTGGTAGAGTTCGCACATTTGGGCTTGTGAAAGCCATAGAGTTTCCTCCTCCAACTTTACGTCTATTCTCGTAAGTCCACTGCCATCGGTATATATGAGAATTCTATTGTTTTCTTCCATCACCTTGGATATTATGGTTCAATAAAAATAGGTGTCCCTTTTGCATGGTCTGCATCCAGCTCGATGAGTCTTTCTATTAGATGATGTTCGACTAGGAAAGTCAAATCCATGTCAAGAGGTTCGAGAGAGAATGACATATAGCTCTTTCTTGGCTTTTTATTTGGATAACCCATTCCTATCAACTCATCTTTGCCTATTTCACGATAGAATGCTATCAGTCTTTCTACGCCTTCTTTTTATACCAATAATGTATTCTCTTCAATTTGAACACGCCTCTGGCGGAGACGTTTTTCCATCATTTCAATATACTCCTCGTTGCAATCGCATAATATAGCTGAACGGCGATGTTTCTTTGCAACACTGCCAGTTGTTCCAGAGCCAGCCATTAAATCAATAACCGTATCGCCCTTCTTTGTACTCATTAAAATGATGCGTTCAAAAACGGCCTCTGGTTTTTGAGAAGGGTGTCCTGTACGTTCGTTCTTTCCAACGAATCCGACTATTAGAGGGGCTTCAATGACACTTGTTGGACCTGGTATAAACCGCATCTTGCCTTCGTCGAACCTGAGCTCTTGCTCTGGATTAAGAAAATTCTCAGGATGTAAGCTGGCACCATCTCTTGTGAATTGAATGCACGCATTTTGGCTTGATCTCCAACCACGAATTACTGAAGGACAATTCTTATAGAACCATGTTAGCCACGCTGTCATCTTAAAACCATTAGGTGCAAAGCGAACATATGGACCTATAACTTCAGGGAACCCCCATAAATATAGAATATCACTTGTTATAGCGCTTTGATTCAAGAGATTCCTTATGAATTCATCATACTCTGCATCTGGTAACACGCCTCCGATACCTTTGTTATACCAAGGGTCCAGAATGCTTGTCGTTGCCTGAATTCCGTTCTTTATAAGTAATGCCATGGAGTCATTTACATCCATCGGAGGAAGTATGGCTACCCCAGATTTCTCAATACTTTCTGCTATTGCTTGCTTTAAGTTCATATGTGTCTTATTTCAATATTATGAATTCATTTTCTATCAACCACTGAATTTTTTCCAGAATGTCTTTTGCTGACAATTCTATATCTGGGAATTCTTTGTTGAAAGTTTCTAATAGATTTGTTTGGCTCATGCCCCAATTATTCGAAAAGCCAGGTACAAATAGAATGCCCTTTTCTTTTTTCACATTTACCACGTGACCGAAATTTGCAATACAATCAAGAAGGCAGTATTTAATAATAATATCCCTACGCTCCTCTTTTATAGTGTATTTGCCCTTTTCGAATGCAAGTAAACTATTGTGCTTGCAAATTTCAAGGCATCTGTAGATTTCTTTTTTATCGTATCCTTGCTTTTGTAATATATCTACAAGTTCTTCTTCTCCGCTATTCCCTGACAAAATTGCATGCTCTATTTCAAGTGGTGTCAAGAAATCTATCTCCTGTAGTTCACGCCTAAATTTCACAGGAGCAGTTTTTACCTGTATGAAAGATTTTGTCGTTTTCTTTGCCAACATTTTCTTTAAATCGCCATTCAATGCGGCAAAATAGCCAGCACCGTCTAAGTATTCTACAAATACTGCATCAGGGTAGAACTTTAACGTTTGCTTTCGGGAAGCATCAGTCTGGTCAACGACTTTATGAGAAACACTTCCAGAATCACCTGCGTAAAATTGGCATTGTACGAAAAGTTTCTTCCCTTCCGATTTTGAGCGGAAAGGTACGATGAAATCGTATTTACGCGCCTTGTCATTTTTCTTCTTTTTAATACTAATCAACTCGTAAATGTCAATATCGTCAGTATTGTAATCTGTTCCAGCATTAAGCCCCCAATCTGCCATATAGGAGCGAAGTATCCGTTCTGGTTCATGCCCCGCTTTAGCTGTTATAGAGCCTCGCGATTGGAAAATTGCTATTGATGAAAGAAGATTCAAGCTTTGCCCCGTTTCTTTCAGTTTATGATACGATACTCCAAGAGTGTAGAGTTGTGACTTGTATTGCTCATCACTCAATAATAGATCAAGATATAATTTTAGCTGTGGTGTTAGCATATCAGGGAAGACAGAAAGAGCCTCAAAATGATGGATGACTTTATCTAAATCGAATACGCGTGGTATCTTTACTAATACGGCTTTTCCATTCTTACATGCAGGAATCTTGCCGTTTTCATAAATTTTGTTTAACACTATAGGATATTGACATTTAAGATTATTGTCGGTCTTACCTGTTGATAAGAGTATGGCATTTAATATATTCGACAAATGGGATTGAATATCGGCAACTTTACTTATGGAGGATGTTATTTTCTCTGCGACATGGTAGGAAGAACATGTCTCTAAATTGGAGAAATTATTTGTGTAATTAGATAAAGAGTCGAATCCATCCTCTAGCCTAGCTAAAATATTTCGGAATTCAATACTATCTTTGATGTCACCAAGAGACGGGGTTATCCATTTGTCAAATTCCGACAGTCTCTCTCTTTCTGTATATTTATATTTGTTAAGTTTCATTGTAGATATTCTTTTTTTTTGATGAAATAATCAATTTTCAACTTACCCACTAACTTTTCCGAGTTACCCACTAACCTGAAAAAGGGCTATTTCTTGTTCTTCAGCATCTTCTTCTCTTCACTTGCCAAGCGGCGCTCCACCTTTTTCACATCTTCAGCAGGTGGAAGATTCTCTGGGATGATACCACGTTCGGTAAGCATTTTGCGAACTGCAGCATTGTTGTCAACATGTTCTTTGGTGATAGCCGTTTCACCTTGAAGGTCTTTTGTCTGTACGTTGACGCTTGTCATCTCGGCAGCAAAGTCCTTAGCCTTGATGCTGATGGTTGGCAAGAAATCTGCGAGAGGACGACCTTGCGGCATGCCCATCTTTCGCTTCATCATATTGGTGCTTAGTCGGAAAAGTGCCTGGTCTCCTTTGGAACGGATGACAGCAAAAGTCTGGTCGTTAACACCACGCTCATACAGGATGCCAGAAAGTTTGCGTTCCGTTTCCTGCAGTTTGGCGCGCGCTTTGACTCGCTCAACTTCCAATAAGCGTTGTTCTATCAGTTCTGCCCGACGAGTCTGCACAGCGAAATAGGTTTGAGCAAAGGCTATCTGAGGCTTGCGTGGGTCTCCGTTCTGAGCCACGAGATAACAGGCATACCGGGTGAGCATGATGTCCTCCACCTCGCGCTCTGCTCCAGACCCCAAATTGACCATTTTGCTGACGTCAGCAAAATGGTCGACAGCGGATTGCCCTGCATTGTTACAGGCTTCCTTTGCTTTGTCAATTACGTTGCTGAAATTGCGCCATTGTGTGTAACCTAACAGGCCACACAACTCTCTTGCACTCCAGCACTCAGTGTTGTCTATTGTGCAAGCCGCCTCCTCATAACTCTTGAATAGAGCAAGTATTTCTTCTTTCTTCATGTTTTCTTGTTTTTAACTTATTCACCCGTTTGGTTTTGCGGTTTTGCTCGCAAAGAATCCGGAAATAGAGATATTCAGGTAGCTCCATTTTGTTTAGATTCCTGTGATAAAAGGTACTGTTTATACTCTCTGACGAGTAATTCTTTGATGTCAACCTCAAGTAAATCTGCAATCCTAAGTAGGCAGGCTACGTCGGGCTGGGAAGTATTGGTACACCACTTGCTTACTGTTGACGGATTAACCCCAAGTTGCTCTGAAAGCCACTTGCTGGTACGCTTCTTCTCAAAGAGGACCATCTTTATTCTGTTTACCAGTTCCATATTTATAGCAGTTTTGTGCTACAAAGATAGTGATTTTGTTTCACGTTATGCCATAGTAGCCCTTTAATTTGCCTTATATTTATGTTTTTTACGAATTTGGCGGAATAGTCATTTGGTTTTGTAGGGCTTCCTATTCGGCTTCTATCTTTTGTTGTCTCAGTAAAGTTATGCAGATATTCCAAATTTTGCGAAGTAAAGGGCAACCTCTTCTCTATCATAACTAACCACATTCGAATTAAGGAATTGCAATACACCTTCACTAATGTCTCTTAAAATTATTTAAATTCAAAATTAAAGTTCTCATGCACAACGTTTTAGCCCTCCGATACCCTGTGCGCCACCTGTAATGACGACTACCTTATCCTTGAAATCCATCTGTATTCTCTATTATGTCTGTCGATTACCAATTTGGAGGCAGCACGATATTCTCCACACCATGCGCCTCCTCGAACAGCGGAGAGATTTCATCATCCGTAAAGCCGGCGATGCCACAACCGATGCGAGTGACGAGGTACGTCTGTTCGGGGTGCTGCTTGGCAAACTGGATGAATTCGTCCACATACGGACGGATGGTTTCCACGCCGCCCTGCATCGTTGGGATGGCATAGCTCTGACCTTGCAGGCCAACGCCCTGGCCCATTATGGCTCCAAACTTGCGATAGGCGACGTATGCCGCACCACCGCCATGCATTCCACTCAGATTGCTGCCAAAAACGAATATCTCGTTCGGTTCCAGCGACGTGATACACTCTGGTGTTGTTCTTCTCTGCTCCATAGCTTATGCTTCGATAAAATGAATTCTGCTACAAAAATACAAAAAAATCACCGAATTATTTAATCTTTTCCGAAAAACGTCTTATAATCATTTGCGGGCGGAAGAATGTTAAAGTCACGGAATTATCTCGGATATTCATCAGAAATGACTAATTTTGCCACTTGCAATCGAGAAGTCTGAAATCGAATGTGACTCAATCTTGTGAACCAATAAACAAATACGAATATGAAAAAAGTCATTGTAATATCTACGAGCCTGCGTCATGGCTCAAACAGCGACATACTTGCAGAGAAGTTCGTGGAAGGGGCGAGGGCTGCCGGAAACGACGTGGAGAAAATCTCACTTGTGGGCAAGGACATCCAGTTCTGCAAGGGCTGTATGGGATGCCAAAAGCTGGGGCGTTGCGTCATCAAGGACGACGTGAACGACATCATGGCCAAGGTGCTGAAGGCTGATGTCGTCTGCTGGGCAACGCCTATCTACTATTATGAGATGAGCGGTCAGATGAAGACGCTCATTGACCGTATGAATGCGATGTACGAGCAGGATTACCAGTTCCGCGACGTCTATCTGCTGACCACGGCCGCAGAGGACGAGGAGCAGACGCCCAAACGTGCAGAGACAGGACTGACGGGCTGGATAGACTGCTATCCCAAGAGCCGTCTGGCTGGAACACTGTTCTGCGGTGGTGTGAACGATGCCCGCGAGATTATGGGCAACCCCAAACTGCAAGAGGCCTACGAATTAGGAAAGAGCATCGGTTGAAACCATGAACATAGAGGACTATCGCGAGTATTGTCTGTCGCTGGGCGACGACATAGAGGAGAAACTGCCGTTTCAGAAGTTTAAGAGCGGAGAGGACGTACTGGTGTTCTACGTTTCAGACCACATGTTCTCGTTCTTCGACTGCAACGACTTTTCCGTCATCTCGCTCAAATGCCAGCCAGAGCGCATTGAGGACCTGAGGGCACAGTATGATTGTATCGGCAATCCGTACAACGAATCGCCCAAGCACTGGATAGGCATCAATCCCGCCACGGCTCCCGATGAACTGCTGAAGGAACTGACGCGGAACTCCTACGAGATAGTCAAGGCAAAGTACAGGAAAAGAAAGAAGTAGTCATTGGAATATGAACTGGATAATCTTGATTTTCGCAGGGCTGTGCGAGGTAGGCTTCACCTATTGCCTCGGACGAGCTAAAGGCGTGACAGGCTACGAATGGTGGACATGGATTGGACTAAAAACGATTTCTTAAGGCATCGGGCAGTTAGAGCACATCAAAAGATACAATAACACATATATGACGATACAAGAATTTAGAGACTACATGGCATCGGGCAAGCCCGTCGTAGGCGGTTCTAATGTTCACATGATGTTCCACAAGCTATCTCAGGAGGCACTGAAGATAACGGCAGAAATCAACGGCAGCTATCACACGCCAGAGGAACTGCACACACTGCTGGAACAGCTTTGGGGACGAGAGGTGCCCAAGACGGTAGGCATGTTCCCCCCGTTCCATACCGACTGCGGCAAGAACACCGTCGTTGGCGAGCGGGTATTCATCAACATGGATTGCAAGTTTCAGGACCAGGGAGGCATCACTATCGACGAGGGTGCACTCATCGGGCATAATGTCGTGCTGGCGACGCTCAACCACGACCTGGACCCTGCCAAGCGCCAGAGCATGACGTATGCCCCCATCCACATCGGCAAGAATGTCTGGATAGGGGCCAATGCCACGGTACTTGCAGGTGTGACCATCGGCGATGGGGCCGTAGTAGCCGCAGGTGCCGTAGTGACCAAGGATGTGGAGCCCAACACCATTGTCGGTGGTGTGCCCGCAAAGGTCATCAAGAAGATAGAGGTGTAACACGGCTGTGCAGATAAATCTTGTGGCGTAACTTATAAACAGAGGAATTGCCATTCGGCAAGGAAATCACATAATCAGATGAATCAAGACGAGAAACGACAGTTTGCAAGCAAGACGACCAAGGCCGAGCAGCAACGACAGCGACTGATTGAGAACAAGGCCTATCAGACGATGGAGAGACTGACCCGCTATATGGATCGCTACTATCTGGATGCGCTCATCGGAGTCATCCCAGGCTGGGGCGATGCCATCGCACTGCTCAGTGCCGTGCCGTTCGTCTATTTCTCTGCCCGTGTCATCAAGAGCGTACCGCTGACGCTGGCCGTTCTCAACAATGCCCTTCGCGACGTGCTGATGGGCATGATACCATTCTTCGTCGGCGACATCATCGACATCTTCCACCGTTCCAACATTCAGAACATGCAGATGATACGGGGATTCGTTGACGGTGATGCGACTGTCATCAAGCAAGTGAACCAGCGAGCCATTCAGTCTGCCGTCGTCCTTTTCATCCTGCTACTTCTCATCGCACTAATGATATGGGCACTCGTCAGTTTCGGAAGCTATCTGTATTCGTTGGTGGCATCCATTTTCTGAACCGCCGTCTATAAGGCCTGATAGCCAAGCTTTTTCAGCCACTTCTCCACGCGTTCCTTGCCCGTGCGGACATCGTGGCCATACATCGAGAAGCCCTGCTGCACGTTGGCCTTCGGATAGGCTTTCTTCACGTCCTTCACACAACTGCCCAGCCCAGAACCTTCGTGAGTGGTGAAGGGGATGATGGTCTTGCCCGAAAGGTCGTACTGCTTGAAGAACGTAAACATCACCTGCGGATAGGTGCCCCACCAGACGGGACCGCCAATGAACACGACGTCGTACTTCTTGACATCCACCTTGCCCTCAAAGGGAGGCAGTTCGCCGTCCTCCTGCTCCTTCTTGGCGAGGTCGCACAGCGGTTTGTAAGCCATGCCGTCGTACTTCGAGGTTTTAATTTCAAACTGGTCGGCACCCGTGAAGTCTGATATGTAGTCGGCCACTATCTTCGTGTTGCCCACCTTGATATTGCCCACAGCATAGTTGTCGCCAGCATGGGAGAAGAATACCACGAGGGCCTTCTTCTTCGTGTCAATCTGCTGTGCAGCCTGTTCCTTACCTGCCTCCTGCGTGTCAGGAGCCGTTTTCTTCCCGTTACAAGCCGTAGCCGTCAACAGAGCGGCAACAGCCATCATGTACTTAAATATCTTCATCATCATATCGTTTTTATTATTATCACGCCGCAAAGGTACGAAGAAAACGGCAATACGAATGTACACAAATTACGGTTTGTTTTACCAAATTTCCTCCACTTTCTCACACTTACAGCAGAAAAACTGGCAGTTTGCAACTTCAACGACATGAACAGTTATTAGGGGAATGTAGAAACCTGAGAAATTTCTACATTCAATCAAGTTCACGATATCAGTTATCCTCGCAGGACTTTGATGAACTCATCGATGTCAACAACATCAATGAATGGGAAGGGTGTCTGTTTAAGCACATCATAATGGTGGTCTTGGGTTACGATATAACGGGCATTGGACTTGAAGGCGCAGTCAACAAACTTGTCATCATCAGGGTCGGCAGTTACGAGACGCAGATGATAGTAAATTTGAACCATCTTCGTGTTGGGCAGATCGAGGATGGCGGTAATAACGTGAGATGCTATTTCTGCTCCAACTTTATTAGTGAGAATCTCTTCATATTCTGCAAGAATCTCGTTTGTGATGCAAAACGTGTATTTGCCATCGACAAAGTCTCGCCAAACAGGATAATAAGGGCTACGACGCGAAAGCGACATCAGCAGGCAATTAGTATCAAGCACTATGTTCATTACTGCTTGTATGGTGTACGCATGTGTTCGTTCTTCCACTCTTCCATCACGTCTTCATTGAGAACACCCTCGTCCCATAGGCGGTCAAGAGCATCCTCGGCTCGCTTGGCAAAATACTGGCCCAACATACGGCGAATGTCTTGCATCTCCGCATCAGAGGATACTCTGGAAATTAGATCCAGCATCTCAATCTGGAACGGAGTGAACGGCTTCGACTGTACAGTAGTTGCTTCCATAAGTAATTTCCTTTATTATTTGATTTGGGTGCAAATATACGATAAATCAGCGAAAGAAACAAATAAAAATTGTTTTTTCCCAACAATCTTCATCTCAACAACTTATGGCAACACAGGATTTACTGAGAAACAAGGTAGACGAAACTCCGACCATCTACGCCTATACCCTCCCGGACGTGCCCAAATACCGGGGACTGCTGAAAGCATCGTAGACGGTGCAAGCCTCGACTGCGAGGCATAGGAGTCCCTGAGCGCAGGGTGGCAGTATGATTTTCGTTAGAAATAAACATAGCGATTGTGCTATTCGGTGAGTCTTCGCAAAGAGAAAAAAAACGAAGCGACCAAATAGTCGAGCGCTATTTTTGGGTCACCTGAAAAAACGTGTGTATAGTTTATTGCAATAAATATCCCTTGTCCACGTTGTAATGAATAAAACAACGTATAAGAATGGAACAGTATAGACTCCTTGCAGAATGCCTTTTGCCTGAACACATGTTGGA
>JAGAXW010000053.1 GCA_017847725.1 Prevotella sp.
ACCGTAAACGAGAGACTTCTCTGGCACGGATGCAGTAATATCCTCGAACGTGCCAATAACCTTGTGTCTTTGACCCGGAGTAACGGGCTTTAATTTACGTACTGCCATTTCTTATTATTGAATATTGCTATAAAAATCAATCGTATCGCCCTCCTTCAGAGTAACGATAGCCTTCTTGAACGCATTCTTCTGACCTCTCACGAGACCTGCGCGGGTATAGCGGCTTGAGCGCTTGCCGGCATAGCGGAGCGTGTTCACATTCTCTACTGTCACATTGTACAGGGCCTCGACCTCCTTGGCAATCTCAACCTTGTTAGCCTGGGGCTTCACGATGAAACCGTACTTGGGCTGAGCCTTCTTGGTCACCTCCTCACCACGGTGCTTACCAGTCTTGGGCTTGTAAGTTCTGTCGACCGAAGACTTCTCCGTGATAGTGTTCATCTTCTCTGTAATCAGAGGCTTTATAATAAAACTCATAATAACTTTCAATTATCTATTATCAATTATCTATTAACCCAGCACACCGTCGATAGCCTTCAGTGAGTTCTCCGTAATTACCATCACGTCAGCGTTGAGCACCTTGTAGGTATTCACGTTGGCAGCGAGCATCACCTCCGAACGCTGCAGGTTACGAGCCGACAGATATACGTTCTTGTTAGACTCGGGCAGCACCATCAGCA
The DNA here is from genome assembly GCA_017847725.1 of Prevotella sp. Classification (GTDB taxonomy): domain Bacteria; phylum Bacteroidota; class Bacteroidia; order Bacteroidales; family Bacteroidaceae; genus Prevotella. The sequence continues at coordinate 681 of JAGAXW010000053.1, forward strand.
CCTTCTTGCCGTCTACCTTCAGGTTCTTCTCCAGAGCGATAAATTCCTTCGTCTTGGGAGCCTCGAAGTCGAAGTCCTCGACGACGATGATAGCATTCTCCTGGGCCTTGTACGACAGAGCCGACTTGCGGGCCAGTTCCTTCACCTTCTTGTTCAGCTTGAAGCCATAGTCGCGGGGCTTCGGACCGAATACGCGGCCGCCACCCTTCAGCAGGGGCGAATTGATATCACCATGACGGGCACCGCCGCCGCCCTTCTGGCGTCCGAGCTTGCGCGTAGAACCGGCGTGCTCGCTTCTCTCCTTAGCCTTAGCCGTACCCTGGCGCTGGTTGGCCAGATACTGCTTCACAGCCAGATAAATCACGTGGTCGTTAGGTTCAATGCCGAAGACAGACTCGTTCAACGTAACCTTTCTTCCGGTCTCCTGACCTTTGATATTCAATACGTTAATTTCCATAGCTTACTTCTCAATTAAAACAGTTGAACCATTGCAACCAGCGCAGCTACCCTTCACGAGGATAAGGTTGTGCTCCGGTATTACCTTTAACACTTTGAGGTTCTGCGTCGTCACGCGGTCGCCACCCATCTGGCCACCCATGCGCATTCCCTTGAATACCTTGGCGGGATAAGAACAAGCACCGATAGAACCCGGCTTGCGCAGACGGTCGTCCTGACCGTGAGTGCTCTGACCTACACCACCAAAACCGTGACGCTTCACAACACCCTGGAAACCTTTACCTTTCGAGGTACCTACTACGTCAACGAACTCTGTGTCGTTGAACAACTCTACGGTGATGGTGTCACCGAGATTGTGCTCCTCGTCGAACTTGAACTCGGCCAAGTGGGCCTTCGGTGTCGTACCGGCCTTCTTGAAGATACCCATCATAGGCTTGGTGGTGTTCTTCTCCTTCTTCTCACCAAAAGCCAACTGAAGGGCTTCATAACCGTCCTTCTCGACGGTCTTCACCTGAGTAACGACACAAGGACCAGCTTCGATAACAGTGCACGGTACATTCTTACCGTCGGCACTGAAAACGGAAGTCATTCCGATTTTTCTTCCAATTAATCCTGGCATTTCAGTTTAAAATTTTAAATAATAATGTTTTTATATTCTTTCTTTTTAAGTGGCGTCGCACCTGCACCCGCAAAATACACCTAAAAAGATACGCTCTCACTTCTTCACGATTGAAGGGCTAAGTCGCTCTCGGTCAGTGTATTGTTAGCTCGCAAGCCAGCGCAATACGCACATTAGCGGCTGCAAAGGTACACATATTTAATAAAACACGCAACACTTATACCTTAAAAAGTAACAATATTTAACTGTTTTACGGATTTTTAATACATTTACAACCATTCCTTATCCCTGTACCCCGCCCATAAAAACAAGAAAGTGAACCTTGCGGTCCACTTTCTCATACCTCTGTGTATATAGGGTACTATACCTTGATCTCTACCTCAACACCACTGGGGAGCTCAAGCTTCATCAGGGCGTCGACAGTCTTGGCGGTCGAGCTGTAGATGTCAATCAGACGCTTGTAGTCTGACAACTGGAACTGCTCGCGGGCCTTCTTGTTGACGAAGGTAGAGCGGTTGACGGTGTAGATACGCTTGTGTGTGGGAAGGGGGATAGGACCGCTGATGATGGCACCGGTAGCCTTTACAGCCTTCACAATCTTCTCGGCTGACTTGTCTACGAGTTTGTGGTCGTAGCTCTTCAGCTTGATGCGGATTTTCTGACTCATTGTCTTTTGTTTGTTTAAATTGGTTATTACTATTATTCTGCCGCTAAAGAGTCATTTGCTCAACGGCAGCATTTCATTTCGGGGTGCAAAGGTACGCACTTTTTCCCACACCACCAAACAATTCAGCTGTTTTTTGCGCAAAATGAATAACAGCAGCCACTTGTTATAGCAGCGACCTTCTATGAACACTATGAGGACATCCTTAACTTCTACAACAACCGATCGTCCAATGCCGCGGCTGAGTCCTTCAACGCAAAAGTCAAGGCTTTTAGAGCTGCATTAAGGGGTATCAGAGACGAGAAATTCTTCCTCTACAGGCTCGCTATGATATACGCTTACCCCCACTAATTATCGACTGAGCCAATATTTTTCCAAAGAGAAGCCGCACATAGGTACTTTTTCTAAATACAAACTAAAATTTGGATTATTTCGCCAAATATATTACCTTTGCACAAAATTAAACTAGCATGGGAAAGTATATTTTAGCAGACAATCAGGAACTCACGCAATACGCTTTGGAGGCAATTATCCGTGAGAAGGATAACAGCAGTGACTTCTACAGAGCCAGCGACAAGACCGGCCTCGTAGAGAAACTGAAGGAGCATGAGAACGCCGTGGTACTGCTTGACTACACACTGTTCGACTTTGTTGACGAGGAACAGTTGCTGATAGTGGCCGAGCGGTTCGGTCAGTCGCAATGGATACTGATCAGCGATGACCTCTCGCCGCAGTTTCTGCGCCGCATCGTCTATTCGTCAGCCTCCCATCAGCTAAGCATCGTATATAAAGATGAGACACTGAAGGACATTCGTGACGCCCTCGATGCAGTGAGTCGCCACACCCACCACATCAGCCAGCGGGCACTGGAGACCATCATCTTGCAACAACAGCAGGAGGATGAGCGTCCCAGCGTGCTGACTACGACGGAAATGGAGATTGTGAAGGCCATCGCACAGGGCAAGTCTACAAAGGAGATTGCCGCCGAGCGTTCCTCCAGCATCCATACCATCACCACCCATCGCAAGAATATCTTTCGCAAACTGGGAGTCAACACCGCCCATGAGGTCATCAAGTATGCCTTTCGGGCGGGGCTGGTCGACTCCTCGGAGTTCTATATCTGAACTGCTTGCTTGATATCCTCCAACAGGTCTTCGCCATTCTCCAGACCGATGCTCAGGCGGACGGTGGTGTCGGGAACAGACATTGCTGCACACTGCTCCGGCGTGAAGAGGCCGAAGATGGTGGAGGCAGGATGTATGGCCAGCGACTTTCGGTCGAAGAGGTTGGTGGCACGACGGATTACCTGCAACTTGTCGATGAACGCCCAGGCAGCCTCCTTCGATGCCAGGTCGATAGTAAAGACGGCTCCAGGCATGGGGCCGAACTGCGCCTTAGAAAGTTCATAGAAAGGATTGTCTTCCATGCCGGTATAGTTCACCCTTTTAATCTCCGGCAGTTGCCGGCATTGCTTCGCCAACCAGAGCGTGGTTTCCGCATGACGACGGAAGCGGATGTCGAGCGTATCGAGACCGAGCGTTTCCATGTAGGCAGCCTGCGGGGTCATGAGCGAACCGAGATTGGTGACCAGTTCAGTTTTGACACGAGCCGTGAAGGCTTGGCGCTTGCCTACGCGCTTGACACGTGCCTGAAGTGCCGGCGATGGCGACTGGCTCCAGTCGAAGCGCCCATAGTCGAGTAGCAGTCCGCCAAGGCCCGTGCCGCCGCCAGAGATGTACTTCGTGCTCGACACCACCTCGATATCTACTCCGAAATCCACAGCACTGAAAGCGGGGAACGGCACAATGGTGGTGTCGGCTATCAGCGGCACACCGGCCCGGTGGGCAATGTCGGCCAACTGCCGGATGTCGGCCACGAAGAGCTGCGGATTGGTGATGATCTCGAAGAAGAGGGCGCAGGTCTTGTCGTCGATGAGTGCCTCTACCTCATCGGGGCGGGTGAAGTCCGCAAAACGGACTTCTACACTGAATGCCCCCAATGTGTCGCGCAGCAGCGAGACACTGTTGCCAAACAGATGCTTTGAGGCCACGATGTTCAGGCCCGCAGCACTCACAGCCGTCAGGGCATAGTGGATGGCGGCCATACCCGTGTTGAGGGCCGTCACGCTGAGGGCTCCTGTCAGTTGGCGCACGCGCTCCTCCAAGTAAGTGACGGTGGGGTTGGCGATGCGGGCATACGACGGGGCCATGGAGCGACCGCAAAATGCGTCGCCCATGGCCTTGGCAGACTCAAACTCAAACGCCGCCGTATAATAGACCGGCATCGACAATGCCCCGTAGGGGTCTGGCTTCTGATACCGGGTGGTCAGAATCTTTGTTTCGTATTTCATCGTCCAAGAATTTTTTTGATGGCTATCACTAGTTTGTCCACATCGTCGCGGGTGTTGTAGAGCGCGAAGGTGGGGCGGACGCTCATCTCGTAGCCCAAAGCCCGCAGGGCAGGCTGGGCGCAATGGTGTCCGGCACGCACGGCGATGCCCTCCTTGTCGAGCAGGGTTCCCACCTCAGGCACGGGGATGCCATCGAGCACGAAACTCACAACAGACACACGCTGTTTCGGATTTCCTATAATCGTGAGACCGGGAATCTGTGCGAGCTGTTCGCGGGCATACTCCGTCAGCTGATGCTCGTGGTGCTCGATGTTGCGGATACCCAGGTGCGACACGTAGTCGAGGGCTGCCCCCAGTCCGATGGCATCGGCCACATTGGGTGTGCCTGCCTCGAAGCGTGCGGGCGGCACGTTGTACTCCGTGCGCTCTATAGTCACGTCCTTGATCATGTTGCCACCGCCCTGCCAGGGCTGCATTTTCTCTAATAGTTCCCGTCGGCCATACACCACCCCGATGCCGTTGGGGCCGTAGATCTTATGCCCGCTGAAGACGAAGAAATCGGCTCCCAATTGCTGCACATCGACTGGCGTATGGGCAATGGACTGTGCACCGTCTATCTGCACGGGTATCTGGTGCGAGTGGGCGATGTCGATGATGCGCCCGACGTCGTTGATGGTGCCGAAGGTGTTGTTCACATGGCCCACAGAGACCATGCGGGTGCGGGGTGTGATGAGCCGCTCCAGTTCTGAGAGAATCAGGTCACCGTTCTTGTCGGTGGGGATGGCCTTGAGCGTGGCGCCGCGCTCCTGACAGATGCGCTGCCAAGGCACGATGTTGGCGTGGTGGTCCAGTTCGGAGACGATGACGTCATCGCCTGGCGTGAGGAACTGGCGGCCGTAGGTCTGCGCTACGAGGTTGATGCCCTCGGTGGTGCCGCGCACGAAGATGATCTCCTCTGACGAGGCGGCATTGATGAAGCGCTGCACCTTCTCGCGCGCCTCCTCGTAGGCATCGGTGGCGCGGGCGGCCAGCGTGTGCGCCCCACGATGGATGTTCGAGTTATACGTGCGGTAATAGTCCGAAATCTTGTCGATGACCTGATTGGGCTTCTGCGTGGTAGCGCCGTTGTCGAGCCACACGAGATCGTGGCCGTTCACCTTCTGCTGCAACACGGGGAAGTCGCGCTTGATCTGGTCGGAGTTCAGCGTGTCGGTCTCCTCGTAGTTCAGGTCGCGCAGCTTCTGCGTCTCAGGGATGCCGATGCCGAAGCCGTCGTCCTTGGGGATTACTGACCCCACCCCCGACCCCATTCCCGAGCGGGGCTCGCCTACCCGTAGCCTTTCCCCTACATGGGAGGGGAGCGGCTGCGCGTTGTGCCCCCATAGTGACTCTATCGCTGCGAGGTTCAGCACCTCGTCGGGCAGCACCTCGCGCCGCACCTCCTGCCACTCCTCCGGGCAGTATTTCTGCGCCACCTGCCGCAGCAGTTCAAAGCCCGAGTCGTCAAGGCCATACCCGTTAATATTCTGTATATCTATCATAAGCAGGGCTGTTTACTTCCTTTTCTGATAGTCATGATAGTACCCCACCTCGACATTCTCAAGTACGGCGATGGCATCGTCGGTGAGGGCGGCGAGGCTGAAGTACTTGGTGAGCAGGTAGGAGGCCACGCCGAACTTGTCGAGTCCCATCAGTCGGGCGGAGAGCGAGGGGGCTATCTCGCCTGGTATACCGCTCTGGTGCAGACCCACCACACCCTGGTTCTTCTCGCCCACACGCACGAGGATAATCTTTGTGGTGCCCACACCGCGCCCCGTCAGATACTGGCCCTCCACCTCTACTTTGTCCGATGGAATGAGGGGCACACCGCGCCACAGGATGACCTTCGTGCCGAAGATGTCGGTAGTGACAGGCGGCACGCCGCGCCACGTACACTCACGCTCGAAGGCGGCAATGGCCCGTGGGTGGGCGATGAAGAAGGCCGGCTCCTTCCACACTAACGACAGCAGTTCGTCGAGGTCGTCGGGCGTGGGCGCACCGTAGCGCGTGGTGATGCGGTAGGCCGGGTTGGCAGCGGCCAGCAGACCGAACTTGCGGTTGTTGATGAGCTCCCACTCCTGACGCTCCTTGATGCTCTCGATAGAGAGGCGCAGCTGCTCCTCCAACTGGTTGTAGGGATTGTTGTAGAGGTCTGAGACGCGGGTATGCACGCGCACCACCGTCTGCAGCGTGTTCAGCGAATACTCCGCAGGCTGCTCCTCGTAGTCGATGTAGGTTTCGGGGATGATGTTGTCCTCCTCGTGGCCTGATACCAGGTCGATGTGCTTCTCGCCGTTGTCATTCACCGAGGCCTTCAGGCGCAACTGCTTGTCGACAGCTTTCTCGAAGGTCTCGCGGAAGTCGGGCACCTCCTTGATGAACTTGATCAGTTCCTTCAGCTTCAGACCGAGGAACACCGTTGGGGTGATGGCACGCACGCTGACCGTCGATTCCTGCTCGTCGAGCAGGTCGGCCTCGCCGAAGTACTCGCCGTCGCCCAGCAGCGCTATCCGCAGGTCCTCGCCGTGCGGCCCCTTGCTGATGACCTCCGCCTGACCGTTGGCCACGATGAAGAAGCGCTGCTTGTCCTTGCCCTCCTCCACGAAGAGCTTATCGACATCCACCTCCTGCGCCTCGAAGGCACTCACCAGTCGGGCGAGTATCTCGTCGTCAAACTCCGAGAACAACGGAATCGCCTTCAGGTTCTTGGCCGTGAACGACGGCTTGCCGTCGACATACTGTATGGGCAGGCGGTCGTTCTTGCGTAGCTCCACCTTCGTGCGGTTCACGCGGAAGGTGCCGCCTGAGACCTGCACCCAGGGCAGCAGTTTCAGCAGTAGTCTCGGAGTAATCGACCCCATCTGCGGGGCAGTCTTGGTGGTGGTCGCCAGCCGTCTGGCGGTGGCAGTGGTCACACTGCGCTGAAGATTTGAATCTGACATAATCGTAATGTTTTTATTGTGTATATTCCTTATTATTTTTTAATCGTCACCTTATGTGTCGTGCCCTCCACGTGCTCCACTGATAGCACGTTGTAGCCCTGTTCGCGGGCATTGCGGGGAACGTTGTCAAGGGGTTCGCCCTCGCTGAGCAGCACTTCGAGCGTGTCGCCCGGCTGGAGCTTCGAGAGTTCGATCTTGGTCTTGACGAAGGTCATCGGACAGTGCTCCTTCGTGATGTCTAAAGTTTTTGTTGCCATAATTGTCAATTATCAATTATCAATTAGATAAACAGCGTCTGTCCGCCTTCCGAGAGTTGGAGGAACGAGGCCACGCCGAGCACGTCCTTCACCTCGGGGATAAAGTCTTCTTTCTTGAGGCCGAGCACGTGCATGGCCATCTCGCAGGCATAGAGGTTGATGCCGAGCGCCTTGGCGGCCTCCACCAGTTCTTCGAGCGTAGCCACATTGTTCTTGCGCATGAGGTAGCGGAATATCTTGGGGCCTGCCCCGAGGAAGTTGAAGCGGCTGGTGGGCGTAGCCTTCAGTCCACCCATCATGAAGCCGAAGATCTTTGTCAGCCAGTTGGAGCCGATGAATGCCCTACCCTGCTTCTGCTTGATGGCGTCGAGACCCCAGAAGGTGAAGAATATGTTCACCTCGTAGCCCACTGCCGCCGCACCCGTACCTAATGTGAATACAGCCGTCAGCTTATCGAAATCGCCACTAAAAGCGATGATGCTTAGTTTTTTCTGTTCTGCCATAAAAATCTGCGTTTGAGTTTCTGGGTGCAAAGGTACGGCGAATCTGGCATTCCGGCAATCGCCCGATTATGGCATTTTGCATACCCAAGATGTGGTATGCGATTTACCCTGACTGTGGGATTGCTGCACCCGCAAAATCATCGTACCTTTGCACCTGAACTCAAACGTAAGAAATATGGCAAAGATTTATGTAAATGGAGAGGCGCAGGAGGTAAGCCTGCCGATTAATGTAGCAGAGCTCATCAAGCAGCTGTTGGTGGAAAATCCGGAGATGGTCTCGGTGCAGGTGAACGAGGAGTTTGCCGAGCGTGGGGACTGGGAGACAACCGATATCAAGGAGGGCGACAAGGTTGACTTCCTGTATTTCATGGGAGGAGGCGCACTATGATAGATTTTACAGAAGAACAGATACTACGCTATTCGCGCCATATCCTGCTACAGGATGTCGGCGTGGAGGGACAAGAGAAGATAATGAACGCGCGCGTGCTTGTGGTGGGAGCCGGCGGACTGGGTGCGCCTGTCTCGCTCTACCTCGCAGCGGCAGGCATCGGCACCATTGGCATCGTCGATGCGGATGTGGTCGATCTGAGCAACCTGCAACGACAGGTCATCCACTTCACGAAGGACGTGGGCCGCCCGAAGGTGGAGAGTGCCAAGGAGAAAATCCAGGCCATCAACCCCGATGTGAAGGTCGATACCTATTATGAGTTCCTCGACTCGTCAAACGCCCTCGATATTATTAAGGAGTACGACTTCATCGTCGATGGCACGGACAACTTCCCCGTGAAATTCCTCATCAACGATGCCTGCGTCATGGCTGGCAAGCCCTTCTCGCACGGCGGCATACTCCGCTTCAACGGCCAGACATTCACTCATTTGCCCGGCACGGCCTGCTACCGCTGCATGTTCAAGGAACCGCCACCCGCAGGAGTTGTGCCCACCTGTTCGCAGGCTGGTGTGCTGGGTGCCATCGCCGGTATGCTGGGCACCATCCAGGCTGCCGAGACACTGAAATACTTCACAGGTGTGGGCCAGCTGCTCACCAACCGCCTGCTCACCTTCGATGCCAAGACCATGCAGTTCCGCACGGTGCCTGTACGCCATCGCGACTCCTGCCCCATTTGCGGCTCACAGCCCACCATCGACCACCTGATAGACTACGAACAGGCCGCCTGCGACCTTCATAAGTGAAGAGTAAAAAGTGAAGATTTGCTACCGCACAGACATGATTATACCCCAAACAATTATAGATGAATTGATTAGCCAGGCCCGGCAGGACGCACCCAACGAGACGTGCGGCTACCTGCTGGGCATCGTAAGCGTAGCCGAAGGTGCGGTGGTGACGGAAAACTACTGGATGGAGAACATAGACCATTCGCCTGAGCATTTCTCCTTCGCCCCCAAGGACCAGTTCGCCGCCCTCCGCTATGCCCGCTCGAAGGGACTGAAGATTCTCGCCAACTGGCACTCGCACCCTGCCTCGCCCTCGCGGCCCTCTCTGGAAGACCTGCGCTTAGCCAACGACCCCACCATCCGCTACGCCATCCTCTCTCTCCACGAAGGCATCCACCTGAACTCCTTCAAAATCCTGAACGGCGAAGTCATCGACAAGGAAGTACACCTATAAGAGTTGAACGTTATGGACAATAAGACAATAGAGATACTTAAGCGCAACGTCAGTCTGCTGTCGCGGCAAACAGAACTGGAAATGACTATGGTACCGCAGACGGAAGCCCCGCTACCCTCTGTCGAACAGGTAAAGAATACAGTCAGTCTGGTAAAGAGAATCATCTTCCCCGACTACTTCAACAAGCGTCAGTGCCATGAGACCATCCGCTCATACAATATCGGTGTCCACATGGAAGAACTCTTGCAGACACTCACGAAGCAGATAGCCCACGGACTCCAGTTCGGCGAGAAAGGCAGTAGCCTCACATCGCGACAGCAAATCTACGATGAGGCCAGAGATTTGGCCCTTCAGCTCATTGAAACGCTACCCGAAATCAAGCGGTTGCTCTACACCGACGTGCAGGCCATGTTCGACAACGACCCTGCCGCCGTCAACTACGGCGAGATTATCTTCTCCTACCCCGTGAGCAATGCCATGACCCACTACCGCATAGCCCACCGGCTACACGAACTGCAAGTGCCCGTCATCCCCCGCATCATCACCGAACTGGCCCATTCTGAGACAGGCATCGATATCCATCCCGGTGCCCGCATTGGCGAATATTTCGCCATCGACCACGGCACAGGAGTCGTCATCGGAGAAACTTGCATCATCGGCAACCACGTGACACTCTATCAGGGTGTGACGCTCGGCTCGAAGAGTTTCAAGAGCAACATGCTCAACATTCCGCGCCATCCCATCATCGAAGACGACGTCACCATCTACAGCAACGCCAGCATCCTCGGGCGCATCACCATCGGCCATCATTCCGTCATTGGCGGCAACATCTGGGTGACCCACGACGTGGCCCCGAACTCCCGTGTCCAGCAGTCGAAGGCCGTGGAGACCCATTTTGAAGGAGGACTGGGAATTTGATAATTCAAAGACATATATGAACTTCGTATTTATATCGCCACATTTCCCGCACACCTACTGGCAGTTCTGCCAGAGGCTGAAGCAGAATGGTGTCCGTGTTCTTGGCATTGCAGACACGCATTACGACCTGTTGCAGTCGGAGTTGAAGGAAGCGCTGACGGAATACTACCGCGTAGGCTCCTTGGACTACTGGGGACACGATGTTGCCCATGACTGGGCGTGGTGGCGCAAGCAGATAGTCTATTTCATGGGTCACCTGCTTACCGACGAGACAGTAGAATACATGATATGACGGCAGCCATTCGCATAGAACATTACCAACCTCGTTACCGTGAGGACTTCATACGCCTGAACCGCCAGTGGATAGAGGCGTATTTCCGCATCGAGGCTTCCGACCTGAAGACCTTTGCCCATGTTGATGACATCGTGGCCGACGGCGGACAGATATTCCTCGCCATCGACGAGACAGACAGTGTAGTAGGCTGCTGTGCCATCATCTGCCACCCGGAAGAAGACTGCCACGAACTGGCGAAGATGGCCGTCTCGCCCAAGGCTCAGGGACAGCACGTCGGCCTGCAGCTTGGCCGCGCTCTCATCGCATACGCCCGTGAGCACGGCGTGCGCCGCATCTTCCTCGAGGGCAATACCCGTATGGCCCCCTCCATCCACCTCTACCGCAAACTGGGTTTCCGCGAGATTCCCCTCGAAGGCCATACCTATGAGCGCTGCGACATTCTGATGGAAATGATACTGTAAACAGCCTCTATACGTCAAATACCATGATTGTGGTATGCAGAATACCGCAAGGCGGGGATTGTGGGAATGCGGAATTCGCCGTACCTTTGCACCGTCGAAAGATAACAAATAAACATGAACAAAGAAAAAAGGAACAAAGAATTATGAAAACAATGATGATGAACCGAATGTCGATGCGAATGTGTTGCTGCTGTCGTAGCAACATGCAGATGATGCGCAATAAGCAGAACGAGAGTAACCAACACCAGTATATTATAAGTAAAGAACGAAAGAAATATGAAAAAGCAAGTATTCCAGATAGCATTGTTTTTAGGGCTGCAGCTTAGTCTGACGGCCAGTGCACAGACAACGACTGCATCGCAGCAGCCACAGCGAGAGAAAGTCTCTCTGCGCGTACCCAATTTCGCCAGCGGGTTGGTGGAGAAATGGGTCGACGATTATCAGAAAACCAACCCTGACGTCGATTTCCAATTTGTTACAGGGAAATCACAAACCACAGACAACAGTATCTCACTGACAACCGACGCGGATGCCGTACTGGTGGCCCGCTATGCCGTATTGCCCGTCACGGCAAAGGGTTCTGAGGCCCAGCAGCTCGTAGGCTCGCACTCGCTGAACGGCAAGAAGCTGAAGCAGCTCTTCTTCGTCAAGGACGAGCTGGACGACGACCGAAAGGAGTCGAAGCTGGAGCAGCAGCTGCACATCATCACCGGCAACAGCCAGCTGTCGGCCTCACGCCTCTATGCCGCCCACTTCCATCAGGAGACCGCCGATTATAAAGGCAAAAAGATCCAGGGCGACGACTCATTCCTAAACCTTGCCATCAGCCGCGACCCGCTGGGCGTGACGGTCAATTCGCTGTCGAACATCTTCGACCTGCAGAACCGTCAGCTCCGCCCGTCGCTGGTACTGCTTCCCCTCGACATCGACAAGCATGGACGCCAGGTGCTGAGCGAGGGCCGGCTGGACGACATCATCCAGCTGCTGGAACAGGAAGAATACACCGAGATTCCCGTTGGCAGCGTAGGCCTTTCCTATAGCCATGCCAACCCCGTGCTCAACGACTTTGCCGCGTGGGTGCTCCGCAACGGAGTGCAGTATGTCCACCAGTACGGACTGCTCTCGCTGTCAGCGAAAGAGCTGACTGCCCAGCAGCACCGAGTGGCACAGAAGGACCTGGCACAAAAATAAAAACACCCGGACTTTAGCCATTGTAATAAGTAGTTTGTTTAATGCAAGGGAACGGGATCTGACCGAGATGCAGATCCCGCTCCCCAAAGAGAAAAATGTGTCTATGAAAAAAAGATTGTTTACCTTTTTGGTCGTGCTGTCATTTGCCCT
>JAGAXW010000015.1 GCA_017847725.1 Prevotella sp.
ATAACGAAGGGGCAGGCGCTTCACCTCTGGCGAGAACTGGAGCATGTTGTCAACCTCCACCATCTCGTCGCCACTCATCGTGGTAAACAGGCGGATGATGTTCGGTTCGTAGGCACGGATGATGAGGTCGTAGCTCTGTTGTGGCGCGGTGGTGTCGGGCGCCATATCCTCTTGGCGCAGTTGTTTTTGATACGGTATGGTGATGACGATGTCGCCGTCGCGCTCCTCAATCCTTGTGGGCGTGTATGCTTTCCATAGGGCTTCGTCTTTCTCTAAAGTAGGGTCGAAGTCCATGAAGTCAAAGAGATGGTAGTTGGTTTGTCTCATTGTTTGAATATGATGTTAGGACCGGGATGATTGTCGCCAATCTCGTCACGACGTATGGGCCGTTGGTTAGTGAGAGGACGACCGGCAATCCCGGGGGCGATGTCGCCGGTGTAATTGTTCTCGATAGTAAAACCGTCGGTACGGGCATCCAGATAGATGCAGAAACCGCGGTCGTTGGTAGCGTAGGGGGCAGGGTAGGGGGCAGATATTTTGTTGTCGCTGATGACGGAGCCGGGTTGGTTCGATAGCGTATAGATGCCGCCGGCGTCATAGAGCTGACGGGCATAGTTGTAGACATTGTTACCCTCGATGCGGTTGTTCTCCATACCCGTGTTGAGGGGTGTCCAACCCCAACCGACGCAGATGCCCGAGTAGCTGAGGAAAAACACGTGGTTCTTGCTGATGGTGCAATGGCGTACATAGCCCAATGCAATGCCCACGGCTCCCCAGTCCTCGTTGGCAGCATCTACGACGAAGTTTTCTTTGATGGTCAGCCGTTGGCAACGTTCCGCCAGATGCTGATAGGGACGGTGTACCTCCATTGGACTCTCTGCAAAAGAACCGCCCATGATGGCCGTACCACCAATGTTTCCGAATGTGCAATTTTGTACCACACAGTCGCTGATGTTGTCGACAAAGTCCAAGGCCGTAGCGGCCAGATTTTGGAACAGTACCGAGTGGAAGTCTACGTGGTGGGCGTTGCGCACGGTGACGGCACTCACGGGGCGCTCTATCCACGCCTGGTTCTCCAACCCTTCATCCCAAGGCAACCCAGGGTTTTCCTTCAATTTATAAGCATCAACGAGAGGAAAACCGCCTTGCAGCGTGACGTGCCCTTTGTGTAGCGGACGGTTCCAGCAAGTCTTATCGAAAGTGATTGCTTCGAAACGTACATAGTTGGCTCCGTCCACAATCACCAACTGCTCAATGCCGTCACGCTGTTCTGTGGTGCGAAGCAGGAAAGAGCTGTTCCCCTTCTCGCCTCCGATGACGGGTTGTGGCCAGGGGTGTTCGAACTCCAATCGGCTTTCAGGTTCCATGAACGATACCACCGTCTTGTCGCCCTCAACTTTCATATCCTTTACACGCAAAATGGCAATGGCCCATCGCTGGTGAACCACCATTTCCAAGTTCTTCGTCTGTAGAACATTCTGAGGAGGAGTAGGGATAGTGATCGTTCTGTCGGTGTTGTTGAAATCGAGTATGCGCTCCATGCCTTTCATAGGAAGACCGTCATCGTGTTTTTTTATAGGATAGCTGTAACCTTGTTCTTTTAAAGGCCACATCTGGGTGTGACGTTGTCGGGCATCGCCACAGATGACGCTCGTGTGCTTCTCTCCAATGCCACGGATAGTGAGCGGTGACTCCTTGGTGCCGCTGTCCTCCGGACGCAGGAATAGCGGCTCCTGCATATAATAGCGTCCTGCTTGCAGCGTGATGGTGATGCCTCCTTGGCAGCGCGGGTCGTTGGTGCGTCGCCATTCGCGTGCCTGTCGGAGGGCATCGTGGATGTTTTCGCCCTCTTTGACGATGATTTCAGCGGCAGAGGCGTATAAGGTGGAAAACAACAGCAGTGTGGTTAATAGTCGCTTCATGTCTGATGAGTATTATAATTTAAAGACGTTGTGCATGGTGTTTTGTCATCATTAGTGACAAAACAGCAGTGTTGTCGTCTTTAAATAAAAAGAGGATATGAAGATAAACATGAAGCAATGGGTGGCTGATGTCATCCGACAGCGCCAGGTGACGGCATTGCCCGTGATGACACATCCTGGTATAGAAATGAATGGCCATACGGTGCGTGAGGCCGTCAGCAACGGGCGGGTACACTACGAGGCCGTCATGACGCTGACTAAACGTTACAATAGTGTGGCGGCAGCAACCATCATGGACCTGACCACCGAGGCTGAGGCTTTTGGGGCAGAGATTGCGTTCAGCGATGATGCTGTGCCTGCTGTGGTGGGTCACATGCTTCCTGATGTCGAGAGCATCAGCAGGCTTCAGGTACCTTCGCTCTCAGCAGGCCGTATCCCCCAATATCTGAAGGCCAACCTGTTGGCTGCCAAGGAAATCACCGACCGCCCGCTGTTTGCCGGCTGTATCGGTCCTTTCTCGTTGGCTGGTCGTCTGTACGATATGTCGGATATCATGGTGCTCATCTACGAGAATCCCGATGCTGCTCATACGCTGTTGGCTAAATGCACACAGTTTATCGAGAAGTATTGTCAGGCGCTGAAGCAGACGGGGGCCAATGGTGTGGTGATGGCTGAGCCTGCCGCCGGTCTGATGTCGAACGACGACTGTCAGAATTTCTCGTCAGCATACGTGAGGTATATCGTGAATAAGGTGCAGGACGAGAACTTCATCGTCATCCTGCATAACTGTGGCAATACGGGCCAGTGTACGCAGGCGATGGTGGCTACAGGTGCGGCAGCCTACCACTTTGGTAATAAGTGTAAGATGGAGGAAGTCATCAAGGACGTGCCTCCCACGGCTTTGGCGATGGGTAACATCGACCCTGTCAGCATTTTCAAGGAAGGCATGCCGTTCCAGATGCGTCAGACGGTAACCGACCTGTTGGAGAAGATGAAAGACTATCCTAACTTCGTACTTTCCAGCGGGTGCGATACGCCGCCCCATACGCCATTGGCAAATATCGATGCCTTCTTCGAAACACTCAATGAGTATAACAAGCAGTGACACAAAAGACGCTGACATACGACGACTTGCTGATAACCCCTGCCGATATCTACGAACAGATGGGCTATCATGGTGCGCAGCCTGACGCTGACACGCAGCGTGAGACGATGGTCGTTATCGACGAGGTTCGCCAGTGGCTTCGTCCCAAGTTCTGCTTCTTTGTCGTTCGTGAGTTGCCAGACTTCGATATGGGTAAAATCATTCTCCGTCAGTTGCGCGGTAGTGAGGCCTACGCCTTTTTTATCTGTACCAGCGGTGTTGAATTCGAGGCCTCTCAGCAGCGACTCCACCAGCAAGGCGATATGGTGCGTGTTTTTATTGCTGATGCATTGGGCTCTATCATTGCAGAGCATTGTGCCGATAGGATGGAGGAGTGCCTGCAGGAGAGCATCGACAAGCTTGGCTGGCACCACACCAACCGCTTCTCACCAGGCTATTGCGGGTGGCATGTCTCGCAGCAACAGTTGCTTTTCCCCTTGTTCCAAGGACAGACCTGCGGCGTACAGCTCACCGACTCGTCGCTCATGCTGCCCATCAAGTCCGTCAGTGGCATCATCGGCTTAGGAAAAGAAGTCCGCAAGCTGGATTATACTTGCGGACTCTGTGATTTCAAACAATGCTACAAACGGAAGAAGAAATCCGTCTAAGCCTTTCTTCTTATACTTCTGACAGCGGCGTATAAGACAGGTTCCATACCTTGGCCACAGCTTCGTAGGTGCATTTCCCATCCACCATATTCACGCCGCGAGCCAGTGCTTCGTCATCGCTGCATGCCTTACGCCACCCCTTGTCTGCCAAGGCTATGGCATAACGCAGCGTGGCATTGGTAAGAGCAATGGTCGACGTGTTGGGTACAGCACCGGGAATATTGGCCACAGCATAATGCACGATGCCGTCTATCGTATAGACTGGTTCGCTATGGGTAGTGGGGTGCGAAGTCTCGAAACAGCCGCCCTGGTCGATAGCTACATCAACGAGTACAGTACCCTTTTCCATCAGTGGCAGCATCTCCTTCGTGATCAGTTTGGGAGCGGCGTCGCCAGGGATGAGCACAGAACCGATGACAACATCTACGTCGGGCAACTCCTTGCGGATGTTGTGCTCTGAAGAATAGAGTGTGTGTACGTTGGCGGGCAGTTCGGCAGCCAACTGTTTCAGACGAGGCAGCGAGACATCGGTAATCGTCACGTCAGCTCCCATACCGACAGCAATACGTGCAGCAGCTTCTCCCACCGTTCCACCTCCAAGCACTAACACCTTAGCAGGCTTCACGCCAGGTACGCCAGCCATCAGCTTACCCTTGCCGCCCTTGGTTTTCTGCAGGTAGTAGGCACCGTTCTGGGTGGCCATACGTCCTGCTACCTCGCTCATGGGAATCAGCAGGGGCAGTGAATGGTCGTTGCGCTCCACTGTCTCGTAGGCAATACAGACGGCCCCGCTTTTCATCATGGCATGTGTCAACTCCTCTTCGCAGGCGAAATGGAAGTAGGTGAATACCACCTGTCCTTTCCTTACCAACGGATACTCTGGTTCAATGGGCTCCTTCACCTTCACAATCAGGTCTGCCTCACGATAGACATCCTCGATAGCAGGCAAAATCTTCGCCCCTACGGTTTCATACTCCGCATCGGCGAATCCGCTGCCCTCGCCGGCAGTGTGTTGTACGAACACCTGATGTCCGCGACGCACCAGTTCGGCCACACCTGATGGTGTCATGCCCACTCTGTTCTCATTGTTCTTGATTTCCTTGGGAATACCTACCTTTGTCATAGTCTTTTGTTTTTAGTTCGTTAAACATGTATTATGCTTTTGCTAATAGTTGCTTGGCAACGGTGACGGCTGAGTTGGCATTGTCCGAATAGCCGTCAGCACCTATCTCGTCGGCAAAGCCCTGCGTGACGGGAGCACCGCCCACCATCACTTTCACCTGGTCGCGAATACCTGCCTTCTCAAGGGCGTCAATCACTTCCTTCATATAGCCCATGGTCGTCGTGAGCAGGGCTGACATACACAGAATGTCAGGCTGGTTCTTCTTCACCTCCTCAATAAACTTGTCCGCAGAGACATCAATGCCAATGTTGATGACTTCAAATCCGCATCCTTCGAGCATCGAAGCGACGAGGTTCTTGCCAATGTCGTGCAGGTCGCCTTTCACCGTACCAATCACCACTTTCCCTAATGAGGTTGAAGCAGCACCTGCCAACATGGGTTTCAGCAGTTCGAGGGCTGCTTTCATCGCACGTCCAGCCATCAACAACTGGGGCACGAAGGCCTTGCCGTCCTGGAAGCGCTGTCCCACCTCACCCATCGCACGAATCATCTGTCCGTTAATCAGGTCTTGTGGCGCTATCTGCTGAGCGATGGCCTCCTTGGTAGCTGTTGCTGCCTCGTCGCTCTTGCCATGTAGGATAGCGTTATAGAGGCGCTCAGCAGGATTCTCTTTTACATTTTGCAGCGGACTTTCGCGGACTATGTCGGACTTTGTATTCTGCCTGAATCCCGTTTGTTCGTAAAAGTCCGCTGTCGTCCGCTGCTTCTCTCCTTCTGTCAGTGGCGACAGACGTATTCCAGACACAGGCTCAATGGCCTTGGCTATCAGGGCGATGTGTTTGTCGGTAGTGCCGCAGCATCCTCCGATGATGTTCAGCCGATGGTTCTCTAACAGGGGCCACACATCAGCCAATAGTCCTTCTGGTGTCTTGCTATACTGTCCGTTGCCGTCAGGCATGCCTGCATTAGGATAGAGGCTTACCTTGGTGCCGAATTGTGCCAATTGGCAGACCAGTGGTGTCATCTTGGCGACATCGGCTACGCAGTTGATACCTACGGAATAAGGTTTCGTATGCAGCGTGTTGATGAATTGGCAGACGTCCTGTCCTAACATGTTATGCCCGTCAGCCGTCGTCACATTGAAGCTGAGCATGACGGGCAATTGCGGAGCCACCTGCTGTGCTACCTCGATGGCTATACGGGCATTCTCGACATCAAAGATGGTTTCTATCAGCAGGGCATCGACACCTCCGTCGGTCAAAGCCTGTATCTGTTCTGCGTAGGCCTGGCGAAGCACCTCTTTATCGAGGGGCTCACCGCTGGTGGCTACCGATGTTGTGCGACTGGTGGGACCGATGCTGCCCGCTACGTAGCGGGGGTGGTCCGACGAACTGAATTCGTCGGCGCACTGGCGGGCGATGCGGGCGGCGGCGAGGTTGATTTCGCGGCAATAGTCCTGCATGCCGTAGTCGCCCATCGAGATACGCTGGGCATTGAAGGTGTTGGTCTCGATGATGTCGGCTCCTGCTGCCAAATACTTGTGATGGATGTCGCGGACGATGAAGGGGGCGGTCAGCGACAGCAGGTCGTTACATCCCTTCAGGTCTCCCTCGTGTTGGGCAAAGCGGGCTCCTCGGAATTCCTCTTCACGCAGTTGGTACTGCTGTATCATGGTACCCATAGCTCCGTCGAGGACGAGGAGGTTTTGATTAGAGGTTAGAGGTGAGTGGTTAGAGGTTAGAGATATGTTTTCACCCTCCACAAGGCGGATGATTTCCTGCACCTCATCGTCTGCTTCATCATGACTTTGGTATTCCTCGATGATGCGCATGGCCTGTTCTACCTCACGCTCATTATGGAAGTCCATTTCCAGATGTACCCCATCGCCACCGATGTTGTCGAGCAGAGGTCTCAACTCGTCGAGGGTCACCCAGCAAGCCATGATGCTCTTGCCACCAGCTAAGATTTTCTTATAGAGGTCGTACCACTTCGGACTGCCGCCTTGTGGCTCGCCCACACCTGGTGTCCACTGGATGGCATTCAGTTCTTTGATTTCGAGCAGGGCATCGAGATGGTGCATAGCTCCCACGCCATCCAAGTGATAGAGTGTATAGTCAATCTTCTGACATTGTTCGCGGATAAACGGTTGTACGAAGCGGCGATAGTCATCCACACTAATCATTGTCGAAATGTCACTTTGCAACTTCGACATCTTTCCTGGTGCCCAGCTGGAGAAATAGCAGAACGCCATTTCGTCGCCCTCGCGGATGATGTCGTAGAGCTCGTCGAACACTTGGAAGTAGATGTCGTTAATCTGTTGCATCTGGTGTTCCAGCACTTCAGGCTGCATCACCGTGTCGAGCAGCACCTTGTCAGTACCTTTGATGGCAGCCAACACGTCCATACCCTCCATCAGGTCGGGCATGCCTACATAGTAGTGGCCCTGTGCCTTCTTCTTACAGGTACGGAGCAGGTCTTTATGAAGCAGATAGTTCGGATGGTTAGGGTTGAACTTGATGGCATCCGTATAGTTAGGGTCAGGGTGAATCCAGATGGTATCCTCGCCCCCTTCGAACACACCACCGAGGATGGCAGCCAGCGAGCCAGGACCCAGTTGTGTATTAGCCACCGGCAGCATGTCGGCCATCAGTGACGAGTGAGCCACATACCAGTCCAGGTATTCTGCCCTCCACTTCGGGTCAAACCAGCGCTGGTTCAGGTCCCTGTAGGGTTTGGGCGCAGGGATGTCAGCATGGGGCTTCACGCCCTCCTGAAAGTGTTCCCACATGTTCAGCACGATGCCCTTATGGTTCCACCAGTCGATATAATGTTTTTTGGTCTCTTCGAGATTTTGTTTCCAAGTATTCATTGTCTGTGTATTATTTATTGTAAGACGCAAGGCAGGTCTAAATGTCATCATTCACATAGATGAGTCCACTCATCACCATGTCGCTGACGAAGAGTCCCTTACGGGTCAGTATCAGGTGGCTTCCCTTGAGTTGCAACAGTCCGTTGTCGATGAAGCGCTGTGCCTCTTTCAGACAATAGTGGCGATGTCGCTCTGACAGCGTGTTCAGGTCCAGTCCGTCGCTGGTGCGCAAGGCTACCGTGATGCGGTCGTTGTAGCGTGTGTCCTCGTCCAGCGTCTCCCATTCAGCAGGCCGTTCACCCCGTTCGATGGCAGCGATATATTCGTTGATGTCTGCCACGTTCCAGCTGCGACTTACCCCGTCGTAGCTGTGGGCAGCAGTTCCCAGTCCGATATACGGCACATCATGCCAATAGCTCGAGTTATGACGTGAACGGAAACCGGGCTTGGCAAAGTTCGATATTTCGTAGTGCTCGTACCCTGCAGCCGTCAGGCGGTCAATAAGCTCATTGTACATCGCACGCTCCAACTCTTCCGTCTCGTCATTTTTCATTTCCTCATTTCCATTCCTCATTTCTAATTTCTCATTTCTCATTTGCTCATAGAGCGGTGTGCCTTCTTCTATCATGAGACAGTAGGCCGAGATATGCTCTACGTCGAGAGTCAGTGCTGCCTCGATGTCGCATCGCCAGTCGTCCAGCGTCTCGTCGGGGAAACCATACATCAGGTCGATGCTGATGTTCTGGATGCCAGCATCGCGAAGCCTTTGTACGGCAACAGTCACCTGTTCTGCGCTATGTCTGCGATGCAGGAACGCCAGTCGCTTGTTGTCGAAGGTCTGCGCACCCATCGACACCCTGTTCATTTTGAGCTGTGATAGTGTCGCAGCGTACTTTTCAGTCACATCGTCGGGATTGCATTCGATGGTGATTTCCTCCGCCCCCTCGCCATATACCTTATATATATAATGGAAAAGCTGGCGCAGCTGTTCACCCGTCAGCTGACTGGGTGTGCCACCACCAATATAGATTGTCGAGGGGCAATCAGCATGTCTCATTTGCATTTCCATGCACACCGCATCGACGTATCTCTGGCGCAGCTCAAGGCCTACGGTAGAGTAGAATCCACAGTAGATGCAACGGCTCTTGCAAAACGGAATATGTATATAGATTCCCAACATTTCGCTTGCGAATTTACTAATAAAGTTTAATATTTGCAAGCTTTCGTTGGTTTTTTGCGTGAAAATGTCTACCTTTAGCGTCGTTTTGAGAAACAATAAACCTAAAGATTATATTATTATGAAAGTTTATCAGACAAACGAGATCAAAAACATCGCACTCATTGGCAGTGCGGGTAGCGGCAAGACTACTCTTGCCGAGGCAATGGTTTACGAGGCCGGCATCACTAAGCGTCGCGGCACCGTAGAGGGTAAGAACACCATGAGCGACTACTTCCCTGTTGAACAGGAATACGGCTACTCGGTGTTCTCAACTGTTTTTCATGTGGAGTGGAACAACAAGAAGCTGAACATCATCGACTGTCCGGGCTCTGACGACTTCGTGGGTGGTTCTATCACCGCCATGAACGTTACCGACCAGGCTGTCATCCTCGTCAATGGTCAGTATGGTCCTGAGGTGGGTACGATGAACGCTTTCCGCAACACGGAGAAGCTGAAGAAGCCCGTCATCTTCCTGGTGAACCAGCTCGATCGCGACAACTGCGACTTCGACCAGATTCTCCACCAGCTGAAGGAAGTCTATGGCAACAACTGCGTGCCCGTTCAGTATCCTATCGCTACTGGTGCTGGTTTCAACAGCGTCATTGACGTGCTGCTGATGAAGAAGTACTCTTGGAAACCCGAGGGTGGTGCTCCTATCATCGAGGACATTCCTGCTGACCAGTTGGAGAAGGCTAAGGAGTGGAAAGCCGCTCTGGTAGAGGCTGCTGCCGCTGGTGACGACACGCTGATGGAGAAGTTCTTCGAGAGCGAGGATCTCAGCGAGGACGAGATGCGTGAGGGTATCCGCAAGGGTCTTGTAACACGCAGCATCTTCCCCGTATTCTGCGTTTGCGCAGGTAAGGACATGGGTGTTCGCCGCCTGATGGAGTTCCTCGGCAATGTGGTTCCTTTCGTCAGCGAGATGCCTGTTGTCAAGAATGCTGCTGGTAAGGAGGTTCCCGCTGATGCCAGTGCTCCCACATCGCTCTATTTCTTCAAGACGGGTGTTGAGCCTCACATCGGTGAGGTGCAGTACTTCAAGGTGATGAGTGGTGTCGTGAAGAGTGGCGACGACCTGACCAATGCCGACCGTGGCTCTAAGGAGCGCATGGGTACGCTCTATGCTTGCGCTGGTGCCAACCGTATTCAGGTTGACGAACTGCGTGCCGGTGATATCGGCTGTACCGTGAAGCTGAAGGACGTCAAGACGGGCAACACGCTGAATGGCAAGGACACCGACAATAAGTTCGACTTCATCAAATATCCTAACTCTAAGTTCTCGCGTGCCATCAAGGCTGTCAACGAGGCTGAGACCGAGAAGATGATGGCTGCCCTTCAGAAGATGCGTCAGGAAGACCCCACATGGGTTGTTGAGCAGTCTAAGGAGTTGCGCCAGATTATCGTTCACGGTCAGGGTGAGTTCCACCTGCGTACCTTGAAGTGGCGTATGGAGAACAACGAGAAAATCCAGATTGAGTATCAGGAGCCTAAGATTCCATATCGTGAGACCATCACCAAGATGGCACGTGCCGACTATCGTCATAAGAAGCAGTCGGGTGGTGCCGGTCAGTTTGGTGAGGTACACCTGATTGTCGAGCCTTATACCGACGGCATGCCCGATCCTACGTCGTTTACCATCAACGGCCAGGAGTTCAAGATGAACATCAAGTCGAAGGAAGAGAAGGACTTGGAGTGGGGCGGCAAGCTCGTCTTCATCAACTCGGTTGTCGGTGGTGCCATCGATATGCGCTTTATGCCTGCTATTCTGAAGGGTGTGATGGAGCGCATGGAGCAGGGCCCGTTGACAGGTTCTTATGCCCGCGACGTCCGCGTCATCGTCTACGACGGTAAGATGCACCCCGTTGACTCTAACGAACTTTCGTTCATGCTGGCTGCACGTAACGCCTTCAGCGCTGCTTTCAAGGAGGCTGGTCCTAAAGTTTTGGAGCCTATCTACGACCTCGAGGTACTCGTTCCCGCCGACTACATGGGTGATGTCATGTCCGACCTGCAGGGTCGCCGCGCCATCATCATGGGTATGGACAGCGAGGCAGGCTATCAGAAGCTCACCGCTAAGATACCTCTGAAGGAGCTCGCTTCTTACTCTATCGCACTCTCGTCTCTCACCGGAGGCCGTGCTTCGTTCACCACCAAGTTCGCTTCTTACGAGCTTGTTCCGAACGACATCCAGCAGGCCCTGATTAAGGAGCATGAGGCCGAGATGAAGGAAGAAGAGTAATCCCCCTCTCATACAACCCATGAAAAAGCAGCCCATCACCATGATGGGCTGCTTTTTTCTGATTCACAGGTGGTTCTACTGCGGCAGATTTGTCTTGAAAAACTCTTCCAGTTTATCCCAAGGGATATAATTCTTTTCGCCGCCATCGTATAGGTCACAATGTGAGGCTCCTGGGATAATGAGCAACTGCTTGTTCTCGGGTACAGGATTTGATTTGGCAATGAAATTGTAGCCATCAGCTTTGCCCTCTACCATATACTTATAGGCAGCCTCGCCGAAGTAGCGAGAGTGGGCTTTCTCGCCGTGCATCACGAGGACGGCGGAGCGGATTTCGTTAATGTAATAGAGGAAGCGGGCATTGGCGTAGGCCTGGGTGCCGATGACACGCCAGCCGTCGTTCGAGTTGCCGCTACGTTTGTGGTACCCGCGTTCAGTCTTATAGTAGTCGTAGTAATCCTTCACGAACTGGGGTGCATCGTCGGGCAGCGGGTCAACGACACCACCTGCCATTGCCTTGAAGTCGGAAAGACGCTGCTTGACAAGTGCCTCACGGGCAGCATGGCGCGACTCCTCCTTGTCATCGCTGTCGAAGTAGCCATTGCCTGCTACGCGGGTCATGTCGTACATCGTGCTGGCTACGGTAGCCTTAATGCGAGGGTCGGCAGCGGCAGCATTCAGGGCGATGCCTCCCCATCCGCAGATGCCGATGATACCAATCTTCTCGGCATCGACATTCTCCAACTGCGACAGGTAATCGACGGCAGCCATAAAGTCCTCGGTATTGATGTCGGGCGAGGCTGTGCGACGGGGTTCACCGCTGCTCTCGCCAGTATAAGACGGGTCGAAGGCCAGGGTCACAAAGCCACGCTCTGCCATCCGCATGGCATAGAGTCCGCTCGACTGCTCCTTCACGGCTCCGAAGGGACCGCTCACGGCAATGGCGGCATACTTCCCCCCTTCGGGGGGATTGAGGGGGGTGTACATATCTGCTGCCAGCGTCAAGCCATACTGCGTTTCAAACGTCACCTTCTTGTGCTCTACCTTGTCGCTCTTTGGGAACGTCTTATCCCACTCCTGAGTCAGTTGTAATTCCTGTTTCATACTGTTCTCTGTTGTTTGTTTCTTGTCCGTGCAGGCCATGAGCATTCCTCCCACAGCTGCTACTAATAATAACGCTTTTCTCATACCTTTTATTATCTGATTACTTTTTTACCATTTTGAATCACAATCCCTTTCGTTCCAGCCTGTGCGAGTGTGCCTTGGAGCGTATAAGCCTTAGACTCATAATCGTTAGTACGGACTTGGTGGATGCCTGTAGTCCCGGCCAGCGAGAGCGTCACGCTGATGCCCGACTCGCCTATATGGAGGAACGTGCGCAACTCCGTCTCTGTCATGCCATCGATATGCCCCAGGCGGGTGTAACTCCATGAGTTCGAGCCGCAGAACAGGCAGATGTTGCTGCCGCTATAGAGGATGATGTCACCGGGCTGGGCGGTTATCTGCTGGTTGCTCGTGGGCAGCGAGAAGCCCAGCGGCCCCCATATTTCAAAGCTGCCGTTCGTGTCGAGCGACAGCGTGACGGGCGACTGCTGCAGCCTCGCCACCAGTTCCTGCGTGGCAGCGTTGTCCACCAGCGTCGCCTGCCTGGTGTCGCCGCCAATGGTAATCTGCAACTTCTCTTGTCTTGTCTGTGCCATCACTTCATTGTTGTCGCCAGAGCAGCCGCACAGCATCAGTGCGGCCAGCATCAGCAGTGTTCGGGTCATTGTCTTCATTGTCGTTTATATTTGCGCCGCAAAGGTACGGCAAAATCCGTTATTATGGCATATCCGAATTATTGGAAAACCTACCCAAATTATCTTTTTTCATCCGAACGACCGTTTTTCGGGTAAAAATGTGTATCTTTGCAGTATGAATGATTTCCTGTACATCAACCACGCCAACGACTACGCCCAGGATGTGGGGGCGGAGGTCTTCCATCCGATGGTGAGCGTCGTACACTTCGACGAGCTGGGCGAGATTCGCCACTCGCTGAACAAGATGGGTGTGTATGCCATCTTCGTGCAGGATAATTTTCCCGTCGGCTCTTCCTACGGCATGGGCGGCTACGACACCACGAAGGGGTCGCTCACGGCGGCGGCTCCGGGACAGGTCATCGGCAAGGCCGACGACGGACACCGTGAGGTATATCACGGCTGGGCACTGCTGTTCGATGCGGAGTTCATGCGTGGTACCGCGTTTGAGGAGCGGCTTACGGACTACCACTTCTTTTCTTATAATGTGAACGAGGCACTGCACACCACCGACGGCGAGAAGCAGTTGCTGTGGCGGCTAATGGAGATGATTCGCCGTTTCATCAGCCATCGCGGACAGACGCCCATGACCGACCGCATCGTGCAGGACTATATCGTGCTCGTTTGCGACTACTGCCTGCTGTTCTACCAGCGTCAGTTTCAGACGCAGGCAGAGAAGCAGGGCGACCTGTTGAGCCGGTTCCAGCGGGTGCTAACGGACTACTACGAGCGCGGCCTGCAGCACCAGCACGGGTTGCCCAACGTGAAATACTGTGCCTCGGAACTGTGTCTCTCGCCCAGCTATTTCGGCGACGTGGTGCGCAGCGTCACGGGCGACAGTCCCACGCAGGTTATCCAGCACTTCCTCATAGACCGTGCCAAGAGCATGATGGTCAGCGGCCTGACGGTGACGCAGGTTGCCGATGCCCTGGGCTTCGAATATCCGCAGCACTTCACCCGTTTTTTCAAGAAGCACACGGGCATGCAGCCCTCGAAATACGTCGCCTCGATACAGAAAAAGTAATCGGGGTAGGTTTTCCAATAATTCGGATAGTCTCTTTTTGGGGAAATCTCTGTACCTTTGCCGCAAAAATCATCAAACGAGAAACGAAATGAAGAAACCGTATGTAATCTGCCACATGATGGCATCGATTGACGGGCGCATCGACTGCGCCATGACAGAACAGATTGAGGGTAACAGTTATTACGAGACGCTGGAACTGCTGAACACGGACGCAACCATCGAGGGGAAGATCACCGCCGTGATGCACTATGCCGAGAAGGGAGTCTTCGACAGCGCTGGTTCGCCTGTCGTGGGTAAGGAAGAGGTGTTCCGCTCGCACGAAGGACATCGATGGGAGGCAGTGGTGGAGACACGCGGCTCGCTGCTGTGGCCCGAGAGCGACACGCCCGACCGCCTCTGCATCGTGAGCCAGCAGACCAGCCGTGCCTATCTCGACTACCTGCACCAGCGTGGCATCTCCTATATCGTCACAGGTCAGGAACATGTTGATCTCGCCCGATCCATCGTCATCATGCAGCGCGAGTTCGGCGTGGAGCGCATCGGCGTGGTGGGTGGCGGCCACATCAACGGCAGTTTCCTTCGCGAGGGTCTGCTTGACGAGGTGAGTATGGTCATCGGCCCCGCCATCGACGGTCGCGAGGGCTTCTGCTCTGCCTTCGACGGCATTGAGGCCAGCCACGAACGCCCCTTCAAACTCCACCTGAAATCCGTCCGCCAGATGGACGACGGCTGTGTGTGGTTGAGGTATAATTGTCCAAATACGATGATATAATTCCCCAAATGATATGACGATACAAGCATTCAGAGACTATATGGCATCGGGGCAACCAGTTATAGGAGGCTCCGATGTACACATGATGTTCCATAAGCTTTCACAGGAGGCTTTGAGGATAACGGCTGAGATAAACGGCAAATACCACACGCCCGAAGAACTGCACACCCTGTTGGAGGAACTTTTCGGCAGGGAAGTTCCCAAGACCGTTGGCATGTTCCCGCCGTTCCATACGGATTGCGGTAAGAACATCGTGCTTGCGGAAAGGGTGTTCATCAATATGGGCTGCAAGTTCCAGGACCAGGGCAGCATCTTCATCGACGAGGGAGCCTTGATTGGGCATAACGTCGTGCTGGCAACACTCAACCACGACTTAGACCCAGAGAAAAGACAAAGTATGAACTATGCCCCGATACATATAGGGAAGAACGTATGGATAGGGGCTAACGCTACTATACTTGCAGGTGTGACCATAGGTGACGGTGCTATTGTGGCCGCAGGTGCTGTTGTAACAAAAGACGTAGAAGCCAATACTGTTGTTGGTGGTGTTCCAGCCAAACTGATAAAGAGAATATAAATAGTTCAACCGCTAAATAAATAACGTCAACGTCCGTGCCATTCATTATTGACACGGACGTTTCCTTTCTACAATCCTTTTACCCAAGTTTCTAATTCCTTTTTACTCGTTCTGTTTAGCAGTTTGCCTTCCTTCCAGTTCACATCAGGATAGGTGGCTTTCAGGTCTTCACAGGCTTTCTTGATGCTGCTGCCGCCAGATGTGGCGAAGGGAATGACGGTCTTGCCCTTGAAGTCATAGGACTCCATAAAGGTGTTGATAATTGTTGGGGCGGTGTACCACCAGATGGGGAAACCGACATAGATGACATCGTAATCCTGCATGTTCGCTAACTTGTCCGTGATAGCAGGACGCGAGTTCTTGTCCTTCATCTCGATGGTTGAGCGGCTCTGCTTGTCACGCCAATCGAGGTCGGCATCCGTGTAGGGCTGTTCGGGCTTGATTTCGTGCAGGTCGGCACCTGCCACTGCTGCCAGTTGCTCTGCAGCTCCCTTGGTCACACCAGAGGCCGAGAAATAAGTTACCAATACTTTCATTTGTTTACTCTCCTTTTTGTTACTCTGTGAGCAGGCACTCAGGCTTACCGTTAAGAGTGCCGCCATTGCCAATACTATTTTCTTCATATTACTTCAATTTGTTATAGATTTCGTCCGTCACAGGCTCTAACCACTCATTAGACTGTTCTCCACCTATGGCCACATGGGTGGTGTAGTGCTGGAACCAGGAGTCACGCTGTGCGCCGTGCCAGTGCTTCACGCCCTCGGGGATGTCGATGACGGTGCCAGGGGTCATAGGGATGGCTTCCTTACCCCATTCCTGATACCAGCCGCGACCGCTGACACAGATGAGAATCTGGTGCATGCCGTGGTGGACGTGCCAGTTGTTGCGGCAGCCTGGCTCGAAGGTGACGTTGGCGAAGGGCAGCACAGTCTTCTCGCCTTCGCCGAGGTTGGCGGGTTGGATAGGAGCCAGGTAGCTGTCGTGGATGAAGTACTGCGCATAGTTCACGTTGGGTTCGCCCTTGGGGAATCGGCTGCGCAGGGTGTAGCCTTCGTGGTCGAGCCATGCACAGAGTTCATCGACGAGTTCCTGCGAGTTGCCCATGTTCACGGCTCCACGTTTGTGGGCGGCGAGTTGCGGGTTAACGCCTTCGACACCACTCAGGGCTGCTACGGTTACTATCTCGCGGTCGGCAGGAGTCAGTTGGTCGCCAGCGAAGATGTCGCCGAAGAGGTGAGCCTTCAGATAGTAGTCATCCTGCGGACAGAAAGCGTAGTCGAACGCACGGCCTGAGAGTTTCGTCTGCACCTCCGTACCCTGTTTCAGAGCCTTTGCAGCATCATCCCAAATCTCTGGGCGCGTCCAAGGCTTGCCCTCCTGCCAGTTCGCTTGCTTGTTCTCCAGCACCTTACTCAATACCCCTAATGCATTCAGCGAGCGCGGGAATCCCGTGTAGGCATAGAGTTGCGAGAATGCCTCCTTCAGTTCGTTGATGGTCACGCCATTGTTGAGAGCCATCTTTACAGCAGGCTCCAACCGCTCCAAGTCACCCTGTGCCATCAGGCAGGCACACGCCGCCAATCCCTTCTGACGCTCCGTCAGCGTCTGACCATTCATTGTTGCCATAGTCAATACTGCCATTAAAATGGTTGCGATGAATCTCATAGACTCTCCTCCAGAATCTTCTTGATGTCCTGTTCGGTCAATGGGGCATAGGCGTTCTCCAAGCCCTCGTTGACGGCGATGTGATGAGCCATCTCGTCAAGACGGCTGTCGTCGATGCCCACCTCGCGCAGGTGCATGGGGATGCCGATGCTCTCGAAGAACTTGTAGGTGGCGTCGATGGCCTGCTCAGCGATTTCCTGCTTGGGCAGCGAAGCGTCGATGCCGAAGACATTGATGCCGTATTTCACGAAGCGGGGGAGTGTGCGCTCGCTGAGGATATGCTTCATCCAGCGTGGCGTGATGATGGCCAGGCCCTCGCCGTGGGTGATGTCGTAGTAGGCCGAAAGGGCGTGCTCTATGCCGTGACAGGGCCAGCCGCTGGGACTGTTGCCGAGCGACAGGATGCCGTTGCAGCCGTAGGTGCAGCAGAGCATCATCTCGGCGCGAGCGGTGTAGTCCTCTGGATTGTCCAGACACTTGCGGGCGTTCACCATCAGGCTCTTCAGCATCGACTCGCAGAAGCCGTCATTGAGCAACGTGGTGTCAGCAGCGAAGTACTGTTCAATGGTGTGGTTCATCGCGTCTGCACAGCCTGCGGCAGTCTGCTTCTTCGACACGCTGAAGGTATAGACGGGGTCGAGAATCGAACACACGGGGAACAGCAACGGGTCCATATAGCCAATCTTGTCGTTGGTCTCGGTACGCGAGATGACACCGCCGCAGTCGTACTCGCTGCCAGTTGCTGCCAGCGTCAGGATATCGACGATAGGCAGGGCTGCCTGCGCCTTTACCTTATAGGAAATCAAATCCCACGGGTCGCCGTCGTACTTGGCTCCGGCAGCGATGGCCTTCGAGCAGTCGAGCACCGAACCGCCGCCAACAGCCAGAATGACATCGATGTGCTGCTCCTTGCAGATGCGCACACCCTCCAGCACACTTGGGTCGTACTTCGGGTTGGGCTGGATGCCTGCGAGTTCGAAAATCTCGAAGCCCTGCATGAGTTCCTTCACTCGGTCATAGAGACCTAACTTCTTGATGCTGCCGCCACCGTAGGTCAGCAACACGCGCTTGCCGAGAGGACGCATCACCTCTGGCAACTTGACGATCGACTCCTTACCGAAGATGAGTCGCGTCGGGGTCATGTAATCAAAGTTCTGCATAATATTTTGATTTGAATTGTTTATCCGTATGTCTCAATGAGATATTTCACAAAATTGGGGTCGCTGAAGTTGACGGTGCCCGTGTCGTGCTGGTTCATGGTGGCAATCTGCGTCATATCTTCGTCTGTCAGGGTGAAATCAAAGATGTCGAGATTCTGGGCCATGCGCTCCTTATGGGTGCTCTTGGGGATGGCTACGATGCCACGCAGAGTGAGCCAACGGAGGGCTACTTGTGCAGCACTCTTACCATACTTTGCACCGATGGCTGCCAACTTCTCACTTTTCACGATGCCCTCGACTCCTTGCCCACCGAGAGGTCCCCATGCCATCATCTTTGTATCGAACTCTGCATGTATCGGTTCGATGCCCGTCTGCTGGATGAGCGTGTTGCATTGCAGTTGGTTTACCATCGGCTTCACCTCCACATAGTGGGCGAAGTCGAAGAAGCGGCCTGCCAGAAAGTTGCTCACGCCGATGGCGCGAACCTTACCGGCACGATAGGCCTTCTCCATAGCCCGCCACGTGCCGAACACGTCGCCGTAGCCCTGGTGGATGAGCAGCAGGTCGATGTACTCCGTCTGCAACTTGCGCAGGCTCTCGTCGATGCTCTTGGCGGCCTTCTCCTCGCCAGCATTCGAAATCCACACCTTCGTCACGAGGAACAGGTCTTCGCGCCCGATGCCGCTCTTGCGCCAGGCATTGCCCACGCCCTCCTCGTTCTGGTAGGCCTGCGCTGTGTCTATCAACCTGTAACCCACGCTCAGCGCATCCGTCACGCATCGTTCACACTCGTCTGGGCTTACCAGAAACACGCCGTAGCCCAACAGGGGCATCTCAACGCCATTGCTTAATTTCATGTACTCCATCATTATAACTCAATTAAAATTCATTTCGACGGCAAAGGTACGAAGATTATTCCATACTATTATTTCACAAAAAGCGTCACAATTTTCACTTTTTGCCGAAATAGTTCGTTTATATATAAAATAATGTGTAAATTTGTCCCCATGAAGATAGATTTCCAGTTTTCCGATGACTTCCACGCAATGAATACGCCTGAGTTGAGCCACACTTGTATGCACCTGCTCTGCACGGGGGGCGAGGGCAGTTTTGTGTTCAACGAGCGGTGCTATCACATCGTGAAGAACGACCTGGTGGTGATACCCATGCCTGCCCGTGTCAGCAACATTGCCGCCCATGCCGACATGCAGGTGGAGTGGTTTGCCGCCGATTATAAGTTCCTGCAAAACCTGCTGCCGTCGAACAACTATAGTATCGGGGGCAGCATCTCACTGAACCAAGACCCGGTCATCAAACTCACAGACGAACAGGCCAGCCATCTGCTTGCCGACTTCCACCGATTGCGTGAGCGCATGGGCGACCGCCACCTGCAGTTCTATCGCGAACTGATGGGAAGCCTTTGCTTAACCATGATGTACGACATCTTCGAGACCCATGCCCAGCGTGACGCTACCGACACGCACAGCGACCGCACGGCCTATATTGTAAAACAGCTCATGTCACTGCTCGCTACCGGTATCAGCCGCACAGAGCGCGACGTGAGCTACTATGCCGAACGGCTAAACGTATCGCCCAAATACCTCTCTGCCACAGTCAAGCGCGTGACGGGTCACAGCGTCACCTCCTACATCGACCGCCACACCGTGCCCCTACTGAAAGACTATCTGAACGACGAGCGCCTGTCTCTCACCCAGATTGCCGAGCGCATGAATTTCGCCTCCCTCTCGTACTTCAGCCGCTACTGCGCCAAGCACCTCGGTCAGTCGCCCAGCGAGTACCGCCAGAGCCTACAGCCGAAGTAATGCGAAATTTTATTTGTTGACGGTCTATCTATCACATCTGTTCTTGGCATGTCCATTGTGCTCTATACATCTGATTGGCCGCATTTCATCGAGAATGTCATATGAAGGACTGGAATACAACAGAGCTTCGTAGTTATTTCGTTGTCTCGAAACTACGAAGCCCTGTTTCACTACTCAAATGTCTATAACGACCTTAGTAGACAAGTCTAAAGTAGTTAATGTTCAGTAATTGTTTGGAGCTGGCTTTTTCAGTAATTTCCAGACGATAATACTTCCACGACTTGTTCTGTACTTTCAGTTTGAAATAAGTACAACTACCGTATTCTTCGGTCCAGTAATCGTTATTATGCTCATCTATGACCGTCCAGTCATCGCCAGCGTTCAGTTTGGCCTTGAGTTTCCAAGAGGAAGGGTAAGTGATATCATCAGTAGATAAATTAGCTTCCATTTCATATCCACAAGGTTCATCGGCATTGGCATAAGACCATTCTATGTTCCATTCGCCAGTCTTGGACTGATTTGTAGAAATTTCCACACCATAACTACTTTCTCCTGAATAATTCGCAGGCGTCTCGAATAATGGCCTGGCATCGTAGCATCCTTCGCTCTTTGTAGATACTGGCAGGAAAAACCAATCATCTGCAGATCTCTTGTAGCCATGAATGCGCTTAAGCTGATAATCGTAGATGGGGCCTCTTTCTATCTTGCCCACCTTGGCCTTGCCTTTCACCACTTTATCCTCCAGGGCAGCAATGTCTGTCGAACTCTTTACGTCAAGCTTCTTCAAAATCGGCAAATAGGGACGACTCATGACAATGGGGTTCTGCTTGCTCTTCAGTTTGACAAGCACCATCACGTTCACCTCCAAATCCGGTAACTCCTCAACAGCATACGGTTCAATCATGTAGCCATCCACCCCTCTTCCGCTGAGGTATCTTTTTGACTCGGTTCCTGCGGCAGTCTTGTCTTCCTTGAACACATAATAGTCCGTATTCATCTTGTTATCACTTCGATACAAGAAATCAACCTGCCATTGATAATGGTCTTTATAAAATTTTTCCGGGAAAATACCATCGTCTATTGGTTCGTTGTAATCATAATTATAATCCAAGCCAAATGCTTTGCGGTAAACAGATGCCTTTTGACTTGTCGCAGACAACCTTGCGCCGCAGAGCGCATCCACCTTGACCCACTCTATGTCGCTCTCAGGGAATATTTGGGGGTTGAGTACCAACTCCACACTACTGGGGTCAAACACGTAAGCTCTGCTCCAGAGCTTATTATTATAACCACTATGATTAAGACCAATTGTTATCCCACCTTTATTATAATAATAGACCACAGGGCTGCTCTTGATGTTCCATGTGCCATTGCCGACACTGGAACCAAAAAAACTAAAGTTAGCGGGATGGATAGTGGGAGAAGCCACACCTGTAACAGGTATTGACGACTTAATGGTGCCTTCGGTCTTAGCCGAGGCATCAATGTTGAGGCTGATGGTACCATTGATCTTGCTCAGAGTATCCAGCTGCGATATGGGCTTATTTCCACCTTCTACTTCGCTGCGAAAATCGGCAAAGAGGCCCATGCCAGTTTTTGCCACACTGATTCCGCTCTCAATGGCATCAACCCAGCTAAATGCGTCGGCAGAACCCACCGCCAGCAGTTTTGACACTGACGAGCCGAAGCCGGTGATGTCGGCAATCCAGCCCAGAAGGCCTTTCGACTTGCTGAGAGTAACATCCTTGGTCTGGTCCAATTTGATTTGACCATCCAAGGTACCCGTGATAGCAGTGGCGAGCGACACATGATCCTCTTTCCACGAGCGCATCTGCAGAGACATTTGCTGTCCCTGGCCGAAGCCATTGTCGTCTGGACGGTAGAGCGACATGTCAATATCGAATGCCCACCAGCCGGCGTTAGGCGTAATCTTGCCATCAGGAGCGACATTCCTCACATACGGCGTGACGTAGTCAACAAACATGTTGCTCACGGTCTGACTCAGGGCAGCTTTGTTCACTATTTGCCGGTCCAGGGGCAGTCCGTAGCCATAGACCGAGCGTTGTGCCATAGCGTCGGTCATGTCGATTTCCCACATGTGGTCGTTGCCCGACGTAAAGTTTTCCGGCATGTAGTAGAAAAAGCGGAGAACGCCCGAATACTTGTTGTAGAGGGCGAAGTAATTAGCGAGCGGAAATGTGCGGTCGCCGCAGAGGTTGAGTGCCAACTCCCATCCGTTCTCCGGTGTGATGGCATCGCAGAAGTTGGGTGGAAGATTGGTGTTCACCACACTACTGGACCAGGGGAGATTGATAGTGTTATAGCCCGTCTGCCCGTTATCGTCCTTAATGTCGGTACTCTTCTGGTCGAAGATGTAAATCTTGTCCTGGTTGCGCCAATTGCTTTGGCTGAAAGACTTGTCATTGATGTTGTAGTCTTTACTACTCCCACCACCATTACCACCAGTTGGCTGATTTTCATCGATTTTGCTGTCGGAGCATGCGGCAAGAGAAACTACTGCGATGGCCATAGCCATCAATTTGAATTTGTTTAACATTGTGTTGTTGTTTTGTATTATTTTTGTATTATTACTGTCCTATATAAAAAATCGGCATCTTTATAACTAAAAGTTATTTCACTGTCTTGCGTACCTGTAGTCGGCTGCAAAGGTACAAATAAAATCTCAAAATCGAAGCATAATTCAAAAAAATCCTTTAAGCTTCGGGAGTTATAAAATGGAGTTAAACAGGAAGTTCTTCGCTTCGCTCAGGCGCGGAAGAATTTTCTATTGCAATGATGCGATTTAGCAAGTGCCATGTTGCACGGCATTGATGGCCGAGCGTGAGCATCTTCGCAGTGTGATACAAATCACGCTGCAAAGTTGCAACGAAAAAGGCAATCCGCTGTTACACAGATTGCCTCTAAATTTTCACATTTTGCCGCAGATGTTATTTTTGACGGTAATCGATTGGTGATGTCGTCCGTCACGCTTCGTGTTAATCAGATTGCATCCGAAAGTCTGTTCCATTGTTACTGCTCTTTATGAATATATCGGAAAGATGCAGATTTTAGTGTGTCAGGAACCGATGCGAGCACAGAGCAGCCGTCCGAGCCTGCGGAGACTCATTTGTAATCGTTACAGACGAGCCTCTGGGCGCGTGGAGGCACGTTTGTAACCATTACAGGAATCATGCTGTCGGAGCGGAAATTGTTCCTTCTGAATGGTTACAAGAGGTTGTCGGAGGGGAATTTGTTTCTTCTGATTGATAACAAGAGGTCGTCGGAGCGGAAAGACCTGCGGCATACATACGACAAGAGGAATGCTGACTGCGGAGGGGTTCTTCTGAATTACGACGAGAGGGTTGCCGAATGTTCAGCAACCCTCTCGCTATCTGTTTGGGTGTCATTCTGTGGAAGTGGTGGACTATTCGTCGCCACCGTCGTCGTCGCCGGAATCACCGTCCTCGTCGGGAGTAGGCGTGGGCTTGTCGCCGCCACTTGTCTTGCCGCCACTGATATAATAGAGCTTCGCACGGTCCTCGATGCTGAACAGCAGACTCAACAGTTGCGTCAGTTCATTGGAAGGCATCAGCACAGCCAGCGCATTCAGCACGTCGTAAGCCTTGCGGATGGCAGCATCGGTCTGCTTGCGAGCCTCAGCCTCGATGCCGTCGTTGGTGGAGAATCCGAAGTCCTTGAACAACTGCACCGCCAACTGCGCCTTCCTCCTTATCGGCTCCGACTCCGGCAGATAGATCAGACCGTTCAGTATGGCATGAACAGCAGACATATACTTGTCCTCCATCTGGTCAGCGGCCTTCAAGTCGTCCGAGGCGAAGTCCTTACCCGAGAAACGGCGATACGCCGCATCCTCTGCCAGCCGAGCCTGATGCACCCCCGAAGCCGCTGCAATCAACATCTGGTTGTCCGTCTCGAAACCTTGCAAACGGTCGTCAATCTGCTGCGTCACGCCGTCGTGGTTGGCGTTCGACAGGCGCGACAGATAGTTTGTTGTCCGCTCGGCGACGAAGGAGACGCTTGCTACTGAAAGGACGCAAGAATGTTTTCGTTGCCATAAATTCCGTTGGTTTATATGAGTTATTACTAATGTTTTTGTCCGCTGAGGTCTCAGACGACCCCTTGTTGTCGCGCAGTAGCACCGCCGAGGACTCAGACGACCTCTTGTTGTCGCGCAGTAGCACCGCTGAGCGTGCAGAGTCTCTTCTGCTTCCGCGCAGTACTGCCGCCCGGCGGAGGGCGCCCCTTTTTATGGTTCGACATTCCGTTCATATCTCTCGTTTTAATGAATTATCTTACTTTTCCAGACCGAGACCAAACGGACGCCGCCGGGACTCCTGCGTGGAGCCTCGGCGGCGGATAATTCTTCTTTAAGGGGAATGTTTAGTACTCGATAAGTTCGAGACCCTGGTTGCGGTAGAAGGGGAACTTCGTGTCGCTCGACATCAGGGCCATGCGTTCGGTGATGGCGTGCGATATGATGATGTGGTCGCTGGGGTCGCGGTGGTCGTCGGCCTCATTGATTCTGAGGCGGCTGTAGGTATAGCCTACGTCACGGCGGATGGGCAGGAACTCAATGCCAAGTTCGTTCTCTACGGCCTGAAGCACTTCGGTAGAGCCCTTGAAATAGCGGTTGAGCAGTTTCTTGTTGTTGAATTGCACCACCAGTTCGCGCATGCTCTCCACACTGGCGTATAGCGTGTTCTCAGTGTCTCCAAGTATGTCAAGCGCCCCCTTACTCAGACTTTCTACATCAGTGAGCAAGTCGATGATGACACAAGTGTCGAGCATCAGTCTCATGGCCGTATGATTCTTTGTCCGTCCTTGTATGCCTTGCACTGCGCTTGCAGTTCAGGGTCTACAACTTCGATTACCCACTTATGGGCTCTTGCCCACCTTACGGTTTTTGAAATACCCTTCTTTGGGGTCCTAACAATCGTTGTTGCTTCCATATCTTCTTGCATTTTATCGTTTCACTGCTGCAAAGTTACAACTTTTTTCCCATACCGCGCACGATTTCCCCTGAAAAAATAATATCCGTCTGTCTCAGTCTGACACAGAGCGCTTGTCTATCTTCCCGTTTCGGGGCGTTTCCGCAGGCGGAGGACGCCCTTTTTTATGGTTGGTCTTCGACCGACCATTTTCACGCTCGGCAGAGCAAGTGAACTTGCTTTGCCCTCGCTTAATCAAATGGTTCGACATTCCGTTCATATTTTCTCGATGATTCTATGCGCTTTTAGTACGTCGTGAGCGCACTCGCAGTACGTAGGGAGCGTACTGGCAGTACGTCCCGTACGTACTATAACCGCCTAACGTGGTCTCACGAGCATCTACATGTTGACGAACTCGTCTATCTCCTTGACGGCCTTGTTCAGCGAGCGCATTTCGCGATAGAAGACATAAAAGCATATTGCGAACAAGATGGCAATGACTGTGAAATCAAAAATCAGCCTGTCTGTGCTTGGGAATGGGATGTCTTTGCCACTATATACGTCGAAGAAAAGCCATACTAACCAGAGCAGGAGGAAGGGGATTATGATGTAAAAGTATAGTTTCTCTCTGCGTTTGTAAGTCCTCAGCCTTTTTTGTGTGTTGATTACATCGTTAGCTGCCAGGTGCTTGTCGCGAATGGTGCTGACATTCCAGAAATTGAAGAAGGCCTCGAAAAACATCCCTATGCATACGGCAATGATTGGCAGCCATGAAACACCGACGATGCTTTTTAAGAGATAAACGATCAACGGCACCAATGTTGCTGCTTCAATGGCATGAAGCATCATCTGCCTGCCATAGCCTTTGCCCCGTTCGGTAGTGAGGCTCTATCTCTGCTTTCTCTACTGTCTCAACCCAATCTTCGGGAGCCACCTCTTCGATGGAAATGGCCTCTACTACCTTCTCTTTTGTTGCCTGATCTTTGGGATAGGCTTTAATTCTAATGTACGGCATATCGCTAAATACTATTAAAACAACGCACAAAGGTACTCATTTTTGCTCAGTTTTTCGTAATTTTGCACTCACATTTAACTTTTATAATTGGAGAATAAAAATATGGCATATACAGGAAGATTCTTTGCAAGAATTGGAAGCCCTTTACTACGATATGTCGACAAAAAACTACATCAACGAATGAAACTATGGAAAAGAAACTTACAACACCAGAGTTCTTGCTGGGCAAGCGTACTACGTCCGAGCGTATCACGGAGCTGCAGCCAAACGAGATTTTTGTGTTCGGCAGCAATCTCAAAGGTATGCATGGCGGTGGTGCGGCCTATATCGCCTACCGCAAGTTTGGAGCTATCATGGGTCAGGGCGTTGGCCTGCAGGGACAGAGCTACGGCATCCCTACGATGCAAGGCGGCGTAGAGACCATCCGTCCGTATGTGGACGAGTTCATCCAGTTTGCCAAGGGGCATCCTGAGCTCACTTTCCTCGTGACTCGCATCGGCTGCGGCATTGCCGGATTCACCGATGATGAAATCTCTCCGCTGTTCGAGAAGGCTCACGATATGGAGAATATCGTGCTGCCTCCAGGATGGTAAATTAACAAATAAGATACAGAAACTATGATTAAGAAGAATGGATAAGACAGAAAAATATCGAATACTCACAGCGCAGATTCGTGCGCTGATAGACGGCGAAACGGATGGTGTGGCGGTGATGGCCAACGTGTGTGCAGCCATTCACGAGGCAATGGGATTCTGGTGGACGGGATTCTATCGTGTGAATGATGGTGAGTTGGTGCTTGGGCCATTCCAAGGACCTGTAGCCTGTATGCACATCGGTTTTGGTAAGGGAGTATGCGGCACGGCGTGGAAGGAGAAAAGAACCATTATCGTTCCTGATGTGGAACAGTTTCCTGGGCATATCGCCTGCAGCAGCCTCTCTCGCTCAGAGATTGTCGTGCCTGTATTCTCCAAGGATAAAGAGATTGTAGCTGTCCTCGATATCGACAGCAAGGACCTATCGACCTTCGACGAGACAGACCGAGCGTATCTGGAGGAGATTTGCAGGATGTTGACAATATGCCAGAAGCGATGAAGGTCATCCACGTGGATATGGATCACCTCGAAGCCCTTCTCTGTCTGCCGGATGTGCAATAGTCCTGGATGGCTGCCGCCAGAGACGCATTTCAGCGTGTTTTTATGACTAACTTTAACTAAAGTTGAAGGTACTTTCGTTCGAAAAAGCAAAAGATATTTTGCTTTTTGCTCA
Organism: Prevotella sp.; assembly: GCA_017847725.1. Taxonomy (GTDB): domain Bacteria; phylum Bacteroidota; class Bacteroidia; order Bacteroidales; family Bacteroidaceae; genus Prevotella. The sequence goes on from JAGAXW010000015.1 coordinate 27,169, forward strand.
CTTAATCGTACCTTTGTGGCTGATTTTGAGAATAATTAGTATTTACGATGGGCAATATCAAGATAATAAGAGGTGTGTTCGACACCAAGCTGGAGCTGGAACATGCGGGCATTGCGGCGGGTTTCCCTTCTCCTGCCGATGATTACAGGCATGAGACATTAGATTTCAACCGTGATTATATCAGGCATCCTGAAGCATCGTTCTACGGTGATGTGGAAGGTGATTCCATGAGGGATGCAGGCCTGTTGGATGGCGACAGGGTCATCATCGACAGGGCCGTAGAACCGCATGACGGTTCCATCGTCGTGGCATGGTGGGACGGCGGCTTCACGATGAAGTTCCTGGATTTGACCCATAGGAACGACGGCTATATAGAGCTGCGTCCCGCTAATCCCGATTATCCTGTGTTCAAAGTTGATGACCCCAACAATTTTGAAATATGGGGTACGGTGATACATCTTATCAGAACATTTGAATCATTCTGAAAAGAAATGAGAAATTAGAAATGAGAAGTGAGAAATTGCTACCGCCATGTATGGGATTGCTGACTTGGACCAGCATTGGCCTTGCCCCTACGAAGACGCTTGCCAAGATAGCATCGAAGCTGGCGAAGAAGTACAATGAAGAGTTGGCAAAGAAGAAAAGCATCTGCACCAGTCGTTCGTTCAATGGCATGATTTCCGACATCGAAGGACTGAGAACGCACGTTTCTAACTATGCTGCCCGTTGTGCTGAAAAGCTCCGTCAGCAGAACACGGTAGCCTCCATTGTTGGTGTGTTCCTCAACACCAATGCCTTCAGAGAGGATTTGGCACAATACTGGAACTTTCAGGAACGGCCACTCATCACTCCCTCCAGCAGCACGATTACCATCGTTCAGGCTGCCAACGACGTGGAGCGACATTATAAAACTTCGGTAGCATGAACAGCATAGTAATAGCCATATTCCTATTGAGTATCGGAGCCAGTTTCATCCAACGTACAACAGGCTTCGGCTTTGGCATATTCATTATGACTATGCTACCATTCTTTCTTCCGACGTATGGAGAAGCAACCACCTTGTCCGGGCTACTTGCAATTACCACATCGGCTGTTATAGCTTGGAAACTTAGGTCGTATGTTACTTGGAAGCGACTTTGGGTTATATTGTTTACCTTCATCATCGTTTCTACCATTGCCATCTTCGCCCTGACAAGAATAGAGGATAGGGTATTAAGGCAGATTCTTGGAATTGCGTTGGTAGTGATTAGCATTTATTTTATACTTTTCAGTCAGCGTATCAAACTGCCTACTACTAAGAGAGTTCAGGTAGGGGCTGGTACGCTGAGTGGACTGATGGGAGGTTTCTTCGGTATGCAAGGCCCACCAGCAGTGCTCTATTTTATCCAGTCAGAGCCAACCAAGGAGCATTATATGGCAATGGCTCAGACCTATTTCCTGATAGGCAATATAATAATGACGATAGTACGAGCTTGTAACGGTTTCTTCACCACGACTGTTCTGGTTGATTATATTTATGGAGTCAGTGGTGTAGTCATCGGTACATTTGTAGGAGCTTATGTATTCAAGCATATACCTAACCGCATATTCAGATATATAGTATATGCCTATATCGGAATTAGTGGCGTTATCATTTTGTTGACAAACTAAAAACAATTCAGTAACTACAGACAAATAGCATGGATAATCTGCAAGAGATATTTCCAATAGTAGACGAAAGCGGCAAGGTCATTGGCTCTGCCACAAGGGGCGAATGCCACAGCGGTTCCAAGCTGCTTCACCCCGTCGTGCATCTTCATGTGTTCCGCTCGGCCAAAGGACGCTTGCAAGGCAAGAACTCCAAGGGAGAAATCTATCTACAGCGACGGCCTGAATGGAAAGATATTCAGCCAGGAAAGTGGGACACAGCTGTTGGCGGGCATGTGGACTATGGTGAGACGCCAGAGGATGCTCTACGTCGTGAAGTTCGTGAGGAACTGGGCATTACTGACTTCGTTCCTGAGTTTGTCGATAAGTATGTGTTTGAAAGCAAGCGGGAACGTGAATTGGTATATGTAAACCGAACAACCTACGACGGCGAGATACATCCTTCGACAGAGGAACTGGACGGTGGCCGTTTCTGGACGATGCAGGAAATTCGGGATGCAATGGGAAAAGGTGTACTGACCCCGAACTTTGAGAGTGAGTTTAAACGCTGCTTCGGGAAAGAAATGGTAATGATAAAGGAAGCGACAAAAGGACAGGCAGCGGAGATTGCTCGTCTGATAATGATGGCCATGACAGATGACTGCTGTCTCTATTTCTGTGGAGATGGCTTCGGTCTGGAGGACTTTCGTAAAATGATGACGTTGTTAGTGGAGCGAGAGGATTCACAGTACAGCTATAGGAATACTTTGGTTGCTATGGATGAAGATAAAGTGGTGGGTATCTCTGTAAGTTATGATGGGGCAAAACTTCAACAGCTACGCCAAGCATTTATCGAGACAGCTAAAGAACACATCGGAAAGGACCACTCAGGCATGGATGATGAGACACAGGCAGGTGAACTCTATCTTGATTCACTGGCCGTCCTGCCAGACTATCGCAGACGTGGAATTGCAAGCCGTTTGATAAGAGCGACCAAAGAGCGTGCCGACAAGATGGGAATCTCCTGCGTCGGTCTGTTAGTGGATAAAGGGAACCCTTTAGGAGAAGCACTGTATTCTTCTGTAGGATTCCAATATGCAAACGATAACATGTGGGGAGGCCACCCTATGAAGCATCTGGTGCTGTAGGTCACGTCCAGAACTCTCTTTCTCTAGTTTTGCACAAATTTTCGTAATTTTGCACCGCCTTAGAAGGTTTGGGGCATAGAACCAAATGAGCGAGTTTTAGTTTC
>JAGAXW010000036.1 GCA_017847725.1 Prevotella sp.
CACGAAGATGCAGAAGCAGAACGTGTTCGACGACTTCATCGGCGCTGCCGAGTGGCTCATCCGTGAAGGCTATACCGACCGCGACCACATCGCCATCGTGGGTGGCTCCAACGGCGGACTGCTCGTCGGAGCCTGCATGACCCAGCGCCCCGACCTCTTCCGCGTAGCCATTCCGCAGGTGGGTGTGATGGATATGCTGCGCTATCATCGGTTCACCATCGGATGGAACTGGGCGCCCGACTATGGCACCAGTGAGGACTCCAAGGAGATGTTCGAATACCTCAAGGGCTACTCCCCACTCCACAATCTGGGCCCCGGCACCCGCTATCCCGCCACGCTCGTCACCACTGCCGACCACGACGACCGCGTAGTGCCCGCCCACTCGTTCAAGTTTGCAGCTACCCTGCAGGAGTGCAATGCCGGTCCTAACCCCACCCTCATCCGTATCGACACCAAGGCGGGTCACGGCGGCGGTAAGCCCCTGGCAAAGGTTTTGGAGGAGCAGGCCGACATCTACGGCTTCATCCTCTACAACATGGGGCTGCAATACAAATAATACTTCAACATTTTAGGAATTTGAATCAAGAAAGATATGAAAACAAACAAACTTTTCATCTGGGCATTGCTGGCGGCAGGAATGGTGCTGACAGCATGCTCTAACGACGATATGTTGGTCAGGGTGGGCCCCTACATCCCAGAGCCAGTGGTGAACTACACCGTACCAGAAGATGACGGAGGCAAGTACACCGAGAAACTGGTGAACGTCAACCGTGGCGGCACCTACGACGGACAGGTGACGCTACGCTTCTACGAGGCACAGCCTAACGTGGCATATATCGCAGCAGCAGAGTTTCACCGCATGATGATGCCCGGTGCCGTAATGTTGATAGAGAAGCAGGGCGGACTATACCAGCTGTCTACCGCAGACGGGGAGGCATTGGTCAATGTCTATGACGACATTCTGGAGACCAACTCCATCATCGACTTCACCAACCTGATGTCGCTCGCCCAGCGGGATATGCCCAGTGTCTACTTAGACGGTGCCCCCTTCGTGAGATACAAGAGCCTGACGGTGGACAACGAGAGCATGAACACGACCTTCGACTTCAGGAAGTACAACATCGACCTGCACGGCGATGCCGACAACGTCTACTTCCCTTTCTCCACCCTGTCCGACATGTACGCCGACCTGGCTTATCATTTTGCCGGCTACAATGGTGAGCGCATCGTCATCAACGACAATCCCTGCACCACCAGCACACTGCATGAGGTGGACAATGAATTCACCAAGGCCGTCTATCAGCGGGAATCTACCACCGACGACATGGCCCGCTTCCGCTACAACGAGTTGTGCTTTGCCATCGACTACTTCTACGGTAGACCAGGGCGCTCTTCCTACGAGCCACTACTGAAGGAGAAAGGGCTCGATGCCATGCTCGATGACCAGGGCGAAGAAGGCAAGGAGGTGAAGAAGCTGCTGCAGTCGAAGAATACGGTAGAGTTCGCATTGGGTATGGACGCACTGCAATATTATCTGGACGACGGCGGGCACACAGAAATCTCACTATCCGGGGAATCCTCCAACAAATTCGCCGAAGGTTTCAATGATCGTTGCAAAGCGGCTGCCGTCAAATATCCCAAAGCGAAAGCACTCAGCGAGAAAGCAGAAAAAGTATTTTCCGATTACTCGGCTTTACGGAAGGAAATCACCGAATCTCGCCAGGCTGCAATCGGTAATGAACTATATGTCAAGAAAGGCAATACGGCACTCTGCGTTTTCAACACATTCCAGGACATTGAGTGGAAGGCATGGAAAGCCTATTATGCCGGAGGCGAGAAGCCAACGCTCGAGAAATATCCCAAAGACGACCTGCTCATCCTGCTCGACGGTCTGCAAAAGGCAGAAGCCGACCCGGAGGTGCAGAACTTCGTCATCGACATCGCGACCAATGGCGGCGGTTCGTTGGATATCGTCATGACCCTCACGTCGCTGCTGGCAGAGAAAGCTGAGGCCTATGCCGAGACCACGCTCACCAACCAGCGCTACACCGCCTTCTACGATATTGACCGCAACTTCGACGGCAAGTTCGATGCAAAAGACAAGGACGTCAAGTACAACCTCAACGTTGCCGTGCTCACCAGCGGCTGCTCCTTCTCGTGCGCTAACCAGTTTCCTTCTCTCATGAAGGATTTCGGCAAGCTCATCATCGGCGAGAAGTCTGGCGGCGGCTCCTGCGCCATCCAGCAGATGTGCACTGCCGACGGATTCGACTACCGCATCTCGTCGTTCCGTTGCCGCATGTGCGACAAGAATGGCAAGAACATTGACGGAGGCATAGAGCCCCACAAAGTCATCAGCCGCAATCAGTTCTACGACATCGAGGCACTTGGGAAAATCATCGACGAGTACTATAAAACCAAATAAGTTACTTGACCACCTTCTTGCCTTTATAAATATAGACACCGTGGCCAGGCTCGCTGACGGGACGGCCCTGCAAGTCGTAGTACGTATCCTACAGACTACCATTATCGCCCTTCACGCCGATGATGCCCGATTCTCCACCGCCCAGTGAGAGATCGAACTCTACCGAGCCGTCCTCGTTCTTCTTAATATTGGTGAAGGAGGCGTCCCATGCCTTACCACTGAGGAACCGCTTGTCGCTGATAGTGCTGACACCATTGCCGTAAAGGTTCGTCTGGAATGCAGTGCGGTTGATTTTGGTGCCATCGGCAGTAATGATCATACCGCCCTTGGCATCCTTCTCGTTTCACATGCACCAGTCCCCACTATGTTCCTTCCAATTAAACTCCAATTAGACTCTAATAGAACTCCAATTTTGCTTCGGTTCTCCTATAGCCTATCTCCGCTCTAACTCCCACTTTTGTCCGTTTGTTGTCCGTTTGTTGTCCGTTTGCTGTTCGATTGTTGTCCGTTTGTTGTCCGATTGAATAACGAACAACACACGAATATGAAACGTAAAAGAAACGAATAAAAGCGGAGACTAATACGGAGGTGTGACTTAGGTAGAATAGTATTGTTTAGGTATTATCTTGGAGATTAAAGGGAGTTACGTATGACAGAAACAAAAAGTAAACACATCCCCATATAGAGACTATCTGAACGAACGAAAGGGATCATCTGGACAAGTGAAAGAGAAGCCCCGACCATCATGACCGGGGCTTCTCTTGTATTAACAATCCCCCTCCCCTTGGGAGGGTCAAGGTGGGGTCTCAGGGTGTGATCACTCGTCGAGCAGAATCTTCATCATTTCTACGGCAGCCTTGGCCACCGAGGTGCCAGGACCGAAGATGGCGGCAACACCCGCCTTGTAGAGGAAGTCGTAGTCCTGGGCGGGGATGACACCGCCGGCAATGACCATGATGTCCTCGCGGCCGAGCTTCTTCAGCTCCTCGATGAGCTGCGGAATCAGCGTCTTGTGA
>JAGAXW010000016.1 GCA_017847725.1 Prevotella sp.
GATGTTGAACAAGAGCAATGGAAGTCCATTCCGTGCAGAAGAAACACTTGGCGACCGCATTGATGGTATTATCTTCTTTCGTGCAGTCAATGATTTCTCCATTCCTCACATCGAACCTAAGATATTTGATGACACATTTATAAAGCGAATCAATAAGAGGACAAAAGGCGAGGTGCAGACGCACAATGATGTCTATCAATATATAAAGAAAGGCCATCCAACCTTAGCAGATGAGTGTGACAAGTATATTAGAATCAAGTAAATTCCAATTTATCGGACTGCTATCATATAGCAGCTGCTTATCTCGAAATCCCTTGCTGGTACTTCTGTATGCGTCCATCATATCTGCCATCAGCAATGTCGTGAACTTCATGGTCTGCACGTCTGAGCTCGTTAGCATTGAATCTGCCCAAGGTGCTTGCCAGCCATACAAACCAGTCCGCTACCTGCTTCAAGGTGGCACTGGCAAGTTCGGCAAACATCTTTAGGTAGTGTTTGATAGCGTATGACTCGTTGTCCCAGAATATGTCTCCGTGTTGGCCGCCACGACCGCCGAAGCCTGAATACGCATAGTCTTGAATGGCTTTGATGCAGAACTGCAAGCCCTCGTCAACGCGGTAGATATAGGCAGACATGGCAAAGAACATACATATAATCACTGAAATCCACAGGAACTTGAAAATGTTGTGCACCTTTGCATGGAACCTTTGACGCGGCACTTTTGTAAGGGTGCGCCGACTTTCCTCAATTTTCCTCAAAATGCTTTTTATGGTGCTAACTGCATGAATCTTCCAAAATCGCTTTTCTATGTCAGCATTATTTCGTACCTTTGCAGGCAATTTATAAGGAAAAGTTATGAAGAGTCTTTTTTTCGGGCTTTTATGGTTTCTTCTGCTGATAGTCAGCGTGGCGGTAAGCGCCCAGACCAGCATGTCGGGACGTACCTACCATAATCCGAACATTATGGCTGACATGATGAATGGGGCCACAAAGGATTTGGATAAAAAGGTGGCAGAGGCTCGTGCCAAGGCTATTGCCAAAGCTGAGAAGGAAAAAGGGCGTAAGTTGACCAATGAGGAAATAGCCAAGCAGGATGCTGAAATCAAGAAGAAGATGGACATGCTGGAAGCGGTAAAGAAAGGCATGAAGATGGGAGTAACCATAGAGATTCAAGGACGACAAGAACCTGGTGATGAAGCAGGATACTAGAACAAAATAAAATACAATATAGAAATGGGAAAGATTATACTGACGGGCGACCGTCCTACAGGAAAACTCCATCTGGGGCACTACATCGGTTCCTTGCGTCGCCGTGTGGAACTGCAGAATGTTGGCGACTACGACAAGATGTTTGTATTCATGGCCGATGTGCAGGCCCTCACCGATAACGCCGACAATCCGGAGAAGATCAGGCAGAATATCATCGAGGTGGCCCTCGACTACCTGTCGGCTGGTCTCGACCCCGAGAAGTGCGTGCTGTTCATCCAGAGCCAGATTCCGGAGCTAGCCGAACTGACTACCTACCTGATGAACCTCGTCAGCGTCAGTCGCGTGCAGCGCAACCCGACGGTGAAGACCGAGGTCAAGATGCGCGGCTTTGAGGGCGAGAGCATCCCCCTCGGCTTCTTCTGCTACCCCGTGTCGCAGGCGGCCGACATCACGCTGTTCAAGGCTACCACCGTGCCGGCAGGCGAAGACCAGGAGCCCATGCTCGAGGTGACGCGCGAACTGGTGCGCCGCTTCAATCAGGTGTATGCCCCCGTCTTGGTGGAGCCCAACATCATGCTGCCCGAGAACGCCACGGCACGCCGACTGCCCGGTACGGACGGCAAGGAGAAGATGTCGAAGTCGCTGGGCAACTGCATCTACCTCAGCGACGATGCCGACACCGTGTGGCAGAAGGTGCGCTCGATGTACACCGACCCGGAGCACATCAACCTGAACGACCCCGGCCACGTGGAGGGCAACGCCGTGTTCACCTATCTCGACGCCTTCTCGCGTCCCGAGCACTTCGCTGCCTACTGGCCCGAATACCAGAATCTTGACGAACTGAAGGACCACTACCGCCGCGGCGGTCTGGGCGACATGAAGTGCAAGAAGTTCCTCAACCAGATTCTCAACGAGTTCCTCGAGCCCATGCGCCAGCGCCGCCACGAGTTTGAGCAGGATATCCCCGAGATATACAACATCCTGAAGAAGGGTACCGAGCGGGCTCGTGAAACGGCTGTGCAGACCATGGACGAAGTACGTCAGGCCATGCGCATCAACTATTTCGACGACGAGGAACTGATTCGTTCGCAGTCGGAAAAGTTCAAGGCTACCGTCTGACCTCGCATGCGTGCGACGTGAAATCATGATTTGAGCCTGTCAGTCTGACAGGCTCAAACTTAGAATTTGCTGATTTTTTCTCTCTCCCGGAGCGGCATGCGGGCATAGCGGCGCCACTCTGTGGTCTCGTCAAGGCCGTCAAGGTAGTCCAGCTCGTCCATGTGGCGGTAGGCCTCCAGTTCGAAGGGGTTGAGCCGGTATCCTGCATTCTCGGTGCGTGAGCAGAGCGTAGCCTGTAGCCAGTACCAGCCATAGTAGAGATAGAAGCACACCCACGAGTCGTGCGTAGCGCGTGCCTGATAGAGGTGTATCATCTCATGGTTTTTCAAGGAGTCGAAGCGCTTGTCGAACGCTTCGGCTTCTTGTGCGGAGTGAGTGATGATGGTGCCAAAGAATGTCAGTGCGTCGTAACCCTTACGTATCCAGAATGGCTTGGCTACGGCAGGCATGTCGACCGTGCGGCTGGGCCGCACGGCATGTAGCATCATCAGTAGTATGTTCATCCGATTTTGTCGAGAGCTTGACGGATGTCGGCCAGAATGTCGTCACAGTCCTCTATACCTACGGAGAGGCGGATAAGGTCGGGGGCGACGCCTGCTTCGCGCAGCTGCTCGTCGGAGAGCTGGCGGTGGGTGTGGCTGGCGGGATGGAGAACACAGGTGCGGGCGTCGGCTACATGGGTTACGATAGCAATCATCTGTAGCGAGTCCATAAACTGGATGGCCGTTTCGCGTGTGCCTTTCAGTCCGAAGGCGATGACGCCGCACGAGCCGTTAGGCAGGTATTTCTGTGCCAATGCGTGGTTCTTGTCGCCAGGCAGTCCGCTGTAGTGAACCCAGGCCACGCGCTCGTCACTCTCCAGGAATTCGGCCACGCGCTGTGCGTTCTCGCAGTGTCGGGGCATGCGCAGATGGAGTGTCTCCAGTCCGAGGTTGAGCAGGAAGGAGTTCTGCGGGGCGGGTATCGAGCCGAGGTCGCGCATGAGTTGTGCCACGAGTTTGGTGGTATAGGCCATCTTGCCGAAGGCCTTGGTGTAGGTCAGTCCGTGGTACGACGCGTCGGGTGTGGTCAGCCCGGGGAACTTGTCGCTATGGGCATCCCAGTCGAAGTTGCCGCTGTCCACGACGCAGCCACCTACCTGTGTGGCGTGTCCGTCCATGTATTTCGTGGTAGAGTGGGTGACGATGTCGGCTCCCCACTCAAAGGGGCGGCAGTTGATGGGGGTCGGAAACGTGTTGTCGACTATCAGGGGTACACCGTGCTTGTGGGCGATGCGGGCAAACTTCTCGATGTCGAGAATCTGGCAGCCGGGGTTGGAGATGGTCTCTCCGAAGAGTGCCTTCGTGTTGGGGCGGAAGGCTGCATCGATTTCCTCTTCACTGGCCTCCTGGGAGATGAAGGTACACTCGATGCCCAGTTTCTTGAGTGTGACGCCAAAGAGGTTGTAGGTGCCGCCGTATATCTCGTTGCTGGTGACGATATGGTCACCGGCCTCACAGATGTTGAACACGGCATAGAAGTTGGCGGCCTGTCCGCTCGAGGTGAGCACGGCGCCGACGCCGCCTTCCAGTGCTGCTATCTTGCTGGCCACGGCGTCGTTGGTGGGGTTTTGCAGTCGGGTGTAGAAATAGCCCTCTTTCTTCAGGTCGAAGAGGTCGGCCATTTCTTCTGTGTTGTCGTACTTGAAGGTGGTGCTCTGTATGATGGGGAGCACACGTGGGTCGCCGTTCTTCGGCTTCCATCCGGCCTGTACGCAGAGCGTGGCGGTTTTCAATTTTTGTGTCATTGTTGATATGTTGTTATGAATTCGTCTTCAGAGATGATGGGAATGCCCAGTTCTTGAGCCTTCTTGTTCTTGCCTGATGTAGAGGTGACGTCGTTGTTGATGAGAAACGAGGTAGACCTGCTGACGGCGGAAGCTACTTTGCCTCCCTGTGCCTCGATATAGGCTTTCAGCTCGTTGCGGTTCTTAAAGTGGTGTACGTCGCCTGTAATGACAAAGGTAAGTCCCTGGCAGCGGTCGCCTTGCGGGGTGGTGTCGGTGTCGGCAATGGTCAGACAGGTGAGCAGGCGACGGTAGTGGGCAAGGTTGTGGTCGTTGCGAAACCAACGCACAAACTGGGCCGACTTCTCGGGACCAATGCCGTCCACGTGGGCGAAGACTTCTTCGGGGGCTTCCTGCACGGCGAAAAGGTCGTCGCCGGTGCGGGTGGCTTTCGCCACGAGTTCTTCCAGTGGGTAGGCGCTGAGTAGTCGCTTGCAGACGTCGAGTCCGCATAGTGGGATGTTGAGGGCATAAAGCAACCGGTGGGCCTCCACGTTGCGGCTCTTGTCGATGGAGCGCATGATGTTGGCTGCCGAGCGTTCGCCAAAGCCCTCCATGAGTGCCAGTTCGCGGATGTGGTCGCGCAACTGGTAGATGTCTGCATATTCAGATATCCATCCGAGGTTGATGAACTTCGACAGGGTTTGTTCGGAGATACCGTCGACATTCATCCCCTCCTTAGAGACAAAGCGGGTAAACTTGCGCAATTGTTTGGCAGGGCACTCGTCGTTGGTGCAGTGCAGGGTCTTGGTGCCGCTGGCCTCACTGATACGGATGGCGGTGGGCGACTGGCAGACAGGACAGTGTGCAGGGACGCTGAAGGTGCCGACGCTGCGTGTCACCTGGATCACCTTGGGGATGATTTTGTTGGCCTTGATGACGCTGAGTGCAGTGCCGGGGCCGCCGATGCCCAATCGCTCACATTCGCTGATGTTGCAGAGAGAGGCCCGTTTGACGGTGGTGCCCTCCAACTCTACTGGCTCGAAGATGGCGACGGGCGAGATGGTGGAGGCGGCACACGACCACTCAATGTCCTTGAGCTGCGTCTGCGCTGCCTCGTCCTGCCACTTGAAGGCCAGACCGGCGCGTGTGGCGTGGTGCCCTGTCACGGAGCCCGTCTGGGCATACTCGGTGTCGTCGTAGCATACCACCAGTCCGTCGACGGGGAACGGGTTCTTGCGGCTGGTTACTTTTTCGGTGAAGTCGTTGACCACCTCTTCTACGGTATCGGAAGAGGGGTGGGATACGAGTTGGCGTTCTACGGTCTTGAAGCCCTGACGGTCAAGCCAGTCCATGCGTTCGCCCCATGACGGCAGTTCTTCGTCGGCGTATACCAGCGTGAAGGGTATCCACTGTATGTGGCGCTGGCGCACCTCGTCGGCGTCTTTCAGCGTGAGCGATCCGGAAGCCAGGTTGCGGGGGTTGGCATAGTCCTCGCCGCTCTCCATCAAGAAGCGGTCGAAGTCTTCATAAGAGATGACGGCTTCGCCACGGATGACGGTGTGACCGTCTGCCTTTATCTCTTTCTGTATTCCTGCGATAGAATTGGCCAAGTGGGTGATATTTGTCCCGATATGGCCGTTTCCTCGTGTTACTACCTTGGTGAGTTTCCCATCGTCGTAGGTGACGACGAGGGTCAGTCCGTCGAGCTTCCACGATATCCATACGGGGCGCTCCTCGGCCCATTTAACGAGGTCGGCCACCTGCTTGGTCTTAGCCAGTGAGAGCGCTGCGAACTCATGCTCCTCCTTTTGTCCGCTGATGTTGTCTTCAGAGACACGCTGTGTGGGTGAGTCGGGCAGGGCGGTGCCCGTCTCCTGTTCCAGTTGGCGCAGCTCGTCGAAGCGTGCATCCCACTCGTAGTCTGTCATGCGCTCGGCACGTCCATTATAGTATGCGTCGGATGCCTCGTTAAGCTCCTGGATGAGCTGCTTCATTCGCTGTATTCTATCGTCTGCCATGATGTTCTCTGTGTTGTTAAAAGTTTTGCAAAGATACGAAGAAGTCGTCAAAAAAGCAAAAGAAAACATCGAATTGTTTGGGCGAAAGAAAAAGAATGCGTACTTTTGTAACCGTAATCATTGCCCTGATATTTAAAATGCAAAAACTATTCTTCGAGCTGATAAGAGTGGCGCTTGGCCGACTGGATTGTGTAGATCGTGCTCCGCTGGAGGACGAGTGGCCGGAGCTGTACCGGATGGCTCAGCAGCAGGGCGTGGTGGCCACCAGCTATCAGGGTGTTGAGAAACTGTTTGAGTTCGGCCTGCGCGGTCCACAGGACCTGATGCTCGACTGGATGTCTGAGGCCGAGAACTCATTCGATGCTGACGTTATCGACTCCTATCCCCCCGTGGTCATGAGGAATCCGCTGAAGAATGTCCGCTGGCAGAAAGTTGTAGACCAAAATCAGGATTTGCATGCCACACCTACTATGCAGCTGTTGTCGCTGTTGGTGACCTGTCATGAGCAGTTCGTCTATGGCATGCTGACGTTGCGCCCGTTGTTGGATGCCTACCGGCTGATTCACCGGATTGACGGGCATTTTGCTGCCTTTGCGAACGGGGGCAGCATGGAGCAGCAGTTGAAAGGCATAGGAATCTACAAGTTTACGCAGGCCGTGATGTGGGTGATGGGTGAGTCGATGGGCCTCGAGCCGGCGCTGATGCTGTGTGCTCCCCTGGAACCGAAGGGCCGTTTCCTGTTGGCGGATATCATGGGTGAGGGCCATGGCTGGAAGCACTGGCTGAAGAAATTATGGTAAGCTATCATATTAAAAGAAAGTCCCCTTCCGATGAATTTCGGAAGGGGGACTTCTTTCAATGTATTATGTTGACTCTTAAAGAATCGTCTTGACAGCCTCGAGCATGCCCTTGTCCTGAATAAGGTCGAGGAACTGCTTAACCATGGCGTTCAGACCCTGAATCTTATTGAGGTCCTCCTGCCAGATGAACTCTGCGCCGAGTACGCCGTCGGCCACCTTCTGCGTGTCGCCGGTAGCCCAGAGATCCTTCAGCAGGTCCATAATCTTCTGGTCGTCGTTGGGGACAATCTCTGCACCGTCGGCACGCTTGCCGCCCTTGTAGTAGGTGATGATGGCAGCCAGACCGAATACCAGACCCTTGGGCAGCTCGCCCTTGCGCTCCAGATAGGTCTTCACGCCGGGCAGGTCGCGAGCCTGGAACTTGGGGAAGGAGTTCAGCATGATGCTGGTCACCTGATGGTCGACAAACGGGTTGTCGAAGCGCTCCAGTACGTCGGCAGCAAACTTCTGCAACTCGTCCATAGGCAGGTCGAGGGTCTGCATCAGCTCGTCGAACTGTACCTTGTGGATGTACTTGGAGATAACCTCGTGGTTGCAGGCGTCGCGGACGATGTTGACACCGCTCAGGTAGGCAACGGGAGAGAGTACGGTGTGCGGGCCGTTCAGCAGGGTCACCTTACGCTTGTGGTAGGGCTCCTCTGACGGTACGAACAGTACGTGGAGGCCGGCCTTGTCGGCGGGGAACTCCTTGGCCACCTCTTTCGGAGCCTCGATGACCCACAGGTGGAAGTTCTCGGCCTGTACGACGAGGTTGTCGCGGTAGCCCACCTTCTCCTGAATCTCTGCAATCTCCTTGCGGGGGAAGCCAGGGACGATACGGTCAACGAGCGTAGCGTATACGCCGCAGCACTCGTCGAACCACTTCTTGAAGTCGGCGGGAAGCTGCCAGAGCTCGATGTACTTGTTGATGCAGTCCTTCAGCACGTGGCCGTTGAGGAAGATCAGCTCGCAGGGGAAGATGATCAGACCCTTCGTGGGATCACCGTTGAAGGTCTGCCAGCGGCGATAGAGCAGCTGTACGAGTTTGCCGGGGTATGAAGAAGCAGGCTTGTCCTCCAGCTTGCAGGCGGGGTCAAAGGCGATACCAGCCTCTGTGGTGTTGGAGATAACGAAACGAATCTCGGGCTGGTCGGCCAGTGCCATGAAAGCATCGTTCTGAGAGTAGGGGTTCAGTGCGCGACTGATGACGTCGATGCGCTCAAGTGTATTGACGGGCTTGCCGTTCTCGCGGCCCTGCAGGTTGACGTGATACAGGCAGTCCTGACCGTTGAGCCACTCTACCATACCCTTGTCGATGGGCTGTACGACAACGACAGAACCGTTGAAGTTGGTCTTCTGGTCCATATTCCAGATAATCCAATCTACGAATGCACGGAGGAAGTTTCCTTCACCGAACTGAATCACCTTTTCAGGCATTACGCTCTTCGGAGCGAAGTGTTTGTTTAGTGGTTTCATAAACTTTGTATGTTTTAATAGTTGTTTTTGATAGTGCTGCAAAGTTACAAAATAAAGTGATAAGTGAAGAGGGTAGCATTAAGAATTTGTTGCCTCCTTGTTTTTTTTTAACGTTTCATGAGGAAATGCTTGAAGTCGGCGAAGTCTTTCGACATCTCGACGCTCTGCTTCTCACCCTTCATGAAGGCAGCCAGCCGCTCGGGGATTGTGATGTCCGTACCGAGTATCTGGTCGACCTTCTCCTTGAACTTGGCCGGATGGGCTGTCTCGCAGAAGACACCGGTCTCGCCGGCCTTGAGCCCTTCTTTCAGCGCTTGATAGCCACAGGCACCGTGGGGGTCTAACACATAGCCCGTGTCGGCATAGCACTGGCGCATGGTGTCGGCTATCTGCTGGTCGCTGTAGGTGGCACCGCTGATGATGCTGGTAATCTTCTCGTGCGACTGTCCGTAGAGGTCGTAGATGCGTGCAAAGTTCGATGGGTCGCCCACGTCCATGGCATTGGCGAGTGTCTGTACCGAAGGCTTGGGCTCGTACTTGCCTGTCTGCAGGTAGTTGTAGAATACGTCGTTGGCGTTGTTGGCGGCAATGAAACGCTTGATGGGCAGTCCCATCTCGCGCCCAAAGAGGGCTGAACAGATGTTGCCGAAATTGCCGCTGGGCACGCACATGACGATGTCTGTCATTCCGAGAGCCTTCATCCTTGCATAGGCGTTGAAGTAGTAGAAGGCCTGCGGCAGGAAGCGTGCCACGTTGATGCTGTTGGCACTGGTGAGCTTCATGTGCTGGTTCAGTTCGTCGTCCATAAAGGCTGATTTGACGAGTGCCTGGCAGTCGTCGAAGACTCCGTCGACCTCGATGGCCGTGATGTTCTGGCCGAGTGTGGTGAACTGACATTCCTGGATGGGGCTTACCTTTCCTTTCGGATAGAGTACGTAGACGTGGATGCCTTCTACGCCCAGAAAACCGTTGGCCACGGCCGATCCGGTGTCGCCGCTGGTGGCCACGAGCACGTTGACCTGTTCGCTGCTCTCCTGTCGGATGAAGTATTGCAGCAGGCGGGCCATGAAGCGGGCGCCGACATCCTTGAAGGCGAGGGTGGGACCGTGGAAGAGTTCGAGGGCGTAAATGTTCTCCTCGACCTTCACCACCGGGCAGTCGAACGACAGGGTGTCGTAGACGAGATCCTGCAGTGCGTCGAGGTCGATATCGTCGCCAAAGAAGTTGCTGGCCACGTTGTAGGCGATATTCTGGAACGACATGTCCTGTATGTTGTCGAAGAAAGCCTTCGGCAGTTTGTCGATACGCTCGGGCATGTAGAGGCCGCGGTCTTCGGCAAGCCCTTTGACAACGGCTTTGTGAAGGTCGGCGAGGGGGGCCTTCCTGTTGGTGCTGTAGTACATCATAATGCTATTGTATTTTCATGAATTCGTTCATAAATTCGTTGAGGTGCAGCAGTCCGTAACTGCCGCTGACGCACGCCACCTCGTCGTACTGCTCGACGCTGTCGGGCTTGATGTCCTTATGCCAGATGATGAAGGGGACGGGCTCGTTGACGTGGATGCGTAGCTCTACGGGAGTGGGGTGGTCGGGCAGAATCGCCATACATACGGGCTCGTCCATCTGCTTGATGGCTTCGAGCACTGGCTTGATGAGGCGCTTGTCCAGGTAGTCGATGGCGCGCAGCTTCAGGTCGAGGTCGCCGTCGTGGCCGGCCTCGTCGGTGGCTTCTACGTGTACGAAGACAAAGTCGTCATGCTGCAGTGCGTCGATGGCGGCCTGGGCCTTACCCTCATAGTTGGTGTTGGCCAGTCCGGTGGCGCCCTCCACCTCTATAATGCGTAGTCCGGCATAGTGGCCGATGCCTCGTATCAGGTCGACGGCGGAGATGACGGCTCCGCTCTTCACCTGCGGATACTGTTGCATCAGCGTCTGCATCGACGGTCGGTAACCGCCGCTCCACGGCCAGATGCTGTTGGCCTGCCGCTCGCCGCGTCGTGCTTTCTCGATGTTGTAGGGGTGCTGGGCCAGCAACTCCTGCGACTTCAGTATGAGGTCGTTGAGCAGGTCGGCCGTCTCCTGGGGTGTCATGCGTCCTGGCTCTGCGGGGACGTCTTTCTCGGCTTTCACCAGTAGTGGACGCCAAGGCTCGTCGGGGTGGTCGTGGGGCGGTGCGCAGACGATGTGCTTCGATCCGCCCTTAACTACCAGCAGGTGGCGGTATTGTATGCCTGTGATGAACTTTACGCGGTCGCTGCCCAGGTGTTCGTTGAGATATTGAATCAGCACGTCGGCGTCCTGCGTCTCCAGATTGCCGCCGTTGTGTGTGATGATGTTGCCACCTTCCAACGTGATGATGTTGCAGCGTATGGCCATGTCGTCGTCGCTCATCTCATAGCCTATCGAAGCAGCCTCCAGAGGGCCGCGACCCTCGTACACCTTGTTCAGGTCGTAGCCGAGGATGGCGGTGTTGGCCACCTCGGAGCCTGGGGGGAATCCCTCTGGTACGGTGACCAGCCGACCTGTACGGCCTGCGCGGGCCAGTCGGTTCATGTATTCGGGCCGTGCATATTGCAGCAGTGTCTTGTTTCCAAGGCTGGCCACCTTGTGGTCTGCCATTCCGTCGCCAAGAATGATGATGTGTTTCATAGGACCTTAGATGTTAGCAATGGACATGATGTTAGCGAAGACACCGGCGGCCGTGACGCCGGCACCGGCACCATAGCCTTGTATCTGCATGGGGTACTCCTTATAGCGTTCGGTGGTGAGCAGCACGATGTTGTTGGAGCCTTCCAAATTGTAGAATGGATGGTTGCGGTCTACCTCGCGCAGGGCGACATTGGCCTTGCCGTTCTCCATCGTGGCCACGAAGCGCCAGCGTTTGCCGGCGGCTTCCAGCTGTTGTCGGCGTTGCTCGAAGTCGGCATCCAGTTGCGGCAGCTTCTGCCAGAAGTCCTCTACGCTGCCGTCGAAATACGCGTCGGGTACGAAGAGGTTTTTCACGACGTCGTCTTGCTCTACCTGATAGCCGGCCTCACGTGTCAGGATGACCAGCTTGCGTACCACGTCGGTGCCGCTGAGGTCGATGCGCGGGTCGGGTTCACTATAGCCCTGTTCCTTGGCCCGACGGACGGTCTCTGAGAAGGGGACGGTGGCACTAATCTCGTTAAAGATAAAGTTAAGTGTTCCAGACAGAACTGCTTCAATTTTAAGTATTTTGTCGCCCGAATTGCGTAGGTCGTTGATGGTGCCGATGATGGGCAGGCCAGCACCCACGTTGGTTTCGTAGCGGAACCACACGCCGCGGTTGCGGGCGGTACGTTTCAGGCGGATATAGTTGTCATAGTCGCTCGATGCCGCAATCTTGTTGGCGGCAATCACGGAGATGTTATGCTCCAGAAGCTTCTGATAGTAGGATGCTATCTCCTTGCTGGCAGTGCAGTCTACGAAGACGCTGTTGAAGATGTTCATGCCGATGACCTCGTCGCACAGGTTGACACCCTGTGCCTCGGGTGCCTTCAACAGTTCGCGGTAGTTCTCCAGGTCGATGCCGTCGCGACTGTAGATGCCCGCCTTTGACGAGGCGATGCCCACGACATTCAGCTTCAGACCGTTGCGCTGCATCAGTTCGTCATACTGCTTGCGTATCTGTTCGATGAGCATGCCACCTACGGTTCCTACACCACAGATGAAGAGGTTGAGCACCTTGTATTCTGACAGGAAGAACGAGTCGTGCAGCACGTTGAGCGACTTGCGCAGGAAGCGTCCGTCTACTACAAACGAGATGTTGGTTTCCGAGGCACCTTGTGCACAGGCGATGACGCTGATACCGCTGCGTCCGAGGGTGCCAAACAGTTTACCCGCAATACCTGGGGTATGCTTCATGTTCTCACCCACGATGGCGATGGTGGCCAGTCCGCTTTCGGCGTGCATGGGAAACATGGCACCCGTCTCTATCTCCTTGGCAAACTGCTCGTTGAGCACTTCTACGGCAGCGTCGGCATCCTCGTCGCGCACACCGATGGACGTGGAGTTCTCCGAAGAGGCCTGGCTTACCATGAATACCGATATGCCCTTGTTGGCCAGCGTAGTGAAGATGCGTCGGTTTACGCCGATGACACCTACCATCGACAGGCCAGTTACCGTTATCAGCGTGGTTCCCTTGATGCTGGAGATGCCCTTGATGGGCTTCTGGTCGTTCTCTATATGGTTTTTGATGAGTGTCCCGGGATGCTTGGGGTTGAAGGTGTTCTTCACCTTGATGGGGATATTCTTGACGCAGACGGGGTAGATGGTCGGCGGGTAAATGACCTTGGCGCCAAAGTTACAGAGCTCCATGGCCTCTACGTACGACAGTTCGTTGATGGTGTATGCTGTCTTGATGACACGCGGGTCGGCCGTCATGAATCCGTCTACGTCGGTCCATATCTCCAGCACTTCTGCGTCGAGGGCCGCGGCGATGATGGCAGCCGTATAGTCAGAGCCTCCGCGTCCCAGGTTGGTGGTTTCGCCGGTGTCGCGGTCGCGGCTGATAAATCCGGGTACCACGGCTACGGGCGGCAGCTCCCTGAAGGTGTCGCGCACCAATTGGCTGGTCAGTTCGGCGTCCAGCGTATGTTTGCCGTTTTTCTTCTCCGTGCGGATGAAGTCGCGGGCATTCATGCGCTTGCCGCCCTTGATGAGGGTGGCCACGATGTTCGAACTCAGCCGCTCGCCATAGCTGACGATGGCGTCCTGCGTCTTGATGCTCAGGTCGTGTATCAGGTACACACCGTAGTAAATGCTCCTCAACTGGTCGAAGAGCTGGTCTACCTTATTAAATAAGTCTACACGTTTTTTGTTGTCCGTGATAATGGTGTCAATCATCTGGTGGTGGCGGTTCACCATGGCGTCGAACTCCTCCTTCCAACGGTCGTCGCCACGCAGGGCCATCTGCGAGGTCGCTATCAACTTGTCGGTGATGCCGCCCAGGGCACTTACTACTACTATGACAGGTTGCGTCCGAGCCTCTGTCTCCACGATTTTCTTTAAGCTAAGAATGCTTTTCACGGAACCTACGGACGTTCCGCCGAATTTCAGAACTTTCATATCTCTATGCAATTTTTCTTGCTCAACGGTACCCCTCGACAAGTGGGGATTGCTCCGTCAGCGTTGCAAAGATACTAAAACCCGTTCAAATGACAAAAGAAAAAGCGGGGATTTTTTTCCCCGCTCTTGAATAATTAGGAATACAAGAATCGTTTGATGCTTCGCTTCGGCGTCTTCTCAAACTCTTCCGTGCGTATTTCTATCTCGTGAATCTTCTCATAGGCCGGCAGTTGTTCGTTCAGATTGACGAGGTTCTGGTCCATGATACTCTTGATGTCCTGTTCGTTGAAGTTCATGTTCTTGGCCTCGTCGTAGTCGGGATATACCAGTCCCACGAGCTTGTTGTCGCGCTGTACGACAACGCTCTCCACGACCATGGTCATCGAGTTGAGCTTGTCTTCTATCTCCTCGGGATAGATGTTCTGTCCGTTGGGGCCGAGCAGCATGTTCTTGGAGCGTCCGTTGATGAAGACGTTGCCGTCGTAGTCCATCGTTCCCAAGTCGCCTGTATGGTACCAGCCCTCCTTGTCGAGAGTCTCGGCCGTGGCTTCCTCGTTCTTGTAGTAGCCCAGCATGACGTTCAGCCCCTTGGCCAGTATTTCTCCCGGCTTGTTGGCGGGGTCTTCCGAATCTATCTTCACTTGCATGTGGTAGGCTTCTTGTCCGCACGAGCCTTGTACGAAGGTGTGCCAGTCGCGGTAGCAGATGATGGGGGCGCACTCTGTGGCACCGTAGCCCACGGTGTAGGGGAAATCGATGCGCTTCAGGAATGACTCCACCTCCTGGTTGAAGGCTGCACCGCCGATGATGACCTCGTAGAGTTGTCCGCCGAAGGCGTTCACCACCTCCTGGCATATCTTCTCGCGCACTTTCTTCGAGATGACGGGCATCGACAGGAGCAGGCGCATGCGGTTGTTCTGTATTTTGGGGAACACCTTCTTGCGGATAATCTTCTCGATGACCAGCGGCACGGCAATGATAATCTTTGGTCTGATGTCGGCAAAGGCCTGTGCGATGATGGCGGGCGAGGGGATGCGGTTCAGGTAGTACACGTGGCATCCGTGCAGGAATTCGAAGATGAACTCGAAGGCCATGCCGTACATGTGGGCCATGGGCAGGATGCTGATGATGCGGTCGCCCTTTTGGATGGTCTTGCCCAGCACGTGCTCGGCGAAGTCGTAGTTCGACCACAGGGCTCGGTAGGGAATCATCACGCCCTTCGAGAAGCCTGTTGTGCCGCTGGTGTAGTTAATCATGGCCAGCTCCTCGCCGTTCTCCTCAATGTAGTAGCTGACGTGCTCCTTGCGGAAGTATTTGGGGAACTTCTTGCCGTACAGCTCGTTCAGGTGCTCGCGGGCATACGTCAGTTTGTCCGTACGCGACAGCATGAGCGAGTAGTCGGGGTTGTTGATGATGCCCTCCAGATGTGGCATCTTGGTGGGGTCTATCTGTGTGGCCACATGGTCGCCCACAAAGAGCAGTTTGGCGTCAGAGTGGTTCACGATGTTGTGAATCTGGTCGGCCATAAACTCATGGAGGATGGGTACGGCCACGGCGCCGTACGTCAGTGTGGCCAGAAAGGCTACCGCCCACTGGCTCGAGTTACGTCCGCAGAGGGCTATCTTGTCGCCTTTCGTCACACCGCTGTTCTCAAACAGGATGTGTAACTTTTCGATTTTTCGTGCCACGTCGTGGAATTGCAGCGTAGCTCCTTTGTAGTCAGTCAGTGCGTCGAGATCCCAGTTCTCGATGATGCTTTGCTGTATAAGTTGGTTGAAACTTGGTCTGTTTTCCATAATATCTTATTTATATAGATAACGTTTGATGCTTTTCTTGGGAGTCTTTATAAACTCCTCCTCTTGTATCTCGAAGGCCTGCAGCTTGCTGTACACCGGCAGTTGGGCGTTCAGCTCCTGCCGGTTCTGCTCCATCACGTTCAGCAGGTCCTCTTCGCCCAGTCCCATGCTCTTCAGTTCGTCGTGGTCGGGGTGTACCAGCGCCACCAGTTTGTCTCCGCGCTGTACGATGAGGCTTTCGCTCACCAGTGCCATTGAGTTGAGCTTGTCTTCTATCTCTTCCGGGTATACGTTCTGCCCATTGGCCCCGAGCAGCATGTTCTTCAGTCGGCCGCGTATGAAGATGTGACCGTCGGCCGACATCGTTGCCAGGTCGCCTGTATGGTACCAGCCGTCGCTGTCGATGGCTTCCTTGGTGGCCTTCTCGTTCTTGTAGTAGCCCAGCATGACGTGCATGCCGCGTGTCACGATTTCGCCCTCGATGTTCTCGGGGTCGCTGGAGAGTATCTTCACCTCCATGTTGTCAACAGGCGTGCCACACGACGATGGCTCGAAGTCGTGGTAGTCGCTGAACGAGATGAGCGGTGCACACTCCGTTGTGCCGTAGCCCACGGTGATGGGGAAGTCGATGCTCTTGAGAAATGCCTCTATCTCCTGGTTGAGCGGTGCGCCGCCTACAATCACCTCGTAGGCCCTGCCGCCAAAGGCTGCATACACCTCCTGACAGATGCGGGCCTTCACCTTCTTTGAGACGACAGGCATCTGGAGCAGTATCTTGTAGGCGTTGCTCTGTATCTTGGGGAACACGCGCTTGCGAATAATCTTCTCGATGATGAGTGGCACGGCCACCACTACGTCGGGGCATACTTCCTTGAAGGCCTCGGCGATAACGGCAGGCGAGGGCAGGCGTGTCAGGAAAAAAAGATGGTAGCCCGAGCAGAAGGGAAATAGAAACTCGATGGCCATGCCGTACATGTGGGCCATGGGCAGGATGCTCAGCGTCTTGCTGAACTTGGGCATGTGTGAGCCCAGATGCCTCTGGCAGAAGTCCACGTTGCCCCACAGGGCACGGTAGGGTAGCATGACGCCTTTCGAGAATCCTGTGGTGCCACTGGTGTAGTTGATCATGGCCAGTTCGTCGGCTGTGTCCACGTGCCAGTGAATGTCTTCCTTGCGGTAGGCATTGGGAAATTTGTGGCCGAACAATTCATTAAGATGTTCGCGCGCGTATGTGAGCTGGTCGTTGCGGCTGCAGAACAGTGAGAAGTCGGGCAGGTTGAATATGCCCTCCACGTCGGGCATCTCGTCGGCAGTGATGGTGTTCACCACATAATCGCCTACGAAAAGCAGGCGCGAACCCGAGTGATTCACAATGTTGTGTATCTGCTCGCCGTTAAACTCGTGCAGGATGGGCACCACCACGGCACCGTAGGTAATCGTGGCCATAAATGCTACCGCCCAGTGGGCTGAGTTGCGGCCGCATACGGCAATCTTGTCTCCTTTTTGTATGCCGGCAGCCTCCATCATGATGTGCAACTTCTCTATCTTGCGGGCCACATCGTGATATTGCAGGGTCGTCCCTTTATAGTCTGTCAGCGCATCGAGCAACCAGTTGTTCTTTATTGTGTTTTCAATGTAAGAATTGAAACTTGGTATGTCGTTCATTGCACAATTTTCAAAATTTTGTGCAAAGGTAAGTCATTTTTTGCACAATTCAAAAAAATATGTGCAATTTTTTGTAAGATAGGGGAAAAAAGACAATCTAATGGAAGAATACGACAAAATAGACAAAAATAATTCAAAATATTTTTTGTTAATTCATTGAATTATCGTAACTTTGCAGCCGATTTCGAAAAAGACAGTTGATGAAGAACGACAACATGAAGAATCAGTACCGTGTCAACGAGCAGATACGAGTACGTGAGGTGCGCATAGTGGGCGAAGGTGGTAGTACCGTTGTCCCCACACGTCAGGCTTTGGACATGGCCCGCGACCAGGGAGTCGACCTCGTAGAGATATCTCCTAACGCTAATCCTCCTGTTTGTCGACTTATTGACTATTCGAAGTTCCTCTACCAGCAGAAAAAGCGCCAGAAGGAGATGAAGGCCAAGCAGGTGAGGGTTGAGGTCAAGGAAATACGTTTCGGACCTCAGACCGACGAGCACGACTATCAGTTCAAACTGAAGCATGCCAAGGAGTTCCTCGAAGACGGCAACAAGGTGCGAGCCTATGTCTTCTTCCGCGGACGCTCCATCCTCTTCAAGGAACAGGGCGAGGTGCTGTTGCTGCGTTTCGCCAACGACCTCGAAGAGTACGGCAAGGTGGAAGGCATGCCTTCGCTCGAGGGCAAGAAGATGTTCCTCTATCTGGCCCCCAAGAAGGCTGGAGCCGCCAAGAAGAGCCAGCAGGCCCGCGACCGTGAGGCTGCCGAGGCTGGGACAAAGGAGAACGTGCAGCAGGTCGCTGAGGAGAAACCCGCCAATGGCGGCCTCTTCGCCAACGCCAAGATATCGGCCGATGCGCTGAAGAAACTCACTGATAGCGACGAGTAAGACACAATGAGAAAACGATGTGCGTAACGCCCGGTATATGCGTTGCCACACTAAATTTAATAACAATTAAAAAAACAAAAACAATGCCAAAAGTTAAGACAAATTCCGGTGCTAAGAAGCGTTTCGCTTTCACCGGTACAGGTAAGGTCAAGAGACATCATGCTTACCACAGTCACATTCTGACAAAGAAGACCAAGAAGCAGAAGCGCAACTTGGTAGGTTCAACCATCGTTGACGTAAGTAACATGAAGCAGGTTCGCGACCTGTTAACGCTCCGTTAATTCACCTATTGTCAAACATCAAAAAGTAAAAGAAAACTATGCCAAGATCAGTCAATCACGTTGCATCAAGAGCAAAACGTAAAAGAATTCTTAAACTCACACGCGGCTACTTCGGAGCCCGTAAGAATGTTTGGACAGTAGCCAAGAACACTTGGGAGAAAGGTCTTACCTACGCTTATCGCGATCGTAAGAACAAGAAGCGCACCTTCCGCGCCTTGTGGATTCAGCGTATCAACGCTGCCGCACGTCAGGAGGGCATGAGCTACTCTGTACTTATGGGTAAGTTGGCCAAGGCCGGCATCGAGATCAACCGCAAGGTGCTCGCCGACCTCGCACTCAACAACCCCGAGGCTTTCAAGGCTATCGTAGCTAAGGTGAAGTAAGTGAATCGTCATTAAGCGACATAAAGAGAGCTGCAATCGTAAAGGTTTGTAGCTCTTTTTTTGTTGAATTGAAAATAAAGTCGTATCTTTGCGCTGGAAACTATTAGACAACAACAACTGATACTTATATGAAGAAACTGTTATTAGGAGACGAGGCCATCGCCCAGGGTGCGCTCGACGCAGGACTGAGCGGAGTCTACGCCTATCCAGGTACCCCCTCCACAGAGATTACGGAGTATATCCAGATGTCGCCCCTCGCTAAGGAGCGTGGCGTGCACAGCCGATGGTCGACCAACGAGAAAACGGCCATGGAGGCCGCCCTCGGCATGTCGTACATGGGCAAACGCGCACTGGTATGTATGAAGCATGTGGGTCTCAATGTCTGTGCAGACCCCTTCGTCAATTCTGCCATGACTGGCACCAACGGCGGACTTGTGGTGCTCGTCGCAGACGACCCCTCGATGCACTCGTCGCAAGACGAGCAGGACTCGCGCTTCTATGGCAAGTTTGCCATGATACCCACCTTCGAACCCTCGTCGCAGCAGGAAGCCTACAACATGATGGCTGTGGCCTACGACCTCTCCGAGCAGCTGCAGCTACCCGTCCTCATGCGTGTCACCACCCGCATGGCTCACTCGCGCGCCGTTGTCGAGTGTGTTGAGGTCCCCCGCCAGCAGAATGAGCTCAACTATAATGCTAAGGCCTCTAACTGGGTGCTGTTGCCTGCTTTTGCCCGCAAGCGCAACGATATTGTTACCGCCCAGCAGCCCCAACTCGAGCAGATGGCTGTCGACAGCAGCTTTAACGCCTATGTCGACGGCACCGACCGCCAGTTGGGTATTCTGGCCAGCGGCATCGGCTTCAACTACGTCAACGAGTGTTTCCCCGAGGGGTGCCCTTATCCCATCTTGAAGGTCTCGCAGTATCCGCTGCCTAAGCAGTTGGTGCGCCGCCTGATAGCCGAGTGCGAACAGGTGCTGATTGTCGAGGAGGGACAGCCCTTCATTGAGGACATCGTGCGCGGTGCTGCTGATCTGCAGCATGTACACGGCAAACTTGACGGCACGCTGCCCCGCACGGGCGAACTGACACCCGACATCGTCAAGCAGGCCCTTGCCCAGCTGTCCACATATAATTTCCAACCCTCCGAAGGCTTCGCTCCGAGCGAAGACGTCGTGCCCCGTCCCCCTGCACTCTGCCAGGGCTGTGGCCACCGCGACGTCTATGCTGCCCTCAACGAGGTGTTGCGCCAGTATCCCAACGCCCGCGTCTTCGGTGACATTGGCTGTTACACGTTAGGTTTCCTGCCTCCCTATAAGGCCATCCATTCGTGTGTCGACATGGGTGCCTCCATCACTATGGCCAAGGGTGCCAGCGACGCCGGCCAGTGGCCTGCCGTAGCCATTATCGGCGACTCCACGTTCACCCATTCAGGCATGACGGGACTGCTCGATGCCGTCAACGAGAATGCCGACATCACTGTCATCATCTCCGACAACCTGACCACCGCCATGACAGGCGGACAGGACTCTGCAGGCACCAACAAGTTTGAGGCCATCTGCCGTGGTCTTGGTGTCAGCGACGACCACCTGAAAGTCGTTGTCCCCCTGCCCAAGAACATGGAGGAAATCAAACAGGTCATCAGCGACGAACTCAACTACCACGGTGTCAGCGTTATCATCCCCCGTCGCGAGTGTATGCAAACATTACAACGTCATCTGAAACAAAAGAAAGCAGCAAAATGAAGACAGATATCATACTTTGCGGAGTAGGAGGCCAGGGCATCCTCTCCATCGCTACCATCATTGGCGAGGCAGCCATGAAGGAGAACCTCTACATCAAGCAAGCTGAGGTGCATGGCATGTCGCAGCGTGGTGGCGACGTGCAGTCCAATCTGCGCATCTCCAGCAATCCCATTCAGAGCGATCTGATCCCCAAGGGTGGGGCCGATGTCATCATCTCCATGGAGCCTATGGAGGCTCTGCGCTATCTGCCCTTCCTCTCCAAGACGGGTTGGATTATTACCTCAAGCACTCCTTTCGTAAATATTCCGAACTACCCCGAGATTGAGAATATAAAGAAAGACCTGGAAGCTTTGCCTAACGTCATTATGCTCGACATCGAGCAGAAAGCCAAGGAGGCTGGCGTACCCCGTTCGGCCAATGTTATCTTGCTGGGTGCCGCCCAGAAGGCATTAGGCATTGAGTACGAGAAGTTGGAGGATGCCATTCGTCGAGTCTTCGGTCGTAAGGGCGATGCCATTGTCGATGCCAACATCAAGGCGCTGGCCCTTGGCCGTGAGGCGCAGCGCTAAGATAAGAAACGCCGAGATTCTCAAAGTACAGAGAATCTCGGCGGATATCCTTCCTCATAGTTTTCATAATCCTAACGCTTAATGATGTAGTTAAGTGATTTTGTGTCTTGTAAGCATGTCTATCAGAACTCTGTTCGAATCATTGGCGAATTTGTGGGGGTGATTTAGTAATCCTTTTATAATTCGCTGTGAAAGTCGTAGGGATAATTATTTTTGTACAAGAAATCAAAAAACAGATTTGGAACATTAGAAATAAACACTTGTCTTTGCCCCCAGAAGATTGTCCATTGTAGCAAATATATCAGAGAACTGGTGACATCGGGTAATCATTCGGGAAGCAGAATTATGATTTCTGCAGACTTATACAAGGAGCATTGCCAGGATGCTGATGATGGTGACAGCGGTGGTGAAGATGCGGAAGCCCCTTTCCGGCAGGAATCTAACGATGCGGATGCCGATGAATGCTCCGACGAAGACGAAGGGAATGGCACAGGCGTCGATGGCCAGGGTGGTGATGCTGATGTTGTGCCAGGCGAATAGCTGGAAGGGTAGCTTCAGGAAATTCACACAGAGGAAAAACCATGCATTTGTCCCCACGAAGGCGAGCTTGGGCATGCGGGTGGAGAGTAGGTAGACGGCCATGACAGGTCCGGCTGCATTGCCTATCATCGTGGTGAAGCCGCCGAGCAGCCCGAACAGTGGGCTGTACCACCACTGGTCTGTCAGCATGCTATCCTTGTCTTTCAGTCTGGTCTGTTCACGCTCGTCAGAGTCGGCGCTGGCATCACTCAGTTCTTGCTTCTTTGCTGCCTTGTCCCTCCACTGCTTCCATAGCATGACGGCCAGTACCAGAGCAAGGCAGGCTCCCATGAGGTGCTTGAACTGTGTGGCGGGTATCAGATGGTCGACCCAGAGGGCGAGGAAAAAGCCGGCAACGGCCATTGGCAGCAGTCGGACGATGTATTTCCACTCGGCTTGTCGACGGTAGTAGCTGACTCCGATGACATCGGCAAAGCACAAGACGGGCAGCATCAAGCCGGTAGACGGCTTGGCGCCGAACGTCATGGCCAACAGGGGGACGGTGAGGATGGCCAGTCCCTGAACGCCGGTCTTGGACATGCCGACGAAGATGGCCATTACGAACAGTACAATCCATGACCACTCGCTGCGCATGTATGCGGAAATGTCTATCATCTGTTTTGTTTGTTGGGAAATTTGTGGGTGCAAAAGTACGAAAAATCGGGCAAAAAAGGTAATTTCTACAATTATTTCGTAACTTTGCAAGCAAAAGTTGATATAAAAGGATATGAAAGAGACACCAATCAAGAGAGAAATTGTAGACAGGCTCGTCAGCGAACTGGGCATCAAGGACTTTGCCAAGGCAACCATCCGCGAGGTGAAGCAGGTGGCCGCCCGTGCCGAGCAGGAGAGTGGGGTGGAGTTTATCAAGATGGAGATGGGCATCCCTGGACTGCCTGCCGCACAGGTAGGAGTCGACGCGCAAATCAAGGCGTTGCAGGACGGTATTGCCCACTCGTATCCTGACATTCAGGGAGCTCCCGTGCTGAAGCGCGAGGCATCGCGCTTCGTGAAAGCTTTCATCGGACTGGACGTTCCAGCCGAATGTTGTGTACCCGTAAGCGGTTCGATGCAGGGCACGTTTGCTTCATTTCTGACTTGTTCGCAGGCCGATAAGCGTCGCGACACGGTACTGTTTATCGACCCCGGTTTCCCCGTGCAGAAGATGCAGCTGCAGGTGATGGGCGTGAAGCTGGAGACTTTCGACGTATATGACTACCGCGGCGAGAAGCTGGGCCCGAAGGTGGAAAGCTATCTGAAGAAGGGTAACATCTGCGCCATCGTGTATTCGAATCCTAACAATCCTTCGTGGGTGTGTCTGAACGAGCAAGAGTTGCAGTCAATCGGCGAGTTGGCCACCCGGTATGACGCCATCGTAATGGAAGACCTGGCCTACTTTGCCATGGACTTCCGCCAGAACCTGAGCGTACCCTTCGAGCCGCCCTACCAGCCAACGGTGGGCCGCTATACAGACAACTATATGCTGCTCATCAGCGGTTCCAAGGCGTTCAGCTATGCTGGCGAGCGCATCGGTGTGGTATGTATCTCCGACAAACTGTTCCACCGCCATTTCGCCGACTTAGCAGCACGCTACGAGGGACTGCCCTTCGGACTGGTGTTCTCCACGCGTATGCTCTATGCCCTGTCGAGCGGAACGAGCCACTCGGCACAGTATGCTCTGGCAGCCATGCTGAAGGCTGCCAGCGACGGCACTTACGACTTCCGCAAGGAGGTGAGCGTGTATGGCGAGAGGGCGCACAAGCTGAAGGAGATATTCCTGCGCCACGGTTTCCACATCGTCTACGACAAAGACCTTGACAAGCCTGTTGCCGATGGTTTCTACTTCACCATCGGCTATGAGGGAATGACGAGCGGCCAGTTGGCCCGTGAGCTGATGTACTATGGCGTGTCGGCCATCTGTCTGATTACGACGGGCTCCCATCAGGAAGGTCTGCGCGTGTGCACGTCGTTCATCGAGGACCATCAGTATGCCCAGTTGGAAGAGCGCATGTGCATTTTCGAGGAGAACAATCCCCATGCCTGATAAAGAATATGTCCTCAGAACTTATTGTTCTGGGGACATATTTACCGGTTCGAACTTGAAATCCTGTATGCTGACTCGCCGGATGTCATAGATTAGCTTTTTCTTCTTGTCTATGTACTTGCTGAGCAGCTTCTCTTTCTTACGTTCTGCTTTTTTCTTGGAGGTGGCGAAGAACGTCATGCAGACACGCTGCTGTAGTTGCAGTGAGTCGGCGAAATACTCCTTGAGCTGGTAGGAGTAGTGGTCGCGCCCCTCCAGGAACTTGGTCTTGCTGTCCATCCATGCCCCCCTGACGTCTTGGATGTCGGTGATGTAGATGATGGAGTCCTGGAAGGAAGCCGAGAACCCGAACATGTATACGTGGGCGGGCTGTATGCGCTTGGCCGAAGCCCCGGTGGCTGCGGTCAGCAGCAGGGCGAAGAGGATATACTTTATTTTTTTCATTGTCCTAAATATGCTTTTAACATCTTATTCTTTGTATTGCTGCGCAGACGGCGGATGGCTTTCTCCTTAATCTGTCGTACGCGTTCGCGCGTGAGGCCGTATTTGTTGCCGATTTCCTCGAGGGTCATCTCTTTCTCGCCGATGCCATAGAATGCTTTAATGACGCATCGCTCGCGGTCGTTGAGCGTCTGGAGCAGGTTGGTTATCTCGGCATGCAGTGACTCTGCCACCAGCTCTCGGTCGGCCATCGGTGCGTCGTCGTTGACGAGCACGTCGAGCAGGCTATTGTCCTCGCCGTCGACGAAAGGCGCGTCGACCGATACGTGGCGTGCGTTGACCAGCATGGCCTCGCCGACTTTCTCCTCGGGCAGGTCTATCTGTTCCGATATCTCATCGACCGACGGTCGTCTCTCGTTCTCCTGCTCAAACTTGTTGAGGATGCGGTTTATCTTGTTGACGGATCCTACCTGATTGAGCGGCAGCCTGACGATGCGGCTCTGCTCGGCGATGGCCTGCAGGATGCTCTGCCTAATCCACCATACGGCATAGGAGATGAACTTGAAACCTCGCGTCTCGTCGAACTTCTCTGCCGCCTTGATGAGTCCCAGATTGCCCTCGTTGATGAGGTCGGGCAGTGAGAGCCCCTGGTTCTGATATTGCTTGGCTACTGATACCACAAACCTGAGATTGGCCTTGGTCAGCCGCTCGAGGGCTTTGCGGTCGCCTTTGCGTATGCGCTGGGCGAGCTCCACTTCCTCGTCGGTGGTGAGCAGCTCTTCACGTCCTATCTCGGACAGGTATTTTTCGAGCGCCTCACTCTCGCGGTTGGTAATAGATTTGGTTATCTTCAGTTGTCTCATGTTGGTCATGGATTTTATAGCCAAATGCAAAAGTAAGATATTTTTTCGGAATTACCAAAAGAATATCTTACTTTTTTACGCTTTGCGGTCAGAGCTGCTGTCCGCCCAGACTTATTCGTTCTGCAGGTACACTACGAAGCCGCCGCGCTTGCCAGTGGGGAAGATACCCTTGATGACGAGCATCTGGTCCTTGGCGTCCTTGACAGCCTGCTGCAGGTCGTCGAAGCTGCGCATGGGCTGGTCGTTGACCTGCTGGATGATGAAGCCCTTGGGCACTCCGGCCTCGCGCATCTTGCCGCCGCTCACCTTGAGCACCTCCAGTCCGTAATTGATTTCGAGCTGTTTCTTCTGTGAGTCGGTGATGGGGCGCACGTCGATGCCCAGTATGTCGACGTCTGCATTCTTCACAACCTTGGTGGTGCCCTGCTCGTTCTTGAGTGTCAGCGTGACGCTCTTCTCCTTCTTGTTGCGCAGGTACTTCACCGTCACCTTGTCGCCGGGGCGCTTCTGTGCGATGATGGCCTGCAGCTCGCCGAAGTTCTTCACCTTCTGTCCGTCCACGTGTGTCAGCACGTCGCCCTTCTGGATGCCGGCATCGGCAGCGGCGCCGTCCTCTACAACCTTGTCGACGTAGATACCCTCCATGGTGCCGAAGTCCTCAACATCTTTGTCCTGATCTTTCATGGCGTCGACATAGTTCTTGACGTCCATGCCCTGTATGCCAATCATGGCACGCTGGTAGCTGCCGTACTTCTTGAAGTCCTCCACGGCCTTGTTGACGATGGTGGTGGGGATGGCAAATCCATAGCCGATGTTAGAGCCCGTCTGCGAGTAAATCATGGCGTTGATGCCGATGAGCTCGCCGCGCGTGTTGACCAGTGCGCCTCCCGAGTTACCCTGATTGATGGCAGCGTCGGTCTGAATCATCGATGATACGCCCTGTCCCATGGAGCGTGCCTTGGCCGACACGATGCCTGCCGTCACGGTATTGTTCAGTCCGAGGGGGTTGCCCACGGCCAGCACCCATTCGCCCACCTTCACGTCGTCCGAGTTGGCTATCGTGATGGCTGGCAGGTTCTTGGCGTCAATCTTGATGAGGGCCAGGTCGGTAGTGGCGTCGGCTCCGATGATGCGTGCGGAGTATTCCTTAGAGTTCTCGTTGAGTGTGACGGTGAGCTCGTCGGCTCCGTCTACCACGTGGTTGTTGGTGACGATGTATCCGTCGGCCGAGATGATGACGCCCGAACCTGCGGCGGCACGCTTAGGTGTCTCCACCTGGCGCTGGCGCTTGCCGTTGTTGCCCTGGCCGCGACCGAAGAAGCCGCCAAACGGATCGGAGAAGAAGTCGGCGAAGGGGTCGCTGTACTCTACGGTCTGTACCTTCTTGTTGACGACCGACTTGATATAGACTACGGAAGGCAGCGACTTCTCTGCTGCGTAAGTCAGGTCTACGGGTTGTCCTGGCGCTGCGCTGGCAGCTGCAGGGGCAGCCTGTGTCTTATTGCAACTGGCTGCCGAGAAGGCAATGACCATCAGGTACATTGCCGGCATCAAGCTTTTTACAATCTTTTTCATACGTTATACTGTTTAATATGTTAATATTTTATTTCTTGTGTGAAACCGAGTGCAAATATAGGGGCAAAAATTGTGATTCTGCCAATTTGTCGTAACTTTTTGTCGCAATTTAACACTTTACTGCCATCACTTAACTGCTGTTAGAAATTAACGGTCGTAATCTTAAAAAACTGACAAATTTAACGGATTTGTCAGTTTTGATTATGAATATGTAATTATCGGGTAACGAACTGTTATAGTGCCCCTTTCGTTGACGGCAGTTCGTAGTGGTAGACGTCGCGTCGCACGGCCATCTTCAGTGCGCGTGCCAGTGCCTTGAAGATGCCCTCTATCTTGTGGTGCTCGTTCTGGCCCTCAGCCCGGATGTTGAGGTTCATCTTGGCGGCGTCGCTCAGGCTTTTGAAGAAGTGGAGGAACATCTCGGTGGGCATCTCGCCGATGCGTTCGCGGTGGAAGTCGGCCTCCCAGACCAGCCAGGGCCGTCCGCCAAAGTCGAGGCACACCGAGCAGAGGCAGTCGTCCATGGGCAGTGCGTAACCGTAGCGCTCGATGCCCCGCTTGTCGCCTAGTGCTTTCAGCAGACATTCGCCCAGTGCTAGCGCTGTGTCTTCGATGGTGTGGTGCTCGTCCACCTCTAGGTCGCCCTTGGTGCGTATGGTCAGGTCTATCATGCCATGCTTGCCAATCTGCTCGAGCATGTGGTCGAAGAATCCCAGTCCGGTCTGGATGTCGCAGTGTCCGTTGCCGTCGAGGTCCACCTTTATATATATGTCGGTCTCCTTGGTGGTGCGCCTCACCTCGGCCGTGCGTTCGCCCCCATAGGCTGTTGCCACGGCCTTCTCCCAGCTCCCGGCGGCATCGCCGCCCGCAGCGCTGTCGATGTGCAGGAATCCGCAACCGATGTTCGCGGCAAACTGGCGGTCAGTGTCGCGGTCGCCGATGACGTAGCTGCCGCTGATGTCATATTCGCTGCTGTCGATGTACTTCTTTACCAGTCCGGTGTTGGGTTTTCGCGTGGGAGCGTTGTCTTCAGGAAAGTGCGGGTCGATGAGGATGTCGTCGAACACGACGCCCTCGCCCTTCAGTGTATCGAGGATAAAGTTGTGTACGGGCCAGAAAGTATCTTCGGGAAAGGCCTCGGTGCCCAGTCCGTCCTGATTGCTGACCATCACGAACTCATAGTCGGTGTGTTGGCGCAGGAAGGCCAGGCTGCTGATGGCGCGCGGTACGAACTGCAGCTTCTCGAAAGCATCTATCTGCTCGTCGGCCGGCTCACGTATGATGGTGCCGTCGCGGTCGATGAAGAGTATTTTTTTCATTGCAAGTTTAGTTCTTGTTTCTTACGTTCTTTCTTTCTGGTTTCCAGAGCCCCATAGGCATAGTAGCCGACAAATAGGAGGCTCAGCTGGAGGTAGCTGCCGATGAAGGCAGCCGTCAGCCACGTGACAGCCGCAAGCCACGGCATGGCGGCGGGCAGTCCCAGCGGGTCGCCCATCAGCGTTCCGGCCTGCGCCGTCACGCTGGCAGCAAGGAGCACCAGGGCGGGCAGCCCAACTATCAGGAATACCGGTGTCAGCAGGAT
Organism: Prevotella sp.; assembly: GCA_017847725.1. GTDB lineage: Bacteria > Bacteroidota > Bacteroidia > Bacteroidales > Bacteroidaceae > Prevotella. The sequence goes on from JAGAXW010000016.1 coordinate 27,928, forward strand.
GTTGCCGCCCACCAGCAGGCAGAGCGTGAGCATCCAGTGGCGCAGGGCGGCACGCACGATGCGGCGTAGCGCCGCCGTCAGCGGCTTGCCCGGTACTGCCAGCCAGCGCAGTGGCGTCGGGATGTGGCCCTCCGTCATGTGCTCGCACAGCAGCATGCCAACCCTGGCGACGATGAGCAACTGGATGGCCACGGCCAGTAGCAGTAGCAGGGCCACGGCGGCGAAGAGCATCCAGTGGTCGCGGGCGATGAATCCTCTGAACATCGGCAGTGCCAGCATCTGCAGGGCGACGGGCACCACCTGTCCGGTGACGAGTGTGCCTGTGACGGCTGCTGCCAGCGCATAGATCAGCGTCAGCAGCCATGAAGCCTTGAAGATGCGTCGGAAGTTGTCTATATAGAGGTGCAGCGCCGTGCGGACGACGCCGCGGTAGCTGCGTGCCTTGAAGAGAATCTCGTCTTGTGTTTTCTCCATGTCAGTCTTGTTTTATGATGGCAAATCTATAGGTTTTTTATAACCCATTGACTATCAGTTGTCTTTCAAGCCAGTATATAGGAGAGGTTACGAATTAGTTACATACAGAAGTCCGAAATTCTCCACGATTTGCTTAGGACTCTGATAGCTCTCTATCGACCTCATTTGCGGCTACAAAGGTACAAAACTATTTTCAAATCAACGACACTTATGTCAATAAAACGATTCTTGATAGTGCATTTTAACGGGTCTTCACAGGAATGACGTGATACCAGCATCGTGCATGGCCAGCAGACGCAACTCAAAATATAACGCCTCGTATGTGACGGCCCTGCATATCTGTTTCAAGCCTGAAGAAAGGAGTTACGCCTCAACGGCACCGATGTAGTACCCCTGCCGCCGTAGCAGCAGGGAAGTCTCAAGATGAATGGATGTAGAGAAAAAGCCAAAATAATCAATTAAAAAAGAGCAATAATTTTTCGGGAACGTTCCCATTCTTGTTTTGGAAACGTTCCCGTTAATTTTTTCGGTTGGAGCAGATGGAATTATAAATATTTCTTCCTATTTTTGCAGCAGATAATTCTTTAGCCAACCTTTAAAATGATCTATCTTGACCTACTAACTATCTTTCTATTCTCTTTGGGTGTTCTGCTCACAGCTATAGCTTTTTCACGTACAGGAACCGACATGAAAAATTTCTTTGCCGGAGGTGGAAATGTGCCTTGGCCCATTAGTGGTTTGTCGCTTTTTATGGGATTTTTTTCCGCAGGGACTTTTGTTGTATGGGGTTCTATAGCCTATAGCTTTGGGTGGGTAGCTGTCATGATACAGCTGTCTATGGCAATAGCTGGATTTGCCGTTGGTACATGGATTGGTCCTCGTTGGCATCAGACCCATTGCCTGACCGCTGCAGAATATATTAATGACCGTTTGGGTGTCAATGTTCAAAGAGTTTATACCTATATTTTTTTAATAGTATCGGTGTTTACCACTGGGTCGTTTCTCTATCCAGTCGCTAAGATAGTAGAAGTCGCAACAGGTATTCCGCTGACAGTATCCATTCTGGGGTTGGGCATACTCTGTATGATTTACGTATCCATTGGTGGTTTGCGGGGTGTCGTCGTCACTGATGTCCTACAGTTTGTCATTTTGTTTGCAGCAGTGATCATTGTGGTGCCGTTGTCTTTTGACAAGATTGGTGGTTTCGAGAAGATGCTTACAGACGCTCCTGACGGATTCTTTTCCTGTTTCCAGGGAGAATATTCTATGTGGTTCATCATATCGTTCTGTGTCTATAATACCATCTTCTTAGGTGGCAACTGGGCTTACGTTCAACGTTATACCTCCGTGCAGACGTCAAAGGATTCTCGCAAGGTTGGCTGGCTATTCGGTTGCCTGTATGTGGTTAGTGCAGTGTTATGGATGTTACCTCCGATGATTTATCGCATATACAATCCGTCGTTAGAAGGTCTTGATAATGAGAATGCCTATCTGCTCATGTGTAAGGAGGCAATGCCCGGAGGACTGCTGGGCTTGATGCTGGGTGGTATGATTTTTGCGACGGCCAGTTCGTTGAATGCCACCTTGAATATTTCTGCTGGTGTATTTACGAATGATATATTCCGCCGTCTAAAACCGGAAGCCTCCAACGCAACTCTGATACGTGTCGCAAGACTTTCCACGCTTGGTTTTGGCATCATGGCATTGATAGTGGCTTTATTGGTGAAGAGCATGGGTGGCATAGTCAGTGTGGTTATCAGTGTGGCAGCCTTGACAGGTGTTCCTTTGTATCTACCTTTAATATGGTCTCTGTTCTCCAAGCGACAGCATGCAGGTTCAGTACTGGGTGTCACTTTTATTAGTTTGACGATAAATCTGCTATTCAAGTTTGTGACACCGCTATTCGGATTATCTTTGAGTCGTGCTTGGGAGATGTCTGTAGGTGCTTTCGTCCCGGTGTTGCTGTTGGCTTTATCAGAGTGTTATCTATATGGCAGAAGATATATTGACCCCAGATACAGTAGTTATGTTGCCAAACAGAACTCTGCAGTATCAAATCAAGAGACGTTATCGGCTGAGGTTGTCATACAGTCACGGTCTGCAAATCATTTTACTCGTCAGGTGTTGGGTGTAGGTGTCCTGTTGTCAGGATTCATGATCTTTGTGCTGGGTTCTATACCTTCAGTGGAAAGTGAAATCCCGATGGTCATTGGCGTGCTTATCATGTGTATTGGATGTCTCATCATTTTGAAAAATAAAAAAGAGAAGATATGATTGATGAAGGTTTTGTTCCGTCACGTTACCCCCTGACACGAAAACTGGAAACAGACATCATTGTTGTTGGGGGCGGACTCACGGGAGTTTGCTGCGCCATTACGGCAGCGCGGAAAGGCGTCAGAGTATGCCTGATACAGGACCGCCCGGTATTGGGAGGTAATGCGTCCAGCGAAGTGAGGATATGGGCTTTGGGTGCCACATCGCACATGGGTAATAATAATAGGTGGTCCAGAGAGGGTGGTGTCATCAATGAGATTATGACAGAAAACCTCTACCGGAATAAGGAAGGGAACCCCGTATTATTCGATTTAGTGCTAATAGACAAGGTGTTGGAAGAAAAGAACATCACCTTATTATTAAACACGATTGTCTACCAGGTGGAGAAAACAGATTCCCGAACCATTCGGGAGGTTGTAGCATACAATGCTTCAAGTGAAACACGCTATGAGATTTCGGGGCGGTATTTTGCTGACTGCAGCGGTGATGGTATTTTGTCCTATCTGTCTGGGGCTGCATTCAGGATGGGTGCAGAGGACAAAAGCATCTACCAGGAAGGTTTCTCGCCGGACAAAAACAATTATGGTGAGTTGCTAGGCCATACCATACTGTTTTATATGAAAGATACTGGCATGCCGACACCTTTCATCGCTCCTGACATGGCATTAAAAGATGTTGAGAAGAAGATCAGCAAGATTCAGAATGATGAGTATTTCAGCATCCATCACCATGGTTGCAAATACTGGTGGATAGAATATGGTGGCCGTTTAGATACCATCCATGATACGGAAGATATCAAACGTGAATTATGGAGAGTTGTCTATGGAATATGGGATTATATCAAGAACTCTGGTCGCTTCCCGGAAATGGAGACCTATTCCTTGGAATGGGTGGGAACCATTCCTGGTAAACGGGAGTCACGTCGTATGAAGGGGCTGTATATGATGACACAACAGGATATTATTGAACAGCGTCATCATTACGATGCAGTATCGTATGGTGGCTGGGCTATAGACCTTCATCCTTCTGACGGAGTGTATGCTGACGGTCGCGCCTGTAACCAATGGCATTCCAAAGGTGTGTATCAAATACCCTATCGGTGCTTCTTAGGTGGTGATGTGGACAATCTGATGTTTGGTGGTCGAATTGCAAGTTCATCCCATGTCGCAAATGGCTCCACCCGTGTCATGTGTACCTCTGCCCATGGTGGGCAAGTTATGGGAATGGCGCTGGCTTTGTGTTTACAGAAGCACTGCCAGCCATCTTACTTCGTGTCCGAAGACCATATTGCGGAGTTACAGCGTGCATTGATAGAAACTGGCCACTTTATTCCTGACGTGGAAGTCTATCATCAAGAGAATCTACTCCATCTGGCATCACTGAATGTCAGCAGTTCTTTGAAGTTTGATGGTTATCGTCCTAACGGCAAATACCGTCCATTGCGTTATTCCACGGCAGCGCTGTTTCCAGCTGACGGGAAGTTGTCGCTAAACATGGAGGTGGAGGCTGACAGTGAAACCACTCTTGAAGTGCAGCTGCGTATCAGCAAACGTAAAAACGGATACACCCCTGATGTCGTACTGGAGAAAGTATTTTTCCCTTTATGTAAGGGACTGCAATGTATTCAAGTCCGTTTCTGTCAGGAACTGGCAGAACGACAATATGTCTTTGTCTGCTTTATGGCTAACGAGCATGTGGCCTTACCGGAGTCAGACCAGTTGCTGACTGGTACAACAACCGTTCTGAATCAGGTCAACAAAGCCGTTTCGAACAGCGGGTTCCAAAATCCGCCCGAAGGGATGGGAATAGAGGCCTTTGAGTTCTGGTGTCCTGAGCGTTATCCGCAGGCCAAGAACATAGCTTTCCGTTTGGAACATCCTGTCAGTATTTATGGGAAGGAGAATTTGCTGAATAGTTATAGCAGACCCTTTGGCGGCACCAACGCATGGGTACCGTCCTTTGATGACAATCAACCTGAAATAACCTTAGAGTGGCCAGTGAAGGTGAGTATTAGCCGACTAACGCTTTTCTTTGATACAGATTACGATCAAGCTTTGGAGACGGTGCAAATGGGCCATCACATGAATGTCATACCGTATTGCGTGAGAAAATTTAGTGTGACAAATCTTGAAGGCCGATTGATAAATCATATAGAAAACAATTATCAGGCTGTAAACCAACTCGTTTTCCCCCAACCCATTGAGACAAAAGGGCTACGAATCTGCCTCCAGGCTCCATCAGCCCAGGTTCCTCCCTCGTTATTTCATATCATCGTTCAAGAACAGAAACAATAGAAAAAATACAGCTTATGAAAACACAGATGGATTTTGGCATTAGGCACCGGCAGTGGTTCTTCGTCTGGTTGTTAACAGTCTCATATAGCCTGTTCGGGTTAGAACTTTATGCTCAACAACCTGAGCAGTTCGTGCTGTCAGGCACCGTTGTCGATTTGGATAATGGTGATCCCGTGATAGGAGCCAGTATCGCCATTAAAGGAAAAAAGGTCGCTGCAGTGACAGACCTCGATGGTAATTTCACACTACGCTCCGAGACCTCACAAGCTCAAGTCGTGGTGACAGCCATAGGATATGATAGTCAGACCCTACAGGTCCTGTCATCCAAAAAGGTCAATGTGAGACTTCGCCCATCGGTTGTCATGATGCAGGAAGTAGTAGCCATCGGCTACGGCTCAACAGTAAGGAAAGACCTGACGGGAGCCATTTCTAAAGTCGATGTAAAGGATATGCAGAAAGCACCTGTCTCAAATTTTGAGGAATCGCTTGCCGGTCGTGTTGCCGGTGTCTCCGCATCTTCTTCAGACGGCCAGCCAGGCAGTGACCTGAATATCGTTATCCGTGGTAACAACTCTATTACCCAAAGCAATGCGCCGTTATATGTCGTTGATGGTTTCCCACTGGAAACGGCTGTAGGTAATGTGCTTAATCCGGAGGAGATTGAATCCATGGAAATATTGAAGGATGCATCGGCTACGGCTATCTATGGTGCTCGTGGAGCCAATGGTGTCATCCTAATTACCACCAAAAAAGGTAAAATAGGCAAGCCAGTCATCACCTACAATGGTTGGGTAGGCGTTTCCACAGCCTTGAAGAGAATGGATATGCTCAGTCCCTATGAATTTGTCAAATATCAGTTGGAGGCCAATCCTACAGTGGCCAGTCAGACTTATCTGGGTTCATCCATGACACTTGATGATTATAAGAATGTCGAAGGCATCGATTGGCAGGACGAAGTGTTGCGGCATGCATTTACTATGAATCACAGCGTTTCCGTCCGTGGAGGTTCTGAGATGACCAACTACTCTTTTTCAGGTTCCATCGCCCGTCAGGACGGTGTTATCAAGAACAGCGGCTACAACAAATATCAGGGTAGGGTACATATCGAGCAATACCTTAATCAGTCGAAAAGAGCCAAACTCGGTCTGAACATGAATTACACCTATAACAAGAAGTATGGTACCATAGCGGCTGAAGAAAATACCAGCCCCACGGCCAGCATCATGTATGGCATGTGGGGTTACAGGCCTGTTGCCAGTCTTGGTCAGGAGGATTTGCTGAACGACCTGTTTGACGATACGACAGACCCCACCCGTGACTATCGGGTCAATCCGTTAATGGCTGTGACGAACGAATATAATCCCCGACATACCTACAACTTCATTAGCAATGTCAATTTCCAATATAAGCTGCTGGACAACCTCATCCTGCGTATATCTGGCGGCTATAACAAGGTGAACCAGCGGATAGAGAAGTTCAACAATTCCTCATCACGTCTGGGTCATCCGCGACGAAACGAGAAGGTAAATGGTTCCATCTCAAATGTTGAACGCACAAATTTCCTTAACGAGAACACACTCACCTATAATATCAATCTTAAGCGGGGGCATCGCCTGAAAGTTCTGGCAGGTTTCACCCTACAGGACTCTCATCTCTTCACTAATGGTTATACAGCAGTAAACGTACCCAACGAAACGTTAGGTATAGCAGGACTGGATGAGGGTGAGGTGACCAAATCGAACATCGCTAAAACCAGCAATGGATTGGTTTCTTATTTAACCCGTATTGAATACAATTATAAGTCACGCTATCTGCTTACTGTCTCTTATCGTGCAGATGGTTCTTCAAAGTTCCCCAAAGACCACCGTTGGGGTTATTTCCCCTCTGCAGCTTTAGCTTGGGGATTCAGTGAAGAAAAGTTTATGAAGAAATACAGATGGCTAGACAGTGGAAAACTACGTGTGGGCATTGGTGCAACAGGTAACAACCGTGTCAACGACTATGCCTCTCTGACAGCCCTGACCATTTCCTCTGCATCTGGCTATACGGTCAACAATAGTCCACTGAAAGGTATCGCACCGACTATCTTAGGAAATGATGAGTTGAAATGGGAGACTACTGTTCAGACCAATATCGGTATTGATTTGTCTTTCCTACAGGAGCGCATCGTGTTCACCGCTGACTATTATTACAAACGAACGAAAGACCTGTTGCTTAATGCCACGCTGGCACCCAGTACGGGTTTCCTAAGCGCATATAAGAATGTGGGGTCGGTGTCTAATACTGGTTTGGAGCTGACTCTAAAAACCAGTAATATCCGGACAAAAGACTTTACATGGGATAGCAGTTTCAATATCTCCTTCAATAAAAACAAGGTGTTGGGTCTGAATGAGGATGAACCCAGTCTGGCTACCCGTATCACTTGGGGTAACTTCAATAACGCCTATCCATATATAGCCATTCCAGGCCATCCGATTGCCATGTTCTATGGTTACCTATTTGATGGCATTTACCAATTTAGTGATTTCGACAAGGTGGGAAACGATTATGTCTTGAAAAAAGGCATCCCCAATAATGGCAATGACCGTGCTAATATCAAGCCTGGAGATATCAAGTATAAGGACATCAATGGTGATGGTGTAGTGGACAACTATGACCTGACCATCATAGGCAATCCCAATCCCAAATTCATAGGTGGTATGACCAATAACCTTCGGTATAAGAATTTTGATTTGAGCCTGTTTTTCCAGTGGAGTTATGGAGGTCAGATCATGAATGCCAACCGGATAGAATTTGAGGGTGGTGACCCCAATGCCCGTACATCCTTGAACATGTTCGCATCCGTAGCTGATCGCTGGACGCCAGAGAACCCCTCCAATACGCTCTATCGCATAGGAGGGCAAGGTCCGACAGTTTATTCTGACAGAACGATAGAAGACGGATCTTATTTGAGATTGAAGACAGTCTCTCTTGGATATACAGTTCCAGCATCACTGGTGAGAAAGTGGAATATCACCTCTTTACGTGTCTATGCTGCAGCCCAGAATCTTTTTACCTGGACAAGGTATTCGGGTCCGGATCCAGAGGTTTCAACCTATGATACGGCACTCACACCGTCGTTCGACTGGTCTCCTTATCCGCGCTCAAGAACCATCACCTTTGGAGTAGAGTTATCCTTATAACATGAGAACCATAAAAAAAGACAAATATGATCAAGAAACAAGTATATATCTTAATGGTGGCGTTATTTATGCTGCTTATTTCCTGTTCAGATCTCTTGAACAAGGATCCAGACTTTGTCTCGCCAGACTATTATTACGACAACCAGCAGCAGATGCAGACAGCGTTGAATGGTGTCTATAACCGGCTCATCGACCCCAATGGACGAATGTATAGCAAAGCGTTGTACAGCTATTTCGCCATCAGTGATGAGGCTTTTTACAGAGCTGTCAGAATCAACAGTATTAAGGTGATGCAGTTTGATGCTTCCAACTTGGATATTGGTCGTTTCTGGGAAGTGTTATATGATGGAGTGAATAGAGCGAACTACCTCTTGGCAAATATAGAGGGCAAAGAGCTTTCAACGCAAGAGATGAAAGCCATAAAGGGCGAGGCATTATTCTTGCGAGGCTACTACTACTTTTTGCTGACTTCGTATTTCGGTGAGGTACCTCTCAAGCTAACCCCTACGACATCGCCCAATGAAAAGCCTTTGGCCAAAGCTTCTCTTCAAAACGTCTATGCACAGATTGAGCATGATATGTTGGAAGCGGAACAGTTGGTGATGGACATTGATGACCTGGGAACCAATGAGCGTATCTCGAAAACAGCTGTCCAGGCAATCTTGGCACGTGTCTACATGAAAATGGCTGGGCAGCCGTTGAACAAAACGGCTAAATATCAGGATGCCCTTCAGTACTGCAATCGGGTCATTACCTCAGAAAAGCATGAACTCAGCTCTGACTATGCCCAAATTTTCATCAACCATTGCCAGGATATTATTGAACCAAAAGAGTGTATTTGGGAAGTGGGGATGTATGGTAATAAATTGGGGACTTTCGATTTAGCAGGAAGCGTAGGTGTGGAAAACGGTATTATATGTCGGGATACAAAGATTGGTTATTCAGGAGGAGCGATGCAGATACAGGAAAAGCTGTATAATGCTTTTGATGCTACAGACCTGCGGCGTGACTGGTGCATCGCTCCCTATTATTACGATACAGACGAAACCACAGGCCTAACAACACAGAAATTCTATACAGCTAGTCAAATCTTCAATCGCAACCCAGGGAAATGGCGTCGTGAATATGAAACGGGTGAGAAAGCCCAGCTCTATAATTCCACCAACTTCCCTATCATCCGCTACAGTGATGTGTTACTCATGAAGGCTGAAGCTATCAACGCCATCAAGCATGGTCCTGATGCAGAGGCTTATGAGGCGGTTAATCAGGTCCGTCGCAGAGCATACGGAAAGAGCATTCTTGTTGCCGATGCTACCTGTGATCTACCCACGGGTATGAATGAAGCAACTTTTCTTAAGTCTATTCAGGATGAGCGATATAGGGAATTCTGTTTCGAAGGCATTCGTAAACTGGATTTGATACGTTGGGGTATTTATGTGCAGACGATGAATGCACTTGGCAAAGATGTGAATGCCAATGGCGGAGCCTATGCTTATGCGGGCAATGCCGGTACCAACACCACCAGTCGTAATGTACTCTTTCCTATTCCCAATACAGAACTGACTGTTAACAAGCTCATGACACAGAATCCTGGATGGTAGTATGGGTATCATTCATCTATAAAAAAGAGAGATTATGAAAAAACAAGGAATAATAAAATATGTAGGACTGTTGTTGTTCACCGTCCTTTCATGTACGGAAGAGGCTCCTGATGCTCAACTGTCTGTATCGCTTGACATGGCAGACTATCAGGCTGGCGAACCAGTAACCTTTCACATTCAGGGCGAGGCAGATAATATCGTGTTCTACTCTGGGGAACAAGGACATGAATATGATAAGCGAGACCGTTTCTTCTCGGATAACGACTTGAAAATAGAGATTGTTACTTATACCGACTTCCTGACTTATGTGCATCCAAACATGCAGTGTCTGGTATCGACAGATTTCGACGGTGTTTATGACCTGCAGCACCTGCAGGCAGCCACCTGGGTAGATATTACGTCAGCCTTAGGTTTGGCGACTACAGTCAAGACTAATACCACTTCTGAGAAAATCAGCCTGAAAGCGTATGCTTCAGACACTCCCAGTGCGACCTTGTATATTGCATTTCGCTACTATGATATGAACGGCAAAGGCGAAAGGAACCGCTGGGTGGTGAGAAGCATCAATGTGGAGAAAGTTACTCCTGACGGTCAGATCACACAAGAAGCAGATATGAAAACCATGGCATGGCAAAGCATTTCCGTATCGGGAAAACCTGTATGGAAAGTCAGCAGCTCCCAATTGTTGGCAGCTGGTGATAATACCACCAGCGACAAGGACGAATGGGTTGTTTCTCAGGGCTTTAAATTCAGGGAGGCAGAACCCTCAACAGGCGTTGTGTTAAAGAATATGAGCACGACGCTCTCAGAATTTCGCTATACATATACTACACCAGGCGTCTATAAGGCTGTCTTTGTAAGTACTTCTCAGTGGTATAACAGTTCAAGCAGTTCAAAAAGTCAGATAGAAGTTGTCATCAAATAAGTCAGTGGTATGCTTGGAAGACTCAGATATATCGTCATAGTAGCTATGCTGCTGATGCCATTGGCGGGACACTCCCGTCAAAGCATCACGTGGGGGCATCATGGCATACAACTGGCATGGGAGAAAACGCCCCAAGGTTATCGGCTTAAGGACATTTCCGTCAATGGCACGCCTTGTCAGGTGCCACTTCACCAACATAGCGTTCTCTATGCCAAGGAAAAGCCTTCAACAGAAACTGTTGACAGGCAGCTTGACCAATTCCCTGAGCCACAGTACCGTTACTTGATTAACCGTTGGAAGGAGAGTATCACTCCCGTCTCATTGAATTTGGCTGGTGAGGTGTATCCCTTCCTGCCCCAGCAAATCAAGCAATTGTCAGCAACAACTTTGCAGATGACCTACGAGAACGACAAGTTCCGTATGACGGAAGAGTGGGCGTTTGATACCTGCCATGTTGCAGATATTCTGATCAAACTGTCGCTCGAGGCTAAACAGAGTGGCTATTTCTCCCTCTCCTCACCGTCTTTGGTAAAAACGCTGAAAGAAGAACTGGACTATGCCATGATTCCAGGCGTGCTGCATGGACATGCTGTCAATCCTGATTTTATCAGGGCCTATGCCTATGCTTTTGGCATTCCTGACCGTCCTGTGGTGGTTCGTGAGCGCAGCGTATCTACTTTGGCATCGCTCATAACGGACAAGCATGGCATCACGACGGCCGTCATTGCTGAACCCGGCACGGGCCGTGATCCGTGGGAGTTTGACAAGCGAACCCACCAAAAGTGGCTTTTAGGCCTCTCGCTGATGAATCGTCAGGCAGAGCTGACCCCGACACTTTATCATCCTGTGTTAGGAGAAGAGGGTTCTTACCTTGCGAAAGGTCAGCAACTGACATTTCGCTGCCGATACTCGTTGGCCACAGATAACTGGTACGAGCGCTTTACTCATATTGTCAATGATGTATATCGCTTCTCGGAGACACTGTCGTTGCGTCAGAACAAAGCTTCGCTGACAAGTCGACTATATCGTATTTATGACTATCTGCTGAACGACAGCACATCCATGTGGCGCAATGCTGACTATCAGGGTCTTACCATAGGTGCGCAGGACTATCTTGGTGGTGTCTATCAATCAGAGAAAGATGCTATGAAGAATGCTGACTATGGAGCCATGTGGATGCTGGCGAGAGAAACGGGTGACCAGCGACTCCTTGACAACCGGCTGCCCTATGCGCTCCAATTCAAGCTTCAACAGCAAAACCGCACGGACAGTTTCTTCTTAGGAGCACCCTTAGGACAGTATTATCTGTATAAAAGCCATCGCTTTACGGAAGAGTGGGGAGCATATACAGAGCCCATTGGCACCACCTATTATATGCTTATGGACCTTGGCAACATCTTCCTCTTTGAACCTCAGCGCTCAGACTTGAAAGAAGCTATTCGCCTGGCGGCTGACAGATTGCTCAAATGGATGAGCCAGGAGGGCGAATGGAGCGTGGCGTATGACAACGCTACCCATGATCCCATGTTTGAAGACTTACGGGACTATCGGCCTACCTTTTATGGTATGGTGATTGCCTATAAGCTACTGCAGGAGCAGAAATACTTGGATGCAGCCATTCGTGGTGCCGACTGGTTTATACAAAACGCCGTGAATACCTCTTCCTATCTCGGAGTCTGTGGTGACGGACGCTTTGTCAGTGACTTTGCCACGATACAGAGCGCTCAGGCCCTTTTAGACCTGTATGAGTTGACGGGTAATGAGGTCTATCGTGAGGCGGCTGTCCGTGTGGTCCGCTTCTATGCAGCATCAGTCTATACGCATCCCATTGCCGACCGTCAGCGGAAGCGAGTAGGTAATACCGAGCGAGAAGGCTGGGAAATAGCCCAGTCGGGACTATGCTATGAACATGGCGGAATTTTGGGTTCTGCAAATAATTATGGTCCCATCCTGCTGGCCAGTCATGCCGGCTTATTCGTTCGCATGGCAACTCTGACGGGTGATTCTCTGCTCTTGAATATGGCCAGGTCTGCAGCCGTAGGAAGAGATGCCTTCGTGGACGACCAATCTGGTGTGGCCTCCTATTATTGGCGGAGCATGAACAATGGGGCTGGGTCATATCCACATCATGCCTGGTGGCAGTTGGGTTGGATAACTGACTATTTGGTATCTGAAGCATCCTATCGAAGTCATGGTCAGATTTGTTTCCCTGCGGGCTTCATCACTCCCAAAGTCGGTCCGCATAGGGCTTATGGCTTCTCGTCGGGCAAGGTCTATGGCCATGATGCCCAACTCATCATGAAATCAGGACTGGTTGCTGTTGACAATCCCCATGTGGAGGCCCTTGTTGCACAAGGCGACCATGAATTATATATCATCTTGTTAAACGATCTCTCTACAACACAGACCGCCAAGGTCTCGGTAAATCCCTCGTGCGTCTTTCCTGCCATGAAAGGGCAGTCATACGACATTCAGTTAGAATCTTACGGACTACAAGTCCTGACCATTCAATAAAAACAGATGAACCATGATATTGCGCATTATTACCATGTCGTTTCTGTCTTTGCTGACGGTGATATCCTCGCTGGCTCAGTCTGGTGAGTTCAAGGATATGACAGTACCCCTGCTGATACCAGCAGGAGCAGAGAAAGTGGCTAGTGTCAGCAACCAGTACATCCGAATGTCGTTTGTCAGGTGCGGCGTGGGCAATCAGGCCATTGCCTGCCAAATGGAACTGGCGTCAGACGGTTCATGGATTCCTTTCACTTCCAACATGGAAGACAACAAGGTGTTCTTGCTGACAGCTGCTCCCCAGAAGGGTCGTCGCAAGTTTAAGTCAGATTTTCGTGCATGGCATCATGCAGACTCGCTGACCCAGAATCCTTATTTGGCAGGAACCTTAAGTGAGGCTATTCCCGTCAAGGCTGCGAAAACGAGCAATACAACCATCCGTGTTGATTACGTCACACGAGGTCACCACACCATCACTGGCTGGTGGACATTGCGACCAGACAGCAAGCATGTAGAACTGAGGATTGACTTTACTGCCGCTCAGGATGGTTATTACAGCTTAGGTGTCATGGCACTTCACCAGACCATGCCCGATCTGGTCAGCAATATTCTCTTGCCTCCGCTGTATCAATACCGACGGATTCCTCTTCAACCGCAGATGCTACACACCTCCATGATGACTCAGCCGCTGTCCATTGTTGAGGCTACGACCAGTACAGGAAAGCTGTCTGCTTTCGTCAGTGGTGATGACACAACATTCCCCAACGAGTGGGGTTGTGTTGACTACTCTCCAATGGGCTTTGCCGTGATGAACCATGTTGGCATGATGCAACCAGTGGCTTTCTCGCCCGTCATCGGCATGAGTGACTGCCACATCCAAGGTGGACAGACCATCCAGCGAAAATTCATTGTCGGACTGACTTCGCAAGGCTGGAACGAAACACTGGAGTATATTTCCGACCAGGTCTATCGTGTTCGTGACTACCGCAAACAGGAAGATTTATCGCTGACGGAGACTCTGTTTAACATCATTGAACTGGTAAAGAATGAGGAGTACGGTGGATGGAGTCCGACCATGAAAGCTTTTTATGATATAGAGGGAAAACCTACCAAGGCTCCTCTCGTGGTGCATTCCGCTCCATTGGCTATGGTTGGAGCCGCTGTGATGTCACATGATGAGGAACTTTACATCAGTCGTGCATTGCCAACCATAGAATATACGCTGTCAAGAAAAGGTTACCGATGGTCAACGCAGACAGCAGAGAAGGGCTATACCAGCGATATTGAAAACCTGCGTTTCAATCCGTTTGAGTCACAGTTTACGACGACCTACTATGAGGGATTGAATAGCTTGTTGGGTAAGAAGAATTCCTGGCTGAAGGACATCGCCCTACCTAGTGATACCCTGAGAAAGGTGAAGGGTTATTCCTCAAGGATTCTCTCCTGGGTGCAGGCGTTGTATGCCTGGAGGTTGACAGGTGATAGTAAGTGGTTGCGTAAAGCCGAGTCTGCCGCTCGTCGCGACATGCGTCTGCATATCTATCAGAATTCCGTCACGCCCCGTAGCTTCAAGTCGTTCTATAACTCATCGATGTATGGTGCATGGTGGGACTTGATAGATCTCTACGAGATGAGTGGACACAAGGATTACCTGGAGGCGGCACGCTATGGTGCAGCACACACACTGGCAGGAATACGGTGTTTTCCTGCAGTGAGAGACACCTTGCAGACCATTCATCCTAACAACCAGTACGAAGGAAATACAAGACTGTGGTGGAGGGGTATGCAGCAGTTCCGTCTGGGCTATCCTCGTGTGGATGGTGATGCACCGGAGAAGCAGGTTCCGTTATGGAAAGTGTCGCCAGTAGGACTGGGCTTCGAACAGCCTTCTACCTATTTCCTGCGTCAGCGTGGGAAACCCGTGCGTCCTGTGTTCATGAGCAGCTGGGCACCACATCTGCTTCGTTTAAGCCAACACACGGGAGGTGCTATCTATAAGACTTATGCCCGTAATGCTGTGATAGGCCGTTTTGCCAACTACCCTGGCTATTATGCCACCGGTTATACTGATATTACCATGCAGGCTGATTTCCCCTATAAAGGCCCTGATGTCAGTTCTATTTACTACCATCATATAGCGCCTCACATGGCCTTCACTGCCGACTTCCTCATATCAGAAGTTATAGAACGTACCGGCGGTCGAGTAAATTTTCCCTATGGCAAGCAGGAGGGCTTTGTATGGTTCTCCAACCGTGTCTATGGTGGCGCACCAGGGGTAGTCTTTGACGATAAGAATGCATCGCTTTGGCTGAAACGTGGATTGATCACCAGTTCGAATCCTGCCGTCAACTACGTAACGGCGATTTCCGACAAGACATTCTGGATTCTTCTTTCCAGTGAGCATTCCGATGCTGCTACAACGGCCGTCAGTCTTGGTCGTGAAGTGGAAGAACTCCTGGCAGCAGGCGCTTGGGAAATATACGATGAGTGTGGCAAACGGCTAACAACAGTCACTCACGAAGGCACGTCGTTCGTTGTGCCGCTGCCAGCCAAGGGCATGAGGGCTGTGGCTCTGCCGCTGAAAGCCGGAAGCAATCCTTTCCATATGGTGGCTGAGGTACCAACGATGAAGGGTGGCATGAAAGTGATAGACTCCCATACACAGGCAGGAAAGATTTATATCTACAGGATTCGCTCTCCCTTCGGTTGGGATTCTGTCTATGGGTTCTGTGAGACTCCACCCGCGAAAGGCATCCATGTCACGATACTGTGCAATGGAGAACGCAAGGGGTTGGATACTTATCCTTTTGAGTGGTCGTTCATGAAGTATAGTCCTGCCGAGCAGATCCGATTAAAGGTAAGTGTGACGGATGCCGCTGGTAAGCAGTTTGAGAAAGAAATAGCTTTTTAATGATAGAAGATATGAAAAAAGAAATGATTGTGAAGACATCTATGCTGCTGTCTCTGTTGGCCCTGCTGTTGACAGGAACCAGGGCAGAAGGCCGTGAAGTGACCTCCATGAACAGTCAATGGCAGTTTAAGAAAGGAACATGGATGGCATGGGGTGTATATCCTGACCTGAAAATTCCTTCTTGTGATACGATAGTCAATCTGCCGCATACATGGAATGCGGAGGACTTCATGTCTGACGCAGGCTATTACAGGGGTGAAGGCTCTTACAAGAAAGATATCGACATCCCTGAGACGCTGAAGGGCAAACGACTGTTTCTGCGTTTCGAGGGTGCCGGTCAAACAGCAGAGGTCTTTGTCAACTGGAAACGTGTGGCAGGTCATCAAGGTGCCTATACTGCCTTTGCCGTAGAAATAACAGATGATGTGAGGTATGGCGAGAAGAATACCATCACCGTGACCTGCGATAATGCTCACCGCTTTGACGTGGCACCACAGCGAGGTGACTTCAATGTCTATGGCGGTCTGTACCGAGATGTGTGGCTGCTGACGACAGAAGATGTGTGTATCACGCCGCTATACTATGGTTCCAGTGGTGTCCTGATACGTCAGACGGCCGTCAGTGAACAACGGGCAGAAATTACGGCAGAGATTCATCTGTCAAGCAAGACGGACTATAAGGGCTGTACTGTTGAATTTACGGTGCTTGATGCCAACGGGAACACTGTTGCCAGGAAAGAGACCCCCTATATCCATAACGACCAGGCGGTGATGAACCTTGCCGTGGAAAAGCCTCATTTGTGGAATGCTACTGAAGACCCCTATCTATATCGTACAGTGACGGTCTTGAAACGTAACGGCCAGGAAATGGACCGCATAGAGGAATGTATCGGATTTAGAACATTCTATGTGGATGCCAACAAGGGCTTCTTCCTCAATGGACAACACCTGAAACTGCATGGCGTCTCCAGACATCAGGACTGGGCAGGCATAGCTTCAGCACTGATAGCTGAGCACCATCTGACAGACTTGGACATGATACAGGATATGGGAGCCAATGCCATTCGTATGGCTCACTATCCGCAGGCACAGCTGATGATGGACGAGAGTGACCGTCGTGGCTTTGTGGTATGGGAAGAGATCCCCTTTGTCAATTACTACATCAATTCCCCGGAGTTCGACAAGAACCTTGAGACGCAGCTTCGTGAGATGATTATCCAGCACTATAACCATCCGTCCATCTGTTTCTGGGGTATCTACAACGAAGTGAACGAAGGTCATGATGCTACGGTCGCTCACCTCAGTGAACTGGCTCACCAGTTGGACCCCTATAGGTTGACGACTGCTGCAACGTGTTTTAAAATTGATGCCAACTTCATAACAGACCTCATAGGTTGGAACAAATACTGTGGTTGGTATAGCGGCAGGTTCAAGACCTTTGAACGTTATTTCGACAATTGGCACGCCCAGCATCCAGAGGCAAAGACTTGTATTAGTGAGTATGGGGCCGGCGGTTGCATCAACCATCATGTGGCACAATTTGACGAAGAAGACAAACGATTCTGGGGAACGAAAGGACGCTTCCATTCTGAGGAGAAGCAAACCGCTTTCCATATTGCCCATATCAGGATGATTGACCAACGAGACTGGTTGTGGGGAGCTTTCATCTGGAATATGTTTGACTTTGCATCCTCCAATAGGAAGGAAGGTGAGATCAACAACTTGAATGATAAGGGTCTGGTGACCCACGACAGGAAGAACAAGAAAGATGCCTACTATCTTTATAGAGCTAACTGGAACAGGAAAGAAAAGACAGTGCATCTGTGCTCTAAGCGTTATGTACACAGAAAGGAAAACGTGACGGACGTGAAAGCCTTTACGACTGCCCCCTCAGCCAAGCTATATATCAATGGGAAACTCGTAGGTGCCAGCAAGGCCGATGATTATAGAACAATTACATGGAAAGATGTCAGACTGGCTGATGGTAAGAATCTCGTTGTGCTGAAAACGGCTCATGGTGAAGACACTTGTGAGTGGATTGTCGAGAATGAAAAGTAGTAACCATAAAAAGAGAATTGTATGAAGAAAAAGTATTCCCAACCCTTGGTGTCTGTCATTATGATACAGCACTATTCATTGCTAACCAGTTCTTATCAGAACGTCTATGACAAAGTAAGTGATAAGGAACAGCTCTCCAGAGAGTTTGATTTTGAAGACGAAGAATGAGAGAAATTATTATTAACTTTAAAATGATGAAATTATGAAGAACTTTAGACTTTTTGCATTGTCGGTGGTCATGTTCCACCTCAGTACAGTATCAGCCGCCGATGTCTTTGTAAGATATGGCGCAGACGGAACAGGTGATGGGTCGTCTTGGGACTCTCCCCTGACCTTTAACCAATTCCGCACATTGTTTAATGGTAGTTTCGAGGCCGGTACGACATTCTACCTTTCTGCAGGAACGTACAAAATTACAACCAAGCTTTCAACAACAAATAACTTCACGTTGAAGGGTGGCTATCCGACCACGTTGACGGGCACTTCCGTACCCACTCCTGACGGCAAGACGCCAACCGTCTTTAAGGGAGATGGAACCATAATGGGTTTGTTAGAGATTAATATGAGTTCAACAACAACCTATGCGAACGATCCCGTCGTGATAGATGGCATAAACTTCACGAATGCACAAGGAGCCGCTGGCGCAGCCGACGGTGCATTGACCGTTAATAACAGCCAGAACTTGACGGTCAGCAATTGTAACTTCTATGAGAATGTCTCTACAGCACGTGGAATTACTGCTTATTTAGTGAATACGACGGCACGGTTTGTTGACTGTACCTTCCATAACAATAGTGCAGCAACTTATGGTGCGGCCTTGAAATTGAATGCAACAAATGGTACCAAAGGAAAAACCACTTTAGAGCGTTGCTTAATTTATGAGAATGCAGCATCTGGTTATCCTACTTATGGTACTGCCATCTATGTGATGAATGCGAAGTATCTGCAGGTTGTTAACTCTGCCATCTTTGCGAACACCTCCGAGACCTCTGGTAAACACAGAAAGAATGGAGCTATATATATGACAACGAAGAATAACGGTAGTAGTGGTCAGTATGCAAATCAGCTTATGGTTCTCAATAGTACCATTGCAGGAAATAATCACCACCAGATTTATCAAGACGGTACCCTGAATCTCCAGGTGGCAAACAGCGTCATTGTTTGTCCGACAGATAATAACAATGAAAGTAATGCAGCCATATTCTGTGGAACCATTGATGCAGAGAACTCGTTCGTCTCTGAAGGATACAATGTCTTGGGCTCAGTGGTTACTGGCGCTTCAGATGACACCTCTGCTTCGACTACAGAGGCAACTCCGACTTTGCAGGCGACAGACATCCAGAAGAACGGTGAAGGCCTGTATTACAACTTTAACAGAACTTTCGGTTATGGAAAGGACAATGTTAGCTATGAGACCATCCAGTTTCCGATAGCTCCTAATGGCGTGATGTCAGTTTCTGATGCACAAACATTGGCTACTTCGTGGAGTATCCCAGCAACAGTGGACCTGTCAGTTGACAATGAAGCATCCATCCGTATCGCCACAAAACCCGGTGCTTTTGACCCGCTGACGAAAACGGTGACGATAGCAGAACAGTACGCAACCTTCTATTCTGACTATGGCTATGTGATGCCTGAGAATGTTGAAGGTGCTATCGTGACTTCAACAGGTGACTATTCAATAGTTTCGTTTGATTACAATTTCTTGGCTGGCGAATTCATTCCAGGTGGCACACCATTGGTA
>JAGAXW010000054.1 GCA_017847725.1 Prevotella sp.
AAGTGTAACCTTTCAACTCTACTTCGCGTGTCTCATACCATCCGGTAGCCTCGTTATACACGCGCTCTGTTCTTGTCTTGTGCTTCATTGTCACTTTCTTTTTGACTCCTAAAGTGACAACTTTTTCTAGTATAAGTCAGTCATCATGTTCCTGTTCGTCTATTACGTGACGGGCTACGGCAGCATCACCTACGAATACATCATTCAGGTGTGCGGCCTCTTGCTCATCGGTCATCTGCTGTGGCGCGTTGAGACGCTGCAGGACCTGAATCTTCCCATTTCATCGGAGAATATCGTCGTCGCAGACGCTACACCCATCGACGATAGCGATGCGATGGATACGATGATCGCTGCGGAAGAGACGGAAGAGGCTGACGCCTCGCTGTCCGTTCGCAATAACATCGGGCCGTTGCTCAGGCAGCACTGCGAGGAGCCGCAGCTCTATCTGCAGTACGACCTCTCCCTCACGCAGCTGGCCACGCTGATTGGCGTCAACCGCTCGTACCTCAGCAAGCACTTCGCCCTGCAGGGCATCACTTACAACACCTATATCAACGACCTGCGTATCCGCCACTTCGTCAGTCTCTGCCAGGAGCGTGCCGCCGCGCACCAGCCCGTGTCCGTTCAGCAGCTGTCCCTTGATAGTGGTTTCCGCAGCTACAGCACGTTCAACGGTGCCTTCAAGCAGGTCATGCATACAACGGCGACGGAATGGCTGCGTCTCCTCGCTGAGTAGGGTTGGAGTAGCGTTTTGGGGCTGTGATAGCTTCAGAATCGTAAAATCTGCTTCAAAATCGTAAAAAATTACCAGTAGGTTCCCCTTGATTGTCGTTCTTTCAAGGGGAATTTATTATATTTGTACACCAAAAAGGAGAAAACCTTCTGTCGTGAGGCAGGAGCCTTACCAAATAACGACACCTTTACCAAAAGGTCTTAAAAGACTAAAAACAAGCGATCTTTAACTTATTGAGACAAACGGATATTTAAACAATTGACAATTGATAATTGAAAATTGATAATACTTTGTGCGGATTATCGCGAAAAAGTTGTATATTTGCACGCAGAAACAATAAAACAACGACGATTATGGGCGTAAGATTCGACAGTGAGCTGCAGCGGTTTGTGTTCGACTTTGAGCACGACGGACAGGGCGACATCGTCAGTCTGACTGGCGAGGGTTACCAGGTGGAGGCCTTCGGCAAGTGCTTCTACTACGGCTATGAGTTTGGCGACGAGGTGGACGGCAATGTCCGCTCGGCATTCATCAAGTACGTGAAGTTCAGCCAGCGCTTGCAGGACGATCCTAACCTGACGCAGTTCATCCAGAAGGCGGTGAACAATCTGAACCGCCAGATAAACCTCTACGACTACGACCTCGTGGTGATGCCGCAGTCGTCGAGTCGCGTCAACAACTACATGCTGCGCTACATCTACCGTTTCGCCCAGCCCACGCTGCGCAAGATGGAGCTGGTGAAGAACCTGCCCGCCAACATCTCGTTCGACATGGATGCCTTCACCGAAGCCTACCTCGACGACGTGCTCGAGAACGGTCACCCCCGTTACACCGAGGCTCAGAAGGAGGAGGTGCGCCAGCAGATTGGTCACATGCTCGACCTGATTCACCAGAAGGACTACTTCACCATCGCCAAGGACGTAAAGAAGAGCCGCTTCCGCCCCTACATGACGCAGTTCCTGCGGTTCGCCAACAAGGCCGACGAGGAGCTATGCCGGACGATACGCGAGCAGAATGTGCTGGTCATCGACGACGTCACCACCAGCGGTTCCACCTTAGGCGAGGTGCTGCGCGCGCTGCGCATCCTGAACGAGGACAACCGCATCACCATCTTCAGCCTTATTGGCCGTAGCGACCTCATGGCCGATGTGACCAACATCTGAGTAAGAGATAAACACATTCCCCCCACACAATATCCGCCGAGACATCGAGAGATGGCTCGGCGGTTTTGCGTTCGCAAGGGGCGGGCGCGGGTATCCGTTTCGTCTTCACTTCGAGAAAACATATATATAATTCACTTAATTAATAACATTTTTAAAACTTATAATTATGCAGAAAATTTCGATTAAGAGAGAGCAAAGCCAAGCAGGCTTGAGCTTTGCCGAGCGTGAGAAATTTCGACCGCAGGTCAAAAACAAATTATTACTTCTGCTCGTGCTGCTCGTAGCAGTAGCGACGGGCGCGTGGGCGCAGACGGAAACGCTGCTGACCACAATTACGGCAACAGCAAAAACTACCTACAGTGAAACAACAGCTGGAGTAGTAACAGTTACACCTAGTGGTCAAGATGGTTACAATTCCTATGGATGGTCATGGCGTGGATCAGGTTCTGTGACAGTTGAAGCGAAGGAAGGATACACTATCACTAAATGCTTATTCAGCCAACCGGGAAAAACTCCTGTCACGATTTCTTCATCACCATTTGCAATCACTTTTAATGGAGAGGGGTACTGTGTACAAAATGATGATATGGATGGTGTCAAATCGATTGAAGTGTATGGCTATGTTACCCCTGCCCCCACGGGCTACAGCATCACGCTGGATGAGGGCACGGGCAACAAGGACAGCCAGAACTGGGAGATTACGCCCAAGAGCTCCGAACTCAGCGGCAAAGAGGACGTCACCGTGAAGTACAACGG
The DNA here is from genome assembly GCA_017847725.1 of Prevotella sp. GTDB lineage: Bacteria > Bacteroidota > Bacteroidia > Bacteroidales > Bacteroidaceae > Prevotella. Next base: position 2,653 of record JAGAXW010000054.1, read on the forward strand.
CTCGCGCGAAGTGAAGAGTGTGACGGTGGTGAAGAAGGTGGAGAAGGCTGTAGACAACACCTATCAGACGTGGGATGGTACGCAGAAGAAGCTGGTGGCAGCGAAGATTCCGGCAGAGGTTACCACGGTGGCGAATGCTGACGCTGATGTCGAATGGCAAGCAGGCACCTATGTGGTGGAGGGACAAGTCAATATCAATGGAACGATTGAATTATCAGGTGATGTCGACCTAATTATCAAGGACGGCGCCAAGTTGATAGTCAATAACTCTATTAATGGCAACTTCGATTATAGTCTCAGCATTTATGGCCAAGCCCAAAAGACTGGCGAATTGGTTGTTAATGGCTCTGATTATGATGCTATTCTCAATCTGCCCACGTTGGAAGTTCACAGCGCCAAGGTAACAGCGACTGCTTCTGGCAACGACAAACATGGCGGTATCAATAGCATAAAAACATTTAACGTCTATGGCGGTTTGTTTGATGCCAAAAGCGCAGCTGCGGATGGTGGTTTTGGAATATTACTGAGTGGAGGTGGCTCTATGGACATCTGGGGAGGCGAGGTAAAGGCCGAAGGTAAGAAAGATGGTGATTGGGACTGTGGAATTGTGTGTGGTTCTACCGGTAATAAAGCAACCATCACTGTCCATGGTGGCAAGCTATGGGCAGGGAATGCTGATAAAAAAGCTTTTAACTTTGTCACCCTCACCATCGATAAGAGCAGCTTCAGCGGTAAGATTGAGACCAGCGACGATGATAAATCTTGGACTGAGTACACATCACCTGAAACACCTGGCACCAAGTACGTAAGAGTAGGCTATTAAGCAGGGCGAGAAGGGGAAAAGGACCACTCGGTGCGCCGAGTACCGCAAAAAAGTCGTTGGCACGACCACTCGGTGCGCCGAGTACCCGCAAAAAAGTCGTTGGCACGACCACTCGGTGCGCCGAGTACCCGCAAAAAAGTCGTTGGCACGACCACTCGGTGCACCGAGTGATGGCCACAAAGTCGTTTTCTGACTACTCGGTGCGCCGAGTGGTCGAAACAGCGTTCTTTGACATACTGAGACAAAACGGAAATTAAAAATCTGAGGGCATTCTGCAACTATCTCGCGGAAAATGTTTATCTCTGAGGCTTTGCCTCGAAGATACTCACGCTCGGAAAATTGCAAATTTATTTGCATTTTCGCTCGCTTATTCGTATCTTTGCACCATCAAAGCCGCGATTAAGCGAGAGAAGAGCCGAAAAAAATTCGAGCTATTCCGAGCGTGAGCGGCTTCGAACGAAGTTCAACTAATAAATCGTTAGGATTATGGAAGCATCGACACAACATTTCACCGCTCAGGACTGGGCCGAACACGCACAGTTCGTGCAGATGTTCCGCGCTGCCAAGCAGCGCAAGCGCGAGTGGCAGGCAAAGATGGAAGCGACATTGGCCGAGAAAGCTGAAAAGATTCGCAGACGCCGTGAAGAGATTGACAAACTGTTTGAGAAATAGGTCATGATTCATCTTGACATCGAGCGCATCAACGAATATGCACCTTACAAGGTGGAGGCCGAGGCCGGCCAGTATATCTTCGAGACAGACCACGGCATCCTCTATGGCGTGTCTTTCGATGAAGAGACAATGCCCGGCTTACTGAAAGCCTATTGGTTCAACCTAGCCAACTACAGCCAGAAGGCCTCGCCGCGCGACGTGAAGATTCGTACCACGGTGATACTCATCATCGAGGAGTTCTTCCGGGCCAATCCCGACATCCTGCTCTACATGTGCGATTCGGCCAATAACCAGCAGGCCCAGCGCAGCCGCCTGTTCCTTCACTGGTTCAATGCCTACGGGCAGCAGGCCGAATACTACACCAGTACGGAGATGGTGAAGGACGGTGACGAAGAGAACTACATTGCGCTTATCGTCAAGCGCAGTCACCCGCAGCTGCAGACCGTCATTGACGTGTTTAACAAGCAAATCGCCATGTTCCGCGCCAACAAGCCGCAGTAACAGCACTTCCCGCTTTCTCAGAAAAAATTTCCGCCGAGACATCCGCAAGGATGCCCGGCGGTTTCCGTTTTGTCTCACGTATGTATATATAATATAAGGTAAAGACAATATAAACAATAAAACAACAACGATTATGAAACAACTAAAAAGACTAACACTGACGCTCGCACTGCTCATCATGGCAGTCGGCGGAGCGTGGGCCGACGGAACGGTATACAATACGACCGTGGCATTGAAAGACCTGAAGGCAGGCGACGTGCTCACCGACGGCTTCAAGCTGACCACAGAAAAAGGTCAGTACATCTACGTCAAAGGCTACAAGAAGGACGGCGGCACAGCAGAGACCAGCGACTACACGCAGCTGAATGCCGACAACTCTACGTTCCCCGGAGGCGTTACCATCTCTGAATCGGGCAGCACCTACACACCCTATGCCGACGGCAAGGACGCCAACGCGTGGATTGTGAGCGACTGGAAGGATTTAGGCTCCGCCACAATGCTCTATCTCGACGGCTACAACTACACCCCCACCGAGTGGTCGCTGACCCCCGACGAGACCGGCAAGACGTGGACTCTGGCCAAGATGCCCGCCAGCGACGTCGAGCTGCAGGTGGAGTACTACGCCGAGAGCAACCTCTTCCTCAGCAAGGACGCACTGGCCGACAAGGGTAGCATCAGCGTGACCGCTGGCGACTTAGGCGTACAGTTCGGCGACGACGGCAAGTCTGCCAACACCGTCACCGAGGGCATCCCGATGACCGTCACCTACAACGGCACCAAGAAACTCCTCGGCATGAAGGTGGAGAAGAAGGGCGCAGCGAGCAAGCTTGCCAGCGAAGTTACCACCGACGACATTTTCAAGGTGATAGCCTCCGACGGCATGATATACGATAACATCGCCGCTGCCGAATCTGCAGGTACCGTCGCCCAGGGCCTGTTAGTATATGTGGGCAGTGATACAGGAAACGACACCTATAAACACGGTATGGCACTCGCACTGAAAGACGAAGGCGACTACACTTGGTCAGGAGCAAAAGATGCTTGCAATGCCAAGAACACATCGACTCCCATCGTCGGCGCTCTTTGGATACAAGCCAGCAAAGACCAGTGGAACACGATGTTCAATGCAGTAGGCGGCGATTGCAAATTGAGAGATTGTTTCGCCAGCGCCGGTGGCACGAACCTCAAAAAAGTAGAAAACTATTGGGCGGGTTCGTCACATGAAGACTCTGGGGAGCAAGGAGACTATTACACCTTTTCCGATAATAATTTGTCAGGTTCCTGGTGCAGTACTTCTGTGTATTATAATAATGATTACCATGTCCGCGCATGCATCGTCTTCTAACCCTCTCTCGCGCGTATATAATATAAAAGGTATAAACAACATAAAGATATGAACAATATGAGAAATAAAATATTAATGACGCTCGCGCTGCTACTCACGGCAGTCACGGGCGCGTGGGCTCAGGACACGTACACCATCACGTTCTCAGCCAACGGCAAGAATAAGACCTACACGGATGTAGCACTTCCGGCAGAATACAAGTGCGAATATGGTTCTCCAGGCGAGTTCGACAACATTATTCAGGAGCTATATGAACAGGATGGTGGCCATTGTATCGAAAACGCAACTCCGACCGTTACGGGTACTGATGCCATAACCCCAGGTTTGGAAGGTCCTAATAATTACGCAAAGATTACTATCACTGCCCCCTTCACCGGCAAGGCAACGGTTTCGGGAACATATGCTGGTTGGAGTAATAAGTCTGGTAATTCTGACATCAACTACAGCATCGAAGTCTACTTCGGCACCCCTTCTTCCGACGACGCCATCGACGTGAAGTGGGACCCTGCAACCAAGACCGGCACCTTCACCATGCCCGCCTTCGACGTGGAGATAGCTCCCATCTACGCTCCTGTGGCTCAGTGGGCCAAAGTCGAGAAAGAGGATCAGCTGCCGACAGCCATTGAAGGCATCTACGCCGGAACCGAAGACGCCATTGTCAATGCTGGTACCGTAGCTAAGATTGGCGAGACCGAGAACCTGCAGGGCGAGGTGATGTACTTCGCTACCACCGACGCCGAGATGACCGCCGAAAAGGCTGCCAAGGCTAACGGATGGCTGAGCACTCTGCCCACCGCAGCGGGCTACGACGGCGCAACGACCGTATATGTATGGTACTACATCAAGGGCGCCGACACCCCCACGGACGAGAAGGCCACTGCCGAGAACACCTTCAACGACTCCGAAATCTGCACTGAGCCCATCGAGGTGAAGATTCTCAGCAACAAGTTCGACATCCAGTTCAAGGCCGCCAACGACAACACCATCGAGGCCGGCAAGGCTACCGTTACTGTAGGTGGCACAGCCGAAACCGTCACCGAGGGTAAGCTCGAGGGCGTCAAGATGGGCAGCGAGGTGAAGGTCAAGGCCAAGGATGGCTATAAGTTCCGCAAGGTCGAGGCCAAGAAGGGCGGTCCCAAGACCATCACCATCGAGGATGTCGTAATCGTCTATGAGGATGGCGACACTTGGGAAAAGATTAAAGACCGCAATCCCGGCAAGGTTGAGTGTGACAGTAAATATGCTCTTGTTAAAGGCAGTGTTGTGTTGCTGAATGGGAGCCCAGTTTCTAAAACCGATGTCATTGTCCCCGACGGAGCCTACACTTTGGGATTAACGTAACTCGCCCTCTCTCGCGCGTATATAATATAAAAGGTATAACATAAAAAGAATACAATATATGAAAACAATATCAAGATATTTAATGACGCTCGCGCTGCTACTCACGGCAGTCGGCGGAGCGTGGGCACAGGGTGAGTTCTCGTCAGACCCCTACACGTCTACTACAGAATTCAACAGAGTCAGTGTCACGAGCAGTATGACGCTGACCATCAAAGAAGGAGTCATAGTGACAGTCAATAGTGGCCTCACCATCGAGGACGGTGTCACACTCACCCTCACTGGCGGCGGAAGGCTCTCTGTATATGGAAAAAGTGGAAATTGGGGAAGAAATGCCGTTTACGAAGAAGAGTTTTGTATCGACGAGGCTACAGCAGGTGGAGATGGTCAACCAGCCATCATCCTTAATGGCAATGCCAAAATAGTTATTGACAATGGTGAAATCTATGCTGAAGGTGGGCTAGGTGGTAAAGGCGGTACGGATGCAATAGTGGGCATTAACATGCCTGACGGTGCCGAAGGTAATGCCTTTTCCCGCTTTCCCACCATCGATGGTGCAACATTGTATTATAAGAAGGATTTTAGTGAATGGATTAAATGCACCAGTGGTGACCAGACGCTCTACCGTGAAATGAAGGCGGTTCCCCCTACCTTCGAAGTGACCCTCAACGACCCCAAGACCGAGGCATCGTTCGAAATGCCGACCTACGACGTGAACTTCAGCTACGAGCTGGTGCGCGACATGAGCGTGCAGATGACCGCCGAAGTGGGCGACGGCAGCGACGGCTACCGCATCCGCATCAAGAAGGATGATAACAACGATTTCGTGCCAGTAAACGATGAAGAAATGCTGGTTTCTGTCTCCGACGACCTCGATGAACAGCATCCCATCTACCTCAACGCCAAAACCGATTTCACATTGCTGGTTCAGAAGAAAGGCGAGGGAGATACGTGGACAGATCTCAGCAATGATGACAAACTCAGCGTGGGCACCTTCCGCTACATGGTTACCGGCGTGGGCAACTACGACGGCACCATCTACAGCAACGAGTTCGTGCTCTTCGAGGGCTACCAGGTGGTCATCCCAGCCGGCGAGTACGTCACCTACTACAAGGACGAGGCAGTGAGACTGGATGAGAAGGACAAGAACGACATCGAACTCTGCACCATCACTGCTGTAGAGGACGGAAAGGCCGTGCTCAGCGACAACTTCGACGCCATGAAGGCGAACAAACCGTTCCTGCTGAAGAACACTACCAACGAGGAGAAGACCATCCTGCTCATCCCATGCAACGAGCCTAACCTGGCCGTAACGGTTGCCGACGAGTTCATCGGCACACTGACCGAGAAGAACTTCACTGAGGACGACATGGCTACCGGCGACTTCTACGTCTGCAACGGCAAGGAGTTCATCCAGGTGCGCGGCGCAGGCACGCTGGCTGCCAACAGGGCTTACCTGAAAGTCACCGGCACCAAGACCGCTCCCGCCAGCATCCCATTCCGTCGTAGCATCGACGGTGGCGAAGGCACAACGGGCGTTGACCTAATTGATAATGGAAAATTGATAATTGATAATGACGGATGGTACGACCTGAACGGACGACGCCTGCAGGGCAAGCCTAGCCAGAAGGGTGTCTATATCAAGAACGGAAAGAAGATTGTGATTAAATGAGGAATGTGGAATGAGGAATGAGGAATGGTCGCCTGCGGCGATTGTCAATGAAGAATTGAGAATTCTAAATTCAAACATCGAGCGAAGCGA
>JAGAXW010000003.1 GCA_017847725.1 Prevotella sp.
CCAATCCAACATGTGTTCAGGCAAAAGGCATTCTGCAAGGAGTCTATACTGTTCCATTCTTATACGTTGTTTTATTCATTACAACGTGGACAAGGGATATTTATTGCAATAAACTATACACACGTTTTTTCAGGTGACCCATATTTTCCAGTTCCTTATATGTACACATAAAAAAGATCTTTCGTTGATGTTTGGCCACAAAATTACTAGTTATTCTTGAGAACATAGGGATTTTCAGCGGAAATTACCAAAATTTAATAGTCAGTCCCACCACGTCAGCAGATTATATTCTCTGATGAGGTGATACCCTTTGGAGGAATAGTTGCGATAGGCTCATTAGATTGCCGCTTGCGAGTTTCTTTTTTGCTTTTCTTTTGGAACAACTTTTTAGCCTTCTCCTTAATGTGCATGTCTGGTGCAAACTCTTTGGCAAGAACTTCAAATTGGGCATCAGTGAGTTTACTATTAGGATTCAATTCCTTGGTTGGCTCTAGTCCTGGCCTCGACTTCAAATACTCAATAACGGTTTCTGTTCCGATGTTGAGTATTGTCATTGCTTTATTCACTCTGATACCCATAATGCTATGATTTGAAAAATACGCTTAATAGGTAAGCCCGAATTGCCAGAGAGGGATAATGTTGCCGTAGCCAGTTTCTATGTCGTCTTTAACGACATAGCCTTGCTCGGCATTTTGTATTTGCTTTTGTTTTTTCTTCTTGCCGCCAACTTCAAAAGTCTTTCCGTCTATTTCGAAATCGCTGATACGGGAACTGATGACATCAGTCATAACACGCATCTGGTTATAGAAGAATGTCTCACGTATTGTTCCTATTTCTGTGCTCTTATTTCCTAAAACATATATCAGTGTGGCATTATCAAGATAAACCTTGTCCACTTTCCCAAGTCCTTGTATGCCACCAGTGCTGTCACGGAGTTGGCCTATAAGACCTGCTTTCTCGAGCCAAGCACATAGGTCGGCAATATTGTTACGCGAAACTTCCAACTGACCTCCAATCTGTGTGAAATTCGGCTTGAAGGGTGCTGCCTGAGCAATAATGGCCAGAAGTCGCTTTAACTTCCGTATGGTTGCAGGGGTCAGATCAGCATATTGTGCAATGTCCACTTCGAGGGTTGTATTTACCACGTTCATGATGTATCGCTCAAAATTGTTGTCTCGGAAAGGATAATACCCTCGTTGTAGATAATCTGAGAAATGCTGCAAGGGCAAGAATCCTTGCGGCAGTTCGACCTCTTGATTAAGAATCTGTTGGATGCTATATACAGGTAACTCTATCTGATGAAACAACGAAAGATACTCGCGATAAGAGAGACCTTGCATCTCGTATGTCAATACGCGACGGCTTAAGTCGGATATGCCTTTATAAATATCAAGAATGGAAGAGCCTGTGAAAAAGACATGCAACTCAGAATGATAGTCATAGATGAGTTTTAGTTCGCGCGACCATCCTTTGTATTTATGTATCTCGTCGATGATAAGATACTTGCCACCAGTGCGGGCAAAGGTATCTGCTAAGTCCACTAATGTATGATTAGCAAAGTACAAGTCTTCTGCTACCACATATAGAGATTCTTTGCGCGGCAGATTCTCTTTGATGTATTGTAAGACCATTGTTGTCTTTCCAACTCCACGTGGACCAAGTAATCCTACTATCCGTGTATTCCAGTCTATACGATCGTACATATAGCGATGAAACGTTGAAGTAGTTTCACGCAGGAGTTTATCAAATGTGGCTTGTAATCTTTCCATCTTGATTATATTTAAATAATGGTGCAAAGATACAACAAATTTTCGAAACTGCACTCATTTGAGTGCGAAAAACGTAAAAAACTGCACCACTTTTAGTGCATTTATGCGGTTCGTGACAAAAAGAGGTGAAACCATTACGGTTTCACCTCTTTGAATATAGATAGAATAGGGGATTACTCTGCCGACCAATCTTCCTGCGTCTTGCGGACGTAGGTCTTGTAGCGGAGCTGGGCCATCTTCTGGGCCTCGGCGAAGAGCTCCTCGGCCTCGTTGGGATAAGCCTTCTTCACTGACAGGTAGCGAACCTCGCCGAGCAGGAAGTCGTGGAAGTTAGCCCAGTTCGGCTCCTTGGAGTCGAGGCTGAACGGATTCTTGCCTTCCTCGGCCAGAGCGGGATTGTAGCGCCACAGGTGCCAGTAACCGCACTCGACAGCTTTCTTCTCCTCGGCCTGGCTCTTGCCCATACCGCCCTTGGCCTTCAGACCGTGGTTGATACAGGGAGCGTAGGCGATGACGATAGAAGGTCCGTGCCATGCCTCGGCCTCGCGGATAGCCTTCAGGGTCTGAGCGTGGTCAGCACCCATAGCAATCTGAGCGACATAGACGTAGCCGTAGGTGGTGGCAATCATACCGAGGTCCTTCTTGCGGATGCGCTTACCCTGGGCAGCGAACTGAGCGATAGCGCCAAGAGGAGTAGCCTTAGAGGCCTGACCACCGGTGTTAGAGTAAACCTCAGTATCGAGCACGAGGATGTTGACGTCCTCGCCAGAAGCAATCACGTGGTCGAGACCACCGTAACCGATATCATAAGAAGCACCGTCACCACCGATGATCCACTGTGAACGCTTCACCAGATAGTGGTCGAGGGTCTGCAGTTCCTTGCAGATCTCGCAACCCTTGGCGGCGCAAGCAGCAATCTCAGCACGCAGCTTCGGAGCAATCTCCTTGGTCTTGTCGGCATCTTCCTTGTTGGCAATCCACTCCTCAGCAAGAGCCTTGTACTCGGGAGTGACATCGCACTTCTCGCAAGCTTCAGCAAGCAGCTTGGCTACGCGCTCCTTCATCTTCTTGTTACCGAGAGCCATACCGAGACCGAACTCGCAGAAGTCCTCGAACAGAGAGTTGTTGAAGCAGGGACCCTGACCCTTCTCGTTCTTGGTGTAAGGCGTAGAAGGAATAGAAGCAGAGTAGATAGACGAGCAACCAGTAGCGTTGGCAATCATCTGACGGTCACCGAAGAGCTGAGAAATCAGCTTCACATACGGAGTCTCACCGCAACCAGAGCAAGCACCGGAGAACTCGAACAGAGGCTGAGCGAACTGAGAGTTCTTCACGTTCGAGCGGATGTCAACGAGGTTCTGCTTAGAGGGAACCTTAACCAGCTTGTCCCAGTCGGCAGCCATCTTCTTCATGTCGGCTGCATCGGGGTTAAACGGAACCATGGTGAGGGCCTTGCCGGTCTTCGGGTTGCCCGGGCAGATGTCGGCGCAGTTGCCGCAACCCAGACAGTCGAGCACAGAAGGCTCGATGACAAAGTGCATTCCCTTCATAGCGGCGGGAGCCTTCATCTCGAGAGTATCGATCTGGAAGTCCTTCAGCTCGTCGTCAGTCAGCACGAACGGACGGATGGCAGCGTGAGGACAGATGTAGGCGCACTGGTTACACTGGATACAGTTGTCCTTGTTCCAAACGGGAACGAAGGCCTCCACACCGCGCTTCTCGTAGGCGGCAGTACCAACCTCCCAAGAACCGTCGACGGTGCCGTGCTTCACGAAGTCAGAAACCTTCAGCAGGTCACCGGCCTGAGCGTTGATAGGACGAACGAGCTCCTTCACGAATGCGGGAGCGTTGTCGGCCTTAGGCTCATCGTCGGGCAGGTTAGCCCACTCGGGCTTCACGGTCAGCTGAACGTACTCACCACCACGGTCGATAGCGGCGTAGTTCTTGTCGACAACGTCCTGACCCTTGGCACCGTAAGACTTCAGGGCAGCAGCCTTCATCTTCTCGACAGCGAGCTCCACGGGGATGACGCCGGTGATGCGGAAGAAAGCCGACTGCAGGATGGTATTGGTGCGGTTGCCCAGACCAATCTCCTGTGCAATCTTGGTCGCATTGATGGTATATACGGTGATGTTGTTCTGAGCGAAATACTTCTTCACCTTGTTAGGCATGAACTTCTCCAGCTCGTCGGCATCGAAGATGGTGTTCAGCAGGAACTGGCCGTTCTTCTGCAGACCACGGGTGACGTCGTACATGTGGAGGTAAGCCTGAACGTGGCAAGCCACGAAGTTAGGTGTGGTCACCAGATAGGTAGAGCGGATAGGTGTGTCACCGAAACGCAGGTGCGAGCAGGTGAAACCACCCGACTTCTTAGAGTCGTAAGAGAAGTAAGCCTGGCAGTACTTGTCGGTGTTGTCGCCGATAATCTTCACTGAGTTCTTGTTAGCACCAACGGTACCGTCAGCACCCAGACCGTAGAACTTAGCCTGGAACATACCCTTGCCACCGAGAGCAATCTCCTCAACCTCAGGCAGAGAGGTGAAGGTGACGTCGTCTACGATACCGATGGTGAAGTGGTTCTTGGGCTCAGGCATAGCGAGGTTGTTGAACACGCTGATAATCTGAGCGGGAGTGGTGTCGTGAGAACCGAGACCGTAGCGGCCACCGACGATGACGGGACGATTCTCTACATCGTAGAAGGCATCCTTCACGTCGAGGTACAGAGGCTCGCCGTTGGCACCGGGCTCCTTCGTGCGGTCGAGCACGGCAATCTTCTTGACGCTCTTGGGAACAGCAGCCAGCAGGTGCTTCACGCTGAACGGACGATAGAGGTGTACGCTGATCATACCCACCTTCTGGCCATTGGCGTTCAGGTAGTCGATAGCCTCGCGGGCTGCATCGGTAGCAGAACCCATCAGGATAATCATGCGATCGGCATCCTCAGCTCCGTAGTAAGAGAAGAGGTGATACTCACGACCGGTAATCTTCGAGAGTTCGCCCAGATACTTCTCAACCACCTCGGGCACTGCATCGTAGTAGGGGTTGCAAGCCTCACGGTGTGTGAAGAATGTCTCAGGGTTCTCGGCAGTACCGCGTGTGATAGGACGCTCAGGCGACATAGCACGGTCGCGGAAGCGCTTGATGTACTCTTCCTTAACGAGCGGACGAACATCTTCCTGGTCGAGCAGCTCAATCTTGTGATACTCGTGAGAGGTGCGGAAACCGTCGAAGAAGTTGACGAACGGTACGCAAGTCTCGAGAGAAGCCAGGTGGGCAGCGGCGGTCATATCCATAACCTCCTGTACAGAACCCTCGCAGAGCATGGCGAAACCAGTCTGACGGCAAGCCATCACGTCCTGGTGGTCACCGAAGATACAGAGCGAGTGGCTGGCCAGCGTACGGGCAGAAACGTCGAATACGCAAGGAATCAGCTCACCGGCAATCTTGTACATGTTAGGAATCATGAGCAACAGACCCTGAGAAGCGGTGAAGGTGGTAGTCAGGGCACCAGCCTGCAGCGAACCGTGAACGGCACCGGCAGCACCAGCCTCAGACTGCATCTCCTGCACACTTACGGTCTGACCCCACAGGTTCTTGCGACCGCGGGCAGCCCACTCGTCAACGTGCTCAGCCATAGGCGAGCTCGGGGTGATGGGGTAGATAGCAGCTACCTCCGAGAACATATAGCTCACGTGAGCCGCAGCCTCGTTACCATCACAGGTGATAAATTTCTTTTCTTTAGCCATTTGTTTAATAGATAAATATTAAATGAATAAGTTTGTATTTTGTTTAGTATAAAAATCCTAATAGCCAGAGGGGTATCTGATTGCCCAGTCCGATCTCCGTGTTATAGCGCACGTAGAGGGTGTCTGGGGTGTATCTTAGCTTGGCAGGCGCCGAGGCATCACATACGCGAAACTTCAGCTTATCGTCAATGAGGTAGGTTTGGTCACGCCCTTGCTGGTTGACCTTATGGTCCTTCCAGAGGGAGTTGACGAAGAAAGTCTCCATGGCCGTCTGCTTGTCAACGTGGATAGGGTAGATGGCGTAGAGCAGGTTGGAGTTGTGGAGCATGACCTTCGACGGTTTTCTGGGGAAAGTCTGCCCTTTTGGGTAAATCATATTGAGCAGGCGAGCGTCAGTGAGATACTTGATATAGTTCATGACGGTGGCACGCGACGTCTCGATGTCTTTGGCAAGCTGCGACACGTTGGGTGCCTTGGGACCCTCCTCGGCCAATGTATAGAAGAGCTTCTTGATCTTGGTGAGATTCTTCAGCTCTATCTGCTTGATGAGCAGGATGTCTACCTCGGTCATCATGTTCATGGTCTTGAGCAGATTTTCTGAATAGTTGCGGCGTTCCTGATAGAAGGGGTAGAAGCCGTGGTGGATGTAGTCCTGGAAATACTTGTTGGGCGACACCTTGGGTAGGATCTGCTTGACAATACGCTCGTGACTGCTCAGTATCTCGTCAAGTGTGAAGGGACGGAAGTCGTTGCCCGTCTGCAGATTGATGAACTCGCGGAACGAAAAGCCGCGCAGGTTGTAAGACTTGACGATGCCGTTGAGTTCTGGGTTCTCATCCTTGAGGCGCATCACGCTGCTGCCCGTGAAGACAATTTTCAGATAGGGGTACTGGTCGTAGCAGCGACGTAGTTCCATAGACCAGTCGGGCTGTTTGAACACCTGATCAATGAGCAGCACGCGGCCGCCATGCCTGACGAAGTCGCCGGCAAAGTCGGCAATGCCGCGCCCCTGAAAATAGAAGTTGTTCATGTTGATATAGAGACAACGGCGGTCGTCGATATCAAACTTCTCTTTGGCATACTGCAGGAGGAAGGTAGTCTTGCCGACACCACGGGTGCCCTTGATGCCAATCATGCGGTCAGACCAGTCAATCTCATCCATGAGGGTGCGACGGACAGGCGCATTGACATGCTCCACCAAGTAGCGATGTGTACGAAAAAAGGCCTCCATCAGTATTTGATTTGTTTTAAAACAGCCACAAAGGTACAAAGAATTCTGTAAATTGCAAAGCGGAGATTGCAAAAACTTGTAAAATACGCTTATTTTTAACCTATATAAATAAGGAAAGAGGTGCTCTGCGCACCTCTTTTCCTGTCAGAACTTGTAACTGACGTCTGCCGATATCCAGCGGCCCCGCTGCGGTATCAGACCCGTAGCCATACCACTTTGCGAATAGGACTTGTTGAACAGGTTGTGGATGTTGACGTTGACTTCCAGCGGCCCGACAATCTGATAGCGTGCTCCAAGGTCGACCAGAAAACGGGGAGACACGTCGACCAAACGGATAGCAGTGCCAGTGGTGCGCTTCAGGTAGGGTTGGAATACCTCTATCATAGCCTCACGCTCTTCAGGACTGGCTTCGGAGATGAATACCTGCGACATGGCATTAAGCAGGTCAATGTCGTAGGCCGTCTGCTTGCTGGCGTAGGACAGATGGGTGTGCAGCTTTAACTTGCGCGTGGCCTGCCAACCGAGCGTCAGGTGGGACAACATGCTGGGAATATTGAACGACCTGCTGACTTCATAGTTGAAGATGTTGCTCTTGCTTAGCTTCTGCCATGTGGCGGTCAGATTGGCTGTGAATCGCTTGCAGTTGTAGTTGGCTGTCAGCTCTATTCCGTAGGTGTCAGTATTGCCAGTATTCTGGTGGTCGATGATTTGCATATAAATAAGGTCGCGTGCACGATTATAAAAGCCGTTGACCTCTATGTCAAGTCCCTTAATCCACTGAGTGCCGGAGAACGTCAGCTGGTAGGAATGGAACGACTCTGGCGAGAGGTGTGGACGCTGTACATTCGTAATGGCCGACAGGTAGTCGTTGGTCTTGCGGTAGAGATAGGGTGCGTCGATGAAGGCCTTTGAGTAGCTCAACTTGACGTTCCACTTGGGCTGCACGAAGATGAGGGCCAGACGCGGAGAGAACTCGTTGATGTCAGACCCGTCATAGCGCTTCTTGTGATCGTAGCGCAGACCGGCATTGAAGATGAAGGAACGCCATTGGTGTTTCAGTTGTATGAAAGAGTCATAGCTGTTCTCCGTACCCTTGCCGATCTCTGAGATTTTGTTGTTCTCGTGGAGACGGTCGGTAAAACTGTGCCCGATGACGTAGCGGCAGTCTTCGAGGGAGAAGTGGCTGAAGTCAATGCCAAACGACAGGGAGCCCTTGTGATTCTTGTTGTTGACATAGCTGAGGTCGCTCTTCAGATGGATGCCTAACGTCTGCTCCTGTCCGTTGATATAACGTGACAGTCCTTCCTTGTCTGCCAGTTCGAGCGCAATCTCGGTGGGAAGTTTAAGGAGTATGCCCAGCAGCGGACTCTCACCATCAGTGATTACCTGATAGTGTGTCAGGTCGTTATTGTCGTAGGTGACAGAACCCTTGAGAAACAGTTTGCCCAATTGCTGACCATAGCCCAGGTCTACATGATGGGTCTGGGTGGCATAGCTGGGCTTGATACCGTTGTAGGTAGAATATTTGTCATAGCTGTAGGGCATGTACATATAGGTCATCGTAAAAGGCGACATGGCCTGCGAGAAACGCGTGTTGTAGAGGAACTGCAGGTTCCTCCACTTCATGTTGATACCCATGTCGTACGACGGCTTGTCGCCAAAGCCGCCAACGGTGATGTCGCCCGGTATGCGGTTGACGAGGATGTTTTCATCGCCGTCGTCGTAGTCGACATGGTAGCGCTGGCCTTTCGACTTGTAGATAGATCCCCAGATGAGTACATCAAGGTCGAAGTAGCGCTTGCCCCATAGAATGTCGCCGTAGAACGTGTTGTGGTCGCCGCCACCTGCACGCATCTTGATACCATCAACGTCGGCACCCTGCTTCGTGATGATGTTGATGACAGCGGTCAGGGCCACACCGCCATAGAGTGACGATGCCGGACCGCGCAGCACCTCTATCTGCTTAATCTTCTCGAGACTCATGCTGAAGTCGGGGCTGGCGATGTTTGTACAGAAACTGTTCAGACGGTGGCCGTTGAGCATGATGAGAATCTTCTCCTGACTGTTGCTGTAGATGCCACGCATGGCGATGTTCGGGTCTGTGTTACAGTCGACGATTGACATGCCGGGCACCAAGGCGGCCAACACCTCCTGCAGGTTGCGACCGCCGCAGTTGTGAATCATCTCTTCTGTAATCAGCGTAGTGGGCACAGGCACCTCGCTCAGGTTCTCTGCCTGACTGGAGGCGGTGGTGATGGTTGCTGAGAGGCCGCTCTTGATACGTTCTACCATGTCAATGAAACGGGGATGGTCGTCGAGTGTCGGACTGTAGTAGGGATTCTCCCTGAGCAGTTGGCGTACATAGTCTTCAGCACCCTCTTCGTCGTCGGTACTGATTTTGCACAGGGCAAGCAGGCGGTAGACGCTCTGATGCAGTTGTGGCGAGAATTTCTTCTGGTGGGTGAGCAGTGCCTGCTCGGCCTCTTCAAATCGCCCGATGCGGTAGTCCTCCTCTGCAGCGTCGTAGATGGCCCGGTAGTTGACTTCCGTGTTCTGCGCATTGACTGTAAGCACGCTGCACACGATGGCAATCAGTAATAGGATGTTTCGCATGTCTCTAAGCTTTCTTGATGGGTAGGGTGATGGTGAAGCGGGTGCCCTTGTTGACTTCCGACTCGAAAGTGAGGCTTCCCCCGTGCTTGTTCTCAACGATGTCGCGCGTGATGGCCATTCCCAGACCGGTGCCCTGACCGATGGGCTTGGTGGTGAAGAAGTTCTCGTAGAGTCGCTCCTTTACCACGTCGTCCATGCCCTCACCGTTATCCTCGATGACGATGGAGAGCTGGCGGCTGTCGGCACTGACGCCAACCTCAATGGTAGGTGTATACTCGGCATTGCCATCCTGCTGCGACTTGTTCCACACGGTATAGCAGGCATTGTTCATCAGGTTAAGGATGGCTCGGCTGAGGTCTTGTGGAATAACGGTGACAGGCGGGATGTCTGGTTGATACTGTTCGCGGATGGTGATGTTAAAGTTCTTGTGAGTGGCGCGCAGCGCGTGGTACGACAGCCAAACATACTCCTTGACCAAACGACACACGTCGGTGGGGATAAACTCGTTCTCCTTGCCGCGCGACGCCAACAGGATGCCTTGTATGATGCTAATGGCGCGTTCGCCGTGCTCGGCTATTTTCTGCATATTTTCCTTCAGGTCGGCCATGATGTCGTCCATCTCCTCACGGTCGGCTGCCGCGATGTTTTCCTCGTTGTCTTCCACGATTTCTGTCAGGTCAGTCAATAGCTGTTTTGACATCTTGCTGAAGTTGATGACGAAGTTGAGCGGGTTCTGTATTTCGTGGGCAATACCTGCACTCAGCGTACCGAGTGCAGCCAGTTTCTCCTGCTCTTTCAATTGTTGCTGTAGGGTCTCTATGCTCGTCTCCATATCCTTCCGTTTTTCTTATTTGATGGTTGGTAGTATGATGGTGAATTCGGTATATTGGTCTTTCTTCGACTCGACGTGGATGTCGCCGCCGTAGTTCTGCACGATTTCCTTGCTGAGGTACAGTCCGACGCCTGAGGCCTCGCCCGTCGTCTTCGTGGTGAAGAAGGGATCGAAGATCTTGT
Organism: Prevotella sp.; assembly: GCA_017847725.1. GTDB lineage: Bacteria > Bacteroidota > Bacteroidia > Bacteroidales > Bacteroidaceae > Prevotella. The sequence goes on from JAGAXW010000003.1 coordinate 10,374, forward strand.
CGATGATGGTTTCCTCGATGCCGATGCCGTTGTCGCGGATGACAATCTCGACCTGACCGTCGAGGGCTCTCATGGTGAATGTTACCTCTGGACTGAACTGCTGGCGCTGGACCTTCTTGGTGATGGCGTAGATAGAGTTGTTAAGCAGGCTCATGAACGTCTTGCTCAGTTGCTCGGCATTGGCGTTGATAAACACCGGCTGTTCGCTGTAGTTGAAGGCAACCTTGATATGGTAGTCGGCAATCTGGCGCTGGTAGTATTTGGCAACCATCTGTTCGTCTTGCTTGACAAGTGCCGTGAGGTCCATCTGGACGATGCCGCCCGAGCGGTCCTTGAGCATCTCCTCCATGGCCTTCAGCGTACGCGTCGTGTTGGCGCCATGCTCGCCGACTTTCTCAAGGTTGGTCTTCAGCATGCCAAGCACGTCGATCGTGTCTTCGTAGTTGTCTGCGTCCATGTGCTCCTGCTCGTCTTCCACGTTGGCTGTAAGGTCCTTGACAAGTCCCTCCGAGAGTTTGGCGAAGTTGTTGATATAGTTAAGGGGATTGAGGATGCGGTCAATGAGGCCCTGTGTAAGCTTACCCACTGTGGCCATCTTCTCCTGGCGCACCAGTTCATGCTGTGCCTCGCTCAACTCCTGTAGGGCATTCTCCAGGCGGTTCGATTTCTCCTCGATTTCATCTTTCTGCTTGACCACCTCTGCCGTGCGCTCCTGCACGATGCTTTCCAACCGGCGTTTCTCATGTTCCAGTTGGCGCAGCCTTAGCTTGACGAGCAGGTAGACGGCAATGACGATAAGTATGAGATAGAGCACAATCATATACCATCGCTTATAGACGGGGGGCATGATGCTGAAGTTGATGCTGGCGACGTCTGACAGCACACCATAGGCGTTGCGCGACTGTACTTCCAAGAGATAGCTGCCATAGGGTAGCTTGTGGAAGGACACCTCCGTGTCAAGGCTCCATTCGGTCCATCGCCCGTTGTTGATGCGGTAGCGGTACTGGGTAGGTAGCAGCAGGGACGGGTAGTCGACGGAGAATTTGACGACGAGGTGCTGGTTGTCGCTCGACAGTTCTCTTAGTTGCTGTGGATATTCTCCATACCCTCCCCAGACGATGCTGTCGCCGTCGATGCTGACGGAACGGATGTATAGGCATGCCTTGGTCGTGGCAATGGGGTCCTTTCGCGAACAGTCGACGACGTTCAGTCCCTTCTCGCCTCCAATCCACAGTTGGCCACCGTCGCGCATCATGGCACGCACTGAATGGTCCATCAGGGGATACACCAGCTCGGAGAACATCTCCTGACGCTTGCCCCTATCCATGGCGTATAGGATTTTACCCTTGTTGTCTGTGAGCCATGTGATGCCGTCGCTGTCAGTATAGGAGAACAGCGGGTAGGGGAAGGGTTTCGTGGCATCGGCCGTTACGGTGATGACGCGCCCCTCGTACTGGACCAGTGTGGCAATGGCTTCCTTCTGACCTGTGGTGAAGGGTGCGAACGTCTTGCCGTCGCCCCTCCAAATGCTGCCATACAGATTCTGTAGCCAGATGGTGCCCGACTTGTCTTTTACAATCTTTACCACCTTCTCGGCGTCGCACAGACGCTGGCGCTGGCCGCTATAGGTGTTGAGATAGAAACCGTCGAGCTCTCCACTGTAAAAGCCGTCGGGGGTTACCAGCAGAGAGGTGGTGCTGGCGGTTGTCAGCTGTCGCGACTGCTGGCCTTCGATGCTGTAGACACCGTCGGTGGTGGCTGCCAGCAAACGACCGTTGGTGGACACGAGCTGCCAGCAGGCATGAGAGATGTCGGCTACATTCACGAAGGTATGACCCTGTCGGCGATACAGGCCGCTCAGCGTTCCGACATACAGTGTGTTGTCGAGTTGCGAGATGGAGAGGACTTCGCCACGCAGTCCCTCGTTCTGCGTGAAGTGGGAGTAGACAGACGGTATGGCGATGGCAAAAATACCATTGTCGGTGGCTCCCCACAACTGTCCGTGCCCGTTATACACGATGCTGACAACGTTGTCGGAGCACAGTCCGTTCTTCTCTGTGATAGTCTGTACGGTATTGCCGTTATTGTCTTGGATGATGACGCCGTTGCCATTGCTGGCAATCGCCTTATACTGGTTGTCGAGCGTCTGCGTGTCATCAGCGTCAGTATCGGTTGTCGTCGTCTTGTCAGATACCGGTTTAATGTGGTGGTCGGCTATCTGATAGACACTGCCGTTGCTGGCCAGGAAGTACAGCACCTTGTCGCGCTCCCATATCTTGTGCACCTCGCCGTGGAAACTGTGTGCCTTGTCGTAGTCATCGAGCACGAGTCTTCCGTCGCTGTCATTCCTCAGTCGACCGATGTAGTTGTATCCGCCCGTCCATATCGTGCCCTTGGAATCCATAAAAAGTGTCGTGACACGTGTCACGCCCGGCGTGTGGATGATGCGCCACGATGCATGGTCGTAGTAGAGCAGTCCCTCAAAGTTGGCCACGTAGATGGTGCCGTCGACACCACAGATGATGTCGAAGTTCTGTTTGTGGGCATGATACTCATTGGCACTGTAGTTGCGCAGGAAGGGTACGCCCTGCGACCATGCCATCAGATGGATGCTGACCAGCAATAGAGTAAGGATTCGCCTCTTCATCTGCCTCCCTCCTTGACGATTAGTTTCTCGTATGGTACATTATTGCCGACATAGTATTCCCACTCGTCGACAGTGAGGTTACGCTTCAGCTTGCTCTTCAGTTTGGCTACCATCTGCGGGACGGAGATAAAGGCTTCTGTTATGGTGCCTTTCTGGTCGCCACACCAGATGTTGTATTGCTTGGCATCGAAGGTGAAGCACACTATCCAGCTGTTGGTCGTTAGCATGGGCATTGGCTCTATCTTTGCCTTGTCCAGCATCCAAAGATTCAGTGTGCCGTCATAACTGGAGGAGTAGAGCTGATTGCCGATAATTTTCAGGTGAGACACCTGCGAGCGGTGCCCCACCAGTTTCTGGGTCTTTCCGCTGGCGTCAGTGTAGTAGATGCTGCCATCTTTCATGCCATAGGCCATGATGCTACCTTGCTTTGAAAGGATATAGGCCGTCACCTGACCCTGTAGAGAGGTGCGCTTATCGACAATCCGGTCGAAGCTGTAGATGGTATGCTTGCCCCCTTTGTTGTCGAAGATGTCTGTCGAACTGCTGTTGCTGCATAGTGTGACGACCTTATAGGGTAGTGATTTGTGGCGCACAACCATGAAGTTGTCAGTCCCTATCTGGGCCATGCCGTTTTCGCCAAACACTGTTATCTGTCCCGCAATGGGAGCAATGCCGATGAGATGGCCTATGCCGCCCACCTCCCTAACAAGGATCTTACCGTCGTGGCGGATCACCAGATGGCCAGTACGGCTGACAGCATAGATGGTGCCCGTCTGGCGGTTGACGAATAGGTCGCGGAAGTCATAGCGGTTGTCATTAAACAGGCTGACCGTTTTGATCTGTCCTTTCATCTCCTGGTGCTCTTTCAGTTCACCATAGCTGCTGCACGAAATAAAATGGCACTTGGCATCGTTGTAAAAGGCGATGTCGGTGACAGTACCCCTGTGCCAGTTCCACTGGTGTTTGCTCAGACTGGTCAGCACCAGCGCCTGGTAGATGGCCTGTGAGTTGATGCCTCCCTGATAGCGCATGGCGTATATATAGGAGGCGTATGCCAACAGGTCGGCCAGCTCGTAGTTGCCACTTTGGTGCTGCGTGATGGCGACATTGGCCAGCTGGCGTGACAGCGTGACATAACTGAGCGTGTCGGCCACACGCTTGGCATATTCGGCCTCTGTGCGCTGGTGTTCTGCGATGATGCGCTGCCCCTTGGCCACCTTCGACGCTTCCAGTGCGCGCTGCTCTGCCTCCAGAGCGTTCTGGCGCTCCTCCTCAGCCTTGTGTCGCATCTGTTGGGCCACAAGCGTCTGTTGCTCGGCGGCTTCGCGCTGTTCATCACTGATGCGGCGTTCTTGCAGGGCAATCTCTTCCATCTGGGCGTTGATACTCTGCATGACGGCCGACTGCTTCTGCTCCTTGCTGAGCTCGACGAGCTGCTTTTGCAACTCCATGTTCTTCGCAACTTCGCGGTCGTAGACCATATACAGCCCGACGCATGCAGCTGCAAAAAGCACGACGAGCCCTAATGCCGTCAGTACGGATATCTTGCCGATGAGTCTCATGCCTTACGCTTCAAGGCCAGCAAGGTGATGTCATCACTCTGCGGCGCATTTCCCACAAAGTTTGCTATGCTTTCAAGCTGACCGTTGACGATGTCCAGACAACTCTTTCCGTTGAGTGATGTCAACAGGTCTTTCTGGCGCTGGTCGCCATATTCCTCGTAGCTCTCGTTGAACGCCTCGTTGACGCCGTCGGTATACATCACAATGGTGTCGCCAACGCCTAACTGCGTATGACTGCCTTCGTAGGTTAGTCCGTCGACAGCGCCTAAGATGCAGTTCTTGCTGATGGGCAGCATCTCCACCTGTCCATTGGCACGCAGAATGTATGGCGAGTTGTGGCCGCCATTGCAATAGACCAGTTCTCCGGTCTTTACGTTATAGATGGCATAGAAGACGGTAACAAACATCGTTTCGACCGACTCGTTACACAAGAGTTCATTCGCCTTCTCCAGACATTTCTCTGGTGTGTCGCCCTGAATGCCGATGGCACGTATCAGTGTACGGCTGACGGCCATGAAGATGGCGGCTGGCACGCCCTTGCCGCTGACGTCGGCTATCACCAGGCCGATGTGGTCGTCGTCGATGTGGAAGAAGTCGTAGAAGTCGCCACCCACATCCTTGGCGGGCGTCATCTTTGCCGACAGGTCCAGCTGTGCCTCGTTTTCAGGGAACGGCGGGAAGATGCGGGGCAGAATGGCCTGCTGGATTTCAGAAGCCACGGCAAGGTCGTTCTGGATGTTTTCCAGCTGCGTGTGTTCTGCCTGTGCATTCTTTATGTATTCTATCTGTGCAATGGCTTTCTCGATGGTGGCGCTAAGGTCGTCGAGGTCAATGGGTTTAGTGGCAAAGTCGAAGGCTCCGTTGTTCATGGCCGAACGGATATTGCCCATATCGCCATAGGCACTTACCATGATGCATTTCAGGGCGGGATTCTGCATCTCGTTAACCTTCGTGAGCAGTGTCAGTCCGTCCATCTCCGGCATATTGATGTCAGAGAGGATGATGTCGATGTCTTTCTCCTTGAGCAGTAGGGTGAGCGCTTCGAGTCCGTTGTGTGCAAAGAAAAATTCGTATTCGCCTTTGCGGATCTTACGTCTGAAATATTGTGTCAGCAGTAGCTCGAGGTCCATCTCGTCGTCAACACTCAGAATCTTGATTGGTTTCATCTTCGTTCTTTGTCTTTTTAGTTTCTTTATATTATAATGTGTGCAAAATTACGAAAAAACGAGTGTAAAACAAAGAAAGTCACTTCTTTTTTTGCTGAAACATGAAAAAAATGTATCTTTGCACACAAATGGCTACGTTGCATATTTTCAATCCCGAACACGACATCGCACTCGCTGCCAATCTCGCGAATTTCACTGCACCGCGGGCGGGTCGGCAATTGCGTCATGACTTGGGATTCCTGCCAGCTTTGTGGGCCAAGCCTGATGACTATGTGCTGGTGGACGATGTGGAGCGTGCCGCCTGTTCCTTTCGGAATGTGAAGGAGTCCTGCTGGCCGGGACTTTGTGAACCGCATTGGACGGATTGCCGTCATCTGCAAGGGTGTCGTGTTGAACGCATCGAACCATGGGGTTGGGATGCCGCACTTGTACACCAGCTTCGCCATTGGGGCGTCGAAGGGCACCTGCTGCCAAGTGGCACCTACGTGGATATGATACGACGGTTGTCTCACCGCAGAACAGCCATGCATCTCCTTGCCAGCCTGCAGGGCGACCGGAGGGTGGGCGAGGCGGCAGAGTGTTTTACGATGGACGAAGTGGCTGCCTGCCAGAATCGTTGGCACGACATTGTGCTCAAGGCGCCTTGGAGTTCGAGCGGTCGCGGCGTACGTTTTGTGTCGGAGCCTTCAGACAGCGTGTCGAAATGGATTACCGGAGTCATTGGTGCTCAGGGAAGCGTGATGGCGGAGCCCCGCTATGAGAACGTGTATGACTTGGGGATGGAGTTTGAAGCCACCGGCGATGGGCGTATCTCCTATTGCGGTCTGTCGCTGTTCGACACTTCCAAGGGGGCTTACACAGGCAATATACTGACCAACGAGAATAAAAAGAAGGAGCTTATAAAACGCTACATATCAGAAGATTTACTATCTAAGATTAAAGAAGATATTTGTCACACATTAGACGTAGAGGAATATGTCGGACCGCTGGGTGTCGACATGATGATAGTGCACAAGGACGGCCTCTATCTTCTTCACCCGTGTGTGGAAATCAACCTGCGCCGAACCATGGGGCATGTGGCCCTTTCGCTGCCAGCGCCGACAGACGGAGAAAGCAGAGCAATGCGTATACTTTACGATGGGAACAACTATCAATTTAATATATGTAAACTATGAGAAAAACTTTTCTATCCCTACTGGCCATGCTGGCGCTGACAGCCAGTGCCCAGTACAAATCACAAGTGTGGTCGCCAGACAACGGTGACGGCACGTACACGAACCCCGTTATCAATGCCGACTATTCCGACCCTGACGTCTGTGTCGGTCCTTCGGGCGAAGACTACTACATGACGGCCTCGTCGTTCCAGTGTACACCGGGTCTGCCAATTTTGCACTCTCGCGACTTGGTCAACTGGGAGATTGTGGGCTATGCGCTGCGTAACCTCTATGAAGGCGACTGCAAAATGCTCAAGCATTTTAGCAAGCCGCAGCACGGTGCAGGTGTGTGGGCTCCCAGCATCCGCTATTACGAGGGACAGTATTATATCTATTGGGGCGACCCCGACTTCGGTGCCTTCATGGTGAAGACTAAGAACGGCGATCCTGCCGGCGAGTGGGAGAATCCCGTCTGCGTGATTCCCGGCGAGGGCATCATCGACACGACACCGCTGTGGGACGAGGACGGCCGCTGCTATCTGGTAAATGGATGGGCCAACTCACGCAGCAAGTTTGCCAGTGTTCTATGCGTACGCGAATTAAACAAGGAGGGGACAAAGGCCATCGGCGAGCCCGTCATCGTGTTCGACGGCAACGGTACGGAGAACCGCACCTGTGAGGGCCCCAAGTTCTATAAGCGTGACGGTTGGTATTGGATTATGTGTCCTGCGGGTGGCGTTCCCACCGGTTTTCAGCTGGCCATGCGCTCCAAGTCGCCTTACGGTCCCTACGAACACAAAATCGTGCTGCAGCAGGGAAAGACCAACATCAACGGTCCTCACCAGGGTGGCTGGGTGCACACCAAGTATGGTGAAGACTGGTTCCTGCATTTCCAGGACAAGGAGGCATACGGCCGCGTCGTACACCTGAACCCCGTCGACTGGTCAACAGGCTGGCCCATCATGGGTAAGAAAGGCGAACCCGTTACCACGTACAAGAAGCCCAAGAATTCAAGCAACGTGATTATCAATCCCGTGGAGAGCGACGAGTTCGATGCTCCCATGTTGGGCAAGCAGTGGCAGTGGCACGCCAACTACCATCAGTTCTTCGGTATGCCGACCGCCTTTGGTACCATGCGTATCTATACCCACAAACTCAGCCAGGAGTGGAAGAATTTCTGGGAGGTTCCCAACATGCTGCTGCAGAAGACACCTGCCGACGAGTTTACGGTCACCACAAAACTGCGCTTCACCTCTAAGGCCGACGGCCAGATGGGCGGTCTCATCATGATGGGCATCAACTATCAGGCTCTGCTGCTCAAGCGTGTCGGCAAGGAATTCCAGCTGCTGCTCGTCACCTGCAATCAGGCCGACAAAGGCAAGGCTCAGCAGGAGCAGCTCATCGCCACGCTGAAGCCCACCGCCGAGGACAAGATAGACTACAAGCCAGGCATCCACGAAGACATCTTCCTGCGCCTGTCGGTAAAGGATTCGAAGGTCTGCTTCTCCTATAGCTCCAACGGCAAGAAGTTTACTGCCGCCGGCGACTGGATGCCGATGAAGGAAGGTAAGTGGATTGGTGCCAAGTTCGGTTATATTGCTGCCGACACGAATCCCAAGACTGACAAGGGATGGATTGAAGCCGACTGGATTCGCGTGACGAAGTAGTCACTGCGGCGGCTATTCATGATGATACGGCTCACCTTTAATGATGGTACACGCTCTGTATACTTGTTCAGTAAAGGTGAGCCGTATCATTTGGTGTGAGAAGGTCATCTTCGAGAGGCTGAGCTGTTCGTTGGCGCGGCGGTAGACGGCGGCAGAGAATCCGTAGGGACCTCCAATGGCGAAGACGAGTCGACGCGCTGTCTGTTGCTTCTGCTCCAGCCAGCGGGCAAACTCGATGCTACGCATCTGCTTTCCATGCTCATCGAGCAGCACCACGGTGTCAGTTGCCTGTAGTTGTTTGAGAATGAGTTCGCCCTCGGCCGTCTTCTGCTGCTCTTCCGTCAGGTTCTTCGTATTTTTCAGTTCGGGTATGGTCAGCACCTCGAAGGGCATATAGTGACCGATGCGCTCCACATAGTCGTCGATGCCTGCGATGAAGTGCTTGTTCACCGTCTTGCCTACCTGAATGAGCAGTGTCTTCATGCCTTTTGGTCGTCAGCGGGTTCGTCGTCGATGGCGTAGATGCTTCTGCCGTGGTGGATGGGGCAGAGCGTCTCATTCTTGTCGATGGGAGGATACTCGTCGCGGCGTTTGGGGTTCATGGGAAACCAGCCTTTCTGTACGCGTTTTCTCTGCGAGAAGAGTTCACCGATGCCCCACAATGCCGAAGCCCCAAAGACACCGACGACAGCCGACACCAGCGTGTTCTCGATGAAGAGCGCTGCCACCAGACATGCCAGTCCGACGACGAGGTAGACACTCCAAGGCCGTGTGCCCCAGTGATATTCAGTCTTGATGACAATCGGATGCCAGATGCCAATGGTGATAAAGGTGCATATTGCAATGATGATACCTGTAAAATACATATTGTACGGTGTTTTATCTCTATTAATACTATCTTATCTGGTGGAGTGAAAGCCTTCCAGGTTATCATAGCGCCTGCCCATCATGCGGCTATAGATGTTGCGCATCCACAGAGGCACGCTCAGTGTGACGGCCAGTCCGATGGCGAAGAGCACCCAATAGGCGACATCCGTTCCGAAGAAGGCCATCAGGAGGTATACCTCTATAATAGGTGCAAACATCGCCGCCATGGAGGCGATGGCCTGCCACTTGTTTTCCAGTTGGTTCTTGCCCGTTATCTTTTCGTTGAGCGGCTGCGTCTGCTTGTTGTAAACGGCCATCTGGAACAGGAGCAGGTATACCGGTCCTGTTGTCGTCAGCAGATAGGCCAGTACCATGATGAGCGTGAACTTGCCGGCGATGACCGGTATGAGTGTGATGGCCAGCGGGAGCAACAGGATGGCGCAGTAGAAATAGAATTTGGCCAGCAGCAGCGTCAGGATATTCTCTTCGTGCACCATCAGTAGGTCGATATAGTTACCCTCGGCACACATCACTCTTGACAGATTGACGGAGCCGAAGAACACGAAGGCGTAGAGGCACCAGAAGTTACGCTCGAACGTGGAGTCGTAGGCGCTGGTGAAAGCAATCATCAACGAGAAGAAGGTAATGAAGCACACGCCCTGTATGAAACGTGTGCGCATGGCCTTGTTGCGCATGGTGCTCTTGATTTCGAGTTTCAGGTATTCGCCTATCTGTCCGAAGCGGTCGAGTGACGACAGTTGCGACACATGTTTCAGCTTGGTTTTCTCCTGCTTGCTGATCTCGTCGTAGATGAAGCGCATCTGCAGCCGGCGGTTGGCGGCAGCCAGCACTATCAGCAGTACGGCATGAACCAGGAAGGAGCTGCCGGAAAAGGCAAATTCCTCAAGGGGACCGGCCGTCACGTCTATCAGCTGCTCCATCTGTGCGTCGCTGAGCACGAAGAAGGGAAGTACCATCGTCCCATAGACAGTGGCAGGCAATAGCCACCATAGCATGCTGCGGTTCACCAGCGTACGCACCAACAGGTACCACTGGCTGTTGCACACCACCATCAGGTGGAGCAGGCAGAGCATCCCCAGCGTCTGCCATACCGAAAGCCCGCCACAGCATACGATGAAGGCATAGGGAGCAAAGAGCGTCATCCAAACCAGATTGCCGCTGCTGACCATCTGTCCGACGAGGAAACAGTCGATAGCGGCATATTTGCTGATGGGCATCAGCAGGTAGGGCTTGACAAGCATCAGCGGTGTCTGCTGGGTGGCAAAACGGGCGAGAAAGTCGAGGATGAGCAGTAGGGGAGTGATGTAGAAGATCAGTTCGGGAGTGTCTTCCGTGGCGCCCATCCATCCGAGGAAGGTGCCGAGGGCAATAAACTCTATCGCAAGGATGCTCATCCATAAATAGGAGAACAGCTTACCATAGCGGTTGGCCTCAAACATGACATTGCGCCTCTCGCTCAGCTTGACGTTTTTGCGTAATAGGAAAAACAGCTGTATTTTATTCATAACTCTCAACTTTCAACTACCGAAGGTCAATCACCTCCGCCTGGGGGAAGTCCTTGGAGTTGAAACGGAAGGTGGCATCGGCTAATGGCTTCTGATGGACGCTGAAACTAGAGATGCTGATGGTGGTCCACTTGTTGTTACGCAGAAACTTGATGTAGCTCGGTGTATAGGCCACACCAGCCACCGAGCCCTGATAGACCGAGATGTAGGCTTCCTGTATGGGATTGTTCTTGGCCGTGGCCTTCAGGTGGACAACGTAGCGAGAGCCTTCTTCCTTCATTGTGTAGGTGTAGCCCTGCCGATAGATATAGATGAAGTCTGCGGGATTGTTGAAGTCCGAAGACTTGGGCGTGCTCATGTTCACCTCGTCGATGCCCTTGGCACCGTGGTTGATGGCTGCCCACTGGGTCTTCCCGTCATACCAGACGAGCATCTTGTCTGACCGTAGGCAGTACTTCTTGCCTTTCACCATAAAGCGCCCGTTGGTCAGATTGTTGCCCTTGTCGTCCTTGATATGGAAGGCGGCAGAAACGCCGTTCTTGTTGGAAAACACGGCAGCCGTCTTGTCTAACACTTGCTTGGCGGTCTGTCCGTAAGATGCCGCCGTCAAGAGCAGCATCAGCATGATTGTTTTTATCCTCTCCATTGTGATAATAGGTTTTCAAGACTCATTTCGTCCATAATCAATACTTCGCGGGGCTTCGAGCCGTGAGCCTGTCCCACGATACCCGCCTTCTCCAACTGGTCCATCAGTCGTCCGGCACGGTTGTAGCCGATGGCGAATTTGCGTTGTATCAGGCTCGTGCTGCCACTCTGTTCACGGACTATCAGACGGGCCGCATCTTCGAACATCGGGTCGAGGTGCTGCATGTCTACGTCACGGCTCTCTACGCCGTCACCGTCGTCGGTGTCGGGCTCAGGCAGTTCGAAGGCACTGAGATAGCCCTGCTGTTGGGCAATGAACTGGTTGATGCGTTCCACCTCCGGGGTGTCCACGAAGGCACACTGCACACGGACGGGTTCGCCACCGTTCAGGTAGAGCATATCGCCTCGGCCTATCAGTTGTTGGGCACCAGGGCGGTCCAGGATGGTGCGCGAGTCAATCATGGCTCCCACACGGAAGGCAATACGGCTTGGGAAGTTGGCCTTGATGGTACCCGTAATAATATTGGTGGTAGGACGCTGTGTGGCGATAATCATGTGGATGCCTACGGCACGCGCCAGCTGTGCGATACGTGCTATGGGCAGCTCTATCTCCTTGCCAGCCGTCATAATCAGGTCGCCAAACTCATCGATGACAACAACGATGTATGGCATATACTTATGTCCGTGCTCGGGATTGAGCTGACGGTCGATGAACTTCTTGTTGTACTCCTTGATGTTACGGGCCTGGGCCATCTTCAGCAGGTCGTAGCGGGTGTCCATCTCCTTGCAAAGCGAGTTGAGCGTGCGTACCACCTTGGTGACATCAGTGATGATGGGATCGGCTTCGTCGTCAGGTATTTTCGCCAGAAAGTGGTTCTCGATGGTGGCATAGATGCTGAACTCTACCTTCTTGGGGTCTACGAGCACAATCTTCATCTCTGCAGGATGCTTCTTATAAAGTAGGGAAGTGATGATGGCGTTCAGACCTACCGACTTACCCTGACCGGTAGCACCAGCTACGAGCAGGTGGGGAGCTTTGGCCAAATCGAACATAAACACCTCGTTGGTAATGGTCTTTCCGAGGGCACAGGGCAACTCCATCGTAGTCTCCTGGAACTTCTTCGAGTTCAGAATAGACTCCATCGACACGATGGCGGGCTTGGCGTTCGGCACCTCAATACCGATGGTTCCCTTGCCGGGTATGGGCGCAATGATACGGATGCCCAGTGCTGACAGCGACAGTGCGATATCGTCCTCGAGGTTGCGAATCTTGGAGATGCGCACACCAGGTGCTGGCGTAATCTCATAGAGCGTGATGGTCGGGCCCACGGTGGCCTTGATGCTGCTGATCTCCACGCCAAAGTTGCGCAGCACATCAACGATGCGGTTCTTGTTGGCATTCTGCTCGTTCATGTCGATGAAGGGCTTGCCGTCGCTCTCGTATTTCTTCAGTAGGTCGAGGGTGGGATAGTGGTAGTTCTCGAGGTCGCGTTTGGGGTCGTAGGGCGTGCCGATGTCGCCATAGTCGCCCACGAGGTCCTTGCCCTTGGCTTCCTCTTCCTTTTCGCCCGTTTGAATCGTCATTTCCACGTCGCCCTCGGGATGGCTGCCGGTCGGTCCGTTGCCGTTGTCCGTATAGTCTTTATCGGCAGTATCCGCTGGTTGTGAGTCGACATTTGCTGCACCAGGGTTGTCGTTTGGCTTTGTCAGGTCGAAGCTGACGGTTTGCGCCTGCGGGTCGTCGAACACCTCGGGGTCCTCCAGCGTCTTGATGCCAGAAGGCTCAGCATCGCTGTGCCCCCCCACGTTTATCTCCATCGGTATTTTCTTCAGATAATACAGCGGGTTGAACAGCTTGCGCAAGAGGAACACCGTCTCTACGCTGATGTAGGTCAGAAAAGCGATGGCTGTGAGGCCGAGCACGGCTGTCAGTCCCGGTATGCCCAACAGTCCCTCGATGCGCTGACTGATAGCTAGGCCGTGGTCACCGCCGGGATTGAAGCAGGCGTCCTCGAAGAGAGGCTGCAGGAACTTGGCCATTGTGACGGAGCCCCAGATCATGATGAGTGCAAGGCACATGAACCACTTGAGCAGTTTCACCTTATAGGCGCGCATCAGGGTTATAGCCACCATAATCATATAGATAGGGATGACAAATGTGGCCAGTCCGAAGCAGCGCTTGATGAAAAACCAGGAGAGGTAGGCTCCCAGCGAGCCACACGAGTTCTGAAATTCGCGGTTCTCGTTCATCATCTCGCCGGGGCGTGGCGACTCTATCAGGCTTTGGTCGGCCGCTCCCGTCACAAAGTAGGAGATGAACGCCCAGATAAAATAGATGGCGATGATGAGAATGCAGAATCCCAGCACGAAGTTGATGCGCTCGTTGGAGAATATCTTGTCGATACCGATGGCCTCGGAAAAGGTAGTCGTCGCCTTTGCCGAAGATTTGGTGGTCTTCTTTTTCGTCATTTTTGATGTCAGTTGATTATTAAGATGCAAAATTACGAAGAAAATCTTGGATTTCATCATAAAAAGCATCGTTTTTTAGTTTTTTTGCATTAACTTTGTCGGCCGAATGGGAAAAACGATTTACAGCAAGTTTGACAAGTCACGGATAGCCACCCTTCCGAGAGTGTTGTTCGAGGGGCGTATCATCGTCGTCTTGTCGGAGGCAGAGGCTGCCAAGGCTGTCGACTATCTGCTCTCGCAGACCATCCTGGGTGTTGACACGGAGACACGTCCGTCGTTCAAGAAAGGCCACCAGTACAAAGTGTCACTGCTTCAGGTCGCCACCCGCGACATCTGCTTCCTCTTCCGTCTCAACTACCTGGCCCTTTCGCCCTCCGTCAAGCGGCTGCTCGAGGATGTCACCGTACCCAAGATTGGGCTCTCCTGGCACGACGACCTCACCATGCTCCACCGCCTGGGCGACTTCAGCGCAGGCTGTTTTGTCGACTTGCAGGACCACGTGCGTGAGATAGGCGTTGAGGACCTGAGCCTGCAAAAGCTCTATGCCAACTTCTTCGGTCAGAAGATTTCCAAGCGCGAGCGACTCACCAACTGGGAGGCCGATGTGCTCAGCGACCGCCAGAAACTCTATGCTGCCACCGATGCCTGGGCCTGCGTCATGCTTTACGAGGAGCTCATGCGCCTGGAGACAACAAACGATTACAAACTGATAAAAATAACAGATGATGTACAAACAGATACGGCTCCGCAGAGGCAAGGATGAGAGTCTGCGCAGATTCCACCCGTGGGTATTTTCCGGAGCCATCCAGCAGGTCGACAACAACATAGAGGAGGGCGAGGTGGTGCGCGTGCTCACCGAAAAGGGCGATTTCATCGCTGTCGGCCACTACCAGCAGGGCTCCATCGCCGTGCGTGTACTGTCTTTCTCAGACGTAGCCGTCGACGAGACCTTTTGGAAGTCGCGCCTGCAGTCGGCCCTGCGCATGCGACAGGCCATCGGTATTGCCGACAGTGCCGACAACAACACATATCGTCTGGTCCACGGCGAAGGCGACAACTTGCCGGGACTCATCGTCGACGTCTATGGGGCCACAGCCGTCATGCAGGCCCATTCCATCGGCATGCACCTCTGCCGCAAGCAGATAGCGGCAGCCCTTGCCGCCGTCATGGGCGAGCGCATCGCCCACATCTATTATAAGAGTGAGACCACGCTACCCTTTATGACGGCAGACGACATGAACGGCTTTCTGCTGGGCGGCAGCAACGACAATATCGCCACGGAAAACGGTCTGAAATTCCGCGTAGACTGGTTGCGCGGACAGAAGACGGGATTCTTTGTAGACCAGCGCGAGAATCGCTCATTGCTCGAGCGCTTCGCCCATGGCAGGCGTGTGCTCAACATGTTCTGCTACACCGGCGGCTTCTCGTTCTATGCCATGCGCGGCGGTGCCCAGTTGGTACATTCCGTCGACAGTTCGGCAAAGGCTATCGAACTGACGAGGCAGAATGTGGCGCTCAACTTCCCCGACGACCCGCGCCACGAGGCATTCTGCGACGATGCCTTCAAGTTTCTCGAAGTCTCCGGGCAGGGCGCCTACGACCTCATCATCCTTGATCCACCTGCCTTTGCCAAGCACCGCGGAGCGCTCCACAATGCCCTGAAGGGCTACACACGGCTCAATCAGAAAGCATTCGAGAAGATTGAGCCAGGGGGCATCCTGTTCACCTTTTCCTGTTCGCAGGTGGTCACCAAAGACCACTTCCGCAATGCCGTCTTCACGGCAGCCGCATTGGCACGCCGCAAGGTGCGCATCCTGCACCAGCTCCACCAGCCTGCCGACCACCCCGTCAACATCTACCATCCGGAAGGGGAATACCTCAAGGGACTCGTGCTTTATGTGGAATAGGGTAGAGCAGTTTATAAAAAAATATAAACTGCTCGATACTAACGAATTATATCTCGTTGCTTTGAGCGGTGGTGCAGACAGTGTGGCGTTGCTCATTTTGCTCGATGAAATGGGCTATAATGTGCATGCTGTACACTGCAATTTCCACCTGCGCGGCGATGAGTCCGACCGCGACGAGCAGTTCTGCCAGTCGCTTTGCAGTGCCCGAAATGTCCCATTCCATCGGGTACATTTCGACACCCTTGCCTATGCTGAATTACACCATCTGAGCGTCGAGACGGCAGCCCGCAGCCTGCGCTACCGCTATTTCGAACAGTTGCGTGCCGACCTGGGGGCTGCGGGCATCTGCGTGGCACACCATCGCGACGACCAGGTGGAAACCGTATTGATGAATATAATAAGAGGTACGGGCGTGCGTGGACTTACAGGCATCCGTCCTCGCAACGGCTATCTGTTGAGACCGCTGCTCTGCGTGTCTAGAGCCGATATCGAGGCTTTTCTCTGCCAGCGCGGCCAGCAGTATGTGACCGACAGCACCAATATGGACGACGACGCTACACGCAACAAGGTGCGCCACCACCTTGTACCTCTGTTGAAAGAACTCAATGCGCAGGCTGCCGACAACATCGTGCATCTGTCTGAGCGCATGACGGTCGTCGAGCAACTGCTGCAGGAGCGCATCGCTGCGCTCAAGGGGCGTACTGAGCTCACGGCCACCGAAGTGATGGCCGCATGCCCCGGCGACTATGTGCTGTATGAGGTGCTTCGCGACTATGGCTTCAATGCCGCACAGTGCCGCCAGATTTACGACGTATTGCAGGCTGGGGCAACGGGGCGCCTTTTCAGTGCGGCGGACTACGACCTGCTGGTAGACAGGTCGCGAATGTTCATCGAACGCCGTAGCGAACCCCTGCCGCCCGTCCGCATTCCGGAGGAGGGCGTCTACGCGCTGGCCGACAGCAGGCGGTTGCGCGTCCGCCGCTGCGAACCCGCCATCTCGTATCGTCCGGACACCGCCACCGTCGATGCCGGCAAGGTGGCCTTCCCGCTTATCCTGCGCCGCGTGCAACCCTCTGACCGCATGCAGCCCTATGGCATGCAGGGCAGCAAGCTGCTGAGCGACATGCTCACCGACGCCAAGCTGTCGCTCCTCGACAAACGCCGCCAGCTCGTCGTCGTCGATGCCAATGGTGTCGTGGTGTGGCTCGTCGGCATGCGTGTCGACCAGCGGGTTGCCGTTGACGACACCACCCGCGAGGTGATAGAACTGGCCCTCCTGCGCTAATTTTTCTAAAATCTTGCTTATTCTGCGTTGGTTTTAGGAAAAAATCCGTATATTTGCACAAATGTAATAAACAAATCAAAACCAATAGCAATAATTATGTTATCACAGCAAGACCTGAAGCAGCTGGCTCAGAAAGGAATCTCTGAGCAGCAAATCGAAACCCAACTGGGACAGTTTAAGACCGGATTCCCCTTCCTCAAGCTCGAAGCCGCCGCAGCCATCGGCCGTGGCATCGTGGCACCTACTGCCGCAGAAGGCAAGCAATATGTAGACGCATGGCAGCAGTACAAAGCCGCCGGCCGTCGCGTCGTCAAGTTCGTGCCCGCCTCGGGTGCCGCCAGCCGTATGTTCAAGGATGTCTTCGCTTTCGTCGATGCCGATTACGACGTGCCCACCACCGACTTTGAGAAGAAATATTTCGACAATATCGAGAAGTTTGCCTTCTACGACGAGCTGGATGCCGCCTGCCAGAAGAATCAGGGAAAGGACATCAAGGCTCTCATGGCCGAGGGTAACTACAAGGCTGTGGCCGCCAACATGCTCAAGGCCGAAGGACTCAACTACGGACAGCTGCCAAAGGGCTTGCTGCTCTTCCACAACTACCCAGAGGGACCGCGCACGCCCATGGAGGAGCACCTTGTGGAGGGCGCCCTCTACGCCGCCTCCAACGGCGAGGCTCACGTCCACTTCACTGTAAGCCACGAGCACATGGAGCTCTTCAAGCAGAAGGTAGCCCAGAAGGCCGACCTTTACGCCCAGAAGTACGGCATACGCTATGACATCACCTTCTCCGAGCAGAAGCCCTCGACGGACACCATCGCCGCCAACCCCGACGGCACACCGTTCCGCAACAGCGACGGTTCGCTGCTCTTCCGTCCCGGAGGCCACGGAGCACTGATTGAGAACCTCAACGAGATTGATGCTGACGTCATCTTCGTCAAGAACATCGACAACGTCGTACCCGACCGCCTCAAGGCTGACACCGTAGAGTGGAAGCAGATTATAGCCGGCGTGCTCGTCACCCTCCAGCAGAAGGCCTTCGACTATATGCGCCTGCTCGACACGGGCAAGTACACCCACGAGCAGATAGAGGAGATTATCCGCTTCGTACAGCAGGACCTCTGCTGCCGCAAGCCGGACATCAAGGACCTTGAGGATGCCGACCTCGTCATCTACCTGCGCAAGAAACTTAACCGGCCTATGCGCGTCTGCGGCGTCGTGAAAAATGTCGGTGAGCCTGGCGGCGGTCCGTTCCTCACCTACAATCAGGACGGCACCGTCAGCCTGCAGATTCTCGAATCCAGCCAGATTGACAAGTCGAACAAGGAGTACATGGACATGTTCACCAAGGGCACCCACTTCAATCCTGTCGACCTCGTCTGCGCCGTCAAGGACTACAAGGGACAGCCCTTCGACCTGCCCAAGTATGTCGACCCATCCACCGGTTTCATCTCGCAGAAGTCGAAGAGCGGAAAGGAGCTGCAGGCCCTCGAGCTGCCGGGTTTGTGGAACGGCGCCATGAGCGACTGGAACACCGTGTTTGTGGAGGTGCCGCTCAGCACGTTCAATCCCGTCAAGACGGTAAACGACCTGCTGCGTGAGCAACACCAGTAAAATAGGCATCGGACAGGCCTGCTTGGTCAGAAAACGGTGAGCGTTTTTTCGGAAACGGTCACCGTTTTTCTGAAAACGCTCACCGTTTTCGGCCAGCGTCGTCTGTTTTCTCTCGCGCGCACGCGTTGGCGCGCGCCCCGCGCGCGGGAACTTTTCAAATTTTTACCTTCACCTTCACCTTTCCCCTGTACAAAGGGGTTTCGGCGCATTTTGCCCTTCACCCTTCCGTCACCCCACCGTCACCGCGGGCGGGTGAAGGATGGGGTGAAGGAAGAATCCGCCTCGCGCGGCGCCCCCGCACGCGCGAACCGCCTTTAAATAGAGGGGTTCCCGCCGACGAGGTGAAGGTGAAGGAAGAAAATTGATTTGGTGCGGTGGGGCAATCCACGCCCCACGTGCTCTCCAGATGTCGTAATCTTTATAATTTGTAAGGTTTTGAATTAAAAAAGTTGCAATTTGTTTGTTTGTTTCGTTGAAAATATGTAATTTTGCAGTCGATAAGCAAAATGGAGAAGAAATGAAGAGCCAGAATCTGCTGAACAACCTGATTATTATTCGACTGCGTGGTGTGGTTGGAAGTGATAAGGCGTGTATTTAAAACTTGAGTACAATTGAAAAGTTGAAATAGATAAGTTGATGAGCCTTTCTCACTTCCACAGTGCGAAAGGCTCTTTCGTTGATAAAAAAGGTGATATAAAAAATAAGATTATGAGTGACAGATTGTTTATTTTCGACACGACGCTGCGCGACGGCGAGCAGGTGCCCGGATGCCAGCTGAATACGGTAGAGAAAATCCAGGTTGCCAAGGCACTGGAGCAACTGGGTGTCGACGTGATTGAAGCGGGATTCCCCATCAGTTCGCCCGGCGACTTCAACTCGGTGATTGAGATTTCGAAGGCTGTGACGTGGCCCACCATCTGTGCGCTGACGCGTGCGGTGCAGAAGGACATCGACGTGGCTGCCGAGGCGCTGCAGTATGCCAAGCACAAGCGCATACACACGGGCATCGGCACGAGCGACTCGCACATCAAGTATAAGTTCAACTCAAACCGCGAGGAGATTATCGAGCGTGGCGTGGCTGCCGTAAAGTATGCCAAGAAGTACGTGGAGGACGTGGAGTTTTACTGCGAGGACGCTGGCCGTACGGAGAATGAGTATCTGGCCCGTGTGGTAGAGGCCGTTATTGCCGCCGGTGCCACCGTGGTCAACATTCCCGACACTACGGGCTACTGCCTGCCGCAGGAATACTTTGAGAAGATAAAGTATCTGAAAGAGCATGTCAGCAACATCGACAAGGCCATCATCTCGACCCACTGCCACAACGACCTCGGCATGGCAACGGCCAACACGTTCAACGGCGTGATGGGCGGTGCACGACAGGTGGAGGTGACCATCAACGGCATCGGAGAGCGCGCCGGAAACACGTCGCTCGAGGAGATCGCGATGATATTGAAGTGCCACAAGGGACTGGGTATCGACACGAACATCAATACAACGAAGATATACCCCACGAGCCGCATGGTCAGCTCGCTCATGAATATGCCCGTGCAGCCCAACAAGGCCATCGTGGGACGCAATGCCTTTGCTCACTCGAGTGGCATCCATCAGGACGGCGTGCTGAAGAATGCCCAGACCTACGAGATTATGGACCCCAAAGACGTGGGCATCGACGACAACAGCATCGTGCTGACAGCCCGCTCGGGACGTGCAGCCCTGAAGCACCGCCTGAATGTGAACGGCGTGAATGTCGACGAGCAGAAGTTGGACAAGATCTACGAGAAGTTCCTGCAGCTGGCTGACCAGAAGAAGGAGGTGAACGATGCCGACGTACTGATGCTGGCGGGTGCCGACACCGCCGAGGCTCATGCCGTGAAGCTCGACTTCCTGCAAGTGACGACGGGCAAGGGCGTAAGGAGTGTGGCATCGATAGGACTGGACATCTCCGGACAGAAGTTCGAGGCTGCGGCGTCGGGCAACGGCCCTGTAGATGCTGCCATCAAGGGCCTGAAGAAGATTATCATGAAGCAGATGACGCTGAAGGAGTTTACCATCCAGGCCATCTCGAAGGGCTCCGACGATGTGGGCAAGGTGCACATGCAGGTGGAGTACAACGGCTCTGTCTACTATGGATTTGGTGCTAACACGGACATTGTGACGGCATCGGTAGAGGCTTATATTGACTGTATAAATAAATTTAAGAAATGAACACATTATTCGACAAGATATGGGACAAACACGTGGTGCAGATAGTGCCCGACGGTCCCACACAGCTGTATATCGACCGCCTCTACTGCCACGAGGTGACGTCGCCACAGGCTTTCGACGGCATGAGAGCACGCGGGCTGAAGTGCTTTCGACCCGACCACATCTACTGCATGCCCGACCATAACACGCCCACGCACGACCAGGACAAGCCCATCAGCGACCCCGTCAGTGCAAAGCAGGTGAGTACGCTGGCGCAGAATGCCAAAGATTTCGGACTGACACACTTCGGCATGATGGACCCCTCGAATGGTATCATCCACGTGGTTGGTCCCGAGAAGGGACTGTCGCTACCGGGCATGACCATTGTGTGCGGCGACTCGCACACGTCGACACATGGGGCCATGGGTGCCGTGGCGTTTGGCATCGGCACCTCGGAGGTGGAGATGGTGATGGCCTCGCAGTGCATCCTGCAGCAGAAGCCAAAGTCGATGCGCATCAGCATCAACGGAATGCTACAGAAAGGGGTTACCGCCAAGGATGTCGCACTCTACCTGATGTCGCAACTGACCACCTCCGGCGCTACGGGATACTTCGTAGAGTATAGTGGCGACGTGGTGAAAAATCTCTCGATGGAGGGGCGCCTGACACTGTGCAACCTGTCTATCGAGATGGGTGCACGTGGCGGCTTCGTGGCACCCGACGATGTCACCTTCGAGTATCTCAAAGGAAAGGAGTATGCCCCCAAGGGTGACGAGTGGGAGAAGGCCGTCAGCTACTGGAAGACACTGAAGAGCGGTGACGACGCCGTGTTTGACAAGGAAATCACATTTGACGCGAAAGACATTGAACCGCGCGTGACGTATGGCACCAATCCCGGCATGGGTATTGGCATCACTGAGGCGATTCCCTCGACGGCTGGAGAGGCTAAGTCGCCCGAACAGGGATTCCGCAAGGCGCTCGACTACATGGGCTTCAAGGCCGGCGAAAAACTGCTCGGCAAGAAGATTGACTATGTCTTCCTCGGGGCATGCACCAACGGGCGCATCGAGGACTTCCGTGCCTTCGCGTCCATCGCCAAGGGCCGCAAGAAGGCCGGGGATGTGACGGCATGGCTTGTTCCCGGCTCGTGGGCTGTAGACCGCCAGATACGGGAGGAGGGTATTGACAAGGTGCTCGAGGCCGCCGGATTTGAAATCCGCCAGCCCGGATGCTCGGCCTGTCTGGCCATGAACGACGACAAGGTGCCGGCAGGCAAGTATGCCGTATCTACATCGAACCGTAACTTCGAGGGGCGCCAGGGCCCCGGCTCGCGCACCATTCTATGCTCGCCGCTGGTGGCTGCCGCCGCAGCAGTAACAGGAGTAATAACCGACCCAAGAGAACTATTATGAAACAGAAATTTAATATCATAACATCCACCTGCGTTCCACTTCCCTTGGAGAACGTGGATACTGACCAGATTATTCCCGCCCGTTTCTTGAAGGCTACAACGCGCGAGGAGAGCTTCTTCGGCGACAACCTGTTTCGTGACTGGCGCTACAATAGTGACGGAAGCGTGAACAAGGACTTTGTGCTCAACAATCCCACCTACGGAGGTTGCATCCTCGTTGCTGGCAAGAATTTCGGTTCCGGATCCAGTCGGGAGCACGCCGCATGGGCTATTGCGGGATATGGATTCCGCGTGGTTATCTCGTCATTCTTTGCCGACATCCACAAGAACAACGAGCTCAACAACTTTGTGCTGCCCGTCGTCGTGAGTGAACAATTCCTGGCAGAGCTCTTCGACAGCATCAAAGAGAATCCGAAGACGGAAGTGGAGGTGGACCTGCCCAACCAGCGCGTTACCAACAAGGCAACAGGCCACAGCGAACAGTTTGAAATCAACGGCTATAAAAAACACTGTCTGATCAACGGACTCGACGACATTGACTTCCTCGTGGAGAACAAGGACAAGATAGAAGATTGGGAAAACCATCAGCGATGAAGCAAAGCTTTATAGAAATCATGGACTCTACACTCCGCGACGGAGAGCAGACCAACGGTGTGTCTTTTCTGCCACATGAAAAGTTGGCGATGGCACGTAAGCTGCTGAGTGCTGTCAACGTGGATCGCATCGAGGTGGCATCGGCAAGGGTCAGCGAAGGCGAACACGAAGCGGTGACTATGATTTGTAAGGCGGCCAGCAAGGCCGGCAAACTGGATAGGGTAGAGGTGTTAGGATTTGTAGATGGCGGAAAGTCGGTCGACTGGATTGCAGAATGTGGCGGGCACGTCATCAATCTGCTGGCAAAAGGTTCGCTAAAGCATTGCACCCAGCAATTGAAAAAAACCGAGCATGAGCATATCAACGACATCCTCCACGATGTTGATTATGCGCATGAGAAAGGTCTTGTGGTCAACCTCTACCTGGAAGACTGGTCGAACGGAATGAAGGATTCGCCCAAATATGTCTACCACCTGATGGATGCCTTGGCGGATGCGGGTATCGCCCGCTTCATGCTGCCCGACACATTGGGCGTGATGAACCCTTTACAGGTGGTGGAGTATTTCCGCAAGATGGTGAAGCGGTATCCTCAGCTGCACTTTGATTTCCATGCGCACAACGACTACGACCTGGCAGTAAGCAACTCGCTGGCAGCTGTGCTGAGCGGAGCCAAAGGACTGCACGTGACGGTCAACGGACTTGGCGAGCGCTGCGGCAATGCACCGATGGCGAGCGTACAGGCCATTCTGAAAGACCAGTTCCATGCCAAGACCAACATTGTGGAGAGTCAACTGAACGACATCTCGCGCATGGTCGAGAGCTTTAGCGGCATCGCGGTGGCACCCAACCAGCCCATCGTGGGTGAGAATGTGTTTACACAGGTGGCTGGCGTGCATGCCGACGGTGACTCGAAGGACAAGCTGTACTACAATGAACTGATTCCCGAACGCTTTGGTCGTAAGCGCGAATATGCGTTGGGCAAGAATAGCGGGCGTGCCAACATCGCCAAAAATCTGGAAGAACTGGGACTGGAACTGACTCCTGAGCAGACGCGACGTGTTACTGAACGTATCACAGAACTGGGCGACAAGAAGGAGATTGTCACGCAGGAAGACCTGCCCTTTATCGTTAGCGACGTGCTGAAGCACTCGGCTGGCGACGAGAAGGTAAAACTGATAAGTTATGTCGTGTCAACGGCTTACGGACTGAAGCCTGGTGCAAATATTAAGGTGGAGATCAATGGCTGCCAGTATGATGGCAGTGCCGTCGGTGACGGTCAGTATGACGCCTTCGTCAAGGCACTGCGTTATATCTACAAGAAATACCTGAACCGCACCTTCCCCATTCTTGCCAACTATCAGGTGACGATTCCGCCCGGTGGACGTACCGACGCCCTGGTACAGACGGTTATCACGTGGCACCACAAAGGTGGGCTGCTGCGTACACGTGGACTCGATGCTGACCAGACGGAAGCTGCCATCAAGGCTACGTTTAAGATGCTGAACATTATAGAAAATGAACTCGGATAAATATTCCGAGTTCATTTTTCTGTCATATCGAAGTTATTTGTTGTCTACTGCCGACTGCTCAATAGCAAGCCCTCGGCTGTAACGCTCGATATAGCGGTTGAATCCTTCTACGTCATCAGCCGTAGGTGCAATGCTGACACCGGTATTGCCAGCAAAGACGACCTGCTCCAGATAGTCGGCAAGCGTCATTCCATTATTATGAATAAGGTAGGCAGCCAGCAGGGCAATACCCCAGGCTCCTCCCTCGCCGGCAGTCTCCATCACAGAGATGGGCGAGTTGAGTGCTGCGGCCAGCATGCGCTGTCCGACTCCCTTGGTCTTGAAGTAACCGCCATGACCGGTAATGCGGTCTACCTTCACGCCTTCTTCCTTGAGCAGGATATCGTTGCCAATCTTCAGTACACCGATGGCACCATAGAGGTGGGCACGCATGAAGTTGGCCAAGGTAAACTTGTCATTGGCGGAACGAACGAAGAGGGGACGACCTTCGGCAAGACCGGTGACAGGTTCGCCACTGACATAGTTGTAGCTGATGAGTCCGCCGCAGTCGGCATCGCCCTCGAGGGCTTTATTGAACAGGCGTGTGTAGAGCTCGTTCATGTCAATGGGGACACCCAGCAGTTGCTGATACTCTTTGAACAGGCCGACCCAGGCGTTGATGTCTGACGTGCAGTTGTTACAGTGCACCATGGCTACGAGCGAACCGTCGGGCGTGGTAACCATGTCTATCTTCTCATAGGGCTTGGACAGTGGCTTTTCCAATACAATCATCGAGAACGACGACGTACCGGCCGAGACGTTTCCCGTGCGCTGCTTGACGGCATTGGTGGCTACCATTCCAGTGCCGGCATCGCCCTCAGGCGGACAGAGCGGGCAACCGGCCTGCAGCGTGCCAGAAGGATCGATGCATTTGGCGCCTTCGGCTGTCAGCGTGCCTGCATCCTGACCGGCAACGAGTACGCGAGGCAGGATGTCAAGTAGATGCCAACTATATCCCTTGGGGGCTACCAGTTTGTCAAACTTGTCTACCATCGTTGCATCGTAGGTCTTGGTTTCCGGGTCTACAGGAATCATGCCCGATGCGTCACCTACGCCAAGTACGAAATGTCCAGTGAGCTGCCAATGAACGTAGCCCGCCAAGGTGGTCAGGTACTTGATATCCTTCACATGGGGGGCATCCTCGAGGATGCACTGATAGAGGTGGCTGATGCTCCAGCGCAGGGGTATGTTATAGTTGAAGAGCGCTGACAGCTCAGCGGCAGCTTTGCCGGTGTTGGTGTTGCGCCATGTGCGGAAGGGTACGAGAATCTCAGCCTTCTCATTAAAAGCCATGTAACCGTGCATCATGGCAGAAAAGCCTATGGCGGCCAACTGGCAGATGTCACAACCGTACTGCTGACCGACCGCCTTGCGCAGGTTGGCGTAGCAGGTCTGCAGCCCATGCCAGATTTCGTCGATATTATAGGTCCAGAGCCCGTCGACAAGCTGGTTCTCCCACTCATAGTCTCCCTGGGCGATGGGCTTGTTCTGCTCGTCGACGAGTACGGCCTTGATGCGGGTAGAGCCAAACTCGATACCGAGAATGGCTTTACCTGCTTGGATGGTTTCTTTTGCGTTCATCATTGTCAATATACTATTGTCAATTACTTCAAGGCTTTGTTCAACATGTAGTAAACCTCGTTGTACATCAGCTGGTGACGGAATGAACCGTAGGTGGTATCCTTGTCAATACGCAACATCTCGATACCGGCAATCTCTGCGTAGTCAATCCAGAATTCGGGCGTGATGTCGTAGGAGAAACAGCTGTGGTGTGTACCGCCGGCCAAAATCCATGCTGCCGTACCAATCTCGAAGTTTGGCATGGGAATCCACAGGGCGTTGGCCACAGGAAGTTTAGGCAGTGGCTTGGGCTCGATGCACTCCACGTCGTTCACAATCAGGCGGAAGCGATTGCCCATGTCGACAACAGTAGCTGTGACACCCTTGCCGACCTTGGAGTCGAACACCAGACGGGCGGTAAACTCCTTGCGGACACCGATGCCCAGGAAGTGTACTTCCAGACGTGGCTTATCGGCAGCGATGAGCGGACATACCTCCAGCATGTGCGACTGCAGGATGCTGGAATTCTCGCCAACAAGGTTCAGGGTGTAGTCCTCAAGGAACGAGCAGCCGTTGGGCATGCCCTGCGTCATGAACCATACCGTACGATAGAGTGCTGCTGATTTCCAGTCACCCTCGGCACCGAATCCGTAACCCTCGGCCATCAGGCGCTGAGAGGCTAAGCCGGGAATCTGGTCGAAGCCCAGGAAGTTGGGATCGTTGATGTCCCATTCGCCCAAGTCGTCGAAGTTGGTGGTAAAGCCTTTGGCACCTTCATCCTGCAGGACGCGACGAAGGGCAATCTCTTGTTTGGCAGCATTGTGTACTTTCTTCCAGTAAACTTCCTCGCCACTTTCGTCAATCTTGATGGTGTACAGCTTCTTATACTCCTCAACCAGTTCATCGGCCTCGGCGTCTGTCACCTTTTTATAATAGTTCATGAGTTTGCTGACGGGGTAATAGTCTACATGGTAGCCAAGACGCATCTCGGCCTCCACCTTGTCACCGTCGGTCACTGCTACGTTGTTCATCTGGTCGCCAAAGCGCAGGATGCGCATGTCATGGGCATCGGCCCAGGCTGCAGCAACGCGAGCCCATACGGCAATCTGATGCTGGGGCTTCTCGTCTTTCCAGTAGCCACTGACAACCTTGCGCGGAATGCGCAGACGGGCGCAGATATGGCCAAACTCGCGGTCGCCGTGGGCCGACTGGTTCAGGTTCATGAAGTCCATGTCCATCGTGTCCCAGGGTATCTCGGCATTATACTGGGTATGGAAGTGGAGGAGAGGCTTCTGCAAATCCTGCAGTCCCTTGATCCACATCTTGGCAGGCGAGAAAGTGTGCATCCAAGTAATGATACCGACACACTTGTCGTCGTTGTTAGCGGACTTCATGACTTTCTCCACTTCTGCAGAACTGTTTACGGTTCCCTTGTATACAACTTTGATGGGGATAATACCAGACTGGTTCAGCCCGTCTACCATTTCCTGAGAGTGACTGTCAACAATCTTCACGGTCTCACCTCCGTAGAGCAACTGTGCACCAGTCACCCACCAAATCTCAAACTGTTCGAATGCTTTAATCATAATTTCTAATTCTTTATTTTTAAGTTATTTATTTCTTTTTCTGTCCGTAGTATGCATTGGGGCCGTGCTTGCGCGAGAAATGCTTCTCGACCAACAGCGGATTCATCGTGGTTGCAGGATTTACCATATAGCTTACAAAAGCCATCTTGGCTACCTGCTCGGTGACGACGGCATGATAAACTGCCTGGTCGGCATCCTTACCCCAAGCAAAAGGTCCGTGATTCTTCACCAGAACGGCTGGCGTGTGGACGGGGTTAATGTTGGATGCCATGAAGCGATTGACAATCACGACTCCAGTGTTGTGCTCGTATTCTGCCATTTGGTCGGCCGTCATATCCTCAGTGCAAGGAATTCCGTCATGGAAATAGTCTGCATGGGTGGTGCCAATATTGGGAATGTCTTTACCTGCCTGGGCCCAGGCTGTCGCATAAGTAGAATGCGTGTGAACAATGCCGCCTAACTCAGGGAATGCTTTGTAGAGAACAAGATGGGTAGGGGTGTCAGACGACGGATTCAGGTCGCCCTCTACTACTTTTCCTGTTTCCAAGTCGACGACAACCATGTCTGAGGCTTTCATGACATCATACTCTACGCCGGAGGGCTTGATGACGACAAGCCCTTTTTCACGGTCGATGGCAGACACGTTGCCCCATGTGAAAATAACCAGATTATGTTTCACCAGATCAAGGTTAGCACGGAACACTTTTTCTTTTAACTCTTCTAACATATTATTTATTTAAAGTTTGAAGTTCTTATCTTCGTTGTAAATCTTATTGTTGAATTGATATAGGTATGCACCACGTTTTGAGCTCTTTTTGTCGATAAGTTGTGTCTTCTCGATGAATTCCATATCTTTGATACGCTTCCGGAAGTTGCGCTTATCGATGTCCTCGCCATTGACGGCTTCATAGAGTCGCTGCAATTGGGTCAATGTAAACAGACGGGGGAGCAATTGGAAACCGACCGGCTCTGTCTTAATCTGCAACTGCATCATCTGGCGGGCACGAAGAATCATCTCACGGTGGTCGGAGAACATCGAGGGCAATTCCTCGATGTTCATCCATTCCACTTCGTGCTCTCGCATCAGTTCCTCACTGTAGTCCTTGACATTGATAAGTGCATAATAGGCCACCGACACGACACGAGCCCCGGGGTCACGGTCGACAGCGCCAAAAGCACCGACCTGGCGCATGTAGACATTGCGCATGCCTGTCAACTGGAAGAGGGTGCGCTGAGCTGCATCTTCAACACTTTCATCATTGCCTACGAAGCCGCCATACAGGCTCCACTCGCCACGCCCCGGGTCCATCTTGCGATGGCCGATAAGAACCTTCAGCTTGCTGTCTTCGAATCCAAAGATGATACAGTCGACGGAAACAAGGATTTTCTGATGCTCAATGTAATACATATCTATCTCACTTTTACCAAAGCATAATGTAAAGGACTGTAAGAATAAATATCACACCATAGGCACCTATCTTGAACGAACTGTCTGTGCGGAACAGCTTCAGGTCGATTTCGACGGCCTTGGGATCTTGTACTTTATCCTTGGCGTTTGACCTTAGATAGATGCTCAACGAGAAGAACATGGCTGCTGTAAACAACAGGGCTTCAAAACCATAGTCGCGAAGATCCTGTCGCGTCATGCCCCAGATACCAATCAGCAGAGAAATGACTGTGGCATAGAGCATACGGTCTGACCATTTGAGTTGTGCACGTATGGCATTGATGTCCTGCTGTTGGGTAGGCACTGTTTTCTTCGAAGCGAACGACAGCCCGAAGAACATGACAACCAGACAGATGAAGACATAACCCATACGCAGCAGGAACGGAACTTCCGGTAACATGAACTTAAACAGAATGGAGAACACGAAAGTACCGATGGCCGTAGCAACAGCGGCAACACCGGATGCGCGCTTCCATAACAGTCCCAAGCCGAAGATAACAACTACGCCCGGATAAACGAAACCGGAATATTCCTGAATAATCTGGAAGGCCTGGTCGGCACCGCCCATGATGGGATAAACAGCGATAAGGGCCAATATCAGTGCGCAGACGGATGTCAAACGACCAACGTTTACCAATTTCTTCTCAGAAGCAGTCTTATTGATGAACTGCTTGTAGATGTCCATCGTGAAGATGGTAGACGTCGAGTTGAACATAGATGCCAGTGACGAGATGACGGCAGCGGTGAGAGCTGCAAACGAGAGGCCCTTGACAACCACAGGGGTAAAGTTACGAATCAGGAAGGGATATGCATCGTCAGAACGCTCAATGGAACCGGTAAGATTGGTCAGCAGTTCATGGACAGGAACACCATCGTAAGTGCCATTCATAATATAGAATGCGCAAACACCGGGGATGCAGACGATGAACGGAATCAAAATCTTCAGGAAGGCAGCAAAAATCATACCCTTCTTAGCTTCTGCCAGCGACTTGGCTGCCAGTCCCTTCTGAATAATGTACTGGTTGAAGCCCCAATAGCCAAGGTTCGTAAGCCAGAGCGCACCCACGATTACAACGATACCAGGAATGTCGAAATAGGGGTCTGAACCAGGTTGGCTGGCGATAGCCTGACCTGTGGAATTCAAGATACCGTCAATGTCAGGGTATATGTCGGCATTACGCTCAACCACCAGATTGAAGTGCCTGTCGCCGTCAATACTGCCTAAATGACTGAATATCTCTTGGAAGGCACCTATTGCACCACCATCAATACCCAGTGAAGAGCCAATGACTGAAAGCGCTGCGTAGGCTGTGATAAGTCCACCACCTACAAGGAAAGTAACTTGCATAACATCGGTCCATGCTACAGATGCCAGACCGCCATAGATAGAATAAATACCGGCAATTAAGAACAGTACCAGAATAATCCACAACAGCGTCATGTCAACAGGCATGCCAAGGAATGAACCAGCCACGGCCGGCAGGCCAAGGATCTGCTTGATGGCCAATGCACCCAGCCACGATACGGATGTCAGATTGATAAAGACATAGAGGAACAACCAGAAGATAGAGAAGGCAAGGCCGACACCCCAGTTGTAGCGCTCACGCAGGAACTGCGGGATGGTGAATATCTTCTTCTCAATCATGACAGGCAGTAGGAACTTAGCCACTACAATCAGGGTAGCGGCGGCCATCAGCTCGTAGGCAGCCATTGCTATACCAGACTTGTAAGCAGAACCGGACATGCCAATGAACTGCTCGGCAGAAATATTGGCAGCTATCAGCGAAGCACCGACAGCCCACCACGTCAGGGTGTTGCCTGCCAGGAAGTAGTCAGAAGATGATTTTTCTTCTCCTTTCTTGCCGCGGGAAAGGAAGATACCCATTCCCACGAGAATAATGATGTAGATGATAAAGACTAAATAGTCAGCAAAAGCAAAACCATTGTTGCTTAGCGCGTTGATAATAGTATCCATTTTTTATTTTATTTTTTGATTTACTTCTTGATTTTAAAGGCGTAAGCGGCGTGGCTGTAGTATTTCTCGCCAGGCTTGAGTGTGGGTTTTACCCAGCCATCCTTGTTGGGAGAATCAGGATACTTCTGGCTCTCCAGGCATACACTAACATGCTTGGGATACTTGACACCGTGTTTGCGGATGATGTCGGCATCACGTCCGACACCCTGGAAGTTGGCACTATAAACTTGTACACCTGGCTCATTGGTGTACATCTCCATCAGAATGCCTGATTTGGGTGAATAGAGTGAGGCACATACCTGAGTGTCGTCGCCCTTGCCGTCTTTGTAGGTGTTCAGGCAGTAATTGTGGTCGTAGCCTCCGGCATTCTGTATTTGATCGTACTCAGAGTTGATGCTATCGCCTACAGCATGTGCAGTACGGAAGTCCATCGGGGTGCCTTCTACGCTGCGAATCTCACCAGTGGGGATGTAATTCTTGTCAGATGGTGTAAAGTTGTCTGCATTCACATAGAGTACCTGATCGTAAGCAGCCTGTGTGAAGTCACCACTTAAATTATAGTAGTTATGGTTGGTCTGATTGATGATAGTCTCCTTGTCTGTGGTGGCTTCCCAAGTCATATCCAAAACGTTGTCGGCAGTGACTTTATAGGTAGTAACAGCGGTGACTGTGCCGGGGAATCCGTTTTCCCCATCCTCGGCAACGATGGTCAGTCGGAGAATGGAATCACCAATCTGCTCTGCGTCATAAACCCGATTCATCCATCCTGTGGTGCCACCGCCATGCAGACAGTTCTCACCGTCATTCTGTTTCAGCTGATAAACAGAGTCTGCTAACACGAAGCGACCGCCCTTGATACGATTGGCATAACGTCCCACGCTGGAGCCATAGTCGGAAGGAGAATTCAGGGTGTCAGTATACTGGGCTATGTTGTCGAAGCCCAATACAACGTCTGTAGGTTTACCGTCCTTGTCGGGAACAACGAGAGAAACAACACGACCACCATAGTTGGTGATGCAAACCTCCATCCCGTTGTCGTTCTTTAAGGTGTAGAGCTTGACAGGCTTCTCATTAATCAGCGTGTCAAACTTTGCCGGATCTAACCCGGACACTGTTAATGAAGTCTCATTGCCAGATGCGCATGCGGATAGGAAGGTAATGGCCATCCCCATACCAAAAAATGATGCTTTTAAACTTTTCATTTTATACAGTTTTTAGGTTCTTAATGTAATTTGGGTGTAAAATTACAACTTATTTTCGAAATAGCAAAAGGAAAATACATAAAAAAAACGTGAGGTGCCGTAATCTGCACCTCACGTAACTGTCTTTAACTTTTTTTAGTCAACAAATTTTACGAGAGCCGTCACTGATAATCACGTCGTAGACTTTTGGCTCATGACCATATTTATCGTTGAAGCGTTTTTTGGCATCAGCTATAAACTGATTATAAAGGTCGTTGCGTACGAGGTTAATGGTGCAACCGCCAAAGCCGCCACCCATGATGCGGCTACCAGTGACTCCATTTTCCTTTGCGATGTCGTTGAGGAAATCCAGTTCCTCACAACTCACCTCATAGTCTTTTGACAATCCGTCGTGGGTTTGATACATTAGTTCACCGACTTTTTCATAG
Organism: Prevotella sp.; assembly: GCA_017847725.1. GTDB lineage: Bacteria > Bacteroidota > Bacteroidia > Bacteroidales > Bacteroidaceae > Prevotella. The sequence goes on from JAGAXW010000003.1 coordinate 42,838, forward strand.
TCGCCCTCACTCAGTGCATCGCATACAGCCAGCACACGGTCTTTCTCACCAAGTACAAATTTGGCACGACGATAGTCTTCTTCGCTAATTTCCTGCTTTACCTCTTCGAGCTGTTCCCAGTTGCAGTCCCGAAGCAATTCTATCTTTGATTCAGGATGTTTAGCGGCAATACACTTTACGACACGTTCGCAGGAATTTCTGCGATCGTTGTATGGCGACCCTGCAAGCTGGTGTTTTACGACACTGTCCAGCAATACCAGTCGGTAACCGTCGGGTTTGAACGGGAAATATTCGAATTCGCGACTGCGACAGTCTAAACGCATAAGGCAGCCTGCCTTTCCAAAAACAGAGGCGAACTGGTCCATTATACCGCAGTTGACCCCGCAGTAGTTATGCTCTGTAGCCTGTCCTGCCAACACCATATCCCATTGGCTAACCTTATTGTCTGCGAACAGGTCGTTCAGTCCGTATGCGAAACAGCTCTCCATAGCCGCAGACGAAGACATTCCTGCACCAAGAGGAACATCGCCGGCAAAGGCAATGTTAAAACCCTTGACAGGAGCACCCAGCTTACGCATCTCCAATGCTATGCCATAGATGTAGCGAGCCCAAGAGGCACGCGGCCCATTGGGGTCGTTGAGTTTAAAATCAACGCGATCTTTTAAGTCAATTGCATACGCCATGACAGTATCTTCTGTTCCGTTGGGGCGTATTTCCGCAACCACGCCTTTGTCTACAGCTCCTGGGAACACATAGCCACCATTATAGTCTGTATGCTCACCTATAAGGTTGATGCGGCCGGGAGAGGCGTATACGTTTCCCGTCTTGCCGTCGAAGTGCTTAACAAAGCGACTTCTTACATATTCGATATCTACCATAATTATTTTCTCGTTAGTTTAATCATTTATACCAAAGCGATATATTGTCTTTTGCTTGTATTGTTGTCCCGGATGCAAAACCACAGATGGGAAGTAAGGACGATTTGGAGAGTCAGGGAAATGCTGACATTCGAAACAAACAGAAGAACGACGAGGGAATGTAGCGCCATGCTGGCCCTTGTCACCGGCACCATTGTTGTTGGTATATACCTGCATACCTGGTTCCGTTGTATATACTTCCATCGAGCGTCCCGATTGCGGATCAGTCAGACGGGCTGCATAACTCAGGTCTCCCTCTTCTTTCTTGTTGAGCACGAAACAGTGGTCATAGCCATTGCCATTCCGGATTTGTTCATCGTCAGCGTCAATATCCTGTCCTAAGGGCTTAGCAGTACGGAAATCGAATGGAGTTCCGGCTACCTTCACTATTTCGCCGGTGGGGATAGATGTGTTGTCTATCGGCAAGTAGAAATCTGCATTAATCTCGCATAGTTGAGAATTGATAACAGGGGTAGGGGATGCAATACCCTGTAATGAGAAGAATGCATGATGGGTTAGGTTGATTATCGTTTTCTTGTTTGTAGTTGCCAGATATTCAATGACAAGTTCATTAAGATCCGTGAATGTGTACTCAACTGTGATGCGACATTCGCCTGTAAACCCTTCCTCTCCATAGGCCGACGTATAGTTGAGAGCCAGTGAGCGAGGCCCCATTTGCCTGGCATCCCAGACACGGGTGTGAAAACCTGTTGGTCCCCCGTGGAGAGCATTGGGGCCGTTATTGATAGCTAACTGATATTCTTTGCCGTTCAGTGTAAACTGTCCATTGGCAATACGGTTACCAAAACGGCCAATAAGCGTAGACAAGAATGGTTCTGATGAATTGATGACATCCTGAATGTTATCATGTCCTTGAATGACGTTGGCCACATTGCCGTCTCTGTCTGGCACCATGATGGCAACGACAGCTCCGCCATAGTTCGTAATTGCCACTTCGTATCCTTTTCGGTTTTTCAGGATATACAAATCTGTTTTTTTACCATTAACCGTGGTCTGAAAGTCTTTACGGTTCAGTCCACACAATAATGCATTTTCTGCAGAATTTACCATGATACATGTGTTTTTAAGTTACTGATTTATGTTTTGCAAAGTAACCGAAAAAAAACGAGAATGACGAATGATTTGCAGAAAAATTCTTTTATTTTGTGTTAAAAACAACTAACGGCAATATTTTAGGAAATCCCCCACTACGTATGAACTTCCTCCAACAAAAATCATGTCCTCACTGGTGGCTGCAGACATGGCTGCCAAATAGGCTTCTTTTACATTTGGGTAAGAAACACCTTCACACCCATGTTTAGCCGCCATTGACAACAATTGGCTTTCATCGAGTGCACGCTCATTGTCTGCTTTGGTAAAATAGTATTTTGCATGACGAGGAAGTAACAAGAGTACAGCATCCACATCCTTATCACCTACCATGCCAAATACGATGTGTAGTTGTCTATATCGCATCTGACCAAGTTGCTGACTGACATATTGCCATCCACCGACGTTATGCCCTGTGTCACATACGACTAAAGGCGCTGTCTGTATAGTCTGCCATCGCCCCATTAGTCCCGTCTTTTCTGCGACATGTCCAACAGCTTCACGTATCTCAGAATTGCCTCGCGGGTATTTCTCAGTATCTTCAGACAAATAGATATAACCTAATTTGGACAACTCGCGAACTACTACCAACACGGTATTCATATTTTTCTGTTGATAGATGCCACCGAGGTCGCCGTCTATATCGCCCATCAGTTTCGTCGAATAATGCATGCCACCACCGGGATTCGTATAAGCAGATACCACTTCTGGTGTGTCTTCTGCAAAAATAACAGGAGCCCCGACTTCGTCTGCTTTCTGTTCGAAAACAGGACGTGTCTGTTCATTCGCCTCGCCAATGACTACAGGTATTCCTTTCTTTATGATACCAGCTTTCTCTGCTGCAATTTTTTCAAGGGTATTGCCTAAAAACTGCATGTGGTCAAAACTGATGTTGGTAATAACAGATAGAATAGGAGAGATGATGTTTGTGCAGTCCAGACGACCACCCAGTCCTACCTCAACAACTGCAATGTCAATATCCATGTCCTTAAAATATTGGAAGGCCATGGCAGTGGTTATTTCAAAAAAAGACGGATGTAGCGGTTCAAAGAAGCCACGTTCCTTCTCTATGAAATCCACCACGTATTCTTCGCTTACCGGTACTCCGTTAACACGTATACGTTCACGGAAATCTACCAAATGGGGCGAAGTGTACAGTCCAACTCTGTAACCGCACTGCTGGAGAATGGCAGCGATGGTGTGCGAACATGACCCCTTGCCATTTGTTCCCGCAATATGAATGGTAGCATAAGACTGATGGGGGTGTTTTAAATGTTCGTCAAGGGCCAGAGTATTGTCCAGCCCCGCTTTGTAACCCGCAGATCCTTGTCGCTCGAACATCGGTATCTGATGGTACAAGTATTCGCAGGTTTCCGAATAGTTCATTACTTAACTAAAGTAGTTTTTGAATTTCTGGAAGATGGAGCGTTTGGTCGCAGCATCGCCTTTGAAGTTATCGCTTTTGCGGAACTGTTCGACAGCATTCTTCTCCTCTCTTGACAGGGTCTTGGGTATGTATACACTGACATTTACTACCAAGTCGCCATTTCCTCTGCCGTATCCTTGTACGGCAGGCAGCCCTTTTCCACGGAGGCGCAGCGTCTTTCCTGGTTGGGTACCGGACTCTATCTTTACCTTTAGTTTCGTTCCCTCAATGGTTGGAATTTCAATCTCGCCGCCCAGTGCAGCTGTTGGGAAATCGAGTAAAAGGTTGTATATCAAATCATTCTCGTCGCGGATAAAAGTGTCGTTCTCCTCTTCTTCGATGAAGACTTGTATATCACCGTTTATTCCTTTTCGCTTTCCAGCATTACCTTTACCTGGTACATTTACTACCATGCCTTCTGCTACACCTGCAGGAATCTTGATTTCGACGACTTCCTCTCCTTTGACGACACCAGAACCGCCACACTCGTGACACTTGTTCTTAATGACGGTTCCCTCACCGCCACAGGTTGGACAGACACCCTGGGTCTGCATCATTCCGAAAATACTCTGGGTAGTGTGGGTAATAACGCCCGATCCATGACATGTAGGACATTGTTCATTGGTGCTGCCCATTTCAGCGCCGGAACCCTTGCAATGAGGACAGGTGATGTCTTTACGTACCTTAAATTTCTTGGTAACGCCGTGGGCAATTTCTTCTAACGAGAGTTTTACCTTAAGACGCAAGTCCGTTCCGCGATGGCGTTGCGGGCCATGACTGCCACCACCAAAACCGCCAAAGCCGGCACGTCCGCCAAAGATGTCGCCAAACATGGAAAAGATATCATCCATATTCATGCTTGCACCGTCAAATCCTCCGAAACCGCCTACACCGGGTCCATTGAATCCGAACTGGTCATACTGTTGGCGCTTTTGGGGGTCATGAAGCACATCGTAGGCTTCAGCAGCCTCCTTGAATTTTTCTTCAGCTTCTTTGTTGCCGGGGTTACGATCCGGGTGATATTTTATGGCAATGGTGCGATATGCCTTTTTTATTTGATCTTCAGTGGCGTTCTTGTCTACGCCGAGCACCTCATAATAGTCTCTTTTAGCCATATTTGTGTTATTGTCCTACTGCCACTTTAGCATGGCGGATTACTTTGTCGTTTAGCTGATATCCAGCCTGCAGACAATCGATAACTTTACCCTTCTTGTCGTCTCCCATGCCAGGAACCATTGCTACCGCCTCGTGAATATCGGTATTGAACTCTGCATTATCAGTCTCGATTTTCTTAACTCCCAGACCTTCAAGTACCTTCATCATTTTGTGATAGATAAGTTCCATACCTTCACGAAGAACGGCAGGATCGTCGGTTTTGTCTCCGCTCTCTATGGCACGTTCCATGTCGTCGATGACTGGAAGGATGGCTTGCACAGCCTTCTCACCGCCATTTAGGATGAGTTCTGCTTTCTCCTTTAATGTGCGTTTGCGGTAGTTATCGAACTCAGCGACAGAACGCAGATATTTATCTTTCAGTTGTTCAATCTCTTTTTGAGCAACTTCCAGCGGATCCATCTCTTCTGGTGTCTCCTCTGCTTCTGTCTCTATATTTTCTGTATTCTCTGCTTCTTCAGCATTTACGAGGTTTTCTTCCTCAACATTCATTTTATCTTCTTCCATAGTGTGCCTTTTTTGGTTGTAACAGCAAATAGTGTGCCATTGTTATGAATACATCTCGATTTTCTTTGCTTTGATAGCTTCATCATAGATATAGTCGTCGTATGTTGTCAACTTGTCTATAGTTCCATGCGGTGTAAGTTCAATAATACGGTCGGCTACGGTATTGATAAACTCATGGTCGTGAGAAGCGAAGAGTATATTTCCCTTGAAGTTTATCAGGTTATTATTAAATGCCTGAATAGACTCCAGATCCAAGTGGTTGGTTGGAGTGTCGAGAATCAGGCAGTTGGCATTTTTCAACTGCATTCGAGCTATCATGCAACGCATCTTTTCACCACCCGATAAGACACATACTTTCTTCTGAATATCCTCATCCTTAAATAACATACGGCCAAGGTAGGACTTCATCATGACCTCATTGCCTGTTCCATATTGCGACAGCCAGTCGACCAGATTGAGTTCAGACTGGAAGAACGCCGTATTGTCAAGCGGCAGATATGCAGTGGTAATGGTAACACCCCATTTGTAGCTACCAGCCTGTGGCTCACGATTACCATTAATAATTTCAAACAGAGCTGTCATGGCTTTCGGATTGTGTGACAGGAATACTGTTTTTTGACCTTTCTCAATGGTAAACGACACATTGTCGAATAGTATGGTTCCGTCAGGGTCGACGGCTTTCAGACCTTCGACTTCCAATATCTGAGTACCAGGTTCGCGTTCCATGGAGAAGATGATGCCAGGGTATTTGCGTGTTGAAGGAGTGATTTCCTCCACATTCAGCTTCTCCAGCATTTTTTTGCGCGATGTCGTCTGTTTCGATTTTGCCACATTTGCAGAGAAACGACGAATGAACTCTTCCAGCTGTTTGCGTTTTTCCTCAGCTTTCATCTTCTGGTTCTGTTGTTGTCTCAGGGCCAGCTGGCTTGACTCATACCAGAATGAATAGTTACCCGAGAATAGAGTCACCTTTCCGAAATCGATGTCTACAGTTTGGGTTGAGACGGCATCCAGGAAGTGACGGTCGTGTGAAACCACCAGAACGCATTGTTCCAAATTGCTAAGGTATTCCTCCAGCCACTGAACAGTGTCCAGGTCGAGGTCATTAGTGGGCTCGTCAAGCAACAGATTGTCTGGGTGACCAAACAATGCTTTGGCCAGCATTACACGCACTTTTTCGTTGTTTGAGATTTCTGACATTTGCTTGTAGTGCTGTGATTCGCCTACACCAAGGTTCTGAAGTAGCTGTGCCGCTTCACTTTCAGCTTCCCAGCCGTTCATCTCGGCAAATGCCATCTCCAATTCTGCCGCATGATTGCCGTCTTCCTCTGTCATCTCATCCTTTGCATAGAGTGCTTCACGCTCCTTCATATTCTGCCACAGAGGCTGATGTCCCATCAGTACGGTATCCATCACGGAGAACTCGTCGTACTTGAAGTGGTCCTGCTCCAACACAGACAGGCGTTCGCCTGGCTGCATTTCAATAGTTCCCTTGTTGGGTTCCAACTCGCCGCTGATTGCACGTAGGAGCGTCGACTTTCCAGCACCGTTTGCACCAATAATTCCGTAAATATTTCCACTGGTAAATTTCAAATTGACATCTTTATAAAGCGTCTTTTTACCAAACTGAATAGCCAAATTCGTGACTGTTATCATCTCTTTCTTACCTTGTTAATGTTTAAGCGGATGCAAAGGTAGTGCTTTTTTATGACATGACCAAATTTTAACGAGTATAGAAATCAATAAGCCGTTGTAGCGCTTGCTGACATACCGGACAGAAATCCGGGTGCTCATTGGTGCGCATTCTGCAATTATCCTGTCCACGCCATACGCCTTTAGAAAGATAACCGCCTCCTTCTACAAGCGAAGCTTTTCCTGCATCTATCAGATTTTGCCATTTGACAGGATAGGAAGTGTGAGTTGTGAGATTTGGTTCCCAGGGCTCTGTGTCTTCAAAATACATTGGGTCGCTGTTACCATACGGATATTCGTCGCCAAGGCCACCAAACGAATGACCAAACTCATGGACAACAACAGGCAGAAAGTGTTTTCCGCGGGTATAAGACAAATTATAGGCATTATATATGCCACCACCTCCATAGTGCTTCGTGTTGGCCAAGACAATGATGTGTTCGTAAGGCGTTCCGTTGAGCAGGTCGTGCAGTTTTTTCAGCCGTGGAGCCGTCAGATATCGTTCAACGTAAAAAGTATTGAAATGAGAGCCGAGGGCAGTGTCGAGCCAGATTTTTTTCCCGGGCAGACTGACGTCACTGTCTTTTGAAGGCGACAGAAGTGCTATGATATTGAATCGATTCCGTAAGGTACGGAACGGCTCGTGTCTGAACAGCGCTTCGCATGCTGCCCGACAATCGTCGAGATATTGCTGCATCTGCGCTTCTGTATATCCTTCCGCGACATAGGCGATATGGATGCAGCGCGTAGTATCTGCAGCCTGCTGAAGGGTGACATAGGGTAGTTGTCGGGTATGATGCTCTATCAGGACATCGTCTGGCTGTACTTCATGCTCCATTTGAGCCATTATACGGTTGTGATAGTCGTATAGCTCAACCTTAACCATGACAACCTGTTTGGGATATGGAATCAGAAACACGTTCTCAAACGACCTGGGGGTATGCTTCGCTTCTTCTGTTGCAAGCCATTCTTGGAACAGTGTTGAAAAGGAATGTCGATAGATTACTTTCCCACTATTCTTATCCCTGACCGTAATGCTTCCGTTCCCCTTTAGCGGCAGCTCGTCCAAGCGATGCCTCCGTCCATACCATCTATTAGTCATGGACAGCTGGTCGAGATATATTTGCTGACCACTACTGTCACCTGCAAAGATGTAGTCCAGGCGTAGTGTGGAATCCGTAAAATGTTCGGCAAAGTTCTGTGCCGACGCTGGTATTAAGATGAAGAGAAACGAGACGAGCGTAGTAATGTGTTTCATTCTATTTCGTTAATTAGTCGTTGTATATATGGGCGAGGCCAGTCCTTCAGGTGGTAGCGCACGCCATCATATTGCATCAGGTCCAAGTCTATGGTTACTTCATGCCTGCTGCGATGATGTAAATTTTCTATAGTTTTCAATTTTTCATCCAACTCATCGACAGTCATATCGGTATATCCTGCGACAAGACGATTCAGATACTTGACACAGGTATGATGGATGTCATAAGTCCAAATCGTATGCGAGAAATGGCAGGAATGTAACAGTCCTGCCAACTCGTCACTGGCAACAGATATATTCTGTTCGGGATTCGTGTTGGAGCCAAGAGCTACTATGACGTAGTGATTCATTTGGACTCTTTCAGAATACCATGCCGATAAGCAAAGAGCAACTGACGCAGGTCATCTATTTGTGACTGAAGCTCTTTTCCCCTGTCGGTATCGGCTACAAGCATACGATGGGCCGACAGTTCGACAAGCTGTGTTGTCGACTTAATGTCAGTCCCTCTTTCAATGGCTTCTCTTGCACTCTTAAATGGTTCATGCTGAACAAGTTGGAAGCCCCGACTATGATAGACGAGTGTATACCCTGCGATTCCCGTCTCAGAGTGATATGCCTCAGAAAAACCGCCGTCTATCACCATGAGTTTCCCATTCGCCTTGATAGGATTCTCGCCTTTTGATGCGTGCACAGGTACATGTCCGTTGATGATATGCCTGTTTTCGCCTTTCACGTCAAAAGCATCAAGGATTCGGTCACAGACAACTTCCGAGTCACGTAACCGGAAATAGTTGCCTTTTTCCTCTTTATACGTTGTCTTATCTGTCAGGAAATAACGTTCAAATGTGGCCATCTTAGATTTGTCAAAAAGAGGGGAGTCCTTTCCACACCAAAGATAGAGGAAATAGTCGCGAGCGTAAAGGCGCAGTTCTTTTTCGGTATCGCTTTCAAAGGCTGCACGAATTAGTATTCCGATGTTGTGCATCAGTTCCTTGCCGCTATAGCTTTTCCCATCATACAACTCTACCTCCTTCAGACTGCCATCTTCATTTAGGGGGCAAGAGGCATGGAACAGGAGATTCTGATTACAGATGGAATACATGCATCCGTGTGAGAGTATCATCTTGATATGTTTCTGCAACTTTTCGCACACGCGGAACGAGTGATGTAGTTTTTCCATCAAAATATATTCCTCTCCTGTCAGTTCACAAGGATTGTCGGGATTGATGGTAGGAAAGTTGTTTGATTTCATCTCGTATTCTTTCCCGTCAATCATGCAAATTCCACGTTCATAGTCGATGTGATCCAGCAGACAGCGGTCTTCCATTTGCCATTGTGGACGACGCTTGAAGATATGCGCTTCCTTTTTGAACTGGATGATTGCAATAGCCTTGTGCATTTGCGCAATAAGACGGACGGTCTTTTCATCGAGTGTATTTCCCGTTAGCAGTTTGGGTACAAACTCTTCACAAGGGTCGTCGCCATAAGTTTCCATGGCAAAGGTGGCAAGGGGGACGAGATTAATGCCATAGCCTTCTTCAAGAGTCGCCAGATTCGCATAGCGTAGCGAAAGCCTAAGCACATTGCATATACAGGCATTATTGCCTGCACAGGCACCCATCCATAGTATGTCATGATTGCCCCATTGGATGTCCCATGAGTGATATTGGCGAAGGGTGTCGAGAATAATGTGTGCCCCAGCCCCACGATCATAGATGTCGCCGAGTATGTGAAGCTGGTCAATGGCCAGCCGCTGAATCACGTTACACAAAGCACAGATGAAATCATCTGCACGCCCTGTAGATATGATGGAGTCGACGATGACACTTACATAGGCTGCCTTGTCAATATCTTCCGTGCGTTCATGTAGTAATTCCTCTATGATGTAGGCAAACTCCTCGGGCAGCGACTTGCGTACCTTGGAACGGGTGTATTTGGAAGAGACGTCACGGCAGACAGCTACCAGTCGGTGAATGGTGATATGATACCAGTCGTCCAGGTCTGTCTCTGCAGCCTTGATAAGTTCCAGTTTTTCTTCGGGATAATAAATAAGTGTGCATAATTCGCGACGCTCCTTATCGCGGATGTCTCCCGCGAACAGTTCGCTCACTTTACGTCGAATATTTCCAGAGGCATTTTTTATGACGTGCTTAAAAGCAGCACTCTCCCCATGGAGATCTGCCAGAAAGTGTTCGGTACCTTTTGGCAAATTAAGAATTGCTTCCAGATTTATAATTTCTGTTGATGCTGCAGCTATATTGGGAAAAGATGTTGCAAGCAGCTGCAAGTAGTGCATGTCGTATTTGCTGTCGTTACTATGCTTCGTGTTATTCATTAGTTTAGAGCTTTAAATGATTAGTTATTTGTTTCTTGATTTTTCGCGTAATACGGTCATTAATAGGTCGCATCGGCATGAACCCCTCGTCCAGCCCCGACATCTCAGCCATCAGCTGCATGGTTCGGGCTGCTGTCTGATAGAGGCCCCGGCTGCTGAGCTCTTCGCAAAGTGCCTCCTCATCGCAATCGTGCTGGCGCAATTCCTTGTCCAGTTCTATGAGGTGCATGACTGTAAACTTGCGACGTAGCAGCAATTTTCTGATATGACGGAAGGTGGCTATCAGTCGTTCATTCTCAGAGGCAAACTGCATACCGATGACACTTTCTATGCTCTTTGAGGGTTGGTAGTCGTTCGGTACGAAATAGCTGGTCTTGGATAGGTCAATATTTGGAGTTTCAAGATTAACTACGCGCATGCCTTTTTTTATAATGTCTTCTATCTGCTCCTGCCGGGCATAGCACAACAACATTCGCCATTGTTCTTCGTCGTTAATGGTGATAATCGACTCCTTCAGCCATCTGCTGTCGCCTGTAATGCCGACTTTTATCAATTGCAGAAGAGTATGTTGAGTGTTGTCTGTCATCCGTTCCAACGGATTACTGTCGAGGACTTCGCGATAGACATTGTAAATCTGACCGACCATCTGTCGCGACGTGATGGCATTTGTTATCAAACTATTGGGCACAATGGCCATACGCTTGTTCCAGTGCAGTCTTTTGACACATTCCTCCTCCATCTTACCTTGGATGATTACAACATAAGCGCTACTGACGATACGTTTCTGATATAGCAGTTTCTTGGGCAGTTTCTCCTTCCAGTAGTTCTCGTTCATCACCCAAGGTTCCAATTGCCCATGTGGGGTTACAATAATCCGTATGTTCTTTTTTTGCGCTTCACGTACGACCCTATACAACGAATTACGCCAGCATCCATGCAGATGAAGGATATCGTAATGATAGTCTGATATCCTCTTCAGTGCATCGGCAGCGTCAGAAGTCTTGTCGTTAAAACATTCCGAGCCCATGCTGTCGCAAATGGTAGTCACATACGTTGCCACCATGCTGTCGTTGTTAGGGTAGTAGTGCAGTGTTCTCATTTTCGGTTAAAAGTCTTCACTGGAATATCCCACAGGCAGTCGCCTGCAATTATATTGCGAAGCCATGATCTCTCCATAAGCCCCAGCAGAGCGGATGGCAATCAAGTCACCTCGACGGGTTCCGTTCAGATCGATTTGCTTGGCAAAAACATCACTCGACTCACATATCGGTCCTACGACGTCATACGTCTGTAGCGGTTGTTCACTGGTGATGTTTTCTATTTTATGATATGCCTGATAAAGCGCAGGACGGATAAGGTCGGTCATGCCGGCATCCACAATGCAGAATTTCTTGGTGGCGCCTTCTTTTATATATAAGGTACGCGTAATGAGTGTTCCGCACTGTGCAACAACAGCACGTCCCAATTCGAAGTGCAGCGTCTGTCCGTTGCGTAGCTTCAACTTTTTGGCATAGGTGTCAAAATAGGCTTTGAAGTCAGGTATCGGCACACGGTTGGGATGCTGATAGTCAATGCCAAGTCCGCCACCCACATTGATGTTCTCTACAATGATGCGATGGCTTTCGAGTTGGTCCTGTAGTTCGTTGACACGATTACATAGTGCCTCAAAATCACCCATGTCGAGAATTTGGGAACCGATGTGGAAGTGGAGTCCGACAAAACGCACATTCTTCATTTTGGCGGCTTGTTCTATCACGGTCTCCATGTCGCGCATAGCTATCCCAAACTTATTCTCTGCCAGTCCGGTAGTGATATTGGCATGGGTGTGGGCTCCGACATTGGGGTTGATGCGTAGAGCGATGCGAGCCACCTTGTCCTTGGCAGCAGCCAGTTCGTTGATAACCTCGAGTTCGGGAATACTTTCTACGTTGAAGCAGAAGATGTCATTGTCGAGTCCCAGATTGATTTCCCAGTCACTCTTTCCTACACCGGCGTATACGATCTTCGAAGCAGGGAATCCGGCACGGATGGCAGCCTCTATTTCTCCACCGCTTACACAGTCGGCACCAAGTCCGGCTTCTCTGATAGTTTTAAGCAGTTTTGGGTTAGCATTGGCCTTCACTGCATAGTGGACGCAGAATCCCTCGTGCTTTGCTGTCTCTTGATTGATGGCTCTGAGCGTCTGACGCAGCAACTCCATGTCGTAATAGTAGAATGGAGTTGCCACGTGCTCGAATTTTTCTATTGGAAATATTCCCTTCATCTTTAGTTTCGTGTTTGTTGTTGTCGTTGCATTATTTACCACTGCTGAACAAGGTGTCGCTCAGGCTCTGCAAGGCGCGTTTCTTGTCTTCTTCCTTGATAAGGAATGAGATATTATAGTTAGAACCGCCATACGAAATCATGCGAACAGGGATGTTCTTCATGGCATCCAGCACCTGTGTCTCGAATCCGATGTTCGACCAGTCGAGGTCGCCCACCACACAGATGATACACATGCCTGTATCGACCGTCACGGTACCATACTTCTTCAGTTCGTCAACAATTTCACCCAAGTGGGCCGAGTTGTCAATAGACATAGATACACCGACCTCTGAGGTACACACCATGTCAATAGGTGTCTGGTAGCTTTCGAATATCTCGAATACCTTGCGCAGGAATCCTGTGGCCAGCAACATGCGGCTCGACTTAATCTTGATAGCGATGATATTGTCTTTGGCAGCTACGGCCTTGATTTTCCCATACTCCGTTTTATTGCTAATAGTAGTACCCTCAGCTTCTGGCTGCATCGTGTTGAGCAGACGCACGGGAATACCCGCATATTTAGCGGGCTGCACACAGGTGGGGTGCAGGATCTTTGCACCGAAATAGGCCAACTCGGCAGCCTCTTCGAAGTGCAGCTGGTGTACGGGGGCCGTCTTGTCTACCACACGCGGGTCATTATTGTGCATACCGTCTATGTCAGTCCATATCTGAATTTCTTCTGCGTTCAGTGCAGCACCTATGAGCGAAGCCGTGTAGTCTGATCCGCCACGTTGCAGATTGTCAATCTCGCCATAGGCATTACGGCAGATAAAGCCTTGCGTGACGTACACCTGCTGTCCCTCGTTCTGCTCCATAATGTTGCTAAGTTTCTCCTTGATGTAGGCGGGATCCGGCTCAGAGTTTTTGTCAGTACGCATAAAGTCAAGCGCATTGAGCAGTACAGCTTTTATGCCTTTCTCCTTCATGTAGTTGACTACCATGTTGGTCGACAACATTTCGCCCTGTGCCACAATACTCTTTTCCTCAAACGAGGTGAACAACTCTTTGGTAAACGAGCGCAGATAGTCCATCTCACTTGCAAGAAGTTCACGCGTTTGCTGTTTGGCCTCCTCCGTCGAGTAGAGCTCTTCGATATGCTGAAGGTATTTGTGCTCCATCTGGTTGATAATTTCGTTGGCACCTTCAGGGTTCTTCTTATAAAGATAGTCGGAAATCTCAACCAACTGATTCGTTGTTCCAGCCATGGCTGACAGGACAACGAATACGGGTTCTCCCGACATTGTAACCAACTTGGTTACCTCCTTCATGCGGCTCGGAGTTCCTACCGATGTACCGCCAAACTTCATTACTTTCATATCTTGTTGTTTTTTGTTTATACTTACTAAGTTATATTAAATCCTCTCTTGAACTGTAGTCGACGACTTTTGCACCTTCCGACTCCTCGTCCTCATAGAGGGCTATCTTATTGTAATCATTCGTGATTTCTTCCAGTTCACCATCAATACAGCGGTATACGATGCCTGGATACTGGTTGAGCAGTGAAATGTTATGGGTGGTCATGATGACAGAAGTACCGCTCTGTGTCACCTGACGTAGCAGTTGAACGATGGCGCTTGCCGTCTCGATGTCGAGATTGCCTGTAGGTTCGTCAGCGACTATCAGTTTCGGCTTGTTCAGTATGGCTCGGGCAATGGCTACTCGCTGTTGCTCACCACCAGACAGTTCATGAGGATAGCGGTCGGCCAGTTCCTGCATCTCTACATCCTCCAAGACGTCGTTGATACGCTCGTCGATGTCGGCTTTCTTCTTCCACCCGGTAGCTTGTAATACAAATTTCAGATTCTCATATACCGTACGGTCAGAAAGCAGCTGGAAGTCCTGAAAGATAATACCCATCTGTCGACGCAGCGAGGGGATGTACTTCCGCTTCAGGGTTCTCAGCTCATGATTTAGCACGATGGCATTCTCAGCATTCTCCACGTCCATCTCAAAATAGATGGTCTTAAGCAGTGAACTCTTGCCCGAACCGACTCGTCCGATTATATAGATAAACTCACCCTCGTCGACGTGGAAATTAACGTCGTGCAGCACCGGGGCTCCGTCTTTATGGTAGATGTCTACTTTCTTGTAATCTATCAGCATAATCTTGTCATCTTTTTTGCGAATGTATAATTTTTATTTCATGGTGCCTGCGGCCTTGGCCTCGCGCCGATTCTTGTCCCAGTTGGGGTCGTGCCTCTTTTGTAGTTCGGCAGCCACATCCTCGATGCGCAGGTTCTTCTCCGCCAGCATGACCAGCAGGTGGTAAATCAGGTCACTGGCTTCGTAGACCAGATGGTCATTGGTGCCATTAGTGGCTTCGATGACAGTCTCGAGGGCCTCTTCGCCTACTTTCTGGGCTATCTTGTTGATGCCCTCTTTGAACAGCTTTGTTGTATACGAGCCTTCAGGCATCTCCTCTTTACGCTTGTTGATAAAATCCTGCAACTCAGAGAGGAAGAGTAGGGGGCTGGCATTGTTTTCCTCCCCCCAGCAAGTGTCAGTTCCCTTATGGCAGGTAGGCCCGATGGGATGCACCTTAACTAATAGGGTGTCGTTGTCACAGTCCACCTGCATGCTGACCAGTTCGAGATAGTTTCCACTGGTCTCTCCTTTTGTCCATAGTGTCTGTCGTGTACGGCTCCAGAAGGTCACATGCTTGGTCTGGAGTGTCTTTTGATAGGCCAACTCGTTCATGAAGCCGAGCATCAGCACGTTTTTGGTGTTGGCATCCTGTATGATGGCAGGTACGAGCCCGTTCATTTTTTCAAAATCTATAGTCATAGTCTTACGTTTATTCCTTGATTGTTTAAATATTGTTTAAGTGCCGGCAGGGGAATCTCGCCGAAATGGAACACGCTGGCAGCCAAAGCAGCGTCAGCATGTCCCTCAATGAATACGTCGCGGAAGTGCTCCATGCATCCTGCACCGCCGCTGGCGATGATGGGGATGGATAGTTCGTCGGCCAGTCGGCACAGGGCCTCGTTGGCATAGCCATTTTTCACGCCGTCGTGGTTCATGCTGGTAAACAGGATCTCTCCGGCACCGCGCTCCTGAGCTTCGTGAGCCCACTCAAAGAGTCCACGCTCGGTACGCTCCCGTCCCCCTTTCAGATAGCAGTGCCAGCCGTCGTCGTCATGACGGGCGTCGATGGCGCAGACACAAACCTGCGAACCAAAGCGGTTGGCTATCTCGCTGATGAGTTCGGGCTTACGGATGGCAGCACTGTTTACGCTCACCTTGTCAGCTCCTGCATAGAGCAGGCGTTCCACGTCAGCCAGTTCGTTGATGCCGCCACCAACCGTAAAGGGAATATTGATTTCCTGTGCCACACGTGTTACCATCTCTGTAAAAGTCTTTCTACCCTCAAAGCTGGCTGTAATGTCCAGAAACACGAGTTCGTCAGCTCCCTGCTCACTATAAGCCTTGCCCAGTTCCACGGGGTCTCCTGCTGAGCGCAGATTGACGAAGTTCGTGCCTTTCACTGTCTCGCCGTCCTTCACGTCCAGACAAGGTATTATGCGTTTTGCCAGTCCCATAGTTCTTTCAGATTAATTCGTCCTTCATAGATGGCTTTTCCGAACACCACGGCAGGTATGCCGGCAGCGTCGAGAGTTTTGATGTCGTCCATCGACGACACGCCGCCACTGGCAATAAGATGCAGCCGGGGGTATTCTTTCATAACTTGCTGATAGAGTTCGGTAGCCGGTCCCTGCAATGTGCCGTCCTTGGATATTTCGGTACACAGCACGTGGCTGACGCCTGCGTCAATATATTTGCGCAGGAATGGCAGCAGGTCTTCCTCACTATCCTCCTTCCAGCCGTTGATGCTGATTTTTCCGTTACGTACGTCGGCTCCAAGTATCAGTCGTTCAGCGCCATATTTTTCTATCCACGATATGAATAGTGCCGGTTGTGTCACGGCGATAGAGCCAATCGTAACCATCGTAGCTCCTGAGGCAAAGGCTTTTTCGATGTCAGCATCAGTCTTGATGCCTCCGCCAAAGTCGACCGCCAGTTGCGTCTTGGTGGTAATCTGGCGTAGTGCCTCTTCGTTGACGATATGCTTCGATTTCGCACCGTCGAGGTCGACGACATGCAGTCTCCGGAATCCTATTTGTTCAAACTCGGCAGCTACGTCGGCAGGCGAGTCGCGATATACGGTCTTCTGGTCGTAGTCACCCTTCGTCAGCCGGACGCACTGTCCGTCAATGATATCGATAGCAGGAATCAGTTCTATCATAATTCCAGAAATTTCTTGATGATACGTTCGCCCACCTTCCCGCTCTTCTCGGGGTGGAACTGGCAGGCATAGAAGTTGTCACGATGCAGGGCTGCAGAGTAGGGGAGGATATAGTCAGCAACTGCTGCAGTATACTGACATACAGGCACATAGTAGCTATGTACGAAATATACGTAACTATTTTCTTCGAACAGCAGCGGGTCAACGTCTGTCAGTTTGTTCCATCCCATGCAGGGCACCTTGTCCTCGTGGCGAGTAGGGGAAAATCGCTTTACGTCGGCATCGAAAATGCCGATACAGTCAACATCTCCTTCCTCAGAATGGCGGCATAGCAGCTGCTGCCCCACACAGATACCCAATACAGGCTGTGTCAGTGAGCGAATCACCTGGTCGAGCCCGCGCTCACGCAGGTACTCCATTGCACCGCGGGCTTCTCCCTGACCCGGAAACAGCACACGGTCGGCCTTGCGCAACTGTTCTGCGTCGTCAGTCAGCAGTGGCTCGACGCCGAGTCTGTGCAGGGCATTGACAACAGAATAGATGTTGCCCGCATTATACTTCACAATTGCAACGTTCATGCCTATGAGAAAATAATGGTTTTATTCTTGAATGTCAGAATCTTGCGCTGGATATGCTTTGAGACAGCATGCGACAGCACAATCTTTTCCAAATCCTTTCCTTTGAGAACAAGGCTCTCGGGCGTGTCTTTGTGCGTGATGCGGGTGACGTCCTGTTCGATAATCGGACCGGCATCCAGTTCGGCAGTCACATAGTGGCTGGTGGCTCCAATAATCTTCACGCCGCGCTCCCAGGCCTGATGATAGGGCTTGGCACCCACAAAGGCGGGCAGAAAGGAGTGGTGAATGTTGATGATGTGGTTGGGATATGCCGCAATCATCTCATCAGAGATAATCTGCATATAGCGCGCCAGCACAATAAATGTGACACGTTCCTTTTTAAGCAGTTCCATCTCTGCAGCTTCCACTTCGGCCTTGTTCGAATGGTCCTTCTTGATGCTCCAGACGTAATAAGGTATGTCAAATTGCTCGGCTACATAGCGCAAGTCCTCGTGGTTGCTGACGATACAGGGAATGTCGACGTCCCATTCACCGGCTTTCCAGCGGGCAAGCAAGTCGTACAGACAGTGGCTCATTTTCGACACGAATATGGCCATCCGCGGCCGTTTGTCACTAAAATAGAGATTACAGGTCATCTGGTAGCGCTGTGCGTAGAGCGTGTTGATATATTCCTGGATTTTGTCACGAGGAATCAGGAAATTTTCCAATTCCCATTCAATACGCATGAAGAAGACACCGTCTTGCTTGTCTACGTATTGGTCCAGGTAGACAATGTTACCTTTGTTATCCGTAATGAATCTAGTTACTTCCGAGATAATTCCCTGTTGGTCGGGACAGTGCAGAAGCAGTATTGCAGTTGGTTTCATATTCTTATTATACCTTAAATATTTGACGTGCAAAGATACGATATTTTTTTTATTCAGCCAAAACTATTATTAATTATGTTTGCGCGTAGTTTTTAGTTTTCCAAAATAATCGGCATTATGATAAATAGTGTAGTTATAAAATCCTAATTCTTGCGGATTTCGAAATAATTTTGCTAAATTTGCAAGCAAAAATTAATTCTAAGAAGATGATTAAGGATTTTAATTTCTACGCACCAACACGCGTAGTATTTGGCAAGAGTTCCGAACAGAAAATTGGTGAGTTGGTTGCAGCCTATGGCGGCCATCGTGTACTCGTACATTACGGCGGTGGCTCGGCTGAGCGTTCAGGACTGCTGAATGTCGTCAGAAAACAGTTGAGCGACGCAAAGATCGAATTTTTCGAATTAGGCGGCGTTGTGCCCAACCCGCTGCTTTCCAAGGTTTATGAAGGCATTGAGCTATGCCGCAAGCAGCACGTCGACTTTATCCTGGCCGTTGGTGGCGGCAGCGTCATCGACTCTTCCAAGGCCATCGGGTATGGTGTCGGATATGAGGGCGATGTGTGGGACTTCTGGGCTGGAAAAAACACGCCGGCATCATGTCTGCCCATTGGTGTCGTTCTGACCATCCCTGCCGCAGGAAGCGAAATGTCCAGCAGCAGCGTCATTACAAAGGACGAAGGACTCGTCAAGCGTGGCATCAATAGCGACCTGTGCCGCTGCCGCTTCGCCGTGATGAACCCAGAGCGCACCTATACCCTGCCCGCCTACCAGACAGCTGCAGGTGCCACGGATATCATGATGCATACCATGGAACGGTATTTCTCAAACTATGAGGACATGACGCTTACGGATGCTATCTCCGAGGCGCTCCTCAGAACGGTTAAGGACGCTGTTATCACTGTTCTGCAGCATCCCGACGACTATCGCACCAGAGCGCAGATTATGTGGGCCGGCTCATTGGCACACAACGACCTGACGGAATGTGGTACGGAGAAAGACTTTGCCACCCATCGGCTTGAGCATGAGCTAAGTGCCCTGTTTGGCGTCACCCATGGTGCAGGCCTGGCAGCAATCTGGCCTTCCTGGGCCCGCTATGTCAAGAGTCGACACCTGAGTCGCTTTGTCCAGTTTGCCGTCAACGTGATGGGGGTTGAAAACGACTTTGCACATCCTGAGGAAACGGCAGAGCGCGGCATCTGTGCCGTAGAAGACTTCTATAGGAAGATAGGCATGCCCACCAATATTCATGAATTAATCGGACATGATATAACGGATGAAGAGCTGGATATCATGGTCGACAAATGTTCCAGAGGCGGCACTATTACGATAGGAGCCATGGAGGTGCTGGGCACAAAGGAAATGCGAGAAATCTACGAGATGGCCCGTTAGTCAGCGGGCCACTCTCCTTTGAGCGTAGGCAGCGAGAGATGATACCTGATGGCAAGGTATCTCATCAGACACGTAACCAGGAAGGAGAATATCACCGTCACTTCAACAGAACTTCCTAACACATCTAATAGCCAATAGGTTGCACCTCCGAGTACCGATGCTATGGCGTAAATCTCCTTACGAAAAATCACGGGCTCATTGTTGAGCAGGATATCACGTATCACGCCCCCAGCCGACCCCGTGATACATCCCATGATGATGGCCACCCAATAAGGCTGGCCAAAGACAAGCGACTTCTGTATGCCAGCGATGGTGAAAAGTGCCAGTCCTAATGTGTCGAAGAAGAACCAAGTATTGCTAAGGCGTTTTAGATGCTTGGCAAAAATAACGACAAAAACGAGTGCCAGCGCCGTACATATCATATAGATAGGATTGGCCATCCAGAACGGTGTCGTTCCCAGCATGACGTCGCGGATAGTACCACCGCCGATAGCCACGGCAATGCCGCAGACATATCCGCCAAACCAGTCGAAATGCTTGGCAGCGGCGTGGCGTATGCCAGAGATGGCAAAGGCAAAGGTTCCTAAGAACTCGATGACCTGCTGTATGATGTCTTCGTAAGCCATGTCGTACTGATTTGCTTAATCGTCCTTGTATCGCTCTCCCCAGTAGTTGACCATACGATCGTAGAGTTTCTGCTCCGAGGGTGAATGTTGTCCATGCCACAGGCGCTCATGCTGCAGTGCATCCGGCAGATACTGCTGTGCCGTAAAATGTCCAGCATAGTCGTGCGGATAGCGGTAGCCGTCGCTGTAGCCCAGGTCCTTCATCAGCTGGGTGGGTGCATTGCGCAGATGCAACGGCACAGGCTGATTGCCAGTGCGCTGAACGAGTTCGAGGGCCGAACCGATACCCATATAGGCGGAGTTACTCTTGGGCGACGTGGCCAGATATACGGCACACTCTGCCAACGGTATGCGCCCCTCGGGCCACCCTATCTTCATCACGGCATCGAAGGCGGCGTTGGCCAGCAACAGCGCATTGGGGTTGGCCAGTCCGATATCCTCGGCAGCGGAGATAATCATACGGCGTGCGATAAACTGAGGGTCTTCCCCACCCTCTATCATACGAGCCATCCAGTAGAGTGCGGCGTCAGGGTCGGAGCCGCGTATCGACTTGATAAAGGCAGAAATGATGTCGTAGTGCATCTCTCCGTCCTTGTCGTAAGCCAGAGGGTTCTGCTGCAGATAGTTGCTGACCAGTTCGTCGGTGATGACGACAGGCTCTGTCGCAGCCGACTCGACGACCAACTCCAGGATATTAAGCAGCTTGCGGGCATCGCCACCGCTGAAACGCATCATGGCAGCCGTCTCCTTGAGCTCTATCTTCTTCTCACGCAGTATGATGTCTTTGGTGATGGCGCGCTGTAGCAGTTCCTCCAGATCGGCCTTGTCCAGCGACTTCAGCACATAGAGCTGGCAGCGCGAAAGCAGCGGGCGTATTACTTCGAACGAGGGATTCTCGGTGGTAGCGCCAATCAGCGTCACGGTACCTTTCTCCACAGCCCCCAGCAGCGAGTCCTGCTGCGACTTTGAGAAACGGTGTATCTCGTCGATGAAGAGTATGGGCGACGCCTCGTTGAAGAATCGCGTCTTCTGGGCCCGCTCTATCACGTCGCGCACATCCTTGACGCCACTGGTGACTGCAGACAGTGTATAGAATGGTGTCTTTAGCCGGTTGGCGATGATTTGTGCCAAGGTGGTCTTGCCCACCCCCGGGGGGCCCCAGAGTATGAACGAAGAGATGCGTCCTGCGTCAATCATGTTGCGCAGCACAGCACCTTTGCCCACCAGGTGTTTCTGTCCGATATAGTCGTCGAGCGTGCGGGGCCGCAGTCTTTCTGCTAATGGTTCTGACATAATTGAACGCAAAGGTAGTAGTATTTTGCGAAAATTGCAAAAATTATCCGTGAAAAACTTGTAAATAGGAAATAAAGTATGTACATTTGCACAGAAAAGTTTTTATAACCCCACTTATAATTTATGAAAGAGACAGCATCAAACAAGACACTTAACCTCAAGTCACTGACCAAGAGCACAGTTTGGGATATTCAGGAGAACGACATCTTCCGTATGTTGGAAACGGCAGAAAAAGATGCAGAAATCAAGGATAACCTGCGCCATTATGCTGACATCATCCGCAGCGCATTCATGATTGAGGAGATCAAGGACGAAAGTAAGCTCCTGAGAGAAAAATATACAAAGCTGGGTTACAAGGTAGGTGCCGTGAAGTTGGCTGAAGACACTAAAGTAGTATGGGCCATCAAGAAGCGTCCCATCGTGCGTGTTACCGACCTTACCTACGAGAATATACGCCACATCTCTGCTGCCAAGCTGATTGAGGTACTCGACCGTAACTTCGGCGGCGGTTGGGATTCGCTGTCACAGTCTATACAAGACATCATCGAGAGCGGTTTCGACATCTCTACCACTACCCTTCCCAAAGACCGCCTGCACAAGAAGGGCGGCATGTACGACAAGAAGGTGGCCGACGGCTATGAAGTGCTTGAAGTAGAGAAAGGCACATGGGTGGAAGCTATCTTTGCCAAGCTGAAGCCTGAGATTATCAAGCCGCGCATGAAGTTCGACGACACGCGCAACGAAGACGACGAGGACGACGACCTGCCGGAAGACGACTACAACCGTCCTGACGAAGACGACATTGAGGTCGACGAGCCCAACGACGACGAAATCAACGAGAACAACTACCGTACGACGTTTGCCATCGAGCCCGACGCCGACGAAGACGCAGAGAGCCTGTCCGACTATATCGCCGACGAATAGAGTCTCTATGCCCACCAAGACACTATTTCTTAGCTAAATAAACAATATGAATATTCCAAATGTATTTTGGCTGATACCTTTGGCCTCGCTGGTGGCATTAGGTATGGCCTACACCTTCTTTTGTCAGATGATGAAGGAGGACGAGGGCACTCCTCGTATGCGAGAAATCGCACTTTACGTTCGCAAAGGCGCCATGGCTTATCTGAAACAGCAGTACAAGGTGGTGGCCATCGTCTTCGTCGTACTCTGCGCACTATTTGCCTTTATGGCCTATGTGCTGCACGTACAGAATCCCTGGGTACCCTTCGCCTTCCTGACGGGTGGTTTCTTCTCGGGTCTGGCAGGCTTCTTCGGCATGAAGACAGCCACCTACGCCTCGGCACGTACTGCCAATGCAGCACGCAAGAGTCTGAACAGCGGTCTGAGAGTGGCCTTCCGCTCCGGCGCCGTGATGGGCCTTACGGTGGTAGGCCTGGGCCTGCTCGACATCGCCCTGTGGTTTATCGTACTGAACATCTTCGACACCGACGGACTCATCTCCATCACCACCACCATGCTCACCTTCGGCATGGGTGCTTCCACCCAGGCGCTCTTTGCCCGCGTCGGAGGCGGCATCTACACCAAGGCTGCCGACGTGGGGGCCGACATCGTAGGCAAGGTCGAAGCAGACATTCCTGAGGACGACCCTCGCAATCCCGCTACCATTGCCGACAACGTGGGTGACAACGTGGGCGACGTGGCTGGTATGGGTGCCGACCTCTACGAGAGCTACTGCGGTTCCGTGCTGTCTACGGCTGCACTGGGCGCCTCGGCCTTTGCCGCCAGTTCTGTCGAGGGCATGCAGCTCAAGGCTGTCATCGCCCCGATGCTCATTGCCGCCGTAGGCGTATTCCTCTCGTTGATAGGCATCTTCATGGTGCGCACCAAGGAGGAAGCCGGCATGAAGGACCTGTTACACTCCCTGTCTGTAGGCACCAACGTCAGCGCCATTCTCATCGCCGGCGCCACCTTCTGCATCCTCTATCTGCTGGACATCGACAACTGGCTGGGGCTCTCGTTCTCCGTCATCTCCGGACTGGCGGCAGGTGTCATCATCGGCCAGGCCACCGAATACTACACGTCGCACAGCTACAAACCGACTCAGAAGATTTCTGAAGCCGGACTGACTGGTTCGGCCACCGTTATTATAAAAGGTATAGGAACAGGCATGATATCAACCTGCATCCCTGTCGTCACCATTGGCGTAGCCATCATGCTGAGCTATGCCTTCGCCAACGGCTTCGACCTGTCCATGTCGTCAGAGAGTCTGTCACATGGCTTATACGGCATTGGCATCGCCGCCGTGGGCATGCTCTCCACACTGGGCATCACGCTGGCCACCGACGCCTATGGCCCCATCGCCGACAATGCTGGCGGCAATGCTGAGATGAGCGAGCTGGGCGAAGATATACGCCATCGCACCGACGCCCTCGACGCCCTCGGCAACACCACGGCAGCCACCGGCAAGGGCTTTGCCATCGGCTCTGCCGCCCTTACCGCCCTGGCCCTGCTGGCCTCTTATATAGAAGAGGTAAAGATAGCCATGGAGCGTGCAGGCGTGATGATGCATAACGTCAAGGGAGAGGTTATCACAGCCTCTCAGGCCACGATACCCGACTTCATGAACTACTTCCAGGTCAACCTGATGAATCCCAAGGTGCTCGTCGGGGCCTTCATTGGTGGTATGGCTGCCTTCCTCTTCTGCGGACTCACGATGGAGGCCGTAGGCCGTGCTGCCCAGAAGATGGTCGAAGAGGTGCGCCGCCAGTTCCGCGAGATAGCCGGCATTCTCGAGGGCAAAGCCACTCCCGACTACGGCTCCTGCGTAGAGATTTCCACACGAGCTGCTCAGCATGAGATGATATTTCCTTCGTTGCTCGCCATCGCCATCCCCATCGTTGTCGGTGTCGTATTGGGCGTTGCCGGCGTACTCGGGCTCCTCGTGGGCGGTCTCACCTGCGGCTTCACGCTGGCGGTGTTCATGGCGAATGCCGGCGGTGCATGGGACAATGCCAAGAAGATGGTCGAAGAAGGCCATTTCGGTGGCAAGGGCTCCTTCGCCCACAAGGCCACCATCGTTGGCGACACCGTGGGCGACCCGTTTAAGGACACCAGCGGTCCGTCGCTGAACATCCTCATCAAGTTGATGTCGATGGTCTCTATCGTCATGGCCGGCCTGACCGTACTCTTTATACAATAATAGCACGAAATCAGAAGAAAAGAGTTCCAAATTTCTTATCGGGACTCTTTTCTTTTATTTTTTTGAAAAAAACTTTGGAAAAAGTTTGGTGGTATCAAAATAAACCCGTACCTTTGCACCCGCAATTCAGAAATGAAGCACCCGTAGCTCAGTTGGTAGAGCACCTGACTCTTAATCAGGGTGTCCAGGGTTCGAACCCCTGCGGGTGTACAAAGCAAAAGAGGTAAACATTCAAAGTTTACCTCTTTTTTGTTCTACTAGCATACCATTCTTCCCCTATGGGCACGACGGTTGATTTACACATGTTCAAGTATGGCACCAAGATAATACTCAACGATACCATCAGCATATTTCGTGTCAACGACTTGTACCAAGGCGCTCTCACGATCTTTATGATAGCCAACAAAAAGTCGGAGGGCATCGTATCTGCGAAGATACCGCTTGCCGTCAGCTTCATCTATATATGTGTATTTATTGAGAGTCGTTTGTTTCAATTCCCTATATTCCACCTTCTTAGTTCCATTGATGATTTCATCGAAATACCGCTTTTTAATATTAAGCGACAGCACCCTCATGTCCTTGGTGTTGAATGTAGATTCCTTCTTGACAATTCTCTTTTCAAGACATTGCATCTCGGGGTTATAAGTATATCCAGTGATTGAACCATCCGTCACCTTCTCTATGATAACATTCACAACATCCAAAGGAACCACAAACCATTCCTGGGGCTCATGGCTGATACCCTTATCATCAACAACCGTCACGTGGAATTGCACAACTCTCAGTATCTGATGTATCAAATCCTCAAACTTCTGAGAGTTCAGATTCACGACCTTATAGGTTGCCACTATCTTTACAGGAGCCATAAGATAGGTCGGTTCGTGGGCGGCATTAGCCACACGCTCTTCCACCGTGTTCGTAGAGAATCCAATCTTGTATAAATCCTTTTGGCGCTTGATGGCAGGATTATCAGACAGAGAGCTCAAAACGTAGATATAGCCCGTCACCTTGTCACCGTCCGTCAAGTCTGCATTGCTGAAGAACTTTTCCTCACTTTCTTCTTGTAATTCCGTTACTGCATAGCCATTGCTGACAACATTCTTGCGAAGTGTCTGTAACAGGATATCCGATTCTGTGCCATTTTCATATATGCAGCGCGTTCTGCCGTCTGGCAAGGAATTGCTACTTTGCTTTTTCTCACCAATCATCTCCAACAACAACATTTGGCCATCCACAATATAGTAGTGACCAGGCAATAGGTTAATCGTCTTTGATACTTTTACCAGGCTCCGCTTACCGCGCCTCAAGTCTCGATGCACTTGCTGGAACAACGGACGATATTCGTCAAAATTCTCACATAACTTATGCTGGGCTACATAATCTGCCTTGTTCTTTTTCATAGCCTTCCGCATGTCCTTTGGAATATCGAATAGTTCTGCTTCCCTATTCGAAATCTCCAACAAAGGGTCGTCAAAGATGTCTTCTAACTCCTTATCAATATTCATACCACAAAACCTTTCTGTCTTAAAGAAGTCATTGCTGCCCACATCATTTTTTCCTTCAGTGCTCCACTCTCTTTCGGTTCTCGACCATTTTGTTCCATCCATGTCCTCACCTTCTGCAGTTTCTGACTCATCCTGTCATCTGCTGTTGGAGCCATTACCTTAGGACGAACCCCATCCAACAATGGGTCGTCGAAAATATCCAATAGTTCTTTTGGCCATTCCATACTCATACATATTAGGGTTCATAATCCAATCCTGCCAGTCGTCTTGCTTTCAGGTTCTTTATCATCTGCAAAGCTGCGGCCATCTCTCTCACCTTAGGGTCTGGATGATGAATGTCCGGCACCTTTCCGTCGTGTTCCTTCACATATTCTTTCAGAGGACCTTTGAAAATCATGATTGCCTGTTCAAGGGTCAAATCAAACTTCTGTTCCGCTATGGTGTCTTGAATAATCTTTAGTGTGGGAGCATCGACAGACTTCGACAATACTTCATACGCTCTCTGGAAGGGATTGATGGTATCTATCAAGTTGATGCTCAACTTGTCGATATTGATAAAACGGTTGGCAATCTTAATAAGCCTATTGCCCTCACTCTCTTGCTCACCATCGCTACTGTCGATATCAACTGGCTCCCCTTTGTCATCCACAATGTCATTGCCTTTTATCACGGTATCCAGCAATACCCTTTGACGGACTTCCTCGACCTCCCCTTCACTCAAGTCAGGATAGCGTTCACGAATCACCTTGGGTATCAAGTTTTGTGTAATGGTCTCAGCCGTAGTAGATCCACTGATAGCCCGCACCACCATCTCGTCTTGCAAAATGGCAGCTTTCAGGTCGTCCAACTGTTCTTGGACTATGAGTTTCGTCTTTTCACTTGACAGCGGTTTCAGCC
This sequence comes from Prevotella sp., assembly GCA_017847725.1. Lineage (GTDB taxonomy): Bacteria > Bacteroidota > Bacteroidia > Bacteroidales > Bacteroidaceae > Prevotella. Next base: position 70,122 of record JAGAXW010000003.1, read on the forward strand.
CCTCTACAATAATAGTCCTGGCTGTTTCCCGATTGTCGTCATCCTCCTTCACCGTCTTGAAGTGCCAACTTGGTGCCATCACCTGCTCCATCAGCAATGATGCCGTGATAGCCTTCAGAAAATCATTCACGGCAATCTTGACATCGCCCTGTTCTGCATCAGGCATAGCAATCATATTCACAAACTTAGCCGTCTCTTTTCCTTCACAGTCACGAGTACAACGACCTATAATCTGAATAACCTCCGTCAACGAGCCACGTACACCTATTGTCAGACAGACCTCACACCATTGCCAGTCGAACCCCTCTTTAGCAGTGCCTAAGGCGATGATGATATCCATGTCCTCGCGACGTTTCATCTGCTGCAGATAGCCCTGCACCATATTACGCTCCTTTTGGTCGTCTTCCACCAAGTCAGCGACCTTCAACAGTCGCCCGTCCTTTGTACGAACATAATAGATACCCGTGTTATAGTCTTTTTTCTCTATAGTTCCTATCGCCTTCATGATTTGATCCGTTTCCGCATACTTGCCGATACCCGTCGATGCTCTGGCGTTGACACTGGGAATATGAATAATCGTCTTTTTCGTAGTATCCAGCACCTCATGGATGTGGTCCAGATAGCTGCCATGATAGAAATGGTAGCCCAACACCAGATTCTTCAGATACTTATACCCATTCAGCTGCTGATAATAATTGTACGTGACAGGATAGAAACGGGCTTCGTCCTCAACCCTCAATACTGGGATGCCATCCCCACGGAAATAGCTGCCTGTCATCGCCACGATATGACCTGTTGAGTTATTCATCACCCTACGTACCACATCACCCAAGTTCGAGTTGGCGTCGGCGCTGGTATGGTGAAACTCATCGATTGCCAACAGCGTGTCATTGAAGTCCTCATCGTTGATTTCCTTCATGCCATTACGAAGGGTAGCATGGGCACATACCAGTATCTTAGCACTACTCTGGTGGAAGAACTCTATAAAACGCCCCTTCTTGTCTTTCTCGTTCTTGACATCTGTCAGGTTGAAATAAACAGCAACCTTCCAATCAGCAAAGAAACCAAAGGGTATCAGACTGGTATTTTGGAAAGAACGCCCGATACTTTTCTCTGGAACAGCTACCACTACTTTCTTTATTCCTTGGTGATACAACTTGTCCAAGGCAATAAACATCAGCGCCCTGCTCTTACCAGAGGCAGGCGGCGCTTTAATCAACAAGAATCGTTTGTTACGAGCTTCGTATGCTTTTGCCTGCATCTCACGCATTCCCAATTCGTTGGTAGCACTCGACTCCCCTGTTTGTTGGTAACGTATATCTACGATGTTATTGCTATTTTGTTCCATGTTTATTTGTTTATTCAGATTTTATTCGTAACTTTGCCTACAGAAATCAAAAGTATTGAGTTATGACAGAGTTTGCACAGCGTATTTCAGAAACCCCGATGGCTCCATACACTGACTTGCTTCGTAGTATGCAGCCAAAAGACATGCGTATTGTCGTTTCATTCCTGCAAGAGGCCTTGGCTGAAGCTGAGAAACCACATAAAACGGCATCTGAGATTATACGTGAAAAGTATAAGAACTTGACTATTTCACCAGAGACGAAAGAACTGATTGAAGGTCTTTCTCTGTCGAGAGATGAGATGGATGACGAAAGGACAAGATACATATTGGGATACAAATGAAGAAGAAAGTCTTTCTTGATACAAACATCCTGATGGATTTTGTTGACAATCGCGAAAACATTGAATATGCCAAGACAATTGTTGAACTGGGTAAGACGGGAGTTATTCAATTGTTTGCCTCTTATCTGTCGTATGCCAACATGGGATATATACTTCGCAAAAGATCTCTGAAGGAACGTTATCATCTGATACGCCTTGCCAGAAAGATTGCAACCGTAGTTCCATGCGATGTCACTCAACTTGATGCAGCTATTAACCATCCTGTCAAGGACTACGAGGATATGTTGCAGTACCAAAGCGCATTGGCTGCGGGATGCGATGTAGTGGTCACAAATAACAAACGTGACTTTCAAGAGTTCTGCCAGCTGCCTTTTCTGAGTTCCGAAGAATTCCTTTTGCAACTTGAAGATTGAATACTTTTCTTTCATTTCTTCGTCGTCATCTTTTCGTACAACTTAAACAAGCACTCTAAACGGGCTTCATCGGAAGCGAAGGGATAGCCTGGGTAGCAACTTTCCACGATGTCATCCAACTTTTCGTGGGCATCACGCAAGTCCTGTGGCATCTTGTCTGGGTCGTAAAGGTCGGCCAATGTCTTGTCTGGGTAGAACTCACGAGTTACTAATACTTCTTCTGCAGCTGATTCGATTTCCGCTTTCTTCTCGGCAGAGATTTTGGGGAAGGGGAAGGTGTTGTAGCAGAGTGTTGAAGAATAGCGAATATCATTCTTAAGTTTTCCAGATACTGCTTTAACCCATACCATATGGAGTTTTGACTCAATAATACCAAAGTTTATTATGTCGCAATTCGCTATGGTCTGGGCAGAGTTTAATACTAAGACGTCCTTTTCCACAAATCCCAAAGGAAGATATTCCCTATTTGCAGAAGAAACGACAGGCACAACAAGTACAGGTTCTTCTTTGTAGGTTGAATTCGTAAATTGGTTGGGCCGATCTGCGTATTTTACTGTATCAGCGCGTTTGCTGGTCAATCTATATTGAGAAACTTTTTCAAGCCTGTCCTTTATGAATGGAAACGTTTTTGCTTCTTCTACTTCATTATCCGTAATCCATAGACAATAACGGATGATTCCATTGATATACTCATTAGAACCAACAATACGCTTTACGAATTTGAGATGATTTGGACTTTCTCGCTCAATAAATTCCCTATCAAAGGAGTCAAGCATAAGGTAGCCGCCTTCACGAGGTTCGGAGCCATAAACCATTGTGTTAAACAAAGAAGAGATTGGCTCTCTCCTGTTATCTATGAAGATATTTCTCGCATTAGATAAATAGCCATTGATATTGTTACATAAAACAACATTGTCATTTGTATAAAGTTTCTTAGGGCTATTATTACAATTGCAAATGCCTATTATTACTACTATTACATGAGCCTTGTTTTTGGCATTATTATTCCATTCAAAAGAAGTATATGCAAACTCAATTTGAAGATTCAACTCAAAAATGGGCTTCCATAAAGACAAAACTTGTTCTCCTTGGGTTATAGAATTAGTGCTGACAAAAGCACATTTGGTGGATGTCCTTTTAATATAGTTAGCTGCTTTCCAAAACCAAATGGCAATATAGTCAAGTTTTCGGTAATCTTTCAATTTTGAGAGACAGAAATCCAAGTCCTCTTTATGTTCCTCTTCTTGATTCCTGCTTCCCAAATACGGCGGATTGCCAAACACAAACACTTCTTCATCTTTGGTATGCGGGCAAACTGTATTCCAATCTATGCGGCAGGCATTGCCACAGACGATTTGGGTGATGTTCTTCAGAGGCAGGGCTTTGGTGTTGACGCCAAAGTTCTCGTTGAGTTTCGTGTTCATCTGATGCTCGGCGAGCCAAAGAGAGAGCATGGCCACCTCGTGGGGGAAGTCAAGCAACTCGATGCCATAGAACTGATTGAGGCTAATAACGCTATTGTCAACAAACAGGATCTCACCCTCTGGGGTACACTTACGCTCCAGACCAAGGATATCCATTTCAAGGAAACGAAGGCTTTTATAAGTGATAATCAAGAAGTTACCGCTGCCACAGGCTGGATCGAAGAATTTCATCTTGCTCATGCGCTTCAGCAATGCTTCACACTTGCGCTTGACAGCCTTACATTCATCATAGAACTGTTTACTGTTGAGGACTCCGATATCCTTCATCTGACGCTTTTGCTCGTACAGCTCGTTGAGTTTATTATACTCACCACGGAGTTCGTCCATAAACAGCGGATTGATAACCTTCATGATGTTGGGCACGCTGGTGTAGTGCATTCCCTGATTGGCACGCTCCTCTGGGTTGACAACGGCCTGAATCATGCTGCCAAAGATGTCGGGGTTGATGTCCTTCCAGTCCAGTTCGCCACATTCGATAATAATCTTACGCGCCTTGGCTCCCATCCGTGGTATCTGGATGCGACGAGAGAAGAGACCACCATTGACGTAAGGGAATTGCTTCACAATACTTGGAATGTGTGAGGGGCGCAGCGAGAGGTCCATCACGTTGAAGGTCTCATCCAGATATTGTGTCAAGTCTGAGCCATCGGGTTTGGTATAGCGCTGGATGCTGCCCGTAAACAGATTGTTTTCGAAGATGCCTGTGTCCTCGGCAAAGAAACAGAACAGCAGACGGGTGATGAAGATATTCAAGTCGTGTAAGTCACTGTCGCTACGGAACTCGTTATAGGCACGAAGTTCGTCATGCAGTTTGGCTAATTTCTCTGCCGCCTTCACGTCGGCAGGACTCTCCTCCACATAGTGGACGCGCTCCACATCCATCAGCGGATAGAAGAAGGCGAAGTCGCAATACACTCGCTCTAATGGATTCTCGTAGGTATCCTTTTCGCGCAGGTCGTAGGCCAGCAGCGTCTGTCCGTCGCTGACGGCCACAATCTTGGGCGCAGCCTTCACCACCTGAACATCGCGCTTCAGACGTTCAAGTTCGCTCTGCAGGTGGGTAGCCGTCGTGCCACGATAGCAGAAGAGGCCCTTGATGAGCAGACCATCAAAGGTCTTCATCACACCCTTGCCCTCACGATAGCGCTGGATGTCGCGCTCACTCTTGCCAAAGGCATATAGCAACTGATAGCCGATCTCATCGGCTGGTAATGATGTACGTTTCAGCGACTGCAAGCGATCCTCAATCTCCTTGTAGCCCAGCTGAATTTTCTTTGCCATACTCTGATAGCTTTAGGAGCATAGCACTTATCTGGCTTTACAGGTTCATCCGTCACCAACCAAAAAAACACGAAAATAGTGCAGACCGCACTATATCCGTGTCTGAGGTGGTGAGATAATACCTGTCCAAATAGATAAGCGACATGTCCGCACTATCAAGTGCAGATTAGCCATTTATCGTTATTTGGACATCGTGTTCTAAACATCTCACCTTTCAGACACGCCGAATAACTGCTAATGCTGTTATTGTTTAACCCTCAAAAATCATATTGCCACCCTGCGCTCAGGGATTCTTGTGCCTCACGGGCGAGGCATGCACCGTTTACAGTGCTTTCAGCAATACTTGAGTGCAAAGATACATCTTTTTTTTGGAAAAACCTCATAACCTCCCGATTTTAACGCGAATTACGAAGGTTTCCCAAAATCGAGGTAATTATTATAATAATGTAGGGTAAGAAAACTTCTTTTGAGAGAGACCACATAGAGCTAATGGCACACCTCGAACGGTTGGAGCAGAAAGTACAAAAGGACAGCCTTCTGATACAGTTCCTCATCGATCAGAATAAGAGCCTGCAGGAACAGTTGGATAAGGTTACCCAACTGCTCATCTCGCAGCAGGGCCATACTGTGCCGAAGCCTGTGGAGGATTCTCCGCTACATCAAGACCAATAGCTTGACAATCAGGATTTATCACAGTTGCTTCATGTCTCTGTTCGCTCCCTCCAACGGTATCGGAGTCTGGGAATCTTGCCTTATAAGATGATGCACAAGAAGGCTTACTACACAAAGGAAGGTGTATTGCAGTTCCTAAATTCAAATGTAGTAAACTATAATAGAGAAGAAGTTGCACTTTACTTCGCAAAACTTGGAATGTCTGCATAGCTTTACATAGCCAACACAGACAGAGTTCAAAGCCCTCTTAAAAATCCCTACAACCAGTCAAATCTCGTACATAAAATGAACATTATTCATTAAAAATATCGATTTTCGCAACTTTTTCAGGGCTTTTGTCTTTTTTATGCGGATAATTGAGTAATTTTGTGCATTAATCTAAAATGACTATATGGCAGGCAATAAAGATCTCAACCGCCTGAAGGTGGTACTTGTAGAAAAGAAAAAATCTAGTCTATGGTTATCCAGACAACTGGGATGTGCGCCAACGACGGTATCAAAGTGGTGTACCAATTCGTCGCAACCTCCTTTAGAGATGTTGATGAAGACCGCAAAATTGCTTGACGTAGAACTAAATGATCTCGTCAGGTTTGAAGAACTTTATAAAAACGATTAAGCAAAAGATAAACCTGTTGGCGTAATATTTGAGAAGGTTATGGAAAAAATATCACGAAAGAAATTGCTCGACTACATTGTGCATGATAAGGCCAAGCCCATTTCAATCGCAAGACTCTCTCGTTTGAATATCCCAACGGGCTTATTGAAAAAGTGAAGTTGAATCGGCACTTGTAATGATTTTAAATTGAAATGGAAATAAAGAGAATAGACTACGGCAAGTTGCCTATCATAGATATATTCAGTGACTGGTATACGGTTCCTTCATACCAACGTCATTACGTCTGGGACACAGACAATGTCATGGATTTGCTATGTGATTTCAAAGAAGCACTAGACACACATCCCAACGATGAATACTTCCTTGGTTCATACATTTATCAAAGCAATGAAGGCGAAAAGAACAAAGACTTGCTTGACGGGCAGCAACGTATCACCACTTTGTTCCTAATATTTGCTTACCTGCGTGACTACGGTAACCTTGATGACACAATGAAGCAGACTTTGCACGGTTTTGTTTATCAAGAAGAAAACAAACTGGCAAGAAAAAATGCGAAAGTCCGCTTGCAATATGAAATCAGGGGTGATGTTGGTAACTTTATCCAAGAACATGTTGTAGAAAAGAATGTGCTGACACAAGACGAGAATTGGAAAACAATTTGCGCAATAGCCAAAAACAGGAATGAGAATGTTTCCGTCAACCACGTTTGCAGCACTCTCTTCGCTTGTCAGAAATTCTTCAATGAGAATCCCGACATTGACGTTATAGATTTCCTGGCCTATATTTTAAATAATGTTGTGATGATTTACGTCTCTGCTTCCACGCTTGAGGATGCATTTCGTCTCTTTTCCATCATGAATGACAGAGGTCTGAAATTGAGTAATGCCGACATACTCAAATCTTCCAATCTAGAGTATATTCCTGAGAAATCCGATAAAGCCATGGTTGCCAAGAGGTGGGAGGACATTCAGGAGGATATGGGAGACAATTTTGACAGATTTCTGTCATACGTAAGAACAATGATACTCCGTACAAGACCGAAGACTAACCTGTTGGACGAATTTGAGAAAGAGATATTCCAAAAAGGAGTTATCAGCAGAGGAAAGACGTTTTTTGATTTGGTGTTTAGAGCCTATGACTATTACTGCAAGACGATAGAGCCGGAAGCAAAAGAGACTGGCTATAACTACGTGAATCTGGTGAAGGTTCTGAAATACACCTATCCCTCGACCGACTGGATTCCCGTTGTCATGTTCTACTATTCACGGTTCAAGACCGACAATCTATATGAATTCACCAGCAAGATGATTCATAAGAACATTGCCGATATCATTTGCGGTTCCATGCCGACTACGAGGGTTGAGAATCTTAATAAGATTATCGGGGCAATTAAAACGTCGCAGTCGCCAGTAGATGTCTTGAGCAATCATCAACTATTTCATTTCGACCATAAGAAGTTCATGAGCATCGTAAACATGGACATCTACGGACGCAAATGTACCAAAACGCTACTGATGCTTTTGGAGTTGAAATATCATAGCGATGAGCGGGAAATAGGCACAGGCATCATAACGATAGAACATATTCTTCCACAAAATCCGAAAGTCGGATCGGAATGGACTCGCAACTATAGCTCTGAGCAACGAAACCTCTATACTCACAAGATTGGGAATCTGTGTATATTGACCCGCAAGAAAAACTCCGTATTTAGTAATCTCGATTTCGAGGATAAGAAAATGCGATATTTTTACGGCAAGATAGACACTATGCCACGAACATTGCATATTATCAACAACCATAGCACATGGCTACCATTCGATTTGGAACAAAATCAGCACATGGTGCTTGAAGACATAAGGGAGATATTCGAAATTCACGATGTGGCTTCAGAGTTCGATGACGTTAAAGACATCACTTACGTGGAAAGGACCAGGGTAGAATATTCAAATGCCTATAAACCTTGGACGGAAGACGAAGAAGCGCAACTGCTGAGACTCTTCTACAATAAAACTTCGATAGATGACATCTGCAAGATAATGGGGCGCAACAGCGGAGGAATCACTTCACGACTTTCAAAGTTGGGAGTGCTCCAACCCGATAGTGATATTTCAATTACAGAATAGCAACAGACGGTATGACAGTATGAAATTAAGATCGGAATACATAAAACATGGCAAATCGGTTATCCATAAACAGTTACGATAAACGCCAGACTGGGGAAAGACGAATACCATAACTGAATATGGATAATGAATAGAAGAAGATAAACCATCTACTCATGTGAGTTAATTATCCTCTTCGTCACGTTCAAACAAATCGATGAAATATGACAATATCGAGGATTCGACCCCGTTTCAGAAGATGATATGGATGACAACGGCATGAGTCGGTATATGGAGAATAATGATGAAGAAGGATGGGATTAGTGATTGATAGGAAAAAAGTTGTATATTTGCAAGTGAAAATTGAATAAGACAATGAACATATACGAGACATTCAACAATCTGCGCTACCATCACGAGGATGAGGTGGTAGAGTTCAAGAAGGCAGAGAACAACTTTGACTTTGATGACTTAGGCAAGTATTTCTCGGCACTGAGCAATGAGGCAAACCTGAGAGATAAGGGATTCGCATGGTTGGTATTTGGTGTGCATGACAAGACACGTGAGATATTAGGCACATCGTATAAGAACAGTATGAAAAGCCTACAGAGACTGAAGCAAGACTTGTCGCAACATACTACTGACCACAATACCTTCCGTGATATATATGAGTTGGAGGTTGAGGGTAAGCGTGTACTGATGTTCCAGATACCTGCAGCGCCTCGTGGTATTCCGATGGCTTGGCAGGGGCATTTCTATGCCCGACGTGGTGAGAGCCTTGGTGCTCTTGACATGAACAAATATGAAGAGATACGTAGCCAGACAGTGAATGAGGACTGGTCAAAACAGATTGTTGAGGGTGCTACCATAGCCGACTTGGACGAGAGAGCCATCAAGAAGGCTCGCGAGGGATACAAGGAGCATTATCCCAAGCAGAAGGCAGACGTGGACGGTTGGAGCGACGAGGTGTTTCTGAACAAGGCAAAGATTACCATTGACGGAAAGATAACGAATACGGCTATTCTGTTGCTGGGCAAACCTGAATCGTTACACTACATCAATCATATAGGCGAGATTGTGTGGCGACTGGCAGATAAAGACAATGTGGGGCAGGTGTTCTCTATCCCGTTCCTATTGACAACAACGGAGGTGATGCACAAAATCCGGAACTATCCGTTCAAGCTATTCCCAAAGAACAGTTTTCTGCCAGGTGAGGGAATGAAGTACGATAGTGAGGTGATACTCGAAGCCCTCCATAACTGCATAGCCCACCAAAATTATGCGGAAGATGCCCGTATTATCGTGATTGAGCGTGAGAATGAACTGGAATTTAGGAACAGCGGTGGTTTCTACGATGGTACATACGAGGACTATATCACTGGTGAGCGTATTCCAAATAAGTATCGTAATAAGTTCTTGGCGCAGGCTATGGCGAACATCAAGATGATTGATACTGAGGGCTTCGGCATCCATAAGATGTTTGTTTCTCAGAAAGACCGCTGGTTGCCCATGCCTGATTACGACAAGAGCGATGGAGATACTGTGGTGCTGACGCTGCCAGGCAATGTGATTGACGAGAACTACAGTTTATTGCTGCTTGAAAATTCTGACATAGACTTGACAACAGCGGTGCTACTTGATAAAGTTCAGAAGGGGAAGCCGATAAGTGACGAAGCAATCAAGATGCTGAGAAAGAAAAAATTGATTGAGGGTCGTAAGCCGCATTTGTATGTGTCAAAGCAGATTGCAGGGGTGACAGATCAAAAGGTGGAGTATTCCAAGCATAAGGGGCTGGCGGATAAGAAGTGCGAGGTACTACTGCTTGATTCACTAAAAGATCACAACAGCCTAACAAAGCAAGAAATAGTAAATCTTCTTTGGGATGTTTTGTCAGACCAGCTGGATGATAAGCAGAAAATGAACAAGATAGATAACATCCTGCGTAAGATACGAGAAGCCGGTAAGATTGTTAACGAAACCGTAGGTAACAAATCTGTATGGTCGCTCGTAAAAAAGTGAAAATTACGAGCGATTACGAGCGGAATTACGAGCGAATTTTACGAGTGATATAATATAAGTTGCTGATAATCAATGTGAATTTCGCTCGTAAAAAGAGTAAAAAAATTACAAGCGATTACGAGTGGCAAGCGTTCGAAATTGAGCATGATAGCCATTCAGCTTTTCTGAGAATGGACGCATCTTCTTGTTCTCCTTGATGACACGAAACGATTCACCAAAGACCATCGATTTACAGAAAACGGCCTTGGCATAGACACCCGATTCCTTGTATCTCGCCACGAATTTTCATACTCTTCGTCATTGAATCTTACCATCACGCAGTGCGTTCATTCTTCTTTTTTATGAAAATCCGCACAACTTTACAAATACTTTTTGAAAAATATGGCACTTTGCCATTATATTTCCACTTATTTAATGACTTGACATTTTTCTGCACGAGAAAGGCAAAAGCCTACACTAACAGACTTAGCACTCTGTCTTATAACGGATTAGGCCATGTAGGCTTTCTTAAAAGCCTACACTGATTAAACGAGTGTGTTTCAACTGGTTATATCATTCAGTGTAGGCTTTTGTCTTTCTCGTTCATAAAAATGTCAGAACGGATTTTGCTACAGGAAAAATTGGCCTACCTGATACGTCACGGCACTGACAACCCACGCCAGGACTGTGGTGTAGAGCGCAGCATAGAGAGCCCAGCGCCACGAACCGCTTTCGTGCTTGATGGCTACGATGGTGGCGATGCAGGGGAAGTAGATGAGGACGAACAGCAGGAAGCTGTAGGCTACCAGGGGCGAGAAATTGTAGTGGCCATTGTAGAGGACACCGATGGTGGAGGCGACAATCTCCTTGGCTCCGACACCGGCCAGCAGACTGACGTCGAGGCGCCAGTCGAAGCCCTGGACTGCAAAGACGGGCTCGATGGCCTTGCCAAGCATGCCTATCAGGCTCTCCTCCAGAGACGGGGCTACGCCCGACAGGCTGAAATAGCCCAAGGCCCACACGATGATGGAGGCTACGAGGATGATGCCACCCATCTTCTTCAGATACTGCTTGCCCTTCTCCCACGTGTGGCGGAAGATGGCTTTCGCGGTGGGAAAGCGATAGGGCGGCAGCTCCATCACGAAGGGGGTGTCCTCGCCCGTGATGACCCACTTGCTGAGCACGCGGGCGATGACGACGGAGAGCAGGATGCCGACGGCATAGAGCGATATCATCACCAGACTCTGGTACTTTGCGGCAAAGAAGGCTCCTGTAATCATGATGTAGATGGGCAGGCGGGCCGAACACGACATCATGGGCAGCACGAGCATGGTGATAAGGCGGGAGCGGCGGCTCTCGATGGTGCGGGTGGCCATCACTGCGGGCACATTGCATCCGAAGCCCATGATGAGTGGAATGAACGACTTGCCGTGCAGGCCCATGCCATGCATCAGCTTGTCCATGATGAAGGCGGCACGGGACATATAGCCAGAGTCTTCCATCAGAGAGATGAAGGTGTAGAGTATGAGTATCTGCGGCAGGAAGACGATGACGGCTCCGACACCTCCGATGATGCCGTCGACCAGCATGGCCTTTAGCGGTCCGTCGGCCATGGACTGACTAATCTGGTCGGCTATCCAGCCGACGCCTGCGTCGATCCAGTCCATGGGATACTGGCCGAGCGTGAAGGTGACCTCGAACATCAGATAGAGCAGCAGCAGGAAGATGGGGAACCCGAGCCACCTGTTGGTGATGACGGCGTCTATCTTGTGGGTCATCTTATAGGTGTCCTCCTTGTTGCCTATCTCGAAGCCGGCCTCCTGCAGCGCACCATGTATGAAGCCGTACTTGGCGTCCATGATGGCCGTCTCGCAGTCGTTGCCCGTCTCTTCCTTGACGCGGCGCGAGGCGACGTTGCGGGCGGCGACGATGTCAGCGTACTCAGGCAGCAGACTGACGACCTGCTCTGCCTGACGGTCGTTCTCGAGCAGTTTGATGGCCAGCCAGCGGGTGGAATAGCGCATGCGCAGCAGGTCGTTGGTCTTCAGATACTGCTGGATGTTGCCGATGCCGGCTTCTATCTCGTGACCGTGGTTGATATGGATGTGGCGATAGTAGTTGTCGTGTCCCTCAAGACTCTCGAAGAGGTGTATCACCTCGTGCATGAGCTCAGTCAGTCCCCTACCCGTCTTGAACGACGTGGGCACCATAGGCATGCCGAGCAGGGAGCTGAGGATGTCGATGTTCAGCCGGTCGCCGCGCTGCTCCAGCTCGTCGTACATGTTGAGGGCGCAGACAACGCGCAGGTGCATGTCCATGAGTTGCGTGGTGAGATAGAGGTTGCGCTCCAGGTTCGACGAGTCTATCACGTTGATAACGACGTCGGGGGTGTCTTCGACGAGCTGATTTCTAACATACAGTTCCTCGGGCGAATAGGCCGAGAGCGAATAGGTGCCGGGCAGGTCGATCAGGCGGATGCGGTAGCCCTCAAAGTCGGCATAGCCCTCCTTGGCGTCGACCGTCACCCCGCTGTAGTTGCCCACGCGCTCGTGGGAGCCCGAAGCAAAGTTGAAGAGCGACGTCTTGCCGCAGTTGGGGTTGCCCACCAGGGCGACGGTAATCTCGGAAGCCCGCCTTGAGGTGTCACGGTATGCGTCATTCTCCTGCAGGCTCTCTGCGGTAGAAATGCCGGCGTCGGTGGCGGCCGAATCTGCTGTGTTGTATGCTACTTCTATCATGTCGGCTTCCTGACGGCGCAGACTCACCTCGTAGCCCATTATTTTATACTTGACGGGGTCTTGCAGGGGTGCGTTCAGCAGGACGCTAACGGTCTGTCCCTTTATAAAACCCATCTCCACGATGCGTTTGCGAAAGCCTCCATGTCCTATCACCTTGACAATGACGGCCTTCTCACCAGTTTTCAGTTCAGATAATTTCATCAGATTTCTATTTGCCTACAAAGTTAGCAAATATTATTGAATAACACGTGCGAAAGACATGAATATACCTACAAATGATGACCGTTTAGTCTTGTTTACCAAGCGGCTTGACAAATTTCATCTCTCTCAGGATGCGTTGCTGGCGCTTCAGCATGTAGCCTGACGGCTGGGCAGAGTTGAAGCGGAGCGGATTGGGCAGCGACACCGCTATCAGCGCACACTGCGCACGCGACAGCTGGTCGGCCGACGTTCCGAAATGGTGGCGGGCCACAGCCTCGGCACCATAGATGCCACGCCCCATCTCTATCGAATTGAGGTACACCTCCATGATGCGCTCCTTGGTCCAGAACAGCTCTATCAACACGGTGAAGTATACCTCGAAGCCTTTTCTGAGCCACGAGCGGCCCGGCCACAGGAACACATTCTTGGCCGTCTGCTGCGAGATGGTGCTGGCACCCAGCCGGCGCTTCTCGGGATGCTTGATGTTGCGCATGGCGGCACGCTCGATGGCCTTGTAGTCGAAGCCGTGGTGCTCCAGAAAGCGCGCATCCTCTGACGCCATGACAGCCTGCGGCAGGGCCGGGGCTATCTCGTCGATGGACACCCACTGGTGGTGCCACGCCAGCTCTTCGCCCGACTTGAGCTGCTGGTAGCAGCGGATGAACATCAGGGGGGTGGTCAGCACCGGCATCCAGCGCAGGGCCACAACAGAAAGGATAGTGGAAGCAAAAAATGCAACCACTATCCACATTAGAATTCGTTTGATTTTGCTGATGAAGTCGCTCATTTACTGCAGCGTGCCTGACTCAGCCTTCTTGATCATGTCCTGAGAAGCGTACATGTAGACCTCTACGCGGCGATTCTGCTGACGGCCGGCCTCTGTGCTGTTGTCGGCAACAGGATTGGTAGAGCCCTGACCCTCGACGCTCTTAATCTGACTGGCGCTGACGCCACACGACATCAGGTAGCTGTTGACGCTGTTGGCACGGCTGACAGACAGGGGCTGGTTGATGGCATCCGAACCCGTGTTGTCGGTATGGCCGATGATGGATACGTCGCAGTCCTTATTATTGTTTAGAACGCGAGCCAGCTGGACCAGCGAGTTCTTGGCGCTCTGAGAGAGGTCAGCCTTGCCGGTAGCGAAGAGGATACCCGAGTCGAAGGTCAGCTTGACAGCCTGCAGGCCGTTGTTGTCCTTGACGGTCTCCACCTGGGCGTTCTGAATCTTCTGAGCCTCGGCCTTGGCCTTATCCATCTTCTTACCGATGATGGCACCTGCACCTGCACCGACAGCTCCGCCGACAGCAGCACCCACCATCGTATTGCCAGCAATGGCACCGATAATACCGCCTAACAGGGCACCGCCTCCGGCTCCGATACCAGCACCTTTCTGGGTGTTGTTACATGCGAGTACCATGCCTACGCACAGTAAAAGTGAAATGATTTTTGTCTTCATAATTTTTTTTATTTTTGGTAAAACAATCTTCTTTTCAATATGCAAAGTTACAAAATAATTATGAATTATGAATGCTAAATTATGTTTTTTTCGTACCTTTGCAGTCAAATTTAGAAAAAAATTATCAAAACATGGCAAAAGAACTAAAAGAGTTAACAAAACGGGCTGACAACTACAGCCAGTGGTATAATGATTTAGTAGTCAAGGCCGACCTCGCTGAGCAGTCGGCCGTACGTGGCTGTATGGTCATCAAGCCCTATGGCTACGCCATCTGGGAGAAGATGCAGCAGCAGCTGGACAAGATGTTCAAGGAGACGGGGGCGCAGAATGCCTATTTCCCCCTGCTCATCCCCAAGTCGTTCCTCAGCAGGGAGGCAGAGCACGTAGAGGGTTTTGCCAAGGAGTGTGCCGTGGTGACTCACTACCGCCTGAAGGCTGCCGACGGCGGCGTGGTGGTGGACCCTGCAGCGAAGCTCGAGGAAGAGCTCATCGTACGCCCCACCTCAGAGACTATTATATGGAACACATATAAGAACTGGATTCACTCGTGGCGCGACCTGCCCCTGATGTGCAACCAGTGGTGTAACGTGATGCGATGGGAGATGCGCACGCGCCCCTTCCTGCGTACGTCGGAATTTCTGTGGCAGGAGGGTCACACCGCCCACGCCACACGCGAAGAGGCCGAGCAGGAGGCCCAGAAGATGCTGGGCGTATACGCCAAGTTTGCCGAGGAGTGGATGGCCGTTCCCGTGCTGCAGGGCGTGAAGAGCGAGACGGAGCGCTTTGCCGGTGCCCTCGACACCTACACCATCGAGGCCATGATGCAGGACGGCAAGGCCCTGCAGAGCGGCACCAGCCACTTCCTGGGCCAGAACTTTGCCAAGGCTTTCGAGGTGACCTATCTTAATAAGGAGAACAAGCCAGAGTATGTATGGGCCACCTCATGGGGCGTATCGACCCGACTGATCGGGGCGCTCATCATGACCCACTCTGACGACAACGGACTGGTGCTGCCGCCCAAACTGGCTCCCATCCAGGTGGTCATCATCCCCATCGCCACCAAGCCCGAGCAGATGGAGCAGGTGAACAGCGAGGTACAGCCCATCATCGAGCAGCTGCGGCAGAAAGGCATCAGCGTGAAGTTTGACGACGCTGACAACAAGCGCCCGGGCTTCAAGTTTGCCGACTACGAGCTGAAGGGTGTCCCCGTACGTCTGGTACTGGGTGCACGCGACCTGGAGAACGGCACCATCGAGGTGATGCGTCGCGACACGCTCGAGAAGGAGACACGCCCCATCGAGGGTATCGTACAATACGTGGAGCAACTGCTCGATGACATACAGCACAGCATCTTTGAGAAGGCTCGCCAGTATCGCGACGCTCATGTGTACGAGTGCGACAACTACGAGGAGTTCAAGGAGCGCGTCAAGGACGGCGGCTTCTTCCTCTGCCACTGGGACGGCACTGCCGAGACGGAGGCACGCATCAAGGAGGAGACACAGGCTACCATCCGCTGCGTACCCTTCGCCTACGAGCAGACCGAGGGCGTAGACATGGTCAGCGGCAAACCGGCCAAGCACCGTGTCATCATTGCCAGAAGTTATTAACTAATCAACCTAATACCATATAGAAGAAAATGCAGGACCCTGTGATAGAGTCCTGCATTTTCATATCGTATAGAATCTGTCGCTCAGAAAGTATAGCCGAGGGTCATGAGCAGCTGGTGCCGCTTGTTGGAGACAGCGGTGTACGTGGCCAGGTTGGTGTCAGCAGGGGTCGTGTCGTCGACGTAGCTCATGAAGGGGGCAAACGTACCCTTGGCGGTCGAGAACTGGTAGGCCAGCGAGACATTGAAGTTCTTGTAGGTGTAGCCGGCACCGCACGTGATGCGATGGGTTCCCTCCCAATTGGTATAGTCGGTGGCCGAACTGACATAGGAGCCGTCGGTGTCGAGCGTACCGTCCTTGAAGGCATCGGTCTCATACATCGAACTGACGTAGTTGTAGCCGAGACGCACGGCGAGTTCGGGCATAATCTTATACTCGGCACCCACCTTGATGGTATGGACACTCTTCAGTGCGTTCTTCGTATGGCTGTTCATCGTCCTGTCGCTCTCCGAACGATTGGAATAGGAACTGGTGACAAAACGGGTGTCCATGCTACTGTAGTCGGCCAACTCGTAGGTGGCGCCAAGGGCCAGGTCGGTGCCTACGGTATAGGCCAGGCTGGCACCAAACTTCCAGGGAGTGTAGAGCTTGAACTTATAACTGGTACGGGGACCGGCATCGTTGTTCTCACGACTGCTGTGGGTGTTTCTGCCGTCCGTGACATAGGTGTAGTTCTTGGTGGTCAGCTCGTAGAACGTCGGAGTGGAGACAGAGAGGCCGAAGCGGAAGGGCGAAGACTCGATGGGACGGACGATGATGCCGGCCTTGACGTCGAAGCCCGAGCCCGTAATCTCACGGTCGTCAGCCACCGTGAGGCCGAAGTCTGTAAGGTCTTCGCTGTACTCGCTGTAGTGCTTGTAGTGTACATCGTGGATGCCGACGGTCAGTCCCAGATAGACCCGATTGTTGATGTTGCCGCTGATGTTGAAGTCGTAGACACCGATATATCCCTTGTGGGCACGGTCGAACTGGTAGCTGGCGCCGTCGTAGTAGCCCCACGGCTGCGGACGGCTCTCGTCGTAGTTGAGGTTGGGAGCCAGGATGTCGTCGAGCTGGTTGCAGGAGAGATAGGGTCTGTTGATGTCCCAGCGCACTTCGCCGTTGTTGTTGGTGTACTCCTCATAGAGCAGTCCGTTCTTGGCCTTTGCGTATGTCAGCTTGTTCATGGAGGCATTGTTAAGGCCGTTGGATGCAGAGAGTATCATGTTGAAGTTACGGCTCTTGTGGAAGTTGAAGGCCAGGTTGAGGAAGGAGGTCTTACCCGTACGTGCCGAGTAGACGAAACCAGCCTGATCGAAAGAGGCGTTGGTCTTACTCCCGCCGACGGCGCTCTTGGCATCGGCCTGCGACACAAGGCCGAAGGAGACGGAGACGTTGGAATGGCGGAACAGGCCGATGCCTGCCGGATTGGTAGAGATGGTCGAGATGTCGGCACCAAGGGCTTCCATGGCGCCTCCCATACCTACATAGCGGGCAGTACCGTTGAGGTCTTCTGCTGCTATCTTTGCGTTTTCATAAGTTTCCTGGGCAGACAGTGACAGGGCGGTCACCATCAGTACTGAAAGGGCAAGTATTTTTTTCATATTACTCTATTTTGTCGAAATTAATAACATTATTCTGTCTTTAACGTCCGAAGCGACCGCCGCCACCACGACTGCCACCGCCATGACCACCGCCAAAGGAGGAGCCGGAACTGTTGAGCGAGCCGCCAAAACTGCCGAAACTGCCGCTATGTGAGCGGCTGGAGCCGCCAAACTGGCTGCCCGACAGGCTGCGGCCACCGAACGTGCCGTGAGAGAAACGGGCGCTGTTGCCGTTGCTGAAGGTACGCGAACCGATGGCGTGGCGATTGACACGCACCACATGAGGACGGTAGACCGTACCTACGTATCTGTAGTGCGGACGGTACCAGCCATAGTATCCCCACGGGCGGTAATAGGTGATGCGCCATGGCGAATAGTAGCCATAGTAGCCGTAATAGCCATAATACCAGGGATCGTCCCAGTACCAGGGGTCATACCACACATAATGGCGGGAGTAATACCACGGCGACGACCACGCTCCGTCGCGAAAACCGTCCCAGTAGGCCTGACTCGGGGTGTAGTCGTCAAAGCGACTCATACGACGCATGTAGCGATAGTCTCTGTCGTTGTTCTCAGTATAGGTGGAGTCGGGATAGACGCCACGTACAGCAGAGAAGTCAATGATGTCATTCCCGGCAGAGTCGATCGGCGTCACCTTAGACCACGCCCTGCGATTGTATTCATCCACACTTCTCTGGCTTCCGGAGTAGTAGGTGTCGCGAGGCAGGCCGTAGGTCTGGGCCTCTTTCTCGACGTTCTCCTTGGTAGGAACGAAATACATATCATCGTCCTGCGCCATCGTCATCAGTGGCAAAGCCGAAACGGCAGTCAGTAGAATCCATTTTTTCATATTCTGTAACTCCTTATCTATTTGTTCACGATGCAAAAATACATCTAATTTACATGCAAAATTAAGGAAAAACCCTAAGACGTTGTAGGTTTTTCCCTATTTTTTGTAATTTTGCGCTCAAATTTAACATCTCATGAAATACTACGAAGTGCTATTTACACTGAATCCGTGTACACAGGACATGCGCGACGTGCTGTCGGCAATGGCGGGCGACGCAGGTTTTGAAACCTTTGAGGAAGTGCCGACGGGGCTGAAAGGCTATGTGCAGCAGGCGCTGCTCGACCGCGAAGCGCTGGACGCCATCATCGGCATGTTTCCGTTTGCCGATGCCCATATCCACTACGAAGTCAGCGAAGCCGAGGACCGCGACTGGAATGAGCAGTGGGAACAAGAGGGATTCGACCCTATCGTCGTCGACCAGCAACTCATCATACACGACGGACGGCACCTGGGCGGTATTCCTGACGACGGAAAGTACATGCTCATCGAGATTGATGCGCATCTGGCGTTCGGAACCGGTACGCACGACACGACACGCATGATTTGCAGCGAATTGCTTAAACGCCCGATGAAGGGACTCAAGATACTGGACTGCGGCTGCGGAACGGGCATTCTGGGCATCTGCGCGCTGAAACTGGGCGCCAGCGAGTGTGTGGCTTACGATATCGACGAGTGGAGTGCTGACAACACACGCCATAATGCCGTCATCAACCAGGTGGACGACAGGCTCACCGTATACTGTAGCGACGCTACCCTACTCGACACGCTCCCGACGTCCTTCAACGTGGTGATGGCGAATATCAACCGTAACATCCTGCTGGCCGACATGAATCGCTTCCACCAGGTGATGGCCGACGGCGCCATCCTGATACTGAGCGGCTTCTACGAAAACGACTGTGCCTTACTGACAGATAAGGCACAGTCGATGGGATTGTCACTGGTGTCTGAACGCGTGTCAGACCATTGGGCCTGTCTGGTGTTCCAGCGTTAGAACGTCAGTCGGAAGATATAGCGTATACCCCACTTCTCGGCGGTAGGCAAGTCACGATAGTTCAGGCGGCGCACATACTCTACGTGGATAAGCTTGAAGATGTTGTGGATGCCGATGACAAACTCTGCATAGGGTTTCTTGGTGTCCATGATATAACAGCCTGCGGGGAAGTACATCAGACGGTCGCTGCCGACATTCTGGGCCAGATAGGGATTGTTCTTGTCGCTCAGTCCGCCCCACAGCATATTGATGCCAATATACTCGCGCCACTTGAGGCGCTTGATGAGGGGGATGCGGTTGAAGAACTTGCCGTTGAGGTCCCACGAAAGCATGAGCGATGCGTAGCGGTCGTTCAGGAACTCCATGTTGTTTATCAGGCTGAACATCTCCTCCTCAATGACATACGACTGGTTGGCCACAGGATGGATGAGCAGCATGTAGGGCACCTGATTCCACTGCACGCCTCCCTTGATGTGGCAGTCTATCTTACCCCAGCTGTTCAGCCAGAAACGCTTGTATATCTTCAACTCGGTGAGGTTGCTGGTATACTGGCCTCCGAGCACATTCTTGAAACCGAAGGTGTGGCTGATGCTGATGGCGGGTGCGTCGTGATTGATGGCGACGCGGCGCTGCTTGCTGTTGATATAGGTCTCGTCGGGAGCATAGCGCAGCTCGGCAAAGAGCTCGGTGGTGCGCAGAAACTCGCGATTGGGCTTCAGGTCGACGTACTCTATGGCAGGTTCGCTGAGTTTGCGGAATGACATCTTACCGCAGGCCTCGTACTCCTCGGCTTTCAGGCTGAGGGTGGTGCGCAAACCTCCATAATACTCATACTCGAATCCAATCTTCTGACGGTTGCATACGGTCATCTTGTCTATGCCCGCCCACTTGAAGGCTACCAGGAAGTTATCCTTATCAGTAGGCAGATAGCGGTCGCTGGGCGAACTGATGTCGTAGGTGCTCTCCAGCTGGATGGTGCGCTTGGGATATTCCCACGGCATATAGTTCTTCTCATTGAACGAATACGTCAGCTTGGTGCTGTAATAGTTCTTGTGACTGCCCCATCCGTGGGCGTAATAGCCCGACGCAAAGAAGTGCTTGTTCAGGTTGGCAGTGGTTTGCAGACTGAGCCTGCTGCGCCAACCGTCAATCTCGTTGCGCGTAAGGAAGGTGTTGACGGGCGACAAGTCAATCTTGTTCGGATTGCCAGTCTCAATGGAGTTCTCTATCAAGGCGTTGAGGGCTAACATGATGTATTTGAAGCCCTTGATGTTCTGGATGTTCTGAATGAACGAGCCCATAGAGTTCTCGCTCTTCGTCAGCTCCACCTGTCGGTACTGGTTCCAGAACGACTTGCCGCGCATGCCGGCATCCGGCTCACGAATCTCAGTACGCTTGCCCTTGAAGCGCTTGGCCGGCATCTCCGCGAACGAATAATTGGTGAAACGCGTGGTGCGGATGGCGATAACCTTCTGGATGAACTTGGCAAACCTCAACTCCGTAATCATGTCGTCGCGAGTGAGCACCCATTCTTTGTTGTCGAGCTGCTCGAACTCCTGTTCAATCCTCATGTTCTCCACAAAGTTGACCGAGCTCTGCTTGGGCAGCGTCAGCTCGCAGCGGCGCACGTGATAGGTGGAATCCTTGAGGATGTACAGGTCGCCACGGAAGCCAAAGTCCATCTGGTTGTTCGGCAGGAAGTGCAGATGGATGCAGCTGTCGCGCTCTATCTTCACCGTGTCCTCAATATAGAAGCGGTAGAAACTGATGGCATCCTTGCCAATAGGCGACGTGAAGGGATACTGCAGCAGACGAATCTGGTCGTTATAGAGATTGACGTCAGTGAAGACGTCTTTCATCACGACATTGAGGATGTCGCCGGTCTGGAAGAGGTCGTTGATGCCCGATGCCTGTTCACCCTTGATAATGGTCTTCTCCGTCTTGGGATTCTTGCGGTAGATATTCTCCGAAACGGTCTCTTCGACACTGATGGGGAGAATCATCTTGTTGTTGTACTTGCACTTCTCCACCTGATCAAGGAGCCAGGGAGTGCTGGAGAAGGGTTTCTTCTGCAAACGCTCTTCAGTGAGGTCGTTGGCGGCCAGCGTCATCTTCTGGTACTTGTCGTAGCTATAGTAGTCGTGATTCTTCAAGTCGGTCAGCTTGCGGGCGGCTATGACCTTCTTCATCAGTTCTACGGCAGGATTGTTCTTGCGACTATATTTGCCGCGCTTGGCACGTATGGTCACTTCGTTGAGCAACTGCTTGTCGGGCTTGAGCCTGACGATGAAGGGATTCTTGACACGACTGTTGACAACAATGCTCTGCGACTGGTAGCCGACAGCACTGAACGTGAGCGTCCAACCCTGTCGGCGAGGTATGGCATACTTGCCGCAGTCGTCGGAGATGGCCACCACATTATGCCCCTTGTAGACTACGCTGACATAGGGTATGCTGTCGTTGGTCTCGTCGTCGACAACAGCACCGACAATCTTCTGTTGGGCGTATGTCGGAAGGCTCAGACACAGAATAGCAACGAGGGCGATGATTCTGCATGTAAGTCGGATATGTCGCTGGAATATGATCATTTAAAAGTATAGTTTGAGAAGGTGTATTCCGTGTAGCCTGCACGATCGTTCATACGCAATGTACGTAACTCGGAGGTACGCGTGTCGATAGTCAGGACAAACGAGGAGAACAGCATACGGCGAGCAGCTTTCTTGCTCTTGGCCTGAGGCGTGATGGTGAGAATGAGCAGCCCATTCTGCTTCGTCATCGTCAGGTCGGTAAGCTTGCTGATATCCTTGTCGCCGCCTGCTAGAATGCTTTCGAAGACGGTCTGGAAGGATGCAAACTGCGGATTGGTCTGACTATTGGTGGTATGCTTGCGGCCCTTGATAATCATCGTAAACTGGCTGCCCTGCATAATCAACTGGTCCTTGCCTTCGTTACAAGAGATGCATACCTCTGCAGGCTGATTCATGGTCAGCGTACCTTTGTCGACGGCGTCCTTGGTGATGGCCTTCTTGTGGACGGTCTTGGTGACGGTTGCCGTAATATGATGGCTCTTCTTATAACGGGCCACTGACTTCTGGAAATCTGTCTGCTGAGCAGTGGCCATCAGGCAGAAACAAATACTGAGAAACGCGGTGAATACCATCTTTTTCATGTGTAAAGTCCTCCATTAATTGATACTACATTACCGGTAATATATCCGGCGTTTTCTGAAACGAGAAATGCCACCAACTCTGCAACCTCCTCTGGGGTTCCAAAACGGTTGGCGGGAATGGTTTTCTTGAGGGCGGCCTCGTCGAGGCCCTCCGTCATATCTGTCTTGATGAAACCGGGCGCTACGGCATTGACCGTGATGCCACGGCGGGCAACCTCCTGGGCCAGGGCCTTCGTGGCTGCAATAATACCGCCCTTGGCAGCTGAATAGTTGGTCTGTCCAGGCAGTCCTTTGAGACCGCTGACGCTGGCCATATTGATAATGCGTCCGAAACGGTGCAATTGCATGGCGGGAAGCAGCGGCTGGGTGACATTATAGAATCCGGACAGCGTGATGTCGAGCACGCGATGCCAGTCGGATTCGGGCATGAGGGCCAACACGTTGTCGCGACGGATGCCGGCATTGTTGACAACCACCTCGATATATTCGTCGGGGTGCTGCTGCTGCCACTGCTCAAGAGCCTCACGGACCTGGCTGAAATCGCTGACGTCGAAGCGCATCAGTTCTCCTCTGCCCTCCACGAGGTCAAGGGTGTGACGAGCTTCCTCCTCATTACTTGTATAATTTACTAAGATGTTGTAACCTTCTTTTGCAAGTCTGACGGAAATGGCACGGCCGATTCCACGACTTCCGCCTGTCACTAATGCATATTTCATAATTCTAACTGTTTATAATCTTATTAATATATTCTTGTCCAAGTATCTCGCCACAGGTCTGCATGGCTGTCATCGTCACGCCTTCGACCCCATGAAGCATGAGGTTCTGGCCTGTTAAGAGCAGATTGGGGATGGGGGTGCGTGGCGACAGCATGGTCATAATCAGATTGCGACTGTCTTTCTGTATGCCGTATGCCGAACCGTCTGGTGTGAGCGTATAGTCACGCCACGTTAGAGGGGTGCTGACATATCGCTGCTCGACCATTGACGCCAAGCCGGGAAGCACCGTCTCTGCAAGCTGGACACAAGCGTCGGCCATCTTGTTCTTAAATGCTTCGTAGCCTGCATCTCTATGGCCAAGACGGGTGTCCTTCCAAGGCTCCATCGCAGTCAGAGGCAACGGTGTCAGCAGGTCGACGACGCGTGCATGCAAGCTGTCATCTTCGGGCTTGCGTACACTCACCATGAGCCCTCCAATTTGCGTATTGTCTTTATAGAAAGTCCACACATCGGGCTTTTGATAGACAAAATGGTTGTAGTTGAAGTACGACAGGACTCCCGGCTTCAGAACCAGGGAAACGGTAAGCATACCAAACGTATTTGGAAGAGAACCTATTCTGCGCCTGAATAGCCGCTTCAAGTGTGTCGACTCTTTCACCAAGTCGAAAGTGGCAGCTGGATGGATGTCGCTGATGAAGATGCTACCTTCGTAGACTTCCCCATTACGGCAGCGGGCCATCACGATACGACCGTCTTCTTCTACCAGCTCTTCTACTTCATTTTTGCATATTACGCGACCGCCATTCGACTGGATATTGTTTGTCAACTGACGGACTAGCATATTACCATCACCAGCCAATCGCCAGCTGCTCTGAATATAACTGCTCTGGCCATGGGCAAAGACATAGAGCGGCAGGGACTCCTTGCACAGCTCCATTTTCAGAGAGGAGCCGGAGAGCACATTGATGAGCAGGTCGTCGGTAAATGTCTGCTTCAGATAGTCATACGCATTGACGCCGAAACGGGTAAATATCTCGTCAGAGCCCAGGGGGACGGCGTCGACTTGCTGCAGCATCTCGACGTAGTTCCTCAGTGCTGCCTGCTGATGCGGGAAATGCGTCGAGAGCTTCTCAACGAATCGATCGTAGCCTTGTGCAAAGTCGAATGTCTGACCCGCTATGGTGATGCGGTCGAAAGCTTCCCCGTCGAGCTGATGCCATGGCAGGCGCATCAGTCCCAAATGAGAGAAAATGCTATGCAGCTTTTGCCCTTCTTGAAGTCCACCGATATAATGCAGTCCTGTGTCAAAGGTATAGCCGTTGCGGCGATAGCTCTGCATGCAGCCTCCTGGCTGTACCTGGCGTTCCAACACGAGTACGCTCCGGCCGGCCTGGGATAGCAAGCTACCACAAACCAGTCCGCCTAAGCCGCTTCCAATAATCACTGCGTCGTACTTCACTTCTTCCGGTTTTTAAGCCAATTAAATACAGCAGGTTGTAACACATAGGCAATGATGACTGCAGACAGCAATCCGACAAGTGTTGAGAAACCAACACTTCGGATGGCGGGGTGCTGAGCCAAGAGCATGCTGCTGACTGTAACAATCAGTGTAATTGCACTCAAGAATATCGCTGTCTTATGATAGGACAACTTCTGCTGGTCGCCGCCCACAAGTCCGTTCATCACGAAGATGCTATAGTCGACGCCAATACCAAAGATAAACGTGGAGATTATTATGCTAATGAGGTTGAAACGCACATCGAAAATCACCATGGCTCCTAACACAATCATCCAACTCAGCAAGATAGGCAGGAACCCAAGAATGGTATGCATGATGTTCAAGCGGAACGAAAGGAGCAGGACTACAAATACAAACGCCATCGAAATCCATTGCAGCAAGTCGAAATCTTCACTCATCTGGATCAAGGTGTCTGTCGTATAATAATAGGTGTCAAGAACCAGCAGTCCTGGAACACTTGCGATGGCATCACAGATGCGGATATAGTCGCTGTCGTCGCTGCGAACAGAATCGTTGGCACATCTCACAGAGGTAAAGCAGAGATAGTTGCCATCATAGCTCTGTTCCATGAGTGTCGACTGATAGCCGGCAGGAATAATACCGCTATTGTAGAACGCATCGGCTTCATAATCGGCTTCTGCAGCTTCAAAGAACGTATCGAAAGCCTCTGGACGCAAGCCCGCCTGAGGAGCCGTCTCGCCGATCAACTGGCGCACCTTGGCCTTTCGGTCTGCCGTCCAATAGTTTTTCCAGGCGGCAATGCGTTCTTTCTGTCTCTTCAGCGGAACAAAAATCTGGTTGGTATGGGTGTAGTCCTTGACGAGTCCCAACTTCTGAAGAGAATCGAGCTTTTGCTCCAAGATGCCAAACCTCTCAATGGCTTCCTCCATGGTATGACCTTCGCTGGCAAAATATTTCTGCTTGTCACCTGTATAGGTCTTGTCACGCAACAGCTGTTCTGAATATTCCGTCATATCGTCAAGGTAGCCCAAATTATGCATATCGGCATCAAAGCGGGTGCCACCCACAAAATAGGCACAGATACATGTTACCATCACGATGCAGATGGCTGCTATCAACCCCTTGCGGCGATCGAACGGATAGGAAATGAACTTGTCCACAAAACCTGGCATCCCGACTTGCTTGGGTTTGCGTAACAAGGGGGGCAGGAAGACGAGTGAGAACAATGTGGTGCCGAGAATGGCAAAGGCTGCAAACAGGCCAAAATCCTGCAGGAGGTCGGTCTTTATAAAGATTAAGCCTGCAAACGAGCCGATTGTGGTCAGGCATCCCAGCCACACGGGCTTTACCTGGTCACGGAGCATTTGTTCGCCGTCGTCAACATACTGGTGATGCGTCAAGACGTGAAGTACATAGCTGAGTGCTACACCAAGGACAACACCACCAATACCTAATGCCAACAGGGAGAACTGTCCCTTCAGCCAATACATAATGGACAATCCGAACAACGTACCGAAGATAACTGGCAATATGAGCAGGGGGATGGAGTCCCAACGTCTGAAACAAATAAAAAGGAACAGCAGGACCAGCAACAAAGCACCTGCTATCGTGGTAGTCAGGTCTTTCTTTATCTGTGTGGAATTATAATATCCACTGGCCGGCGTGCCATGATAAGTTATGAGCACATCGGGATGAGCGGCCTTGAATTTTGAAATCAGTTCGTTTAACCGCTCAAACAATGCCGAGCCCTGACCCGTGTTGGTCGAGGAGAAATGGGGTGTAATAAAGGTGACACAGACGGTGGAGTCTTTTACAAAGAAGTGGTCGTCTATCGTGATGTAGCTGTTTCCGCCGGCATTTAACAGGGGCTCTGCCTGTTTTGCCAAGACATTGCGCATACCGATAGGGTCCATCTGTATCAGTTCTGGGAACACCTCGCCGAACTCTCCTGTAAGGTCTTCTCTGTTCTGCATCATCTGCTGAGCAAGATGTTCGCGGGTCAGCAGCGTGTCTATCGCAGAATAAGCGGTGGTGTCTATATATGCGGGGAAGTGCGTCAACATATAGTCGACGCCATCTTCCATGATATTCTCAGGGAGGCGATAGAAGAAGTCTTCTATAAGGGTAGAGTCTTTTTCTAAAGAATCAGCAAATACGTCGCATACTTCTGTCAACTCTTCTACGGAATGTCCTTCGAACAGCAGGAATACCTTATCTTTGATTTTCAAGTTGGAAAAAGCAAGCTTTATGGTGCCGTCCTCATTCTTGGAGGATGGCATTAGCTTGTTGATGTCTTCTTCCAGATGGATTTGCACTGCAAAATATCCAAAGAAGACAAACATGCCAATCATCGACACCCAATACACGAGACGGTGGCTATGAAAGTATTTGTAGATTCTGACGAACAACTCTGTCATTGCATAAATATTTTTAAATTGGCCTTGGCTATGGTCTCACCATTGACACGACATTCGCCTTGCGCTATCGTAACATTGCCGAATGAAAAGCCAAATTGAATCGTGGTGTCAATCGTTTCGTTTAACATCGGGCGACGAATGCACTCGAAATGTTTGATTTCTCCAATAAGTCCAATACGTGGATGGTTGTCAGCCAACGACTGATAACCGACAAGTGCAGCAGCAGACTGAGCAATATGCTCTACAAGGCCAGACTCTGCCATCGTCTGGTCAGGAAGAATGAAATAGTTCTCCGACAATACCGTTAGACGAGTGTGGGCAGTATTTTCATCTACTGCCTCACACTCATCAATCATCATGAATGGTTCACGTTGCGGGATGAGTCGTTTAATGTCGTCGCCTCGCATTATCATGCCATGTGTTGTTCAATGTAGTCGTACAGGTCATTGAATGTCTTAATCTTGGGCAGGTCAGAGACGGGTATCGTCACCTTATAGGTCTGCTGCACAAGGGCAACCATGTCTACCAGACTCAGGCTGTCGAGCATCAAGGTATCCTTGACATTTGCCTCTGGAGTAATGTCAGCCTGTTCTACTTCGAATTCTTCAGCGAGCAGTGCATTAACCTGCTCCATAATTTCATTACGTGTCATTTTTTACAAGTTTTTTATTATTAATGTTGAATTTGTTCCTCCAAAACCAAATGAGTTGCTCAAGAACATGTCAAAATGGGCATCAATAGTCTTTGGCACCACATTGATACATGCTGTCTCGTCGTCAGGATTCTCAAAGTTGATGCTGCCGGCAATAAAGTCGTTCTTCATCATCAGGAGAGAATAGATAATCTCACTGGCACCTGCCATCCACATCTCATGGCCCGTCTGACTCTTTGTCGATGTAACAGGAACACGATAGTCACCGAAAATCTGGGCAATGGCCTGTGCTTCACGGCTGTCTCCAATTTTCGTAGATGTTGCATGCGCATTGATATATCCAATCTCCTTGGGATTGACATTTCCGTGCTTCAAGCACAGTTCGAGCGAACGGGCGGGTCCGGCAACATTAGGAGTAGAGATGTGGTCGCCATTGCCAGAGAATCCCCAACTGACGATTTCTGCCAGGATGGGAGCGCCACGGCGCACGGCACTTTCATAATCTTCAAGCACCAGAGTGGCTGCACCGCCACCAGGTACCAGTCCGTTTCTGTCGCGATCGAAAGGACGACTGGCATGGACGGCATCATCGCCACGCAGGGCGAAGGATTGTATACCGTCAAAAGAAGCAACACCATACATGTTGGCCTCTTGTGCACCGCCGCAGATGACACAATCCTGCAGTCCATTCTGAATGAGCAATGCTGCCAGTCCTACCGACTGAGAACCAGAGGCGCATGCTGCGGATGCTGTCAGATTGATACCTTTCAGGCGGAACAGGCATGCCAGATTCATGGTTACAGTTGAGTTCATCGACTGGAAGATAGCTCCACTTCCGCATGCTGAAGTGCTGCCAAACTCACGAAATTTGTCAAGAGCATGCATCGTAGCTTCGGCAACGGAATCATTACCGTATATAATTCCCACTTCATGCTGCTCGATATAGTCCAAGTCCAGTTTCGCATGCTCCAGGGCATCCTTCGTAGCCATATAGGCATACTGTGCCTCCTCGGGCATGAACTGGCGCTGGTTTCGGGCAACAAATGGTTTAAGGTTGGGCTGAGGAACATCCGCACAGAATGCAGACCTAAATCCAGCATCTTTACGCTCCTGACTGCAAATGATTCCACTTTTTCCGTCATACAAAGACTGGCGGACTTCTTCTAGTGTCGTACCAAGACAAGACCAAATGCCAAGTCCTGTGATAACTACTCTTCTTTGCATATTTCTTTTATTTATAAATTAACTTTTTAAAATAACATCTTCTACGTTTAACAAACTGAGGATTGAGGGGCTTCCATTGTGACAATTCCCGTACGTTGTCCTCTAATTGGGGACCTGTCTCTGCCCACTCGAAACCATAATTATTATATATCGGAATAAGGTCTTCAAAGAAAAGGGCATTGACACCAAGGCCCTGGAATTCGGGATCTATGGCTATCAACAGCATTTCGGCATTTTTCTCACGCCTCCATTTTAGTGCCTTCAAAAGATGATACCATCCTATGGGAAGCAACTTGCCATTTGCTTTCCTCATAGCCTGAGACATCCCGCCCATGGTAATGCATACGCCAACCAGCCTTTGCTCATCATTGACAACGACAGGTATCAGTTGCTTGTCTATCATCTTTAAGTATTTATGGATGAATTTGTCTGCCTGTGCATCCGTCAGTGATGAATATCCGAAAATGGGCGAATATGCCTTATTCAGCAAATCGAAGATTTTCTTACCGTATCCATATTGGTATACATCTTTATTGCTTAGCTTGATTACCCGCAGCCCCATCTGTTCTTTTGCATATTGTGCAACACGGGCATATCTGGCCGGGAGCTCCTTGGGAACTTGTATGCGAATCTGTACCCAGTCTACTTCCTTTTGGTAGCCCAGTTGCTCCATGTGTATCGGATAGTATGCAGGATTGTAGATGGTACTCATCGTTCCCATCAGCTGAAAGTCTTCTATCAGCATGCCCTCCTTGTCGAAATCCGTAATACCCATCGGGCCCTGTATGGTGTCCATCCCCATATCTCTTCCCCACTCTTCGACAGTGGTTATCAGAGCCTTTGAAACGGCCGGGTCGTCGATGAACTCAATCATAGAAAACCTGACATTGTTGGTCTTCCATTTCTTGTTAGCCCGATGGTTAATTATTCCGACAATACGCCCGACAGGTTCGGTACCACGATATGCGACAAACGGTTGAACATTTGTAAATTCCAGCCCTGGGTTTTTCTTTTTGTCGAACATATCCTTGATATCCGACTTTAAATCAGGAACATATTGCAGGCAGTCCTGATAGATACCATCTACAACATTGAGGAAATCACTCATGCCGTGCTGGTCAACGACTTTTAAAACCTTCACTTCGCCTATCATAGTCCTTTCTTATGCTCCGTTCTGTAACTGATAGGCGTAACCCCTGCCTGTTCGCGAAAATATTGTCCAAAGAACGAGGAGTTGGGGAAACCTAACCGGTTGGATATTTCTTTTACACTTAAATCTGTCTCAATGAGAAAGCGATACCCATCCTGCATGACGCTCTCGGTAATCCAGCGTAGCGGACTTTTCCCACTGACGCGCTTACTGATG
The DNA here is from genome assembly GCA_017847725.1 of Prevotella sp. GTDB lineage: Bacteria > Bacteroidota > Bacteroidia > Bacteroidales > Bacteroidaceae > Prevotella. The sequence goes on from JAGAXW010000003.1 coordinate 100,887, forward strand.
GTTGACAGGTGCTTGGATGTAATATGCAATTGATTAGCATAGAAAGACACCCGCTGGCGTTTCTTTTCTTGCTTGCTTACCAACTGCAAAAACAGATTGAAGACCTCCTTGTCATGAATGGTAGATGTGTCGCTGACTGTCATCATGTCAGCGAGCTGAAGCAGCTTTTCACAAATCATCAGCATGACGGTTCGCAAAAAGGAGTAAATAATCTCTTGAGACAATATCGGCATGCTATTACCGTCGAAGACAGAACTCATATAGACTTGCATGCCATTTATCCATTCAGCATCAGGAAGTACATAAATCTCCTTCATGTACATTGCTTTGTTCCAAATATTAATCTGGTTTCCAAGAAGCATCTTCAGGGTACGGTCTGATATCAGCAATGCGCTTGCAACCGCATCGGCACTCATCAGCATGGGTTGCACCATCTTGCCTGCAGGGATTAGCAACAACTGGTTAGGCAGCGCCTTCACCTGATTGCTGCCGCCAACCTCTACAACAATTTTGCCCTTCTGACACAATACGATTGTGTTATAGGCCATTCTGATAGTAGATAGATTGTTAACCTCACGAATGTTACTGATGACGAGAACATCATCCTTCAGAGCATGCGTTATATTGTATTCTGTACTTTTCTTTTTCATTTTTGCTTTCGAAGAATGCCTACCAGAGGCATCGTATTTTAAGCGAGTGCAAAATTAAACATTTTTGTATAATTATCGACGTTCACTTTTTCGTTCATAATGTTTGTTTTGAGATTTCTTGTAAAAAAATGATGATTAGATGCCATAATTGACTACACGAGTGTTTATTTTTTTTTAAAATCGCGCTGTTTATGCCATTTTTCTATTTAATTATTTTAATTTTGCGCTTATGAAAAAGCAAGATAGATATCAATACATCCTCGAGTATTTTCGGAAGCAGATGCCAGAAGTACAAACTGAGTTGGAATTTGGAAATATTTTCCAACTGTTGGTTGCGGTAATACTCAGTGCCCAGTGTACTGACAAACGAATTAATCAGGTTACTCCCGAGTTGTTCCGTCGCTTTCCCGATGCCCATTCTATGGCATCTGCAGAACCGGAAGATGTATTGGAATATATCAAGAGTGTCTCCTACCCCAATGCCAAAGCTGATCATTTGGTAAAGATGGCGCGAAAGATAGTTGAGATACACCACGGCGAAGTTCCTTCAGACATGAATTTATTACTTGACCTTCCCGGCGTGGGACGTAAGACGGCAAACGTTATCCAATCTGTTGCTTTCGGAAAATCTGCAATGGCAGTAGATACGCACGTCTTTCGCGTTAGCCATCGATTAGGTCTTGTACCCGACAAGGCCAATACTCCTTTCAAAGTTGAACAAGAACTGATAAAATATATACCAGAGGAAGACATTCCCCGGGCACATCATTGGCTGCTGCTACATGGCCGGTACATCTGCACCTCCAGGCGTCCGCACTGTGAGAAATGTGACCTTACCGGCGTTTGCCCCTCTGCCAGCCTTTAAACATGCGGCGGTGAAAGCGGTTTTCAGCTTTGATTACGTCGTAAACCTTTATTGCAGAAACCTCAAGCATCATTTTTTTATGATAGCCATGTTCGATGTGTTTCAACTCGATATTCATCTTGTCATACTGCTTGATGGCATCCTCACACTCTTTCTCGGTAGCAGGCTTCTCCTTATTGAGCTTACGCATCTTTGAATAAACGACGCGTTGCCTGTCATGCATTTCTTTCAGAAGGGGAAGTATCTTTGACGCTTCCTGCTGACTAAGATTTGCCTCCTCTACAATGTATTTCTCAAGTGCTGCATCGAACTTTTCCGGCGAGAACTTCCTGTCCTGTGCACAGATGTCAGCAACGCCAAACGACATCAAGACGACAATTGCTATAAAAAACTTCTTCATCATAATTATCCCTTTAGTTTTCTGCAAGATATGAATAGATGTCGACATTGTCTATCATCGTATAGTCTGCAGCCTCGTCGATATAATTGCCGTCAACTGATACGGACATATATTCCTGTTTTGCCTTATTCTGACGGTTGGAATGAAACGTGAGGCCCACGAAGAATATAGCAATGATGCAAGCTGCTGCATAAAGCAGTGGGCGGAATCTTACGAAGATGCTCTTTGACTTCCGCTCCGGCAGATTTTCCATCATGCTACTGGCAAACTGCTCGAAATAGTTGTCAGGCACGAGGAACGGATTTTCCTTCTTTATCTTGCTTTTCAGATATTCCTCTTCTGTTATCATATCTCTTTTTTTTGTTAATTTGACGTATAATATTGACTAACGTTTAATCATTTTTATGGAAAAACTCAGATATTTTTTTTACTGCAATATGGTAGGATGCCTTTAGCGAGCCTTCCGAAGTGTGCATAATGGCGCTAATCTCACTATATTTCATGTTGTCGAAATAACGAAGGTTAAAGACTGTCTTCTGCACATCGGGCAGTTGGGAAATAGCCTGTTGCAGAAGTGCATCCGCCTCGTCTCCGTCAAAATATTGATCAGCTTGCAGCCTGTTCGCCACTTGCATGATATCGTCGTCTGTGTGTATATTGCTTTGCTTCTTGTTACGACGCAGGACGTCCAGACTCTCATTGATAGCGATACGATACAACCATGTGGAGATTTTGGACTCCTGATGAAATTTGTCCAAGTGGGTCCACGCCTTCATGAAGACATTTTGCATGACGTCGTTGGCATCCTCATGATACAGGACGATACGTCGTATTTGCCAGTAAAGTGGTTCACTGAATTCCTTTACCAGTTTTCCAAACGCAGCGCGCTGCGTTTTCGGATTGGTCAGTTGCTGCATCAACAGCTCTTCATCTTTCTTTGTCATTATATATAAGGCTGTAGACGTTCCCAAATTATTTGATCGTAGCCATAGACGTCAGGCCAGGTTCTCACACTTCCATTCTCGTCGGGCCAGATTGTGTAGTAAATCAAGAAAAGAGGCACATGTGGTTTCACTGGGACATAGCCTATTAGCCTATGTTCCTTGTCCTCACTGTGTCTTTCCAGATATGCCCGTCCTCTTTCTGTTTCTGGTTTGATATCCATCGAAATGCGTATCCGGTCCAGAAGCCACTCGTCGGGCTGGTCCAAAACGTATTGTGCCAACTCAAAGGGCTTGGCCACTCGTACACATCCGTGCGACACTGCTCTCATGTCACGCATGAAGGCACCGGGGTTTGAGGTATAGTGAAGAAACACGGAGTAATTGTTCTTAAAGCGGAACACGATGCGGCCTAACGAATTATCCGAACCACTCTGTTGCGCAACACGATAGTTTCCACTCAAAAGCATACTCCGCGAGACACTGCTAACATCTATCACTTTATTGGTGGTTTTTTCGTATATCTGATAGCGGTTTCGTGCAAAATACGCGGTATCACCGACATGCTTGACGACGTCTTTTTCTACGATACTCCTGGGAATAACCCACTGGGGATTAACCTCCATCCATTCGATGGCACTGGTCAGCAGCGGTGTCTTCGTCTTCTGAGCACCACAGACAATGCGCATGTCGAGTAATGTGTCCGCGTCGAATGCATACAGATGATAGGCAGGTATATTGACTACAATATACTTGCCCGACTCGGGTATGGGCTGGCGGAGTCTCCAGCGTCCGCGTTCCATGTTACAAAGGATGCACCGGCGCTGCTCATTGTCTGGCTGTTCATACAACATCTCCTTCATCTGCCGGTAGTATTTGCCGTCGGGCTGTATCTCGCTTAAGAAGGCTGCGATGCTGTCGTTCTTTATCTTGCTCAGCACACTACGATAGAACGAGGACGAGGGTACGTCCATGGGAATGTCGAACAGCTCACGATAGATTGTCCTGTGGTGTACCGTATCTTCTTTCTCTACATCAAGATTGTTGAACACTCTTCTCGGATTTATATATCCGAACCGCTGTCCCGTGGCATATCTAAGGCAGGCGCGTGTCAACTGGAACTCCAGCCTTGCTGCCACCCTGTTGATTTCCTGCGAATCGTCAAAGTCCAGTTGGCGCAATTTCCTAATGTCATTTTCTATTCCGACGATGCCAAACGCATTCGGACTCATGCCAATTTCGGGCAGCAAACGGAGCCATGACACCAGCGAGTCTGCCCTGTCGTCTATGCCATAATAGTCTATCCACAACAGTTTGTCATGCTCCAGATAATAGCTTCGCGTCACTCTGTCGACATCCACTTCTACAGGGGTCTCCCAGGCTATTTTCTGCAAATTACCTTTTATCTTGTGATAGTCGAAAACAAATGCAGGCGTCTTCAAATCTGAAAACGCCTCCGTCGTTGTTATTCTATTTTGATCGTTCTCTCTCTGGTTGCAACTTGTCAGCAACAAAAGCACCAAAGCAAGTAGTTCAGTTAGTGTATAGAAACTTTTCTGACTACCTTTCCTATTTTTAGAATGTAGCAACCTTTGGGAATGTTAAGTTCGACTCTCTGTGCAGGACTTTCTATCTTTATGGACATGATACGTCGTCCCGTCAACGAAACGACCTCCAAGACCTGTCCCTGTGCACCGCTAATAGTAACCGACTGACCATCGACACTAATCGAGACATCCTCGTCGAGAGACTGTTCAATCGCTGCCATCTGCATATCGGCAGCACTAACTGTGACGGAGCTCGTCGCCAACAGGGCAGATACAAAGATACATATTGTAAGTAGTCGTTTTATCATACGCATTCATATATATACCACTGCAAAATTATAAAATAAAAAGGTTCTAACCAAATTTTTTTGTGAAAAAATGCAGCCTAAACGTCAAAAACAGCCATTTCTTCGGTAAGGAAACTGTCTGGGAAGACCTCCTTAGCCTCGTTCAACAAGACCATCTCGTCCTCATAGCGTGAAGAATAATGCCCAAGCAGCAGCTTACGCACCCCGGCGTCACGAGCCACCTGTGCAGCCTGCCGCGCTGTTGAGTGGTAATATTTCTCTGCCATCTGCAGATAGTCCTCAGCATACGTACTCTCATGATACAGTGTGGTGACACTGTTCAGTTGTTGGTAGAGACTGGAAACATATCGTGTGTCGCTGCAGTAGGCATAGCTGCGAGGTTGGTCGGCAGGAATCGTGAGCTTCTGATGGGAAATCGTTTCACCTTCGGCCGTAGTCCAATCGGCACCAGCCTTGATGTTGTTAAACTGGCTTACAGGCACTCCGTAGAAATCTGCTACATCTCTGCGGATATGGGGCATCATTGGCTTTTCCCGGAAAATATATCCGCAACACGGCACCCTGTGCTCCAAGGGGACCGACTCCACCACCAGTGAGCGGTCTTCGTATATCGTTTTATGCTGAGTGGTATCTACCGCATGAAACTCTATCTCATATTCCAGGCCCTGGCAGAATTCACGTATCTGCATTTCCAGAATCTGTCCAAGCTTCTGAGGGCCATAGATGGACAATTTGGCTGTACGCCCGAGAAGTCCAAAGGTGCTTATCATGCCAATCAGTCCAAAACAGTGGTCACCATGCAGATGGGATATGAAGATGGCACTAATCTTGGTAAAACGTAGTCTTGAGCGGCGCAACTGTATCTGAGTGCCTTCGCCACAGTCCACCAGAAACAACTTACCACGCACCTCGACAACTTGTGCCGAGGGGAAATGCTTCAGCGTGGGCAGTGCGCTTCCGCAGCCAAGAATATGGACTCGAAACGGCTCCACTCTCTACATTTTGAAATCGTCGGTAGCGTCTTCCAATTCCACCTCCAGCCCATAGGTCTCACGAGGCTTCTGGCGACCATACTCGAAGATGTCTTCCGAATCCTTGAACACCAGTGAGTCTGCGCCCAGCTTGACAATGTCATAGAGATTCACCTCGTCCTCCTCGCTGCCGCCCTCTCGAACGCATACAATTTCCAGCTGTCCTCTGACAAGTCGCCAGGTCTTGTAGGTAATCGTGCTCTGCTCTATTCCCTCAACGATGCCACCCTCTTTGATGCAGATGCCAATCTCGTCGCTACCGTCTATCGGGTTGGGCATCACCCAACTTCCTAACAAAGAAGACTGATTGACAACCATCACAGCCTCTTTCTTGTCTTTCGTGGGAACCACCGCCATTCTGTCGCCGGGTTGCAGTCCGCCAAAGACTTTCTCGTCTTCCTGAGCGGCAGACATGTCGATACGCAGCGTGTCGCCCGTATCAGTGATAAGCTGCAGGGAGTTCATCGACGTAGCTTCGCCACAAATACCGTAAAGCGTCGGGTCGAGATTTTCCACTTCAGCCGAGTCTCCATCGTCAAATGGTACTTTTTTTGTTCCGTTTCCACAGCTACCCATCATCACGACAACAAGTGAGATGATGGTAGGGATTACGATCTTATGCATTTTCATATCTTTCTATTTATTATTCTTTTTCCAGTTTCTTTGCTTCGTTCCACAGTTCGTCCATTTCTTCCAGAGTCATCTCTGTCAGCGGCTTGCCAACCTTGATGCTGTGTTGCTCGATGTAGTTGAATCGGTGTATGAATTTCTGGTTGGTCTGCTCCAAGGCGTTATCCGGATTCAACTTATACAGACGTGCAGCGTTGATTACGGAAAACAGGAAGTCGCCCAGTTCTTCCTCAGAGCGCTGCCGATTGTCCTTTTCCAATTCAGCCTTCAGTTCGTCAATCTCTTCATGCACTTTGGCCCATACATCCTGCCTTTCCGCCCAGTCGAAGCCCACGTGACGCGCCTTGTCTTGAATGCGGTATGCCTTGATGATGGAAGGCAGTGCCGTGGGCACACCGGCCAGCACCGTCTTGTTGCCGTCCTTCTCCTTTTGTTTGATCTGCTCCCAGTTGTCGAGCACCTGCTCCACATTCTTTGCCTCGGCAAATTCAGATTTCTCCCTGTTCTCTGCCGGCACGTAGGGCAGCGGCTTGGGATTGGGCTCTCCTACCTGTGACGGATGGTAGACATGAGGATGCCTGAAGACCAGCTTGTCAACCAGTTTGTTACACACGTCAGCAACGTCGAACTGCGATTTCTCCTCGCCGATGCGAGCGTAGAAGACGATGTGCAGCAGCACGTCGCCCAGTTCCTTGCATATTTCGTGGTTGTCGTTATTGATCAGCGCCTCGCACAACTCGTATGTTTCCTCGATGGTGTTGGGGCGCAGGCTTTCATTGGTCTGTTTCTTGTCCCATGGACATTTTTCCCGCAACGTGTCCATCACATCGAGCAGGCGCCCAAATGCGTTCATCTTTTCTTCTCGTGTATGCATTTGTTCCATAATACTTGCAAAAGTACGAATAATATTTGAAATAGAAATAAAAAAAGAAGAATTTCGATTAAAAAATTCTTCTTTCCTATTCTTAAATTCTGTTTTGAGTGACTCCCGCGGGATTCAAACCCACAACCTTCTGATCCGTAGTCAGATGCTCTATTCAGTTGAGCTAGGGAGCCTCATTTCTTTTAAGCGAGTGCAAAGGTACGCACTTTTTATTTAACCACCAAACTTTTTTGCGACTTTTTTCTAAAAAAAATGTTTTTTCCCGTTTTTCAGCCGTTTTTCTTAAAAATTAAAGGGAGACTCCTGTCTCACGACACAAGTCTCCCCGAGACTTATATAATAATACACGTATTCCGTCTTACGATCTAACCCCAGAGATCTAAAAGACGAATGAATCATCAGGCAGGTCTTCTGACTTACTCCCTCCCCCGGTTCGCCTTCCCAAAAATATCAGTGGCGTAATGAACCGAGAGTGCAAGGAGAGCTTACAGCTGCGGGACAGTCGGGGATTCACACCCCGTTCCCTTACCTAATGCGTGGCAAAGATACGAAATAATACCGACATACGAAAGTTTTTTGGGAAGATTAACGCAGGCCGCCCCATCAATAGCAGATTTGCAGGCAATAGCCACAAAATTTATGTACGCGTACTTATTTAATATGAATTCGACGAAAAAAAACAGTTTCACACACGGACATATACCGTTGATGTTTAACGAGATACGTGTGAAACTATATTTTCGGCTCGTCACGTCTGTATCATCTCCCATTATAGTCTATTTCATATTTTGTAACGGTGGCATTGTATCGTGCGACGGCCGTCGCACATATCTACCACGGCCGTCGCACGATATAAAATAAGGCTCTCCAGACGGTGATAAACCTGGCATAGATGATGATTCAGCCTAACTTGATAGATAGCACACCCGGACTGCATACCAGTGTTCTCCAAAACTTAGTTTCACACCTAAAACTCAGTCACACAGACGGATACAAGTTGTCGTGAATCTGTTTTTTTGAGTTAAAATTATAATCAATGAGCAATCAGAAGCTACGCACGATAGGAGAACAATATAAGAAACAGAAGACTTCACCTTATTTATATATGATATTACCATATACCAATCAGGGCGTGGAAATCTAAGCAAGCCAAAAAAAATGTTGCACTTTTGTGGCGTTACCCTGAAAGTAATCTTTTTACCTTAAAAAGGACTAATACCTATTTAAGATTGAAAGCGGTTGCCTCTGAGGGGCATCGCTTTATTTTTTACTCGCTTTTCTTGGTTGTTTCATTATTTTTTTGTACCTTTGCGGCCGATTTAGTCTGTAGTGGCCTAAAAAAGTTGTTGCACAAAGTGACACGCCATGCAGAAAAACCCGTTAAAACAATTAAAAACAATGTACGCAATTGTAGAAATCAACGGTCAACAGTTCAAGGCTGAGGAGGGCAAAAAGCTTTTCGTTAACCACATGAAGGATGTGGAAGCTGGTAAAACTGTTGAATTCGACAAGGTACTGCTTGTCGACAACGAAGGTACAGTACAGGTAGGTGCGCCCACCGTAAGCGGTGCCAAAGTAGTATGCGAAGTGGTAAATCCGCTCGTAAAGGGTGAGAAGGTTATCGTGTTCAAGATGAAGCGTCGTAAGGACTCTCGCAAGCGCAACGGTCACCGTCAGCAGTACACCCAGGTAGAAGTTAAATCAGTAATCGCTTAAAATTAGGAGGAACAAGAAATGGCACATAAAAAAGGTGTAGGTAGTTCTAAGAACGGCCGTGAGTCAGCAGCTCAGCGACTGGGCGTGAAGATTTTTGGCGGTCAGAAGGTTGTAGCTGGTAACATCATCGTTCGTCAGCGTGGCTCTAAGCACAATGCTGGCAACAATGTTGCTATGGGTAAGGACGACACGCTCTACGCACTCGTCGACGGAACTGTTCAGTTCCACAAGGGCAAGCGCGACAAGAGTTATGTTTCTGTAATTCCTGAAGCTCAAGCCTAAGAGAAACAAAAATAATTTATTCCAAACAAACACTAAAGGGAGCCCTCGCAAGAGCCTCCCTTTTTCATTTCAAGTATAACAAAAAAATTGATTGTCTCACGACAATCAATCTTTTAAATTAACCTTAATAATCTAATACCATGAAAAACACACTGCAAATTTACAAAAAAAATTAAAGACTATAACAAATGCCCTTGTATAAGTTACGGATTTTAAATTTAATTAAAGATTTTCTTGTTCCAGTTAAGCTTCATTGACACTTTTGAGGGATTTTTCTGTCCTTCAATAGCAGGAATATCCAAATAATCCATGACGTCGATAGTTAGCATTGGCACCTCACTGTCTAACAATAGGGTATGCATCCCATCGGGCAATGTGATATAGTCTGGAACATTCAGCTTTCTCCATTTCATGGAATAGAATTCTATGGTACTCTCCCGGACTTTTTCGCCGTATGTTCTAACGACGCAAACTATTTGCATCGCGCTGTCTATCGGCTCCGACGTATCCAAAAGCCGCATTTGCATTTGAGAATAATCATTCAGGGACAACTCAGCGTATAGTTCGGTAAGCTTGTGCATCTTACTGTTGCCCTCAAGAGCGTTATTCACCTTGGCATCCATCTTGGATTCCATGAAATCGATGAAGTCGAGGCGATTGTTCTCCGTCAGATAGCCAACGAGGGAGTCGGGCATGTGCGTGAAGACTTGGCGCATATTCTGTTGTGAAGATGCACCAAGACTGACGCAGCATAACAGCACTAAAAGAAATGGTCTCATCATTTCTGACATAATCTTATCCCCTACCCGGCCTTAAGTCCTTGACGCGCACAGCCTTGCCTTCGCTCTGCGGCAACGAGCCTTTCTTCACCAGTTTTACGCGTGGCGTAAGCAGTATCTCGTCTTTCAGAGCGCGCTGGATGTCGCGGGTCATCTTCTGCAACTCAGGATATACATCGGTATTCAAACCATCCAATTCCACCTCGACCGTCATGATGTCATTGTCATCTTCGGTATCAAGCGTGATAAGATAGTTGCTTCCGAGCCCCGGATACTGCACCAGGATCTTCTCGACCTGCATGGGGAACACATTTACACCCTTGATGATAAACATATCGTCGGTGCGACCTTTGATACGGTCGATTCGGCGATGCGTACGCCCACACTTGCACTCACCAGGAATAATTCGCGTCAGGTCGCGCGTGCGATAGCGCAGGATAGGCATCATCGTACGGTCGAGCGTGGTGAGCACCATCTCGCCAATCTCTCCATCAGGTAGAGGCTCGAGTGTATCGGGATCGACAATCTCCACGATATAGTTGTCTTCCCATAGGTGCATGCCGCACTGCTCTTTACATTCGAAGGCCACACCAGGCCCATTCATCTCCGTCATGCCGAAAGAGTTATAGGCCTTTACGTCCAGCATACGTTCGATGCGGCGGCGCTGTTCCTCTGTATGTGGTTCGGCACCGATACACAACGTACGAAGACTGGTACTACGAGGGTCTACCCCTTCTTCCTGGAACACCTCAGCCAGACGGATGGCATAGGAAGGAATTGCATGCAGACAGGTTGTGCCAAAATCCTTGATGAACTTTATCTGACGTTTCGAGTTACCGGCAGCAGCAGGAACCGTCATGGCCCCTAACCACTCTGCACCGTACTGGAAACCCAGACCGCCGGTAAACATGCCATATCCGCTGGAGTTCTGAAAGACATCGCTCTTACGACATCCTACCATATACAGATTGCGGGCAATCATATTCGCCCACGACGCTATGTCATGTTCCGAATATACTACGACACAGGGATTACCCGTTGTTCCGCTGGTAGAGTGAATGCGGATGGCATCGTCCATATTTCCGCCAACGAGTCCGAAAGGATAGTTGTCACGAAGGTCTTGCTTCGTTGTGAATGGTATCTTACGGACATCCTCTGGTGTCTGTATTGAATCTGCCGTAATACCCAGCTCACCCAGTCGTTTCTTGTAGAAGGGTGATTTCAGAGCAACATTGATACTCTCCCTGAGTTTCTTTACCTGGACTTCTCTAAGTTGCTCACGTGGCATTTTCTCGATTTCCGGCTGCCAGCACTCCCCATCGGGTTTGATGGTAGCCATGATTTTTTCATCAGTCATGTTCGTTTCTGTTTAGTATATTATATACAGTTATTATTTTTAGACAATTGCATCATCATTACTGCTGCAAGCCCCGCAGTCTCTGTTCTTAACCGGCTACTGCCCAAGTGTACCGACTGGTAGCCATTAGCGACAGCAAGCCTGACCTCCTCTATCGAGAAGTCACCTTCCGGACCGACCAGCACCAGCGCATCGTCAGTTGGCGACTTGCGGAGTTCGTCAAACAGATAGGTGCGGTGTATTTCTTCATAGCAGTGAGCGATGTATTTCCTTGTGGTTCTCGACGTCTTGACAAAGTCGCTGAAACGCTGCATTTCGTCCAGTTGTGTTATCCACGCCTTACGACTCTGCTTTGTGGCTGCAATGACTATTTTCTCCATTCGCGGAACCTTGACGACACGTCGTTCAGAGAACTGACAGTCGAGGAAAGAGATGCTGTCGACACCGACTTCTACCGCCTTCTCGACCATCCACTCCATGCGTTCCATCATTTTCGTCGGTGCAATGGCCAGATGCACCATACCCTGCCATGCACGCTGCTGTGCCAAGGTCTCCTTGATCTCGTAGCAGCAATGATGCCCTTGAGCCATCGTGACTTCAGCACGGTAGAAGCTGCCATGGCCATCCATGAGCATGATTTCGTCACCCTCTGACAATCGTAACACACGCAGGGCATGTGTTGCCTCGTCAGCAGGCAGCTCTCTGCTTTGGCATGCATCGGGTGTATAGAAGTATCTGACCTCTTTCATGCTGCGACTTAATGGGAAATCTTCTCTATTGGCTTTTCCTCCGGTTTAAACACAAGGGCAAAAGCAAAACCAACCACCAAGGCAAAAGCAGCAAAAACGAACCAGCAGGTCTGCCAGTCGCCAACCAGGAAGCTCTGCTTCTCACCATTGACCATGAAGTCTTGCCAAGAGCAGAAGCTATTGACGATTTCGCCAGCTGCCAGTGTGCCGATGGTTGCTCCCAGTCCGTTGGTCATCATCATGAACAAGCCCTGTGCCGATGCTTTTATCTTAGGATCGCACTCTTGGTCTACAAATATACCGCCAGATACGTTGAAGAAGTCAAAAGCCACTCCATAGACTATGCAGGAGAGGATAAAGAAGATAACACCTGGCATGGCCGGGTTACCGACACCGAAGAAACCGAACCGGAACACCCATGCAAAAAGCGACATCAACATGACCACCTTGATACCAAAACGCTTGAGGAAGAATGGTATCATCAGGATGCACAACGCCTCACTAATCTGTGAGATGGAGGTGAGCAGTGTAGCATTGTTGGCTGCAAAAGTATTGGCATATTCCGGTATTCCCTTAAAACTGGTCAGGAAAGGACCGGCAAAGCCGTTGGTCACCTGCAGGCACATACCTAACAACGCCGAGAAGATAAAGAACAGGGCCATCTGCCGGCGCTTGAACAACTTGAAGGCATCAAGTCCCAGACTTTCTATCAGCGACACCTTGCCTTCTTTCTTTTCCAGTTTGCACTCAGGAAGCGTAAGACAATAGGCAAAGAGCACCATGCTCAGAATACCTGATACAAAGAACTGCATATAAGTATACTGGAACTTATGCGAATTCTCGGCCAGCGTAAAGCCAAAACCTGTTTCATCGACAAAGGCGCAGTTGACAAACCACATGGTAGCGATGAATCCCACAGTGCCCAGCACACGGATGGGCGGAAAGTCCTTCACCGTATCCATCCCGTTATTCTTCAGGATTGTGAACGCAGCGGTATTGGTCAACGCAATGGTCGGCATAAAGAAGGCCACACTCAGCGTATACAGTGCGATGAAGAGCGACTTGTCCGGCAGTTGCTGACCGAATCCTGCCTCCATGCCCAGCCACCAGCAACCTATCATAAATCCGCCTGCCAACAGATGGCACAATCCCAAGAGTCGCTGTGGCTGGATATATTTGTCTGCTACGATACCCATCAATGTCGGCATAAAGATAGACACAATGCCCTGAATGGCATAAAACCATGAAATCTTGTCACCCAGGCCGGCTATGCCCAAATAGTTGCCCATACAAGTGAGGTAAGCGCCCCATACGGCAAACTCCAAGAAATTCATGATAGACAAACGTACTTTCAAATTCATAGTTTTATATTTAAGTTAATGGTTCTTCATTGTAATAAGCATGTACGGTGCCATCCTCATTCTTTAGTAAGATTTGGCCCTGTAACCACTCGGTGAATGGCAGTTCCTCCTGCAGGGGGTACTGTCTGACGACGATTCCGTTGTATATCTCGATGACGTGTTGTGTCAGGCACTGGCCTTGGCATGTGACCAACTGGCTGCACGCTATCCTCCTTAACCTCGACGCTGACTGAATCTTTGTGCTCTGTTTCATTGGCTATCGGTGTCTCCTTACTGTGAAAACGAATAAGCTGCATCTGGCTGATAAACATCATCTTGCGTATGTCCACAGGGTCGTCTCCATGTCCAAGATAGATGTAGCCATAGATTTGACGTACCTTCTTCTCCCGATTCGACGGAATACGCAACTGCGAGACACCCATTCCCGAAATATGGTTAAGTACCTGTACGATGCTGTCGCCCTCATATTTGGCTATCATGCATACGACAGCATCCCTGGCACCGCTCTGATAGATGTGCTCGCTATTGAACTGGAACATAAACGAGTCGCCCACCCGGAATGAAGAGTCTGCCACGACCGTGAAGTCATAGCGGTTCATGGTGGGATACGGTACCAGCAGGACATCCGTGGCCTGCTGCCAGATATTGGCCGTGTCACCCGTTGCGCTATACTGCGAATAGAAGTTCGTTGCTCCCACCGCAGCTCCCAGGTCCTTGGCCGTTTCCGTCAGTCGCTCGTTGACATGCGAATAGATGTCTTTCAACCGATATACATGAGAGTAGTAGTAAACCAGTGAAGAGTCGAAGTCCGCCTCAGTCACCTGATGTTTCTCCAAAACAGACCTGAAGTACATATTTTTATTCAGTGCCTCATTCTCCACATCTCCAGACTTGGCTACAGCCTGACTCAGGTGATACTCATAGAGAATATCCTCCATCTCGTCTGGCTGTATATATTCTGACGGAACAGTTGGCTTGCAGCCGACCACGAGCATTAATATATATATGTACGCGAGGCTACGTCTCATTTTCTTTTGATACTAATCTCACTGATTTCCTTACGATAGAATATGAGTAGCAAAACAACTCCGACCGAAATGCTTGAATCTGCAAAATTGAAGACAGGACTGAAAAACACATAGGGACTGCCACCGACTATCGGTACCCACTCCGGCCACGTCGTTACGATGAGAGGGAAGTAGAACATATCCACTACCTTGCCAAGCAGGAAGGGTGCATAGCCTGTTCCAAAAGGCACGAAGTAAGACGTGTAATACTCTGAACTTGAATTAAATATCAGTCCATAGAATGCCGAGTCGATAATATTACCCATAGCTCCCGCCAGTATCATGGCGAGGCATACGAGATAGCCCCATCTGGCCTGTTTCCTCACTTGGCCGACCATATAGTAGCTTAAGACTAAGATAGCAACAACGCGGAAAACGGAAAGAACCAGTTTGCTGCCAATCTCCATACCATAGGCCATACCGTTGTTCTCGATGAAGACAATCTTGAACCACGACAATATCTCTATCTGTTCGTGAAGCGTCATGTGCGTTTTAACCCAGATTTTAATAACCTGGTCGACTATCAGCACAGCGCATACTATCAGTATGACCAGCCAGCCGCGTTGAGCGATGCCCTTGTTTGCCATCTACTTCTTGCCCGCCATCTTTGACTCTACGCTCAGTGTAGCATGGGGCACTGCGCGCAGGCGCTCTTTCGGAATCAGTTTACCCGTGATGCGGTCGATGCCATAGGTCTTATTCTCAATACGGGTCAGCGCAGCCTTCAGTCCTTGGATGAATTTCTGCTGTCGTGCGGCAAGCGAGATAATTTCCTCTTTTGACTGGGTGGCACTACCCTCTTCCAGCGCCTTGTACGTTGGAGATGTATCGTCGACGTCGTTAGAGTCTTGGTTCATCAACACACGCATCATCTGGTCATAGTCTCGTTTGGCGAGAGCCAGTTTCTCATTAATAATCTCACGGAATTCTTCTAATTCCTCATCCGTGTAACGTGTTTTTTCTGCCATAATTATTAGGATTTAGTTATTTTGATGTTTAGCTTAAAGTCATCAAATTCCACTTCAGTACCGTCGTTAGGTGCAACATGGATGGCATCGGCCAGTACCTGAGTCTTAATATAGTCGCCAAAAGCCGCTACCGCCTGCTCTACATCCGCATGAGGAGCCAGTGTTATCTGGATGCGGTCTGTAATCTCCAAACCACTTTCCTTACGGATGTTCTGAACGCGGTTTATGATTTCGCGTGCCATGCCCTCCTGGCGCAATTCGTCTGTCAGTTCCACCTCAAGAGCGACGGTCAGTGCTCCCTCGTTGGAAACGAGCCATCCGGGAATGTCCTCGCTGATGATGTCGACATCAGCAGCTTCTACCAACAGGTCGTTGCCGTCTACATGGAGCGCTATCGTGCCATTGTCCTCCAAGGCTGCTATCTGTTCCTGACTCAGCTGATCAACGGCAGCTGCCACACCCTTCATGAGTTTTCCATACTTCTTACCCATGGTGCGGAAGTTGCACTTCACCTTCTTCACCAGTATACCGGCACCTTCCACGAACTTCAGTTCCTTGACGTTCACCTCGTTCATTATCAAGTCCTTGACAGCCTCGATATGAGCTTTCTGCTCTTCGGTGGCGGGTATCATAATGCTCTGCAGCGGCTGGCGCACCTTGATATTCACCTTACGGCGCAATGCCAGCACCATGGAGGTAATCTTCTGTGCCATCTCCATGCGAGCTTCCAGGTCCTTATTGATCAGTTCCTCGTCAGCCACGGGGAAGCTATCCAGATGTACCGAGTCCTTCGTGCCACCCAGATCCTTATACAATTGGTCGGCGTAGAACGGAGCAAACGGAGCCAGCAACTTCGACACTGTCAACAGACAGGTATACAACGTATCGTAGGCAGAACGCTTGTCAGCAGACATCTCCTTGCCCCAGAAACGCTTGCGGTTAAGACGGACATACCAGTTAGACAGGTCGTCATTGACGAAAGCGTCAATCAGACGTCCGGCACGCGTCGGGTCGTAATTGTCCAGTTCTGCCGTTACCTTCTTAATCAGCGTATTCAGCGACGACAGGATCCAGCGATCTATCTCCGGGCGCTCGTCCTGCTGTACAGCATCGGCAGACGGAACAAATCCGTCAACATTGGCATACAGCGCGAAGAAGCTATACGTATTATATAAGGTGCCGAAGAACTTACGGCGTATCTCGTCAACTCCTTCGGGGTCGAACTTCAGGTTGTCCCACGGTTCTGAGTTGGTCATCATGTAGAGTCGAACGGCATCAGAGCCGTATTTCTCAATCATGTCAAACGGGTTGACCACATTGCCGACATGTTTCGACATCTTGTTACCCTTGGCGTCCAGTACAAGTCCAGAAGAGATTACGTTCTTGAAGGCCACCGAGTCGAATATCATCGTAGCGATGGCATGCAGGGTGAAGAACCAGCCGCGTGTCTGGTCAACGCCCTCGTTGATGAAATCTGCGGGGAAAGCCTCACCCTTGTCGATCAAGTCACGGTTTTCGAAAGGATAGTGCACCTGTGCATAGGGCATCGAACCGGAGTCAAACCACACGTCAATAAGGTCTGCCTCACGCTTCATCTTCTTACCTGAAGGCGATACGAGGAAGATGTAGTCGACATACGGACGGTGCAGGTCAATCCGGTCGTAGTTCTCCTGCGACATGTCGCCTGGCACAAAGCCTTTATCCTTCAGCGGGTTGGAGGCCATGAAACCAGCTTTCACCGACTTCTCTATTTCGTCATACAGTTCCTCTATGGAACCGATGCAAATTTCCTCCCCTTCTTCTGAGCGCCAGATGGGCAACGGCGTACCCCAGAAGCGTGAGCGCGACAGGTTCCAGTCGTTCAGGTTGTCGAGCCAGTTGCCAAAGCGTCCTGTACCCGTTGACTCCGGCTGCCAGTTGATGGTCTTGTTCAATTCCGACATACGCTCTTTCTTGGCCGTGCTCTTGATAAACCACGAATCCAACGGATAGTAGAGCACAGGTTTGTCGGTGCGCCAGCAGTGCGGATAGTTATGCACGTGTTTCTCTATTTTGAACACCTTGTTCTGGGCCTTCAGGTCCATGCAAATGCTGATGTCCAGCGTCTCGTCCTTGTCAGTCAGGGTGTCGTCATAGGCATTCTTCACATAGCGGCCTGCGAACTTGTTCCACTCGTCCACATTGACATACTTGCTAACGAAGCCGGGGTCGAGATCGTCCACCACAAAATACTTGCCTTGCAGGTCGACGACAGGTCGTTCAGCCCCCTTCTTGTCTATCAGTACGATGGGGCAGATGCCGGCTTTCTTGGCCACGAAGGCATCGTCGGCACCGAAGTTGGGTGCGATATGCACGATACCGGCACCGTCCTCTGTCGTCACATAGTCGCCGGGAATCACCCTGAAAGCGTCGCCCATCGGCTTGATGGCAGGCATCAGCTGCTCATACTCCATCCCCACAAGGTCGGTACCCTTGTAGCGGGCCACGATGCGATAGGGAATCAGTTTGTCGCCCTTCTTGTATTCGGGAAGTTCGCCGCCGTCCGTGATAGCGCCCTCGGCAGGCAAATAGGCGTTCAAGCGCGCCTCGGCCAACACCAATGTCACCTTGTCGGCAGTATAAGGGTTGTAGGTTTGCACAGCCACATAGTCAATCTTCGGGCCCACGCAGAGAGCCGAGTTGGCAGCCAGTGTCCACGGTGTCGTCGTCCATGCCAGGAAGTAAGGAGTTCCCCACGCAGCCATTTCCGGCTTCGGGTTCTTCATCTTGAACTGTGCGGTACAGGTCGTATCCTTCACATCCCGATAGCAGCCGGGCTGGTTCAGCTCATGGCTCGAAAGGCCCGTACCGGCAGCAGGAGAGTATGGCTGGATGGTATAGCCCTTATACAGCAGACCCTTCTGGTAGAACTGCTTCAGCAGCCACCACAGCGTCTCTATGTACTTGTTGTCATACGTGATATACGGATGGTCGAGGTCTACGAAATAACCCATCTTTTCAGTGAGTTCGCGCCACTCTGCCGTGTACATCATCACATTTTCACGACACTTGGTGTTATAGTCCTCTGTCGAGATATAGCGCTCCGACTCTTTGTTGTCGATGTCGGCCTTAGTGATGCCCAACTCTTTCTCCACGCCCAGTTCTACGGGCAGACCGTGGGTGTCCCAGCCAGCTTTGCGCTTCACCTGATAGCCGCGCATGGTCTTATAGCGATTGAATGTATCCTTGATGCTTCGAGCCAAAACGTGATGAATACCCGGATGTCCATTGGCCGAAGGAGGTCCCTCGAAGAATACGAACTGCGGACAGCCCTCGCGCTCCTCTACGGAACGCCAAAACACATTCTGCTCTTTCCACATCTGCAGGATGTCGTTGTTCACCTGCGTCAAATTCAAGCCGTTATGCTCGGCAAATCTCTTTCCCATGTCTATTTAATTGTTATTACTGTTTCTGAAATAATGTGCAAAGGTAATCAAAAAAATTTATATCTCCAAAATTTATTGGTCCCTATCTTCAAGGACTTTGAATTTGTCACGACGCCGGCGCAACTCCTGCAGGTCGATGTCCGCCATCCTGACCTCTGCCACATGGCGCCTACACTGTACCATGGTACGACCGATAGCGTCTACCACGACACTGGCCCCGGCATAGTGACAATAGCTATCGTCGCCCACCCTATTGACGCCTATCAGGTAGCACTGGTTTTCTATCGCTCTGGCACGCGTCAGAATCTGCCAGGCCGACTGACGCGACTCGGGCCAGTTGGCGACGACAATGATGGCATCATAGTTGAGGGCATCGGCATAGCGGCTCCAACAAGGGAAGCGCAGGTCGTAGCAGGTGAGCAGCAAAAATCGCATGCCCCCATATTCCACCAGGGTGTGCTCGTGGCCCGACGTGTAGTAGACATCCTCTTTCCCATAGGTGAAGAGGTGGTGCTTGTCATAATGATACTGCCGTCCCGACCTGCCGTCCATAAAATAGAAGCGATTTCGATAGCTGTGGTCGGCCAGGCGCACCGCCACACTGCCACAGACGGCACAGTGGTGACGCTCTGCCACACGCTGCATCCACTCAATCGCCTCATTGCCTGCCTCGTCGCGGGCGATGCCCTCAGGTTCCGTGGCAAAGCCCGTGCTCCACATCTCCGGCAGCACATACAGGTCTGCACCCCTATTGGACTCCACCAGTTGAGAAGCGACCTCAATATTCCTTGACGGAGCACCCCAGCAGACATTCATTTGTAATAACGCGATTTTCAGCGACATATACGTATTCGATATTTATTTTCTTGAATATTAAGATTTGTTTTTTCGACTTATTTTCCTGCAAATTTAACAAATATAATCGGAATAAAAAAGAGATTTTTTAAATTTTAGGGACTCTTTTATTTGTTCGTTTCATAAAAAAAACTTAATTTTGCACCGATGATTGCATTAAATCGACATATTGAAGCTCTACTTTTGGAGAACGAATGTGTGATAGTCCCTGATTTTGGTGGATTTATGACGCATCACGTCAACTCGCGCTATGACGACGCCGACCACTCCTTCCTCCCTCCGCTCCGCACACTGGGATTTAATCCGCAGTTGCGCATGAACGACTCCGTACTGGTACAGTCGTACGTGGAGGCCTATGACATCAGCTATCCTGAAGCCCTGCGCAAAATTGAGCAAGAGGTGGAGGAACTGAAACTGCAGTTGGCAGAAAACGGCAGCTACGAGTTGGAGAACCTTGGCCTGCTCACCGTCAACCAGGAAGGCAACTATCTGTTTACGCCCACCGAAGCCGGTGTATTATCGCCAGAATACTACGGTCTGGGCTCCTTCTTCTTCAAAGAGCTCAAGGACAAGGCCACGGAGGAGGTGCAGCCGACTGCCGACATCAAGGTCAGTACGACGGAAGAGGCCTCTCCCACCCAGCCCGCACTGCTGGAGTTTACCGACTCTGACAGTAACGAGGCCGTATCTATCAAGATGTCGTGGATTCGCAATACCGTGGCTGTTGCGGCAGCCGTCATCGCCTTCTTCCTCATCTCTACCCCCATCACCAACAGCAACTTGGGCAACCAGAGCATGAGCGACATCCAGAACAAGCTACTGTTTAAGATACTGCCGAAAGACACCAACAGGATTCCGGCAGACTCGTTTGCAACCGACAAGCAGGAAGAGGAAGCCGACGCTGTCGCAGCGGACGACAACACGGAGGCCGAGCCAACGGAAGAGTATGCCAGCACTGACGCCAAGCCGGCTGAAGAGCCCGCCAGCGAGGAGCCGACAGAGGATGCAAAACCCACAGAACCGACTTTTAATTATTGTATTGTTCTGGCCAGTCAGGTAAAGGAGAGCAATGCACGGATTTTTGTTAATCAGCTTCATCAGAAAGGATATGCTGACGCCAAAGTCTATACCCACAACAAGATTGTCCGCGTCATCTGCGGCGAATACGCTACTGAGGCCGAGGCATACAGCAGGCTGAACGCCCTCAACGGCAAGGACGGCTTTGAAGACGCATGGGTATACAAGAAGAAATCCGGTATCTGAAATTTTGTTGAAGTAAAGGAAGCTTATGAAGCGTGTAAGATGCCCTAAATGCGACAACTATATCACGTTTGACGAGACGCAGTATGCGGCTGGTCAGTCACTGGTGTTCAAGTGCGACGTCTGCGGTCGCGAATTCGGCATCCGCATTGGCGTCTCCAAGCTGCGCAACATGCAGAAAGACGACCATCCCGACGAACAGGAGAATGCCGGGGGCTGCGGTTCCATCGTAGTGATTGAGAATGTCTTCCACTACAAGCAGGTCGTTCCCCTGCACATGGGCGACAACGTCATCGGACGCTACCAGAAAGGCAACCGCGCCAACTGTACCTTCGAAACCGTCGACCCCAGTGTCGACCTCAACCACTGTACCATCAACGTCAGCCGTGACAAGCGCGGCAACCTGCGCTATACCCTCTCCGATAATAACAGCAACACGGGCACCTTTGTTGACAACGTCGAACTAAGGCCCCGTGAGCGCCGCATTATTGAGGACGGAACACTATTCACCCTTGGTGCCACCAGTATTCTGTTGCGCACCAAGGGTGAATAGGTTGTTTAGATATTTACCAGGAACGACAGTCCCATGGTGAAATAATGCATATTCTTCTTCAGTTTATACTCTCTGACCGACAATCCCTGATTGTCACCATAGTCTGCAGCAAAATCCATTAGGTAGTTTGCTCCCGGTGTCAAGCCGTTTTGGGTGAAGTGGAAGGGGTCATACTTGGCTGTGTAGTTCTTTCTGGTGTAGTCGTAGTCGAAGTACAGGCGCCACGAGAAGTTCGACTTGTACTTGTAGGTCAGCGACAGGCCCGTACCAAACGAGGTCGACGTCTCTGAGCCCACGGTCAGGTAGTCCCAGTCGTCAGTCCACTGCTCACCAGTGTTGGTGGGATACTCCAGGCTGGTCAGGTTTGCGCTGGGATTTCCATTCACCGTATTGTCGATGGCGAGTTGGTACTTGATATCCTTCTTGTTACCCTCTGCATGACCGTCGATATCGAGCTCCTGAGTGAACGAGCGACCAATCAGCGCCTTGCTGCCCAGGGCGAAATGCTTGCTCAGCGGCAAATTGAAGTAAAGACCCACACTACCCGTAAACTCCGTGATATGGTCGCTCTTCACCGTACCGTAGATATTGGTGACAGGGGCGTTGCTCATGTTGGGGGTTTCCGTACCGAGGTCATATCCCACCTTTTTCATATAGATGGTCCAGTCCTGATCGTATTGTGCTTCGGGAGTGGCAGCAGCGGGATACTGGTCTGGGAAGTGTTTCTTATACATTTCCATCATGCCCTCCCAAGCGTCGTAGTCTTCCACGGCGACATACTTGGCAAAGTCTCCGAAGTCCTTGGCCGACATGGCTCTCACTCTCAGACGGCCACCCACACCGATATATTTATTAAAGAAGTAGGCACCTTCCGCATCTACCACCGTAGCGGCACGGAACTTGATGTTCATCGACTCGTCGCCATCGCTGAAATCAAGATCCTTGCTGCCAAGGCCAAGACCCATGGAGACGCTGAAGAACGTTGGTTTCTCGCTGTTGAACTCGAGGTCGTTGCGCAGCAGGCCTTTCTCCTTGAAGAGCAGGTCGCCAAGGGCATAACCCAGCTCACCGGCCAGGATACCGATACCGGCACCCGACATTACGTCGCTCACCCAGTGGCGGTTGTTCAGCACGCGCATCACACCCGTAGCCGTTGCCACGCCATAGCCAGCCACCGAGAACCACGGCGAACGCGTCAGACCATACTCCTTATGCAGGATGGTAGCACCGGCAAAGGCCGTAGCCGTATGGCCTGAGGGCCATGAGTTGGCCGACGATCCGTCAGGACGCATCTCCTTGGCCGAGTTCTTAATCACGTTGACCGTGAGGGCCATCAGTCCGTAGGACATACCGGCACTGGCCAGCAGGCGGGGCCAGTCGCTACGGCCTTCATAGCCGGCCAGCTTCAAGCCCACCACGGCTGCCGGACCGAAGAACTGTGTATAGTCATCGATGCCGGTCTTGAAGTCTGTCAGCAGCTGGGTATTCTTCTTGCCGCCCTGTTCTGCCTTCTGATTGACGCGGAACATGGCCTTGTCGCCTTTCAGGGCCAAACCGGCCACGAACAGGGGAATGCCCACGAACGTCATGTCGTCCAAGAACTTATAGGCTTTGACACCTGGGGCAGTCTTCGACTTGAAGAAGTCGAAGTCCATCTTGTGGTTGGCCTCAGGCACCTTTAAGTCATAGTTGGCAGCCGGTTGCTCTGTCGGGAGCACCAGTTCCGCCTTCATCTCAGGCTCTTCCAGCGTGAGAGCCTTCATCTCCCGGTAGTTGTCGGCACTGACCTGAATAGCCAGAGCAGCAACAACAATAGTTAAAATCTGTCGTATCATCATTTTATGTATTATAAATAGTTTCAAGAGTGTGTAGAAAACTTGTGCAAAGTTACGGAAAATCGAGAGCAAAACAAAGAAACTTGTTTCTTTTTTTGCCGAGATGGAGTAAGTTCGCCATCTTTGATGGCAAAGTTACGAAAAAAGCTTGTAAATAGAAAGCGATTTTGGAAGATTAACGCAATTCAGCCTGAAATAAAGGCAAAGAGGGGAAGAATGAAGAAGTTCAATTTGGGTCAAATAGCAAATTGGGGAGGATTGGTGAAGGAGTTAGGTTGCCAAATCGTAACCCAAAATTAGGGTTCTGATGCAGGTTAATCGACTAAGCAAATCGGGGCAGAATGACATACCTTTCACCGTCCGTTCACTTCCCGTTTCTTATTCCGCAAACTGCTACATTTTGCATAGCGATGGATGCCAAAAGAAATAGTAGTTTTGCAGCCAGAATTAAAAAACGGAGTAAGAAACATGAGAAGTACTTTTAACATTCTGTTCTATGTGAACAAGAGTAAGGAGAAGAACGGTGTGGTGCCTGTGATGGGCAGGGTTACGATTAACGGGACTCAGTCGCAGTTCAGTTGTAAGAAGACGATTCCGCTTGAGATGTGGGACGTGAAAGGCAATTGTGCCAAAGGCCGTAGCAAGGAGGCGTTGCAGATTAACCGCGAACTTGATAATATCAAGGCGCAGATTATCAAGCACTATCAGCACCTGTCGGATCGCGAGGCTTTCGTAACGGCAGAGATGGTACGCAACTCTTATCAGGGATTTGGGAGCGAGTACGAGACCTTGCTGAGTGCATTTGACAAGGACATTGGCAATCAGAAGAAACGAGTGGGCAAGGATAGGGCGGCAAGCACTCTTTGGGCTATGGAACGTTCAAGAAAGGATGTGGCAGAGTTCATTCTGTCACACTACCGTCGTACTTGCTGGAACTGACGCCAGAATTCATCAAGGACTTTGCCGCCTACCTAAGCACTGACCGAGGACTTGCCAATGGAACTATCTGGCAGCGTTGTATGTGGTTGAAAGGTGTTGTATTGAGAGCGCATTACAACGGAAAGATTCCCCGTAACCCGTTCGCACAGTTCTTGCCTTGCAAGCGACAAAGTCGATTACCACATCAGCCCGAATTGCAAGGAAAGGGAGTTCCTAACCGAAGAAGAGTTGAAGACAGTCGTAACGCACGAGTTCGAGGATGCAAATCTCGCCTTCGTCCGTGACATCTTCGTCTTTGTGTGCTTCACCGCCCTCTCGTTCATTGACGTGAAGAACCTGACAACTGACAACATTGTGGACATCAATGGCGACAAGTGGATCATCAGCAAGCGTCACAAAACCAACATCCCCTTTCAGGTGAAACTGATGGACGTACCCTTGCAGATTATCGACCGCTACAAGCACCTACAGGAAGACAAACTGGTGTTCGGCAAGATGAACTACTGGTCAATGTGCAAGAAGCTGAAAACAGTGATGACCGCCTGTGGCATTGAGAAATCCATATCCTACCACTGTAGACGGCACTCGTTCGCTACGTTGGCGTTTTCAAAGGGTATGCCCATCGAGAGTGTGAGTCGTGTATTAGGACACACGAACATCGTCACGACACAGATTTATGCAAAAAACACATCGCAGAAATTGAATGCAGACCTGACGATGTTGGGTGACAAGCTCAATGCTTCGTTCAAAAGCATCAAGTGACGGAACTCGCCGAATGCAAGACGACATAATTACCTCGTCGCCTTACGATATTCCGATGGCGTCATCTTGAACCGCTCGCGGAATAAGGTGTTGAAGTGGCTGCGGCTGACGAATCCACACATCTCCATGACAAGTCCTATCGAGTGGTTAGTCTCAGCCAGTAATTGTGCGGCATATCGCAATCGCCAGTCTTCTATGAAGTCGCCAATTGACTGTCCGTTGGCACATTCTCTTATGGCGTCAGCCAACAGATTGTAATTGGTGCCCAGCATCTGTGCCAGACTGTCGCGATTCATGTTGCTGTCGGTATATGGCTTCTGTTCCTTCATCAGTCTGACGATGCGCTGATACAGCTGTTGCGTACCCGATAGTTCTGTCTCAGGGGTATCTTCCAGCATCTGTTCCGCTTCTTTCTGCTTTTCCAGCATCTGCTGTAAAGTGGCATACAGGTCGCGGTTGCGCACGTTCAGCCGGTGTCTGTCTATCATGATGCGCCATAGGGCGAGTACACCCAGTACAACGATGATGACGAGGGCTATAATTATAATAAGGTGTATGCGCTCGCTGGCCTCTTTCTCCTTCAGCGCCATCTCGGCCTCCTGAGTTTTGAATTTCACCTCATACTCTTCAGCCTTGCTGTCGCGCTCACGGGACATGATGCTGTCTTGAATCACTGAGGCGCGCGTGGTGGCCTCGAAGGCGTGGCGGTAGTCACCCAGTGCCTTATACAGGTTAGCTTTGTTGATGAACAGCGTGCGATATATTTCGCTGATGGTGTCGTCTTGCTGTCGCAATTCCTCCTGTCGTTCGCTCAACTGCTCCACGCGGGCCTTGTTACCCGTCTTAACGTAGTAGGGCAGAATGTTGAACTGTCCTGAACGTGTCTTGGCGTATGATGTCTTCTCATAGCTCTCGGCTGCGCGTCGTGCCTCGTCCATGTGTCCCAGCTCCGCCTCGCAGCAGGCCAGCACGCAGTAGGCACCGCCCCGCTGTTTCTCGTAGTAACCTGCTGGCATCTTAATACCCTTCTGCTCCATCTCGTCGATAAAGGCCAGTCGCTCGCGGCACACCTGTGCCCCTTCGGCATATTTCTTATTCTCGCCAAGCCTCTGGGCCAGCAGACTCATATAGTACGACGCTTTAGGCTGGGCACCTGCGTCGTCCATACTTCTGATGATGTCGATGGCTTTCCTCAAATACGCCTCGCCCGAACCTGGACGCTGCAACTCCATAGCTGAGCCTGCTGTGGCGTAGAAGGATGCCTCCTGGCGCTTAAAGCCACGCTGGCGGGCCAGTTCGATGCCTTCGAGTGCTGCGTTCAACGTCTCTTCGGCCTTTCCCTCCGTCATGCATAGCGTGCTGTAAGCATCGAGTGTAGAGATATAGACATCACTCGTCTTATCCAGTCCTTCGCGGTCCAGTACCAGCCGCATGTAGTGTCGGCCCTGCTTGCGGTCTTGCATACCCGTGTTATACACATAGCTGCGCATCATGTTACAGCTGTCCTGGGTCATCGTCCCCTTCATCTCGGCAGTATCGATAAGCCCTAGACACCGTTCCGGCTCCTTCACGAAGTGCATTTTAATAAAATCATAGGTATAGATGCTGTCGGCATCCGATACCATAACGGCGGTTGGCTGACTCTTTTCCTGACAAGCGCCCAGCGCCAGCAGTGTCGCAAAGAGGAAGATAAGTTTTTTCATATTTCAATCTACCTAAACAATGATAATCGGCATAGACACTTCCTGTTTGTAAGTGTTAAGCAGAGTAAACATTTCTTGTATGCAAAGATAGTGTTTTCTATCGAATTAGCCAATTTTGAATTCCGATTTTTCTGTAAAATTACAATAAATCCCGAATTAGGGCTTGGGATTTCTTGCCCAAAGTGCAATTTGTGCGCCACGAGAACAAAATTGTGCGCCACGAGAACATACATATGGGACGTTTTCCGTACTTTTACACATAAAAATAGTACTATACACTTTTATTACAAACCTAAACAAAGAATAAAAACAGAAATATAATAAAGATATGAGAACAAAACTGCTATTCATTCTTGCCCTTCTGCTGACAGCAGGTATGGAAGCATGGGCACAGCATGTGACTCCTGAACAGGCCAAAGAGAAGGCCTCACAGTTTCTGAAGGCAAACTATGCCAGAACGGGCGGCAAACGCTCAGCTCCGGCAGCAAGCGCACTGAAGACAGCCGTTGTCTTTGATGCCAAGGACGTAGCGGGCAAACCCTACCTCTATGCCGTTAGTGCCACTCTGCAAGATGGCTTCGTGCTGGTGAGTGGTGACGAGCGCTTCAAGGCCGTGCTGGGCTATAGCGACGTCAGTAACTTCGACGAGCAGAACATGCCCGATAACATGCGTGTCTTCCTGCAGGGCTACATCGACGAGATGAAGTATCTGGAGTCTATCAACTACCAGCCCACCAAGGCCGCTCCACGGCGTTCTATGAGTAATGTTGGTGTATTGATGACCACTACTTGGAACCAAAGAGCACCCTACAATAATCAGTGTCCTTTGGATAACAGTCAGCGCTCTGCAACCGGTTGTGTGGCTACTGCGATGGCTCAGGTGGTGAACTACCACATCCAAAATGATCATGGTCCTGCCGCCACCATCGCGGAGATTCCCGAATATACCATTCCCAATACGACTATCACAGTGAGTGCCATTCCATCTGGTACTGCTATTCCAAGCAAGGACTTGCTGCTGAATTCGTATGCCAATAACGCAGGGACAGATGCACAAGAGACCGCTGTTGCCCAGCTGATGCTCTATTGTGGCACTTCCGTGCAGATGAAATACTCCAGCGGTTCGTCAGGCACGCAGACTGCTTACGTTGCCAATGCCTTGATCAATTATTTTGGCTTTGACAACACGACTCGCTTCGTCCGCCGCATAGATTATTCTTATGCCGATTGGGTAAACCTTATTTATAATGAGGTAGCGGCAAGTCGTCCTGTCGTGTTAGGCGCAGGCAGGGCGGCTGGCGGACACGCCTTTGTGGCCGACGGCTTTGACGCAACCAACACATTATTCCATATCAACTGGGGCTGGGGAGGCTATCTCGACGACTACTTCGCCTTGTCCGTCCTGAACCCCGACGACGCTGGTCAGACGGGTGCTGCTGCTGGTACTGATGGCTACACCATTGACCAGCAGGCTATTGTCGGCATCCAGCATGTCGGAGCATCAGGAACAACAGATCCAGCGAGCTTGACCATGGATAGCTACCGTGTGGCAGGAACGGACATCCATTTCTCGGCAGGCAACCTCACAGGTACGACCAACAGTTTTGATATTGGAGTAGGCGTTTACGACGGCAGCTCGATAACGCTGTTTAAACTCATTGCCAGTCAATCTGTATCTACTGGTAGCGCTTTTCCTGATGTAGCAGCAAGTGCTATATGTGCTGACTTTGCCAACCAAACCAGAAAGCTGTTCCCCATGTCCAGAGTCTCAGGGACATCTACCTGGATACCCGGTGCCGACCCCGACATCAATTATTTCAGCGCTGTCTACGATGCCTATGGTGTGCCTACGCTGACGGCTCATCCTGCGCCTGACTTCCAGAATACCACTTTCTCTATTCCTGGAACAGTATTTGTCAATACGCCACAATATACCAACGTCACATTCACCAACAACGGTGAGGAATACTACGGCATGGCTTACTTCTTCGTCAGCACCGATGCCAACAACAAGGGAAATTATGTGGCCAAACGTGGCCTTGGTGCACCGACGGGCGTTCCTACAACTGTCGAATTCGAGTGGACGCCGACCTCAGCAACGACCTATTACATCTGGGCTACTACCGACGAGGCAGGCACGAATGTGATTGGCTCAACCAGCGTTACCGCGACAACCGATGCCAGCCTGGTAGGAAAGACACTGGCCATCGTGAATTATCAGTTAGAGGGTCATGACGACCAGTCGTTCCGGATTGACGGCAACGGTACCCGTAGTATTGACGTCTATGGGTCAAAGCTGAAGGGTAAGGTGACGATTAAGAACCTCTCAGCCTCTGCTTATAATTATAATGGTAAATATATTACCCTTACCTATAAGAAATGGAACGGTTCCCAATTTGTGATGTTAAACTCTGATTATGACATCGGTGTTCTGCAGCCTTCACTGGCAGGAGGGGCCGAAGTCACGTTTGATGTCAATAGAGATGGTCTGTCTGCAGGTCTGTACCAGATTAGTTTGACTACCTTTGAAATTGTAGGGGGCTATGTTCAAAACAGAACGGAATTGGACGAACGCTATACCATCAACCTGAAACCGATTGGCATGACCATTGCCAGCGCCAGCGACTGGGCAACTTTCTGTACGAATGTGAATAACGGAACCACTTATTCGGGTCAATTGGTCAAGATGACAGCCGACATCACGACCAGTTCTAGGATGGATACTAATCATACATTCTCCGGTGTCTTCGACGGAGGTGGTCACACGCTGAATATCACGATTTCAGGAGGTTCATGGAACATGGCACCCTTCCCAGTAATCTCTGGAGCCACCATCAAGAACCTGACCGTCACAGGAAGTGTGACAAACACTTCAAACTTCACAGGCGGTCTGGTAGGCCAAGCAATGGGTAATAATAATCTCATTGAGAACTGTGTGGTGAACACCGATGTCACAGGAGATATGCGTATCGGAGGTGTTGTGGGTCAGCTCACTGGGTCCTTGACCATCAAGGACGTTGTGTATGGTGGAACAATCACACAAAAACAAACTTCTTATGAAACTGGGGGCTTCATAGGATGCTATAATAATACTGACAAGAGTCTCACCATGACCAATTGTCTGTTCAAGGGAACGTATTCTGGTCCAAGTCCCTTCCATCCGATTGGCATGAAATATAATACTTCAAGTACTTTCAGTACCCTCTCCTGCACGAACTGTTTCTATACCGTCAATCCTCAAAACAATCCCGATGCGGGTGTTGTTATTGCGGATGGCACCAAGGTCAGCCAGCTGAGTCTTGGACAGGGTGTCAGCATCCTGACGGGCAACACTTGTTCGTTCCTGAACGAGGTATTCCATTATGGCACGGTCACGCTGGGCTACAACGACCCTGAGGCAGTTGTGACCTACAGCCTGGACGGCACTCCGCTCCCAGGTAACAGCTTCACCATTAGCAAGGATAACGCTGCGTTTGACGACGGCACCGCCACCATTACTGTCGGCTATAGTTTTACCATCAGCTATAATCTGGACGGTGGCACGGTGGCAACGCCCAACCCCACCACTTATACTTCGGCCAGCAGCGACATTACGCTGAACAACCCGACACGCGAGGGCTGGACATTTACAGGATGGACGGGAACGGACCTCAACGGTGCCCAGATGACGGTCACCATCGCTCAAGGCTCTACGGGTCACCGCCACTACACCGCTACATGGACAGCCGATGAGCTTGACTTTGACCCAAGCGACGGCGCCTATGTCATTGGTACGAAGGATGACTGGAATCGTTTCTGTGCGCTTGTAAATAGCGGCAATAATTATTGGAGCAAAACCGTCAAACTGACCGCCGATATCGGTACGGCTCAAAATCCTGTCACCATCAAAGCTGGAGGTTGGGTTGAAGGTAATTTCAAAGATTTTCAGGCATCATTCGACGGTCAAGGACACACGCTGACAGTCAACTACTTTGACGGAGCCCCGTTCCAAGGCACTATCAATGCAACTATCCGGAATCTGCATGTAGCAGGCAACATTACCGCTAGTAGTCATTTTGCGGCAGGCTTTGTGTCAGAGGCCCATTACGGACTTACTATCGAGAACTGCCGCAGTAGCGTTGCCATTAGCAGCAGCGTTTCTGGCGATGGTACCCATGGCGGCCTCATTGGCGTTTTATATCATGATAATAACAGTAATGTCAACATAACGGGTTGTCTGTTCGATGGCTCCATGACTACTACTAATGGCACCAACAGATGCGGTGGATTCATTGGATGGTCATATAATTCTTCCCTAACGACCCTCAGCAACTCAGTCTTAAAGCCCAGCAGCGTGTCAAACGGTATGTTGGAGAAGACATTTGTTCGCTACAATAGTGATACGGCTCCGACTATTACCAACACCTATTATGTCCATGTCGATAATCTGACTGAGAACCAAGGTAAGGAGGCTCATACTATCACTGCCGGAGAGAATGTGTCCAGCGTCGCCATCGGCGGTACGGCTACTGAGTATAACGTCAGCGGCATCACCGCATACGAAGGTTCTAATGGTCTCAAGTACGGTAGCACAGTCTATGCGGGCATCAGCGATGCGGTGGACCTCGCACTTACTGCCAATCCTCCGACCAACTATACCGTTGACAAATACACGGCCTCTGCAGGTAGCATCACGACAAACAGTGCCACCAGCGCTACGCTCACCATGCCAAATGAGAACGTGACCATCGGAGCCACATGGAAACTAAGGGAGTTGAATAAGGATAATGAAGATAACTATCTCGTTGAAAGCAAAGATGAATGGGATCTCTTCTGCTTACGTGTGAACAACGGCAGCACCTATAGCAATGAGACCATCAAGTTGACTGGCGACATCGGTGATGCAGAGAATCCTGTTACCACGATAGCGGGAGAGAATGAAATCAAACCGTTCAAGGGTACATTCGACGGCGCTGGCTACACGCTGACCATCGGCTATGGAACCAGTGAGGCACGGTTTGACGGACAGTATGCCGCTCCGTTCCGCTATGTGGAGGGTGCAACCATTCAGAATCTCCATGTAGCAGGTATTATCTACACTGCTAAGCAATGTGCAGCAGGTATCGTAGGCCAAGTTAAAGAATCGCCTATCGCCCTTTCGAATTGCCACAGTAGTGTCGATATTAACTGTAACTATGAGAACTCTGGTGGCCATGGTGGACTGATTGCATACATTTGGCCTGGATTAAATGGTAATTCGATAACCGGCTGTCTCTTCGACGGCTCCTTTACAACGAGTAACAATGATAACCATAGCAGTGGATTGTTCGGTGTGGCTGGAGGTACGACCACGGTCACCAATTGCGTTGTGATGCCCAGTAACGTATCTGCAGGCATGTTAAGTAATACTTTTGGTTATGGTTCTGATATAACCGTCACCAACTGCCACTACGTTCCTGTTGAGAATCTGCCTACTACTCAAGGCACAGCAGCGCACGCCATCAGTGCCGGTACGAATGTCACCAGCCTCGCTATCAGCACCACACCAACAACAACGTATAACGTTAGTGGCATCACTCTCTATGGTGACAACAAGGGCCTTATGATAGGCGATGTGGTCTATGCAGCTGAAAACGATGAGGTTGACCTTACGCTTGCTGCTCCCAGCCAGCCGGGCGTCACTGTTGGCTTCGTGGCTTCGGCTGGTACCCTCGACCAGACTGACGCCACTCATGCTACACTCACCATGCCGAATGAAGATGTGACTATCAGCGCCGATTACCTCGTCAACACGAATTATATTGCAGCTGACGGCACGTCACAATCCCATGCCGCCAAACAGCTCACCAGCAGCGACCATGAACTCACCAGCGGCTGGTATGTGGTGAATAGCGATGTCACCATCAATCCTTACCTTGACTGTAATAACAACAGTACTAGACGTATCAATGTCAGTGGCGATGTCAAACTGATTCTTGCCGATGGCGCAACGCTCGATGTAACACATATCGAAACCCCAAGTGTTTCAGGTGGCATCCATGTGCCCGCAGGCAGCAGTCTCACTATCTACAGGCAGAGCGGAGGCACAGGTGTGCTGAATGCATCAACCAACTCGTCTGACGAAGCAGCCATCGGTGGTGGATATCCGGGCCTCGGATGGGGTAATGCTCATGCTGGCACCATCACCATCTATGGAGGCACTATCAATGCTATAGCGTACGATAGCGGCATAGGTGGCACTCAAGGCAGCCACGGAGGTACCGTCAACATCTATGGTGGCACAGTCACAGCTCAATGTAACATGGGAGCTGCCATCGGTGGCGGTGGCAGCTGTAAAGGTTTCACGGTCAATATCTTTGGCGGTACCGTTAATGCTACTGGTGGTACTGGAGCTGCAGCTATTGGTGGCGGCGGTTGGGGTTCCGGCGGCACGGTCAACATCTCTGGCGGTGTCATCAACGCTACAGCTAATTACAGTACTTATCTCAATGACTATGAAGGCTACGGCATTGGCGGAGGAACGGATTGCAATTCACCTACGACCGTCAACCTCAGCTGGACCAATGCTACCGACCACATCACGGCCACCAGCTACAACGGCACGGTGAACCTGAAGAAAGCCTTCCAGGATACCGACGGTGCCACCTGGAGTGCTGCTGACAACATCAGTACCAAGCCCGACGGCAAGACGCTTTACCCAGCAAACACCCTTCTCTTCTTGGCTGACAATGCTGACAACAGCGCCGACATCAGTGCGGCTAACGGCAACACACGTAATGTTGTCCTCAGCGGCCGCACGCTCATCAAGGATGGCAAGTGGAACACGCTGTGCCTGCCCTTCAACTTCACGGCGGAGCAGATAGCAGCGCACACTGACTTCGCAGGAGCAAAGCTGATGGAGCTGAATACAGACGGCAAGAACGGCTTCGACGCGACGGACGGCACGCTCTACCTGGCATTCAAGGAGGCCACGGCCATCAAGGCGGGCGTGCCGTATCTGGTGAAATGGGACGCTGCAGGAACTGACTTCACCTCGCCCGTGTTCTTCGGCGTGACGATCAATGCTACGGCTACAACCACGGTGAGCGACCATGACGATGAGCTGGCGGAAGTACAGATGGTAGGCTGCTACTCGCCCGTATCGGTGGATGCCAACGACAAGAGCATCCTGTTCCTAGGCGACAACAATACGCTCTACTACTCGACCGAGAATCGCAACATCCGCTCGTGCCGCGCCTACTTCTCGGTACCGTACCTCAAACAGAATCCCGGCGCCAAGACCCGCGCCTTCCGCCTGGACTTCGGCGATGAAGAAGCCACAGGCATTCTTGAAGTCTCTGCCGATTCAATAGAAATGACGGACGATGCATGGTATTCGCTCGACGGTGTGCGCCTGAGCGGAAAGCCTGCACAGCGCGGAATGTATATCAATAAAGGAAATAAAGTTATAATCAAATAAGCGATATGAAAAAGGAATATATGAAGCCCGCCATGTGCGTGGTAGAACTACAGCATAAGACACACCTGCTGATAGTCAGTGAGACAAGTAGCATCAGCTCCACCGGCCTCGACAGCGGCGAGGAGATTGGCGTAAGCGATCAGGGCGGCGGCAGCGATATCTGGGACAGATAATCGCAATCACGGGGACAGGTTTTGATTGAGTTTCGGAATTCACATCAAACAACCTGTCCCCATTGATTCGACGCATCGCAGTCTCTGAGCACCCCGCAACGCTGCTGCGTTTTTTTCGGGAAAATATACGCCAGATTGGAATAAATTGAGTAATTTTGCCCCATAAAAGGCAAGCGGCAAAGCCGAGCGCATTGAGCAATTTGTAGCAGAACGTGGAATTGAGTACGGTCTCCAAATCGTAACCTTGTTTTTCCTCAAATTCCCAAACTACCTTTATTTAAAGAAATCCTGCAAATTCTCACAAAGTTACGAAAAAACGTTGACTTGGGAAAGCAATTTTGGAGAATTAACGCAACAAAGTGCATAGACAAAGGCTTTTCGAGGAAAAACGAAGTAAGGCGGTAGGAAGGCTCTACGCAAATCTGGCAGACATGCATGTGGTTGAAGGGAGTTGTGATGAGAGCACATTATAACGGCAAGATACCCCGTAACCCGTTTGCATAGTTCTTGCCTTGCAAGCGACAAAGTCGATTACCATATCAGCCCGAACTGCAAGGAACTCTTTTTAAGAATTGAGAAGTATAAAGGATGAGAAGATTGTTTATGTGATTCGACTTCTCATCCTCTTACTAAACAATACGGTTTCAAAAAAAATAATAACCGCCTATTTAACCGTAGCTTTTACATAACTTTTCCCTGCAGGTAATTTTTGGTCTTGGTCGTACTTGGTGCTATATTTACCTTCTGGCATATCGCTTAATACGAATACAGTGCATTTGCGACCAGCAACCACCTTGTCTGTTGCGGCTGTGTTAATCGCTGTTGCGGCAAGACTAGCCAACGCCCCAAACATTCCTCCGCCACCACCATTTACACTTGTGTCAACTTTGATTAAGCCTTCACGTCTATAGAGGGTTTCTCCAGTTTTTGTGGAACGTAAAATATACTCAACCCCAGCAGTTATCTTGCCACCTATATTATTACGCTTCCAAGATTTGATAATGGTAAACATAGCGGCATCCGCACCAAGAACATTGCGAAACTGGGATAAGTCTGCCTCTATAAATTGTTCTGCATCGTATGCGCTTTCAGATTGAAACATTTCCATCGTCATCATTGGAGAATAGACGTAATATCCTTTTTCACAAAGAGGGGCATAAAGAGTGGTATAGAAGTAGTCTTTTGCTTCGACATGTTGTGTCTGATTAATCGGAGGCATCACCGCTATGGTAAGTGGTTTTTCCTCATACATTTTAGGATATTGAGCAATACGTGTAATTTGCTCTGCACATGACGACATTAATAATGTCATCAGGCTAAGAATGATATACTTTTTCATTTTTCCAACTGCTTAATGATTCTTGAAATAAATGTCTCTGACTCTGGATACGCCTTTATTTCGGCACGCAACAAGGCCAGTCCTTCTTCTTTCTTTCCTGCTTTATATAGCAAAAATCCATATTCTGCATTAACACCTGGTGGAACAACTTTACGGACACCGTTTTGCTTGGCAATGACTTTTTCGTATTGAGCCATAGCTTTAGTTAGAGTTTCTTCCGTACCTCGTTTTGTGTAAGTGTAAGTCGCATCTTCAGAATCATACCAAGAATAGAGCGATTTCTGTGTTTGGCATGAAGCCAACGCCATCACGCAGATGGCCAATACAAACAACTTCCTCATGGCAATGTTATGATTTTTGTTTCTTGACTTGATAAAAATAATTGCTTTTGGTAGATGGTTTGACCATTGAATTTAACAGTTACATTTCTGCGCCCAGTAGCCACGCCATACTGAATTCCTTTTCTGTTCGCAGTCTTGGGCTTAACTACTCTTGCATCGAATTGTTTTCCGTCCACATCGACTTGTACTGGCTTTGAACCATTACCGTATGTCTGACGCGGACCAACAAATACGAGATAGGCCATATCTTCCTTGCCACTTTGTTGGGCAACAGGAAAACTTGACTTACAGCCTACTAAAATGCAGGCAACAGCCATTGTTAGTAATAAAATTTTCGCTTTCATTTCTATTTAATTTCTTCTATGTAATAATCTGTCAATTTGTTCGCGTCTATATTGCTCGTGCCGGTGAAGGAAACAAATGAATACTCTGTTTCTGGCGTATCACCACTTGTCTGAGAAACCGTCACAGTGCCAATCTGCTTGCCTGGGAGTTCAATCATAACACCTGTTTGTGGATTCTTTACTTTCTTACCTTTAGTTTTTACACTAAACACATCGCCCACTTTGATTCCCTGACTTGCTCCGCCCGCAATAAGCTGCGCATCGTTATCATATGAAAGGAAGAATGTACGCCAAGGTTTGTCAGTACACTTGTTTATGATATTTTCAACGAGTTGTCCAATGGCTTCAGATATCGCTTTGTCGCTAAGTGTTGCATCATAGTCAGCTTTTCCACCAACACCCATAGTTGTCCTTGTTGTCAACTCTGCCATCCCTTTTCCCTCGTCAGAATAAATGATAAGACCAGTTGAAACATCTACAAGACGTACTGCTACTGCAGCTTCTACTATTTGGCTTTTGGTACTTGAGAAAACTCCAGACTTACCAACATTTTTTCTACCGAACTCTGTTATAGAACCGATAATCATATAGTCAGCGCCAATAGTTGCTAAACCATTTTCACTTTTATTAGCCTCTTCTAATAAAGAAGCTAAGTCTCCACGCTCCAATAACAAGAATTTGCCAGTTGCAGCTAGCTTTGCCGACAAGATGTCAAGTGCCTGTTTACCCATCGGATCGTTCTCCTTGTCGTAGAAGATGCCCTTGGCATACTGAGTCTCATTGCTAAAGCGGCCAATTGCCACTTTTCGCTTAATCACACGTCTACCCGCATCGGCTATATTCTGCTTTACGGGTTCTACTATCTCTGTTTTTCGCTGTGCCGAAATCTGTGTACAGACAGAGATAAGTGCCAAACACAAAATAATCTTCTTCATTTCGCTTATTATTTATTAGTAGTAAAAGAATATGCATTCCAGACATTTTCGGTAAGTGCGAAATAAAAGCTAATGCATCTGTAACTCGGGATTTCTCTCCCAAGCCGCTTCAAAGATAGTGATTTTTCTCGAATCCTTGTGCTATTTTGCTAATTTTCTTCAAAATACCCTCGATTTTCTTTCTTTTTGGCTGCAATCTTGCTAAATGCTTGCAACTTTGGAGAATTTTTCCTAATATTACAGCGAGGACATAAAGGATATACAATATA
This sequence comes from Prevotella sp., assembly GCA_017847725.1. Classification (GTDB taxonomy): domain Bacteria; phylum Bacteroidota; class Bacteroidia; order Bacteroidales; family Bacteroidaceae; genus Prevotella. Next base: position 138,592 of record JAGAXW010000003.1, read on the forward strand.
TGGCAACACCAGTAAAGATTATCCCAACATTGCATGGTGAAGCCGCAAGGACATTCATAGAGCGTGCAGAAGAGCGTGAGCGCAACCCTCATCCCACTCCCATATATACGGAGAGTGAGAAGAAGGCTTATTACAGAATGCTTGAAGAATCAGGAATGCCAGTATGACAAACGATGAATTCCTGAGCAAATACGTTTTCAAAGAACTGACGGAAGAAGTGCTCGCTGAGTGCGAGCATTTAATGAGTACACGAAAGGACAAGGCCATTGTTCCTCAGACTACTTATTCCTTTTTTCTGAAGCACTTCAGCCCATCTGTTTCCTAATCGTGAAATCAAACGACAGACCGCCTGTGCCGGTAGTACCGATGGTGATAGTGCCGCCATGCAACAGCACGGCATTCTTGACGATGGCAAGGCCAAGGCCCGTTCCGCCCATGTCGCGGCTGCGGCCTTTGTCGATGCGATAGAAACGCTCGAAGATGCGAGGCTGGTGCTCGACAGGAATGCCGACGCCATTGTCCTTGAAGGTGAAGCGCCAGCTGTCTGGCAGCTCTTCGGCTGCGACCTCGACCGTTGTACCCCGCCCCGCATAATTGATGGCGTTGTCCATCAGGTTGCGGAAGATGCTGTACAGCAAAGAGTAGTTGCCATGTACGATGATGTTCTCGGGAAGATAGTTGTGCAGGGCCATCTGGCGGTTCTGCATGGCGATGGCCGTCTCTTCTGCGATGTCCGAGAACAGGATGGACACGTTGACGCGCTCCATCATAATCATGTCTTTCGCATAGTCCATGCGGTTGAGGGTCGAGATGTCCTGCAGCAATGTCGTCAGGCGATGGGCCTGGGCATTGGTGCGGACGATGAACTGCTGCTTCACCTCGTCCGTCATGTCCGGGCTGTCCAGGATGGTGTCCGTGTAGCCGAGGATGCTGGCCACGGGTGTCTTCAGTTCGTGGGCGATGTTCTGTGTCAGTTCGCGGCGCATGCGGTTCTCCTTCTCTGCCTGCTCACGACTGATGCGCTGGTCCATCCGTCTGGCATAGCGGAACAGCAGGAAGCCCAGACCGGTCATGACCACCAGCGAGAACAGCAGCAGATGCCAGTCGCTGACCTCGTTGAACGGCATGATGAACTTGCGGTCGTAGTCCTCGAACATTATGAATATGGTGGCATACGCAAGATATACGGTCATTACGCTCAGCCACATCTTCTGGCCTTCTGACAGTTTCTTCATCCCTCGTCCATTAACTCCTCAAACGAATAACCGAAACCAGTGCGCGAGACCAGACAGGCGGCATAGCGGTCCAGCTTCTTGCGCAGCCGGGCGATGTTCACATCCACCGTGCGCTCGGTGACGATGACATCCTGTGGCCAGACGCTGTCGAGCAGCTGCTGGCGGCTGAAGACCTGTCCGCGATGGCTGAACAGCAGATGCAGCAAGGCATATTCCGTGCGGGTCAGCGCCACGGGGGCACCGTCGACGCAGACGGTCTTGCTGGCAGCATCGACCGAGAGCCCGCCATAGGCCATCAGCACGTTTGCAGCGCACCGGCTTCTTCCCAGCACGGCCTTTACCCGTGCCACCACCTCGCGCACAGAGAATGGTTTGGTGACATAATCGTCGGCTCCGAGCGAGAAGCCCAGCAGCGTGTCGTCCTCCGTGTCTTTTGCCGTCAGGAAGATGACCGGTATGTGCCGTGTCCGTTCGTCTTCTTTAAGCCGTTTGGCCATTTCGAAGCCCGACATGCCCGGCATCATCACATCGAGCAGCAAGAGGTCGCAACCATGAACCAGCGTCAGCGCCTCCTCGGCCGAGTAGGCCGCCTCCGCCTGATAGCCTGCCGCACGGAGATTGAACAGCAGGATATCGCACAAGTCCCGCTCATCGTCAACGACTAATATTCGTTTCTGTTCCATAAGCGATTGCAAAGATACAAATTATTTTCCGAATCGGGCCTCTACGACGTTGACAACATAGTCACCGAGTTTCTCCAGTTCGTTGATCAGGTCGACATAGAGGGTGCCGACGGCATAGTCGTATTCGTGGTCGTTGACGGCACTGACGTTTTCCGACTTCAGGCGCAGACGCAGCTGGTTGATGTCGTTCTCGATGCGGAAGGTCTCGCGGATGTCGTGGTCGGAGCGGTGGCCGTGCATCACGGTGTTCATCTGCATCAGGGCCTGGTCGCAGAGCAGCATGAGCGCCTGCAGCTGTTCGGTCTGGTGGCTGGTGAACACCTTTCCCGACTCCTGTTTCCGCTCGAGCGTGCGAGCCAGCTTGTAGCAGGCGTCGCCGATAGACTCCAGTTCGCTGATTTCGCGCATCATCTGGCGAATCTTCTGCTTCGTCTCGTCGCTCAGATGGCCGTCGCTCACCTGCTCCAGGTAGCGGGCTATCTCCATCTCTATCTTGTCGGACATGTCCTCCTCGCGCTCTATCTGACTGAACAGCTCGGCAAAATCCTTCGGGTCGGTCTCCTGGAACAGGGTGCGCACCATGCCGAACATGTCGCCGACGCGCTGACCGAAGACGGCCGTCTCCTTCTGTGCCTGCAGCACGGCGATTTCGGGTGTCTGCACGAGGTTCGACTGAATGTATTGAAGACGGAACATCTCACGCTCCTCCTTGGCCTCCTGCTTCTCGGGCAGCAGCCAGCAGACCACGCGCTCCATCTGCGGCACCATCCAGATGAGGACTGCCGTATTGACGACGTTGAAACAGGTGTGGAACATGGCCAGCACCACCGGCAACTTGGCCGTCTGTCCGCCCACCGACGGGTCGTAGCCGACGATGGCACATACCATATTGACAAACGGATAGAAGGCGACGAGCACCCATATCACGCCAAAGACATTGAACAGCAAGTGAGCCAGGGCGGCACGCCGTGCCTGCGTGTTGGCCCCGAGCGCCACCAGGTTGGCCGTGGCCGTCGTACCGATGTTCTCGCCCATCACCAGCGCGATGCCCAGATAGATGGGCAGCACACCCGTGGAACAGAGCAGGATGGTGATGGCCATAACGGCTGCCGACGACTGCACGATACAGGTAATCAGCGTGCCGATGGCGAGAAAGGCCAGGATGGTGAGATGGCTCGACGTGTCGAACGAGGCGAAGAATGAGACCACGTCCGCATTGTGCTCCAGGTCCATCGACTTGCCCGTCGCACTGAGCATCACCAGCGACAGGAACATAAAGGCCGTACCGAACAGGAAATCACCCACATAGCGATGCCGCTTCATGTAAATCAGCACGATGCCAAGCATAAACGAGGGATAGACCACACTGGTCAGGTCGACATTGTAGCCCAGCGACATAATCCACGCCGTCAGCGTCGTGCCGATGTTGGCACCCATGATGACCGAGATGGCCTGCGCCAGCGTCAGCAGACCTGCCGACACGAACGAGACGGTCATCACCGTCGTGGCCGACGACGACTGCACGGCGCAGGTGACGAGCATACCCGTCAGCATACCCGTCACGCGGTTGGTCGTCATCCGCGCCAGGATGTGTCTCAGCTGCGGTCCCGCCATCTTCTGCAGGGCGTCGCTCATGATTCGCATACCATAGATTAGCAGGCCCAGCGCTCCCAGCAGTTGCACTGCCGCGTTCAGATAAGTATTACTTATTTCCATAACATTCCGTATTGTATAAGTTTTTTACGGATGCAAAGGTATAAGAAATCCTCACGCCCGGCAAAAAAAACGCATTACGATATGATTACATTTTTGCAATGCGCACGTACGGCGAAGATTCAGGGCAGCAAGACGCGGCGCAGCAGCCAGGCATAGGTGCACTCGATGACCAGACAGGCCACTTCGTAGACCAGGTCGAAGGTGGAGTCGGTCTCTACATTCAGCACGACGTATAGAAGTACGGGCAGCAGGGTGAAAGCCAGCATGCGCACAATCATCCAGATGCCGACGGCCCGCAGCCGTCCCCGGTGCCAGACGACGAGCTGCGTACCCAGCGGCAGGGCCACCAGCGACAACATCGAGGCCACGTAGAAATTTCACCACACTCACCCAGCAGGATCCCGTAGCTCAGAAGGCCATGCTGCTGACTGACAACGGAACTTGGGGCAGGGTACCCGATAGCGCAGGATACGCTACGCAGCTCTTGCCCTTCCACGCCTACTTTGCACCCGCAGACAACTTCACGGCCACCAGTGGAAAGACGGTGTTCAATGCTGCCGGCAACGAGGACATCATCTTCAACGGCGATATAGACGGCACCACCGGCATCCATGCCCCTTATTACCACCTGACCGACGGCAAGAACGGCGACCGCTACTTCGACCTCAGCGGACGTGAGTTGCAAGGAAAGCCCGTCAAAGGCGTATACATATATAAAGGCAAAAAAGTTCTCAAATAAAACGATTGAAACCATCCTGACACTCGGCCTCCTGCTCGTTATCGGGCAGGAGGCTTTGTATGATTGTAAATAGTCCTTAATACTTCACGTAAGTTCGATGAAAAAATACAGTTTCACTCACACATGTATGTCACCAATACTTAACGAGATACGTGTGAAACTATGTTTTTGGCTCTTCACGTCTGTATCATCTCCCATTATAGGCTATTTCATATTTTGTGACGGTTGCATTATATCGTGCGACGGCCGTCGCACATATCTACCACGGCCGTCGCACGATATAAACTCAGGCTCTTCAGGCAGTGATAAACCTGCTATATATGATGGTTCGACCTAATTTGATAGATAGCGCTTACCTGGACTGCATGCTTGTGTCCTCCAAAACTTAGTTTCACACCTAAAATGCAGTCACACAAAGAGATACAGGCTTCTATGAATCCTGTTTTCTTTATAAAGTTCGGTGTGATTCTGCGTTAATTCTCTAAAAAATGAGCGAAGTATCATTGTTTATTCGTAACTTTGCACCTGAATACAAAGACTCGACACCCTGCCCTATGAACATCACAGCCATAGTCGGACTCAATGCGAGCGGCAAGACACAGTACGTAGAACAAATGCGCCGACAACTGGCCTCGGACAAAGTAAGATATATCGCCTTCAGCGACTCGTACGGACCGAACGTGGACGGCCAATACTATCTGCAGCTGAGATGGAACCAGCACGACATCGACCACGAGACACCCACCGTGGGCGAACTGCTGCAGCGCGCCTATCTGCTGACAGGAGCGGACAGCGAGGAGCGCCGACAACTGAAGCAGCACCTGTACGAGCTGTTCCACATGGAGCCGCTGCTCGACAAGTACATCATCACCCTCTCGAGCGGCGAGCTGCGCAAATTCCAACTCACCAAGACGCTCTTCGCCGCCCCACGGCTGCTTATCATGGACAACCCCTTCATCGGGCTTGATGCCGAGACGCGCGACCAGCTGAAGGAACTGCTGAAGCTGCTGGCACACGAACAGGAGATGGACATCATGCTGGTGATTGCGAAGACGGACGACATTCCCGACTTCGTCGACGACGTCAGATGGATGTCTGACGACAAGCCCGTGCCGCCCCACGTGCTGACCGACGAGAAGCGCGAGGCCATTCTCTCGCTGCCCGCAAACGACAACAACTACAACTGCCATCATGTCATCAGCATGCACAACGTCAGCATCCGATACGGACAGCGCACCATCCTGAAAGACCTCGACTGGACGGTATGCAACGGCGAGCGATGGGCCGTGAGCGGACAAAATGGCAGTGGGAAATCGACCCTGCTGTCACTCGTCTGCGCCGACAATCCGCAGAGCTACGCCTGCGACATCACCCTCTTCGACCGTCCGCGCGGCTCTGGCGAGACCATTTGGGACATCAAGCGCCACATCGGCTACGTGTCGCCCGAGATGCACCGCTCATACAAGCGCAACCTGCCGGCCATCCGTATCGTGGCCAGCGGACTGACGGACTCCGTCGGACTCTATGCCGTGCCCAACGCGCAGGACTACGACAAGTGTCGCTGGTGGCTCGACAAGTTCGGCATCGGCGAACTGGCCGACCGTCCCTTCCTGCAGCTCTCCAGCGGTGAACAGCGCCTGGTGTTGCTGGCTCGTGCCTTCGTAAAGGATCCACAGCTGCTGATACTCGACGAGCCGCTGCACGGACTGGACCTGCAGAACCGGCGACTCGTGAAGGACATCATCGAGACCTTCTGCCAGCGACCCGACAAGACACTGCTCATGGTGACACACTACGAGGAAGAACTGCCGGCATGCATCACCCACCGCCTGTTTTTGGCACGGAATTTGTAACGGGAACATCGTATGACAAGTCAATTTTCACCAAAGGTATCCGAAGTACTCGCTTTCTCGCGCGAGGAAGCCACCAGACTGGCCAGTCGCAGCGTAGGTCCGGAGCATCTGCTGCTGGGCTTACTGCGCATCAAGGACGGTGCCGTGCCGAACGTATTCAGAAGGCTCGACATCAACCTGCAGTCGGTCAAGACCGAACTGGAGAACAGGGTGCGACAGGACGAGCTGCAAATACCCATCGTCACCAGCGAACTGGTGCTCAACGAGAAAGCCAGCAACATCCTGAAGCTGGCCGTGCTGGAGGCACGCATCCAGCACACCACACGCGTGAACGAACAGCACCTGCTGCTGGCCATCCTGCACGACCAGGTGGACAACGGAGCCAAACATGTATTAGAACTGAACAACATGAACTACGAAGATGTACTGACACTGCTTAGCGTCAAAGACGGCATAGGACTGCCCGAGGAGGACTACGAGGAGGAAGAGAAGAGAAACACCTCGGGCGCCATGGGGTCGCAGTCGAACACGACAACCACACAGACCACCGCCAAGGTGAAGTCGAAGACTCCCGTACTCGACAACTTCGGCACTGACCTGACAGAATATGCCTCGCTGGGCAAGCTGGACCCCTGCGTGGGCCGCGAGCGCGAGATAACACGTGTCGTGGAGATACTGGGCCGGCGCAAGAAGAACAACCCCATCCTGATAGGTGAGCCGGGCGTCGGCAAGAGTGCCATCGTAGAGGGGCTGGCCCAGCTCATCAGCGACCACCGCTGTTCACCCACCTTATTTAACAAGCGTATCGTAACGCTCGACATGTCGGGCGTCGTGGCGGGCACCAAATATCGCGGACAGTTTGAAGAGCGCATGAAGATGCTGGTGAAGGAACTGGAGCAGAACCCCAACGTCATCGTATTCATCGACGAGATACACACGCTCATCGGAGCCGGCTCGACACCGGGGTCGATGGACGCTGCCAACATTCTGAAGCCCGCACTGGCCCGAGGTACCATCCAATGCATCGGCGCCACCACACTCGACGAATACCGCAACTCGATAGAGAAAGACGGAGCCCTGGAGCGCCGCTTCCAAAAAGTGCTGGTGGAGCCGACGACCGACGCCGAAACACTCGAGATATTGCACAACGTGCGCGACCGCTATGAGTACCACCACCACGTGACATACACCGACGAGGCACTGGAGGCGTGTGTCAAACTGACAGCACGCTATGTCACCGACCGCTTCATGCCCGACAAGGCCATCGACGCGCTCGACGAGGTGGGTTCGCGCGTACACCTGCAAAACGCCAACATACCACCCGAAATCACGGCCAAGGAGAAGGAAATCAAGCAGGTGAAGGAGAAAAAGCAGGAGGCCGTAGGCAACCAGGACTTCGAACTGGCAGCCAGCTATCGCGACAGACAGACAGAACTGGAGCGCGAACTGGCGGAGATGAACCGCAAATGGCAGGAGGGCGACGTAGACGTCCGGCAGACGGTCACCGCCACGGAAGTGGCCGACGTGGTGTCGATGATGACGGGCGTACCCGTACAGCGCATGGCGCAGGAAGAGGGCATCCGGCTGAAAGGCATGGCCCAGGAACTGAAGAGTCAGGTGATAGCTCAAGACAAGGCCATCGACAAGATGGTACGCGCCATCCAGCGCAACCGTGTAGGACTAAAAGACCCCAACCACCCCATCGGAGCCTTTATGTTCCTCGGACCCACCGGTGTCGGCAAGACCTATCTGGCCAAGAAGCTGGCTGAATTCATGTTCGGATCGGCCGACGCTCTGATTCGTGTCGACATGTCGGAATATACGGAGTCGTTCAACGTCAGCCGACTCATCGGAGCACCTCCAGGATATGTAGGCTATGAAGAGGGCGGCCAACTGACTGAACGCGTGCGCCGCCATCCCTACTCCATCGTTCTGCTGGACGAGATAGAGAAGGCCCACGGAAACATATTCAACCTGCTGCTGCAGGTGCTCGACGAGGGACGGCTGACCGACGGAAACGGCCGCTTCGTCGACTTCCGCAACACGGTGATTATCATGACCTCGAATGCCGGCACCCGGCAACTGAAAGACTTCGGGCGCGGCATCGGATTTGCCTCGGCAGGCAACAGCTCGCTCATGCTCAACGAACAGGACAAGGAGCATGCCCGCCAGATAGTACAGAAAGCGCTGTCGAAGCAGTTCTCGCCAGAGTTCCTGAACCGACTCGACGAGATTATCACCTTCGACCAGCTCGACCTGGAAGCCATCAAGCAGATTATCGACGTCGAGCTGCACGGACTATACAAGCGCGTCAGCGAACTGGGCTACCAGATAGAACTCAGCGACGAGGCCAAGCAGTTTGTCGCAGAGAAGGGCTACGACGTCCAGTTCGGTGCCCGACCACTGAAAAGGGCCATACAGTCGTATATCGAGGATGGCATTTCTGAACTGATTGTCAATGGCGAACTGCCACCAAACGCCACCATATATATAAATAAGGTAGAAGGGAAACAAGAGTTGTCGTTCACAGTGTGAGCGACAATTTTTGTTTTCGCACACATATTCTTTGCATATTTTTGCCACTTTTGCTTGATTTATATCAATTAAGTATCAAAACGTAAGCGTTTTTATGATTTTTCTAATAAATTGTTTTGGTTTTAATCGTTTTTGATGTAATTTTGCAAACAGAATCAGATATCAATAGTATTATAACCAATTAAAGTAGGTAAAAGATTATGAACGCAGCACAAGTTGTAGAGAATCTGAAGCAGAGATTCCCCAACGAGCCGGAGTACATCCAGGCCGTAAGTCAGGTACTTCCCACCATTGAGGAAGAGTACAACAAGCATCCCGAGTTCGAAAAGGCCAATCTGATTGAGCGGCTTTGCATCCCCGATCGCGTATTTGAATTCCGCATCACATGGGTTGACGACCAGGGTAAGGTGCAAACCAATATGGGCTACCGCATCCAGCACAACAATGCCATCGGTCCGTACAAAGGCGGTCTGCGCTATCATAAGAGCGTAAACCTGGGTATTCTGAAGTTCCTTGCCTTTGAGCAGACGTTCAAGAACTCACTGACGACGCTGCCTATGGGTGGTGCCAAGGGCGGCAGCGACTTCTCTCCCCGTGGCAAGAGCGATGGCGAGGTGATGCGCTTCTGCCAGGCATTCATGAACGAGCTCTATCGTGTCATCGGTCCCGACGAGGACGTTCCCGCTGGCGACATCGGTGTAGGCGGTCGCGAGGTAGGCTACCTCTTCGGCCAGTATAAGAAGCTGACGCACCAGTTCCAGGGCGTGCTGACTGGTAAGGGCATTCCCTTCGGTGGTTCGCTGATTCGTCCCGAGGCTACGGGTTACGGATGTGTCTACTTCCTGAACTCTATGCTGAAGACCCGCAACATTGACATCAAGGGCAAGAAGGTGCTCATCTCCGGTTCTGGCAATGTGGCACAATATGCTACCGAGAAGTGCATCCAGCTGGGTGCTATCCCCATGACGCTCAGCGACTCCGACGGCTACATCTACGACCCGGACGGCATCACTCAGGAGAAGCTTGAGTATGTCAAGGAGCTGAAGAACATCGAGCGCGGACGTATCAAAGAGTATGCCGAGGAATATCCCAACGCCAAGTATGTAGCTGGCGAGCGCCCCTGGCACGAGAAGGCCGACATCGCCCTGCCCTGTGCCACCCAGAACGAGATCAACGGCGAGCAGGCTCAGGCACTCATCGACAATGGAGTCATCGCTGTAGCCGAGGGTGCCAACATGCCCTCACTGCCCGAGGCCATCAAGATATTCCAGGATGCCAAGATTCTGTATGCTCCCGGTAAGGCTTCAAATGCCGGCGGCGTGTCAGTATCCGGTCTGGAGATGTCGCAGAACTCGGAGCGTCTCAGCTGGACGGCCAAAGAAGTGGACGACTACCTGAAGCGCATCATGAACGACATCCACGAAAACTGCGTGAAATATGGTACACAGCCCGACGGATACATCAACTATGTGAAGGGCGCCAACGTGGCAGGCTTTATGAAGGTGGCTTCGGCAATGATGTCGCAGGGCATCGTATAAAGTACGCCGCCTCAGAAGACAACACAAACTCACGATTATAACAGAGGTGCGATTTTTCTCAAAAGAATCGCACCTTTTTTATAATTTTTTACTACCTTTGCAAGCAAAATTCTAAAAATCGAGAAATTATGCTTACACTGAAACTCATTACTGAGGAGACAGACCGCGTGATCCGCGGATTGGAGAAGAAACACTTTAAGGGTGCCAAAGAAGCAATCGACGAGGTTCTTGCCGTGGACAAGCGTCGTCGCGAAGCACAACAGCAGTTGGACAAGAACCTGTCGGAAGCCAAGAAGATGGCTGCACAGATAGGCGGTCTGATGAAGGAAGGCAAGCGTGAGGAAGCAGAAACCATCAAGCAGCAAGTCTCGCAAATGAAGGAAACCAACAAGCAGCTGGAAGAGACGATGAACCAGTCGCAGGAGGAGATGACCCGGCTGCTTTGCCAGATACCTAACATCCCCTACGACGAAGTGCCCGAGGGCAGCTGCGCTGAAGACAACCACGTTGTGAAGTCGAACCTGAAAGCGTGTGACGGCACAGACACTGTGGGCAACTGGACGGTAAATCCACAGTTGGGAGTGGCCAATCCCCTTCCCCACTGGGAACTGGCTAAGAAGTATAACCTCATCGACTTCGACCTGGGCGTAAAAATCACGGGAGCAGGATTCCCCGTATACATCGGCAAAGGCGCCCAGCTGCAGCGAGCACTAATCAACTTCTTCCTGGCTGAAGCCAACAAGAGCGGCTACACAGAGATTATGCCTCCCACGGTGGTCAACGCTGCATCTGGCTACGGAACAGGACAACTGCCCGACAAAGAGGGACAGATGTATCACTGCGAAGTGGACGACTTCTACCTCATCCCGACTGCCGAGGTGCCCGTCACCAACATCTACCGCGACGTCATTCTCGACGAGGCCCAACTGCCCATCAAGAACTGCGCGTACACCGAATGTTTCCGTCGAGAGGCCGGCAGCTACGGCAAGGACGTGCGCGGCCTGAACCGTCTGCATGAGTTCTCTAAGATAGAGATAGTACGCATTGACAAGCCTGAACATTCAAAGCAGAGCCACAAGGAGATGCTCGAGCACGTCGAAGGACTGCTCAAGAAGCTGGAACTGCCCTACCGCATCCTCTTGCTGTGCGGAGGTGACCAGAGCTTCACAAGTTCCATCTGCTACGACTTCGAGGTATATTCAGAAGCACAGGGACGCTGGCTCGAGGTTTCCTCGGTCAGCAATTTCGACACCTATCAGGCCAACCGCCTAAAGTGCCGCTATCGTCGTGCCGACAACAAGAAGACAGAGCTCTGCCACACCCTAAACGGCTCGGCACTGGCCCTGCCACGCATCGTGGCAGCCATCCTCGAGAACAACCAGACAGAACAGGGCATCCGCATCCCGCGTGCCCTCGTACCCTACACTGGCTTCGAGATTATCGACTAAGAAAACATTAAACTAAACAGATATGAACAAAATCGTCAGAAAAGAACAATTCTCAGAGAAGGTGTTTCTCTTTGAAATGGAAGCGCCGCTGATTGCCAGAAGCCGTAAGGCCGGCAACTTCGTCATCGTACGTGTAGACAAGAAAGGCGAGCGCATGCCACTTACCATCGCTGGCGCAGATATTGAACGAGGCACCATCACACTGGTGGTACAGATGGTAGGACTGTCGTCAAAGAAACTGTGTGCCCTCAACGAAGGCGAATATGTTGCCGACATCGTAGGACCACTCGGCAACCCCACCCATATCGAGAAGTACGGCACCGTGGTATGCGCAGGCGGCGGACTGGGCGTGGCCCCCATGCTACCTATCATCCAGGCGCTCAAGGCTGCCGGCAACCGTGTGCTGTCGGTAATGGCCGGACGGTCTAAGGACCTCATCATTCTGGAAGACAAGGTGCGCGAGAGTTCAGACGAGGTCATCATCATGACTGACGACGGCAGCTATGGCGAAAAAGGCGTCGTGACGGTTGGCATCGAGAAATTTGTAGAACAGGAGCATGTCGATAAGGTGTTTGCCATCGGGCCTCCTATCATGATGAAATTCTCCAACCTGACTGCACAGAAACACAACATCCCCTGCGAGGTCAGCCTCAATACCATTATGGTCGACGGAACAGGTATGTGCGGTGCCTGCCGACTCACCATTGGCGGCAAGACAAAGTTTGTCTGCATCGACGGCCCTGAATTCGACGGTGCTCTGGTCGACTGGGACGAGATGTTCAAACGCATGAATACCTTCAAGCGCGAAGAGCAGGAGGAACTGGCTCACTACGAGGAGCACTTAGCCACATTGGCCAACGAGCCGGCCAATGCGCCCACCACTTCTGACGTGACGATGGACGAAGATCCAACGAACGATACCATCGAGGTGTTGACCGACCGCGATGCCGAATGGCGTAAACAGCTCCGTACCTCGATGAAACCTAAGGAGCGCACCGCCATCAAGCGCGTCGTCATGCCCGAGCTCGACCCTGTTTACCGTGCTACCACCCGTACGGAGGAGGTCAATATTGGACTAACCAAAGAAATGGCAATGACGGAGGCCAAGCGCTGCCTCGACTGTGCCAAGCCTACGTGTGTGGAGGGTTGTCCTGTCAATATCAACATCCCATCCTTTGTCAAGAACATCGAACGTGGACAGTTCCTCGCCGCTGCCAAGGTGCTGAAGAATACTTCTGCGCTACCAGCTGTCTGTGGTCGTGTATGCCCGCAGGAGAAGCAGTGTGAGAGCAAGTGTATCCACCTGAAGATGAACGAGCCTGCTGTGGCTATTGGTTATCTGGAGCGTTTTGCCGCTGACTTCGAACGCGAGAGCGGCAATATCTCACTGCCTGAGATTGCTCCTGCCAACGGCATCAAGATTGCTGTCGTAGGCTCTGGCCCTGCCGGATTGTCCTTTGCCGGTGACATGGTAAAGAAAGGCTACGACGTATACGTCTTCGAGGCACTACACGAGATAGGCGGCGTACTGAAATACGGCATTCCCGAGTTCCGTCTGCCCAATAAGATTGTCGACGTGGAAATCGAGAATCTCTCCAAGATGGGTGTCCACTTCCAAACGGATGTCATCGTAGGTAAAACGATTAGTATTGAGACACTTGAGGAGCAAGGCTTCAAGGGAATCTTCGTGGGCTCTGGTGCCGGACTGCCCAACTTCATGGGCATACCAGGCGAAAATGCCATCAACATCATGTCGTCTAACGAATACCTCACACGCGTAAACCTGATGGATGCTGCCAACCCCACCACCGATACACCTATCAACCTGGGCAAGAACGTACTGGTTGTAGGTGGTGGCAATACCGCTATGGACTCATGCCGCACAGCCAAGCGTCTGGGTGGCAACGTCACACTGGTGTACCGCCGCAGCGAACAGGAAATGCCAGCCCGACTGGAGGAGGTGAAGCACGCTAAGGAGGAAGGCATCAACTTCCTGACGCTGCACAATCCTATCGAGTATCTGGCTGACGAGGAGGGAGCCGTCCGGGCCGCCGTACTGCAGGTGATGGAGCTGGGCGAACCTGATGCCTCGGGACGCCGCAGCCCGGTTCCTGTAGAGGGCAAGACCGTTACCTTAGACGTCGACCAGGTTATCGTAGCCGTTGGTGTATCCCCCAACCCACTGGTTCCCAAGTCGATCAACGGACTGGAGCTGGGCCGGAAGAACACCATCGTCGTCAACGAGGGCATGCAGTCGGCCCGTTCGGAAATCTTTGCCGGAGGCGACATTGTTCGAGGTGGCGCCACCGTTATTCTGGCAATGGGCGACGGCCGTCGTGCAGCCCAAAACATGGATGAATATCTACAGAAGCAATGAATGGACTCTATACCATCATACTGCTCATACTAAGCAACGTCTTCATGACGCTTGCTTGGTATGGGCATCTTCGTCTACAGCAGTCGGGAGTGAGTAGCCACTGGCCTCTCATCGGTGTCATCGCCTTCTCGTGGATGATAGCATTCTTTGAATACTGCTGTCAGGTACCTGCCAATCGCATGGGCTTTGAGGGCAACGGCGGTCCTTTCTCACTGGTACAGCTCAAGGTCGTACAGGAATGTATATCCCTGGCCGTCTTTGCCATTATAGCCAACATCCTGTTTCAAGGCACGCATCTGCACTGGAACCACATCCTGGCCTTCTTCCTCATCATCTGTGCTGTCTATCTGGTCTTCATGAAATGACGGTCGAACAGAAACTCTGGAAGAATTTCAACAAGGCGTTAGGGCAATTCCAACTAATCGACGAGGGTGACCACATTCTCGTCGGATTGTCTGGTGGCAAGGACTCACTGCTGCTTTTGGAATTTCTGGCGCGACGCTCACACATTCTGAAGCCCAGTTTCACGCTCGAAGCCCTCCACGTCCGCATGGAGAATATCCACTACGAGACGGATACCACATATTTGCGCCAGTTCTGCGCCCATCTCGACGTGCCACTACATATCATTACCACGCGTTTTGACGACTGCCAGCGGAAACCGCCTTGTTTTCTCTGTTCATGGCAACGCCGCAAGCAGCTTTTCCAACTTGCACAAGAGCACAGGTGTTCAAAGATAGCTCTGGGGCACCATCAGGATGACATCATCAGCACAGCACTGATGAACCTCACCTTTCAAGGTCATTTCTCTACGATGCCGGCTAAGCTCCGCATGAAGAAAATGCCTCTGACCATCATCCGGCCACTGGCCCTCTGCACTGAAGACGACATACGCACCTACGCCGAGAGCCAGCGCTATGAGAAACAACTGAAACGGTGTCCCTACGAAAAGGATACCCATCGCACCAGCATACAGCAGATATTCCAAGACATGCAGCAACTCAACAAGGAGGCTCGCTATAGTATTTGGAACGCTCTTGAAGCCGACGACAAGCTCATAGAGTATTAAATATCTTTAATTGTCAATTAACAATTGTCAATTATCAAATTCCTTTTTGTATCTTTGCCTTATTAAACAATCTAAATATATAATACTATGGCAAAAAGACATTTTCCAGAATCCGAATTGATTATCAATAAAGATGGGTCATGCTTCCATCTGCACCTGAAGCCCGAGTTCCTGGCTGACAAAGTCATTCTGGTGGGCGATCCGGCTCGTGTGAATACCGTAGCAGCCCACTTTGACAGTATCGAGCACGAGGTATCAAGCCGCGAGTTCCACACCATCACCGGTATGTATAAAGGCAAGCGCATCACTGCTCAGTCACACGGCATCGGATGCGACAACATAGATATTGTGGTCAACGAGCTCGACACCCTTGCAAATATTGACTATAATACGCGTGAAGAGAAGGACGAGCACCGCACACTTACCATGGTGCGCATCGGTACATGCGGCGGTCTGCAGCCGTTCACACCGACAGGTTGCTTCGTGGCTTCCGTCAAGAGCATTGGCTTCGACGGCCTGCTCAACTACTATGCCGGCCGTAACAAGGTCTGCGACCTGAAAATGGAAGAGGCCTTCAAGCAGCACATGCAGTGGGACCCCATCAAGGGTGCTCCCTACGTATCCGTTGCCGATCAGGAGCTCATCCGGCAAGTCGCTGCCGACGATATGGTGAAGGGCTATACCGTAGCCTGCGGCGGTTTCTATGGACCACAAGGACGCCAGCTGCGTGCCGACATCGCCGACTCGGAGCAGAACAAGAAGATCGAGTCCTTCGAGTATGACGGCATGAAGATATGCAACTTCGAGATGGAGTCATCTGCCCTTGCCGGTCTTGCAGCCCTACTTGGCCACCGTGCCATGACCTGCTGCATGGTCATCGCCAACCGTTACGCCCATAAGATGAATACCGAGTATAAAAACAGCATCGATACCCTCATCGAGAAGGTTCTCGACAGAATATGATTGTATTCTCCGTCCTGTTCATCATCCTGGCCATCGTGTTCCTGACGGGTAAGGGCGACAAACTCATAGCCGGTTACAATACGGCCAGCGAGGAGGAGCGCCAGCAGGTGAACATCCATCGTCTGCGTATACTGATGGCCATCGTCAGCGTGATTACTGCAGTCTTCTGCTACCTGATGCCCTACGTAGGTACCGACAAGCGCGATGTGCTCTCAGCTACAGGCATCTTCTGCCTTGTACTCTTCGTCTTCATCATCCTTGCTAACACTTGGGCAAAAAAGAAATGACCACTCACACCACCAATGTCGATACCATCTGCGCCCTCGCTACCGCTCCCGGGGGCGCACTCGGCATCATTCGCATCAGCGGCCCCGCCGCCTTTGCAGTCGTCAGCTCCCTCTGCTCAGTATGCTGCGCTAATAGCGCAGCTAACACCGTCCACTATACCCACATCACCGACGGCTCCGACATCATCGACGAGGCCATGGTCTCCGTCTTCCGTGCCCCCCACTCCTATACCGGCGAGGACAGCGTGGAAATCTCTTGTCACGGCTCTCGCTATATACTCAATAAGGTATTGGAACTTCTGGTTCAGCATGGATGCAGGATGGCCAATCCTGGCGAATACACCCAGCGCGCCTATCTCAACGGCAAGATGGACCTCTCACAGGCAGAGGCCGTGGCCGACCTCATAGCCTCGACCAACCGCGCCACCCACCATCTGGCCATGAGCCAGCTGCGCGGCGGCATCTCCTCGGAGTTGGCAGTCATGCGCGAACAACTGCTCAAACTCACCTCGCTGCTCGAGCTGGAACTCGATTTCTCCGACCACGAAGACCTCGAATTTGCCGACCGCAGCGAACTGCTCCATCTGGCGCATCAGATAGACACTCATATCACCCATCTGGCCGACACCTTCCAGACTGGCAACGCCCTGAAAAATGGCATCCCCGTGGCCATCGTCGGAGCACCGAACGTAGGCAAGAGCACCCTGCTCAACGCCCTTCTCGGTGAAGAACGCGCCATCGTCTCCGACATACAGGGCACCACCCGCGATGCCATCGAAGACACCATCCAACTTGGCGGCGTCACCTTCCGCTTTATCGACACCGCCGGCATCCGCCACACCGATGACCAGATAGAGAATCTCGGCATCGAGCGCTCCATAGCCGCTGCCCGCCGTGCCCGCATCATCCTGCTGATGAAAGAGCCTGGCGTCCCCTACCCCGCCATCGAGACCCGCGACGACCAGACCATCATCCGCATCGAGAACAAGACCGAACAGTTCCAAGCCAAATTCGGCATAGGCCTCGAAACCCTGAAGCAACAACTCATCGCCGCCGCCCCCAAGACCTCCGACTCCGATATCATCATCACCAACGCCCGCCATTACGATGCCCTCGTCCGAGCCCACAAATCCATCCAGCGCGTCCTCGAGGGCCTCAATATACAAATGAGCGGCGACCTCCTCAGCGAAGATCTCCGACAAGCCCTCGACATCCTTGCTGAAATCACCGGTGGCCAGATAACCCCAAACGAAGTCCTAGGAAATATCTTCAAATACTTCTGCGTGGGAAA
>JAGAXW010000055.1 GCA_017847725.1 Prevotella sp.
ATGGCGAACTTCAGCCAGTCCTTCATCTTCTTGCCCATCACTACGCGCTCTGGCTCGTAATAGTGGAAAGCCATCACGTTCTTACTGTCCTTTCCCTCGAAAGGAATCTTACCGGTAAACGGAAAATACTCTTTTGCCATAATTGTCTTTATGTTATAATTTCTAAAAAAATTTGTTCAGTTCTGCGGCTGCAAAGTTAGCGACATTATCATACACAGAGGTGATAAAAAAAGACCTAATAAGTGGAAAATCGTGTCAAATTCATCTTTTAGCCCTATTTTTTGCTGTTTCAGAGGATGCTGCCCAGGCGCGCCTTCCACAAGTCGTATGCCGCACGATACTCGCCAGACTTGGAGGTGTCAGGCTCTATGACTTCCAGTTTCTCCAGTGTGGCAAAGGCCTCATCGGCGTTCTTGTAGATACCGGCACCGATGCCGGCGCCCTTGGCTGCACCCACGCTGCCGTCGGTATCATAAAGTTCGATGGTGGCTCCGCTCACACCTGCCAGCGTGTTTCGGAACAGTGGCGAGAGGAACATGTTGGCACGTCCGGCATGTATCTTACGGATGTCCATACCCATCTGCTGCATGATTTCCATGCCATAGCAGAAAGAGAAGACGATACCCTCTTGGGCTGCACGCACCAGGTGAGCCTTCGAATGTTTGTTGAAGTTCAGTCCGCTCACCGAGCAGCCCACTTCCCGATTCTCCAGCACACGCTCGGCACCATTGCCAAACGGAATGATGGACACGCCCTCGCTGCCGATGGGTACGGCAGCAGCCAAGTCGTTCATCTCGGCATAGCTGATGTCTGGCGTAATATTACGGTGTACCCATGCATTCAGGATACCTGTACCATTGATGCACAGCAACACGCCAAGACGAGTCTGCTCCTGACTATGGTTTACGTGTGCAAAGGTGTTCACACGCGACTGCGGGTCATAGTTGACTTCGCCCAACACGCCATATACCACGCCGCTAGTACCTGCCGTAGCAGCTATCTCGCCCGGATTGAGCACGTTGAGCGAGAGCGCATTGTTCGGCTGGTCACCACCCCGATAAGTAATCGGAGTGCCAGCCTTCAGGCCCAATTCGGCAGCCGCCGCCGCACTGACCTCACTCTGAACGGCAAACGTCGGCACGATGTCAGCAATGAGCGAAGCGTCGAAACCATAGTAGTCCATCAGGAAATCGGCCACGCGGTTCTGCTTGAAGTCCCAGAACATGCCCTCCGACAAGCCACTCACCGTAGTGTTGACCGTTCCGGAGAGTCGCATGGCGATATAGTCGCCAGGCAGCATCACCTTGTATATCTTCTTGTAAACGTCAGGCTCGTTTTCCTTGACCCACGCCAGTTTGGCGGCCGTAAAGTTGCCCGGCGAGTTAAGCAGATGGCTTAAGCAACGGTCTGCCCCCAAGTCGTTGAAAGCCTTCTCTCCGTAAGGAACGGCACGGGAGTCGCACCAGATAATAGCAGGACGCAACACCTGCTGGTTCTTGTCGACACACACCAAGCCATGCATCTGATATGAAATACCGATGGCTTTAATCTCGTCGGCAGCGACTCCTGACGCTGCCATAATTTTCTTCAGGCTCAACTTGGCGTTGTCCCACCACATCTGCGGATCCTGTTCGGCCCATCCAGCCTTCACGGCCATGATAGGAGCCTCTTTCTCAGGATAGAATGCAGTAGCCACACACTTTCCACTGTCAGCGCTTACCAATGATGCCTTGACAGAGGAACTGCCGACATCAAATCCCAAAAGATAACTATTTGTCATATATATAAAATTCCGGTTAGTTTCCATGTACGTTCTTTTTTGCTCTACAAATTTCTTTAAAATATTTCTAAATTCCAACTTTTTTAGAGATTTTCAGTATTTTTTTATCATTATTTGACTTCAATTAAAAATATTTTTTTACCTTTGCACGTTAGAACATAGAACCATTAGCTTAAGTTACATTCATATATGAAGAGAAAAATATTAATACTTGACGACAAAGAGACCATCGCAAAGGTGCTCTCCATTTACTTGATGAGTGACTACGACGTGCAGTGGCTGCCAGATGGTCTTCAAGGTGTCAAATGGTTGCAGGCAGGCAACACGCCCGACTTGATTATTTCTGACATTCGTATGCCGGGCATGCGTGGTGACGACTTCCTGGAATGGATCAAGCAGAACGAGCTGTTCCGTCATATCCCCGTCATCATGCTTTCCAGCGAAGACTCTACCAGCGAGCGCATCCGCCTGTTGGAGATTGGCGCTGTCGACTATATCGTCAAGCCCTTCAATCCCATGGAGCTTAAAATACGTGTAAAAAAGATTCTTCCCAATTAAGTCTAAAACATTAAGGTATATATAAGAAAACGAGAATATGATTGGTGTTGTTTACTTAGGCAATAATCCTAAGACACAGGAGCGACTCAAGTACATCCCTGGACAGCTGGTGCGTATGACCAATGCCTATAAGGATGCTGCACAGATATGTACTCCGCATGTGGTCAACGAACATTTCCTCGTCTTTTTCGAGCGCAATGTTCGCAGCGAGGACATCACTGCCATCACCTACCTTCGCAAGAAATGTCGCAACGTGTACATTGTGCTGATTACAGACAAGATGACGGATGAAGAACGCGACACCTATATGAAGTGTGGTATCAACGACACCATCCAGAAAATGGCATCCGTCACCGAACTGAACAAGAAGATACAATTCATCTCCGAGCGCGAGAAAATTCTGTTTGACGACGAAGCACCCAAGTACGGTATCCTAAAATTCAAGATACCTCTCTGGAAGCGCATGTTCGACATTATCTTCTCACTTATTGCCATTATTATCCTGTCGCCGGTATTTCTCCTGACGGCAATTGCCATTCGCCTGGAGAGCAAAGGGCCCATTCTGTTCAAGTCGCAGCGGGTTGGCACCAACTATGCCATCTTCGACTTTCTGAAATTCAGAAGTATGTATGTCGACGCCGAGCAACGACTTAAAGACTTGAGCAAGGATCGCAACCAATACGCGGAAAACCACGACAGCGACGAACCCAAGACCACCATCACTGCTCCCTTAGGAGATCAGGCAGAGATGGCTATGCTCGATATGGGCATGGAGTCTGAAATGATGATTAGCGACGAGGAGATTATGCTTGTCGGCGACGATTTTGTCGTGGCAGAGAGTGACTACAGCAAGAAGAAAGAAGAAGACATCAATAATGCCTTTATCAAGATTGAGAATGACCCCCGTGTCACAAAGGTTGGCCGCTTCATACGTAAATACAGCATTGACGAGCTTCCACAACTATTCAACATTCTCAAAGGCGACATGTCCGTTGTAGGCAACCGTCCCTTGCCTCTGTATGAAGCAGAGAAGCTGACCGCAGACTCCAGCATCGACCGTTTCATGGCTCCAGCCGGATTAACGGGACTGTGGCAGGTGGAAGAGCGCGGAAAGGGTGGCAACATGTCGGCAGAAGAACGCAAGCAACTTGACATCACATACGGACAGACCTATAACTTCATGCTTGACATGAAGATTATCCTCCGCACGCTGACTGCCTTTGTTCAAAAAGAAAACGTATAATCTAATTCTAAAATACGGATTATGATGAAATGTTTAAGATATATCATGCTAGCCACTTTCCTTGTTGGAATAGCCTCAACAGGCTATGCACAATATAACAATAGCGGCATCAGTGCTGGCTTTTTTGATTCCAGTGAGGCAAGCACGATCAACTTCTTTACTTTCCACCTCCCCCCCTTGGCTGTACTCTACGAAAACGCCAAACAGAATCCTACCATACTTTCGCTGGCAAAGGCACAAGAGATTGCCCAAGCAGAAGTTGCCAAACAGAAGCGCCACATTTTCTCCTACATCCGCGGACATGCCAGCTACAGCTACGGCAAGACCGACATGTGGGGCAACAACAGCTCTGATCAGAGCTACACCACCATCTACCAGTTTCAAGGCAGGGAACAGAGTTATTGGAATATCGGGGTCAACCTGAACATCCCATTGGAAGACATCCTCGACCTGGCCGCTGCCGTCAGACGCAAGAAGCTGGAAGTAGACAAGGCCCGCATCGAAAAGGACATCAAGTTCGACGAACTCAAGAAAGAGATAGCCACTTTGTTCATCCGTATTACCAACAACCTCGTTGCCCTGAAGACCCAGAGTGAAGCATCAGCCGTATATCAAGGTGCCGGTGCACTGAATCAGGAAGACTTCCACCAAGGCAACATGAGTATCGAGGATTTTGCATACACCAAACTGCATGAGGTGAGTGTAGTCACGCAGTATCAGTCGCTACAAACTTCCATCACAACCGACATCATTACTCTGGAGCTTTTGACACATACGCCCATCTTGACAAACACCACGACGGACATCACCTTAGACGAGGTTGGCGTCAAGACAAAGAAACAGATTGCCAAGGAGAATCGTGCAATTGCCAAAAGCATCAAGAAAGCCACTGCCGAAGAAGAGAAAAGACTTCGCCGGATGGAACAGGCTGAGAGGGAGGCAAACAGAAAAAACAGATAGAAACCACTAATATTCATTACTGATATGGATTTATTCAGATATCTTGTCCGTTTCTTATACAAAATACGCTGGTATTTGGTTATCCTTCCCATGATAGCCCTTATTGTTGCGTGGTTTTCCACCCGTAACATGGAGCGTATTTACGACACCAATACCACGATTTACACGGGTATGATTACGGGCTACAATCTGGAAGGCTCGGGCTCGGTGGGCGGCAATGCCCAAACCAACATCACCAACCTGATGCTGATAATCACTACCGACAATACGATTCACGAAGTTGCACTCCGCCTATTTGCCCGCTGTATGATGTATGGCAATTCCAACAAGGACAACAACTACATCTCTGCCGAACACTTCCGCCAGCTGAATGCCACCGTTCCTGCCGACGTCAAGGCATTGATCAATCACAACAGCGAGTCGGCCACCTATGCCAATCTGAAAGCCTACGAGAAGCCCTCACAAGAAAACTATCTGTTTGGTATTCTCAACTACCATCCATACTTCGGAATCGACAACATCACCAGTCGACTGAAAGTTTTACAGTTATCCAATAGTGACATCATTGACATCGGCTATTCGGCCAACGATGCCGGTATAGCCTACAACACCCTGGACATCCTCAATGAGGTCTTTGCTCGCCAGTACCAACAGATACGTTTTGGTGAGACCAGCAATGTCATCAAGTTCTTCGAGCGGGAAGTCGCCCGCCTGTATCGCATTCTGACCAATGCTGAGGACGACCTGATACGCTATAACGTGTCTAAGCGTATCGTCAACTACGGTGAACAGACCAAGCAGTTGACTGTTCTCGAAATGCAGCAACAGAATTTCCGCAACGACCAGTTGATGAACTACACCACCTCAAAGGCGTTGTTAGACTATCTCGAGCGCCAGTTGGGCAATCGCGCACAAGTTATCCGTTCCAATAAGGAGTTTACCAATCAGGTTCGCGACATCTCGCGTATCCAGTCCCGCATCTCCAACCTCAAGCTGATGAGTAGCGAGTCAGGGGGCAACAACAATGAGGCCCAGGAAGAACTGGCCAAGGCAGAGCGCGACTTGCAGGCGGCTACGGGCCGTGTCAACCAACTGACCAAAGACATCGAGGCCTCTACCTATAGCACAGAGACCGGTGTAAAGGCCAACGACATGCTGAGCCGCTGGCTGGAGCAGCTTCTCCTTCTGGAGAAGACCAAGGCAGAGATGACCGCCACGGACATCATGAAAAACAATCTGGACAAGCAATATCTTTTCTATGCTCCCATTGGTGCCACTCTGGATCGTAAAGACCGTCATATCAGCTTTATTGAAGGCAACTACATGGAGATGCTGAAGGCTCTTAATGCCGCACGCCTGCGCCAGAAGAACCTCCAGATGTCGACAGCCACGCTGCGCGTGCTCAACCCGCCCATGTTTCCGCTCAATGCCCAGCCCACCAATCGTATGATGATTCTTCTGGGTGCTTTCATGCTGACATTCATGCTGACGGCCCTCTACTTCCTCATCATCGAGATGCTTGACCGCACCCTGCGAGACCGCATGCGTTCTGAGCGAATCACCAAAATTCCCGTTATGGGCTGTTTCCCGAAAGAGAGCAATCTGCGCTACCGTCGCTTCAACAAGACAATAGCCGACATGTCTATGAAACAATTGAGCAAGGCCCTCCTGCCTCATTTCAAAGAGGGGCAGCAGAATGTGCTCAATCTGATTTCCACAGACTCCGGCAATGGTAAAACTTATCTGGCTCAGGAACTGGAGAATTATTGGATTTCCATTGGCCTGCAGGTACGCCGGCTCACCTACGACGAAGACTTCCTTTCAGAAGACAGTAAGTTCATCTTGGCAAAGGACATCAAAGACCTCTGCCCGGATATCCTTCCTGAAGAAATCGCCATCATCGAATATCCCAACATGGACGACAACAGCATCTCTCCTGCGCTCCTCAACATGGGTACAATCAACCTGATGGTTACCCGTGCAAACCGAACCTGGAAAGACGTTGACCAGAAGGCGCTCAAAGAAGTACAGGCCATGCTCGACGAAGAGCACAAGGACACGTTATACATGTATCTGACTGAAGCCAGCCGCTACGCTGTCGAGGAGTTCGTCGGTCAGTTGCCGCCATATACGAAGTTCAAAAACTTCGTCTACCGCATGTCACAACTGGGTCTCACTGCCATAGAAAATGAGCACGCCAAATAGAACATGACAAAAACGACATTCAGGACATACGCACAAGACCATGGAGGAAGAGTTCTGTTGCTCTTTCTCCTGTTTTTGCTGGCACTTTACGAACTTGTCAATGCCGGATTCAGTGTCTTTGCCGTCATCTGCATGTCTCCCATCGTAGTATTCATGTTTTTGGGTACGCTCCAATACCGAATGTTCATATTCTGGGGACTCATGCTCATTAATTATGTGGTTCAGTGGAAGAGCATGCCTTTGCCACCGGGCATACCTGCTTCCTTGTACAACGAAATGTTTGAAATAATCCTAATTGCCCTCACCATTATAGATGTCAAGGAAGCCAAGTTCGAGCGCACTGCCAACATCATGCTCTATGCACTTTTGATATGGTGCGGCTACTGTACACTTGAGGTGCTGAACGACACGTGCGGCATTGGTATTGACGTGGGTGGCTGGTATACGGCAGCACGCATGATGGCCTATCAGCTCATGTATGCCTTTTTAGTGTACATACTCTACATCACCAATCCCAAGATTCTGGTCAAGTACCTGTATGTATGGGGCGCATTAGCTCTATTTGCCGTATTCTGGGTATGGAAGCAAAAAAATATTGGTTTAACGCCAGCTGAAAACGGTTGGCTGCAAACACGAGGCCGGTCTACACACATACTGGCAGGTGGCACACTCATCCGCTATTTCTCCGTATATAGCGATGCTGCCAACTTCGGTATAGGCATAGCCTCCACAGCCGTCGCATTTATCATTTTCGGCATTACGAGTAAAATCAAGAAATATAGGATATTCTACTTGATTGTAGGCATTGCATGTGTGTGGGGCATGTTTCCCTCTGGCACCCGAACCGCCATAGCCTGTCTGATGGCCGGCCTGATGGCCTATGTTTTCCTGTCCAAATCTTTTAAAATCGCAATACCTTTCACCATTACATTCGGGTTTCTCTTCTTTATTTTGGCTTTCACCGATATTGGTAATGGCAACCAATCCATTCGACGCATGCGTTCAGCCTTTGACAAGAATGACGCATCAGCCAACCAACGCTCCATCAATCAGGAGGCAATGAAAAAATACATGAAAGAAGCCCCATGGGGAATCGGCATGAACATAGGCTATCAGAATGTCCCCGCCAACAACAAATACACATTCATGGCCACCGTCCCGCCAGACTCGGAGTATGTGTTCATCTGGATTCACACAGGCATTATCGGCATTACCGTGTTCCTTATCTGTACAGCAATCATGATTATCGGTGCCTGTTGGATAGTTTTTTTCAGGCTCAAGAGTCCATCGTTACGCGGTATAGGCGCCGGATTTTGCTGTGCCATGATTGCACAGCAGCTGGGTGGCTACGGGAATCAGGTTCTTATGCAGTTCCCGAACTGTCTGATTTTCTATGGTGGACTAAGTATAGTCTACGCATTGCCTTATATGGAAGAAGAATGGGTTGAATACGAGAAAGAGCAACTCGCTATACAAGAAGAAAAGAAACGACTGAAATTAGAGAAAAAGCGTGCATCAAGAGTGTGAATTGTCTATCATCACCATCAATTACAATGGCCTCGCAGACACTTGCGCATTGATGGAAACCATCCCTTTCAATGATGAAGCATTGGAAGTGATCGTGGTAGACAATGCCTCAACGAAAGACGAAGCTTCCATTCTTGAACAGCGTTATCCGCAAGTAAAGGTTATTCGCAGCCACAAGAATCTCGGCTTTGCCGGAGGCAATAATCTGGGCATCCAGGCGGCCAGGGGCAAATACCTTTTCTTCATCAACAACGACACCGTATTTGAGAATTTCAATATCCGCCCTCTTATCGCCCGACTGGAATCGGCAAAACAGATTGGCATGGTGTGCCCCAAGATTCGTTTTGCGTGGGGAAATCACCCTATTCAGTATGCCGGCTATACACCACTCACGCCCATTACCATGCGCAATTGCTCCATTGGTTTTGGCGAAGACGACCACGGGCAATACGACATCCCCCACCCCACGCCCTACGCTCACGGTGCAGCCATGTTGGTCAAGAGGGAAGCAATTGAGAAGGCTGGTATGATGCCTGAATGTTACTTCCTCTACTATGAAGAACTCGACTGGTCGATGATGATTCGGCGTGCCGGCTATGACATCTGGTATGACCCTCAGTGTACCATCTATCACAAAGAGAGTCAGGCAACAGGACAGAACAGTCCGCTACGCACCTACTATATCACTCGCAATCGGCTGCTGTTCAACCACCGCAACAACAAGGGCATCAATCTGTTGCTATCATTTCTCTATCTTACGGCAGTCGTCGCCCCTAAGGACATCCTCAAATATCTCTTCCAACTGCGGCCAGATCTTGCAAAAGCCGTTGCTAAAGGCATAGTACATTTTATAAAACTCTGACGCTATGTATTTCTGGGATTTAGTTTACTATATTGACATCACGCTGTTCATCTTAGTATCACTGACCGTGCTATACATGGGCATCTTCGCTTTGGCATCATTGTTCAGCACCCATAGCAATACTCCCAGCAGCCGACAGCAGAACCGATTCATCGTCCTCATTCCTGCCTACCGAAATGGATTAGGTACAGAAAAGACCGTACAGGCCGTCTTAGGTCAGAGCTATCCCCAGCGACTGTTCGACGTCACCGTGATTTCTGTCGAACTCGGAGAAATGAGCAATTTCCGGTTGGCCCAGCAACCCGTGACCTTGCTGACTCCCAATTTCAAGAAGAGTTCTAGAGCTAAGGCCCTTCAGATAGCCATCAATAACCTGCCGCAGTTCAAGATTTACGACATTGTGGTGATTCTCGATCCTGGCAGCATAGTAGAAGCCGACTTTCTGGCAAAGATGAATGACGCCTATGAGGCGGCAGGCACCAAAGCCATCCAGGCCCACCGTCTCTCCCAGAATCGCGACACGGCTCCCGCTCGTCTGAGCGCCGTCTTCGAAGAAATCAACAACTCCATCTTCCGCCGGGGGCACACCGCCATAGGGCTCTCGGCTGCCTCAACAGGCTCTGCCATGGCCTTTGACTTCAACTGGTTCAAAGAGAACATCATGACAGCCAAGACCTCATGGGACGACAAGGAACTGGAAATCTTGCTGACGCGCCAACATATCTATGTCGACTACTTTGACGACATCCTGGTGTTCGACGAGAAGAACCGCTCTGCCGAGGACTTCAACCGCCAGCACCGTCGCTGGACGCTCTCTCAGATTCATACCGTTATTCATAATCTTCATTATCTTCCGGGAGCCATCCTGATGCGGAACTACGACCTGATAGACAAGATATTACAGTGGATGCTAATCCCCCGTATGATACTAATGGCCATTATCATCGTTGTCGGAGCCATTATGCCATTCATCTATTTCTCGCTGGCCATTAAGTGGTGGGCACTCTTTGCCATCGTCATGTTCATTTTTGCCTTGGCAACTCCCAACTATCTGGTTGACGACAAGTGGAACCGCACATTCTTCCTGTTGCCCGTCGTATTCATAAGTTCCATACTGTCGAAGACACCTTTCGGGAAACCTCTCAAGAAATATGTCAACAAAAAACTATAAATCTATATGATTATCTGGCAAGCTATTCACGTCGTAGAGATTCTTATATGGTTGCTTCTGGCAGCATCAGGACTCTATATTCTCTTTTTTGCATTGGTCTCCACACTTTGGAAAAAGCCCGTATCACCACTGGCTGCCTATCTGGAAGAGCATATCAGAGCTATGCGTGGGAACCGCCATTTCAACTTCCTCGTGTTATATCCTGCCTACAATGAGGATCGCGTCATTGTCAACTCCGTAAAAACCTTTCTCAGCCAGTATTATCCTTATAAGAATTTTCATGTTGCCGTCATCTCCGACCACATGCAGCCGGAGACCAACGCCCAACTTAGTAAGCTACCTATCACCCTTCTGCAGCCAGTATTTGAGAAGAGCAGCAAGGCCAAGGCCATGCAGTACGCCATGGACCACATCAAAGGCGACTACGACTTCGTGGTCATTCTTGATGCCGACAACGTGGTCAATCCCGATTTTCTCGAGAAGCTGCATGAGGTATGCATCAAGGGCTACAAGGCCATCCAGTGCCATCGCTGTGCCAAAAACAACAATAATGACATCGCCGTGCTCGATGGCGTCAGTGAGGAAATCAACAACACCATCTTCCGCAAGGGCCACAACCGTATCGGCCTCTCGTCGGCCCTCATCGGCAGTGGCATGTGCTTCGACTACAAGTGGTTTCGCGAGAATGTCTACAAGCTCAGCACAGCCGGCGAAGACCGCGAACTGGAGTCACTCCTGCTTCAGCAGAAAATCCACATCCGATACGAGGAGAACATTCCCGTCTTCGACGAGAAGGTCAGCAACAAGGACAATTTCCAGAAGCAACGCCTGCGCTGGATGACCGCCCAGATTCAGAGTCTCATCCGCATGCTGCCCTACATCCCCAAAGCTATCGTTACCGGCAACATCGACTTCATCGACAAGACCGTCCAGCAGGCTCTTATTCCGCGCTCCATGCTCGTTGTACTGTCTTTCGCAATGGCCATACTCATCACGCTGCTGTCACGCGAGTGGTGCCTCAAGTGGTGGCTGTTGTTCGGCTTCATCTGCATCTCGCTCTATGTCTCCACGCCACGCCAGCTGCGCAATCACTCCGTTTTCGGCAAGATACTCACACTGCCCCAAATGGTATGGAAGATGATACTCAACATCCTGAAGATAGACCACAAGAATACAGAATTCCTCCACACCACACACGATAAATGAGCGAACGGGTACACAGAAGCGTGATGAACATCAAGGTAGGCATGTTGTTCTACATGCTTTCACTGTGTCTTGCCTTCTTCTCCCGTAAGATATTCCTCGACTGTCTGGGAGCCGAATTTATCGGTCTGACAGGCATGCTGATGAACATCATGAGTTTCCTCTCCGTTGCCGAACTGGGCATCGGCACCAGTATCGTCTATTTCCTCTACAAGCCATTACAGGAAGACAACCATCAGAAGATCAACGAGGTCATGTCGATGCTGGCCTTCCTCTACCGTTGCATCGGACTCGTCATTCTGGGCGGTGGCATCGTGGTCAGCGTGTTTTTCCCCCTGTGGTTCAGCAGTCTCACCACAGGTCTGCCACTGGTCTACTTCGCCTTCTACGCCTTCCTGCTCTCGTCCGTCAGC
Source organism: Prevotella sp. (assembly GCA_017847725.1). GTDB lineage: Bacteria > Bacteroidota > Bacteroidia > Bacteroidales > Bacteroidaceae > Prevotella. Next base: position 11,923 of record JAGAXW010000055.1, read on the forward strand.
GGCTACGTGTTCAACTACAAGCAACTGCTCGTGTCAGCCAACCAAAAGCAGTATCTCGTCAATGCCTACTTCCAGACTATCGGCATCATGCAGAGCATCACCCAGATGGCACTGGCCTACTACTATCGCAACCTGTGGCTTTGGGTCGTCGTCGGACTGGTGTACACCGTCATCGGCATCATCACTTTCAACATCCGCATACGTCAGCTCTATCCCTGGCTTCGCGTCGACCTCAAGGAGGGTCGTCAGAACCTGAAGCGCTATCCAGAGGTGCTGCGCAAGACGCGTCAGGTGTTCGTCCAGAAAATCAAAGACTTCATCCTCTACCGCAGCGACGAACTCCTGGTAGGCATCTTCGTCAGCGTGACCCAAGTGGCCTTTTATGGAAACTACACCATCATAACAAGCAAATTCAACTACCTGATCAACATTCTCAGCGACGGCATGAATGCTGGAGTGGGCAATTTGATAGCCGAAGGCAACGACCAAAACACGATGAAGGTATTCTGGGAAATGACAGCCGTCCGTTTCCTTATTGTCGGTATCGTGGTCTTCGGACTGTTGCTGTTCCTACAGCCCTTCATTGTCTGCTGGTTTGGTGTCCAGTACCGACTGAGCGACATCATCGTTTATTTGTTAGTCTTCAATATCTTTATTTTCCTGTCGCGAGGCGTTGTAGAGATGTTCATCTCTGCCCACGGTCTGTTCTCCGACGTATGGGCTGCATGGACAGAATTGGCGCTCAACCTTACCATCACCCTATGCTTAGCACCTTTTTATGGCATAGTCGGCATACTCCTTGGAAAGATTCTCAGCGTCTTCTTTATCGCCATATTCTGGAAGCCCTACTTCCTTTTTTCAAAAGGACTGAAGAAGCGAGTGTCCGTTTATTGGCGCGGCATGTTCCCCTACTATACTATATTCCTGCTCTTCACGATACTTACCCTGCTACTTCGCCAGATAGTCATCGAGCCGGAGGCCACCACCCTGCCCCGTCTTGCCTGCTATGCCATCATCACCTATACGCCCTTGATACTGCTCTACTTCCTAGCGTTATCCACTGCCACTCGCGGCATGAAATATTTCATAGCGCGCAAGCCAGCCATCTATAACAAAATGAAGATCTTGACAAAAAAGGGAAGTTGAAAAGCATTTGGTATTAACAGAAAAAATTGCAAACTTTGCACAATGATATAGTATAAGACAATGGAACAGATCATCAATGACAAGGCTGAAATCATACAATGGCAACTCACGCCGGGCAATGTGGATCTCTAATCGGTCTTGCCATATCAATATTCTCCTTTTAATTTGCGTTGGCAAAGTTAGTCAAAATCCTCCAAAGTTTCAAGGAATTGGCAAGATTTCAGCCAAAAAGAAAGAAAAGTGAGGGTGATTTTGCAGAAATTTGAGCAAATTGGAATTTAAATCGTGAGAAATTACTATCTTTGTGGCGTGTTTCGTAAGAGGCACAAGACATTTTATTTGCTCAATCGCTTCACGAACTTGCACCTCGGAAAAGACAAAGAGCATAAAATACAAACCATCATGGAGTATGCACTTTAAGTGCAGACTTCCCATAGATGGTTTGGGGCAGAGCAAGGCCCGTGAAGCGTATGGCGAAAGTCTGCGCTTTCTTTGTGGGGTAAATTCGCAAGGTTAGTGCTGCAAACGCCAGGAGTGTGAGATGAGTACTAACAAACAAAAGCGAATAGAATGAAACAGATTTGTACAAAAATGCTGATGTTGACGATAGTACTAATGAGTGCTGTCACTTCCTATTCACAGGAAGAGCGCAACAAGCCCATCCAAGTAATCATTAACGATATCAAGGCTGCTATGGATGCGGGAAAGAATGTGGTAGTAGTAACAACAGACTAAGCACCTATTTCAATTTATATGGGCAACGGTAAGGACAAAACGAAACTAAGTTCCTGGTGGAAAGGATTTCTCACCAGCATACTCGGCACGACTATATCCATTGCCCTGACTTTCGGCACAACGGCAATAGTGAATAGCAGGAAAGCGGAGGATGCCCGGCGACTGACGGCTATGATGATAATCCAGGATATTG
>JAGAXW010000037.1 GCA_017847725.1 Prevotella sp.
TAGGAGGTATTGATTATGTTGAACGGATTAATGAAAAGCAACAGTTGGTTCCCAACGATGTTTGATGATTTCTTTAACACTGATTTCATGCCTCGTGCCAACAGTACAGCACCCGCAGTCAATGTCAAGGAGAGTGAGAAGGCCTACACGATGGAGCTTGCAGCCCCTGGCATCAAGAAGGAATATTGCCGCGTAGGCATCAATGACGACGGCAACCTCACCATCGCCATCGAGAACAAACAGGAACACAAGCATGAGGACAGTCACCGTCACTATCTGCGCCGCGAGTTCAGCTACTCGAACTACGAGCAGAACTACGTGTTGCCTGACGATGTGGTTCGCGACAAGATTTCGGCCAAGGTGGAGGACGGCATCCTGACCATCACGATGCCGAAGACCGAGCCAAAGGAGAAGGTCACCAAGGCCATCGAGGTCTCGTAACGGACACTGACTAACCACATAGACAAGAGGAGCAGCACCCGACTGGATGCTGCTCCTTTTTTTCTTATTAGTAATCTTTCAGTCAATACATTCATCCATAGGTCTCTATCAGATATTTCACGAACTGCATATCCTGGAAGTTGACAGTGCCCGTGTCATGCTGGTTCATGGTGGCTATCTGAGCCATTTCTTCAGCAGTCAACTTGAAGTCGAAGATGTTGAGGTTTTGCGCCATGCGCTCCTTGTGGCTCGACTTGGGAATGGCTACGATGCCACGCTGTGTCAACCAGCGGAGAGCCACCTGAGCAGCACTCTTGCCATACTTCTGTCCGACGGAAGCCAGCAACTCGCTCTTCACGATGCCGTCAACGCCCTGACCGCCGAGCGGGCCCCAGGCCATCATCTTCGTATCGGTCTCAGCCAGCAACGGCTCGATGCCTGTCTGTTGAATCATCGGGTTGCACTGCAACTGGTTTACCATCGGCTTCACATCCACATAGTGGGCAAAGTCGAAGAATCTTGCAGCTTGGAAATTAGACACGCCGATGGCACGCACCTTACCTGCCTTGTAAGCCTTTTCCATAGCTCGCCATGAACCGAACACGTCGCCGTAGGCCTGATGGATGAGCAGCAGGTCGATATAGTCGGTCTGCAGTTTGCGCAGGCTCTCGTCGATGCTTTGTGCGGCCTTCTCCTCTCCGGCATTCGAGATCCACACCTTGGTCACGAGGAAGATGTCCTCGCGCTTCACATTGCTCTTCGCAATGGCAGCACCCACGCCCTCTTCGTTATAGTAAGCCTGCGCCGTATCAATGAGTCGATAACCCACTTCGAGTGCATCCGTCACACACCGTTCAGCCTCCTGCGGCGGCACCAAGAACACGCCATAGCCCAGCAATGGCATCTCTACTCCGTTTGTCAGTTTGATAGTATTCATATTTTGATTTTTTAATGTGTAGCCTTCAAATATTGAAGATCGCCATACCAATAAGAAGCGGTACAACCGCCATCGATGAGGAAATCGGCACCGCTGATGAAGCGTCCACGGCTTGACATCAAGAACTCGGCCAGGTCGCCCACTTCGTCGGGTGTCCCGGCACGGCGGGCGGGCATTCCCTCTATCATCTTCAGATAGCCGTCCTTGCGAGGCCCGTGCAGTTCATCGTTGGCCAGCGGGGTGATGATGATGCCTGGAGAAATAGAGTTGATAGTCGCCCCACGCTTACCCCAACGGGTGGCCTCATACATCACGCGGAGCACATTGCAACGCTTGGAATACTGGTAGGCCTTCAGCGTGTCGTTGATTTCCTTGATAAACGGTAGTGCCAGCAGTTCATCAGTTGGAGTCATAGCCAGTACGACCTGCTTGCCAGCTGACACTCGGCGGATAATCGCCTGTCCGATGCTCCCGGCACCTACTAATACTGCTACCTTCTTCTTCATAAAGTCTTTTTATTTTGCTAATGCTGCTATTTCTCTTGCCTCGCTGTCGGCATTGGCAGCCTCGGCTCCGTGAATCGGCGTACCATCCTCAACGTTTGCCCCAGGACAGAGTTTCTTGATGAAGCGCACACTGCTGCCCATGCCTGAGCCTTCGTTTGTGCAGAAGGGAATGATGGTCTTACCCGAGAAATCATACGACTCCAGGAACGTGTAGACGACCATTGGCATCGTGCCCCACCAGTTGGGATAGCCCAGAATGATGGTGTCGTACTCATCAATCGACTCCAGCGGGTTCTTCACCTCAGGACGAGCCTGATCGTGCAGTTCCTGCTTGGCCTCCTCGATGCAGGTCATGTAGGATTTGGAATACTCGTAGGTCGTGTCAATCTGAAACACATCGGCATCGGGCAACAGGGCCTTAATCTTCTGGGCCACCACCTCCGTATTACCCAGTTTCAGGTTCCTGATGCTTCCGTTCACATAGTTCTCTCCGCGACGAGAGTAGTACGCAATCAATGTCTTTCCCATTATCCCAGAGTTTGATTCGTTGACCACTCGAAGTGCTGCTCACGCTCGGCAATCCACCAGCGACCGTCAATCTTCACATACTTGTCGTAGTAACGTACGGCGTGGGTGGTCAGCACGTCCTTCTTGAGACCTTCGGTACAAGCGTCTCCTTCCGTCGCCGAGCGACCATCCTGTTCTGTCACGAGTGTAGCCAGCGCGTAGCATGTTCCTGTAGCGTGCGTCTCATCCACGAAGTCCACGTTCTGCTGGCCATTCATGTGGAACGACACCTTGGCAGCACCGAAGGCCTTGTACTGGCGAATCATGTCCTGCACGTCACGGGCCTGCATACCCAGCTTATCGCCGAAATACACGTCGAGCTTGATGTCCGGACGGAAAATCTCCACGTAGCAGTCCTGGGTGTTTTTGTCACTCTCGGTTGCATAGAAGTCTACTAATGCCTTCAACTCCATGCGGTCTTGTATTCTGAAATCCATTGTTTAACTGTTTGATGCTGCAAAGGTACGACAATCCCCCGAAACTGCACTAATACAATTTACGGGGGATTTTACCAAATTCTGACTTTCGTACTTTTTTGCCAGTGACACGGATTATCGCTTGTCGGGGATGCCGTAGTCGGCCCAACGCTCCTGAGGGTAGTAGCCCTTCAGCGTCTTCTTCTTGTCAGCGTAAGCCGCCTTAACACGGGCCAACACCTCGTTCATTTGCTTCACCTTCGGGGTGAGTTCCTCACGCAGGCGATCCACTTCGGCATTGGCAGTTTCCAAATCCTTCAGCGATTGCTCCATCTGCCCGATTTCATCATTGGTCACTCCGCCGCCGATTCCACTCAGGTGCTTGTGCAGACCTTCTATCAGATGGCGGCTCTTCTCGATTTGCAGTTCAACAGTCTTTGACATATTTCTCTTGTTTTTTTAGTGATAAAACATCAATCTTCACCTTGCAAAAATAACGAAAAAAGTCGATTTAGCGAATGCTATAGAAACTCACTTTTTCGATTTTTTAAGATGCAAGAAGCCCTCCATTTAAACTATTTTTGCTAATTTTGCAACTTGAAATTGCGAAGATGCTTCCGCTCGGCAAATGCAAACAAGTTTGCTTTGCTCTCGCTTAATCGCATCATTGCGGCCGATTTGCGAAACATGCAAATCTCTGACTCTATAGCTTGGTAGAGCTTACAACTCCACATGTATTTATGGGAAGAAACTACGTCAACAAGAAGGTGACGGCCACCATCCTATCGATGTCGCTGCTCACCGTGATGGCTGGAGCCGCCATCGCACCCGCCCTGGGCATCATCAAGGCTCACTTCTGTGATGCATCCGCTATGCTGGTGCAGTTTATCGTCAGCATGCCAGCCTTGCTGATTATCGTTACCAACCTGTTCTTCCTGCCGCTGAGCCGCATACTGCGGACGCGGGCTATTGCCACTACAGGCTTGTTGCTCTACGTCGTAGCAGGTGCAGGCTGCTTCTTTATTGACAACATCTACGCGCTGTTGCTCCTACGTGCCGTCCTGGGCATCAGCGTCGGTCTTATCATGCCGCTCTCCACAGGGCTGCTGGCCTACTATTTCCCACCCGAGGAGCAAGCGCGCCTGATGGGACTCTCTGCCGCCATGAACCAGATGGGCGGAGTGGTGGCTACACTGCTGGCAGGACTGTTGGCCACCATCGAGTGGAACTATGCCTTTCTGGTCTATCTGCTCGGACTGATATCCCTGGTGATGGTATGGCTATGGTTGCCTGACGAACAATTAGGCTCAGCCAACAAGCGGGGCGTCCCCTTCCAACCGCGCCAACTGTTGAAGTTCCATCCGTCAGTCGTAGGTATGCTGCTGTTGATGATGATATTCTTCATTTTTCCCACCAACTTTGCCATTGTGGTTACCCGGCAGTTAGAACTGCGGACGGAACTGGTCACTATCATCATGGTAGGTCTCGATGTGGTGGCTTTCTTCGTCGGCATGGTGTTTGGCAGCGTGATGAACCGTTTCCGCCAGAGCGTCAAGTATTTCGCCCCCGTATTCTTCCTGTTGGGCTATGCGGCCTATCTGGTGCCCGATGTCCTGATGGTGGTACTCGGCTCTGCCTGCATTGGTGTTGCCAACGGTGTTGGCGTACCTTATCTGAACACCATCGCCAGCATCAAGGGCGGTAAGAACTCAGCCACGACAGTCATGCCCATGCTTTCTGCTGCCCTCTATCTCGGCCAGTTCGTGTCGCCCATCATTGTGACGCCAGCTTCCCATATCCTGTTTGGCAGCGCAGACCTGACAGGACCCTATAAAGTAGGCATTGCGTTATGTCTGCTATTCACAGTGCAGGTTTATCTTACCCGTCATTTCCAAAGTCTGCCACCAAAGTAAAATGGTATGGCATCTAAGCCACCAAGTGCATGATATAACGGGCTGATGTCACGCGAGCGTCGTAGCCATTTCTTTTGATGTTAACACAGAATTCTTTAAAGAAAACAAGACTCACAACAATCCGTATCCTTCTGTGTGACTGCATTTTATGCGTGAAACTAAGTTTTGGAGGACACAGGCATGCAGTCCAGGAGTGCGTTATCCATAAAAATAGGCCGCACCATCATCTACACCAGGTTTATCACCGCCTGGAGAGCCTTATTTCATATCGTGCGACGGCCGTGGTAGATATGTGCGACGGCCGTCGCACAATATGATGCAACCGTTACAAAATATGAAATAGCCTATAATGGGAGATGATAGAGACGGGACGGGACAAAAATATAGTTTCACACGTATCTCGTTAGGTTTCAACGAGATATATCCATGTATGAAACTATATTTTTGTATCAAACTGTTATCTAATGAACAGCAGTTCGCGGTACTTCGGCAGTGGCCAGAGCGAGTCGTCTACGATTAATTCCAACTTGTCTATCTGGTAGCGGATGTCGTCGAGCTTGGGTTCCACCGTGTCGTGATAGGCGATGGCCTTCTGGTGTTCGTCGTCTATCTTGTTGGCTTTCTTTCGTGCTTCCACCAGTTCCTCTACTCCTTTCTCGATGGCACTGGTGCGCTCGGCTATCTCCTGGATAATCTGCTTGTTGCGTGCAGAGAGCTTGTCGGCAGTGTCGATGGGGAAGACGACAGCCATGTTGCTAATGTTCTGCAAGAGTTGCGTCTGATAGCGGGTGGCGACGGGGATGATGTGGTTCATCGAGAGGTCGCCAAGGACGCGGGCCTCTATCTGGATTTTCTTCGTGTACGTCTCCCACTTCACCTCGTTGCGGGCCTCGAGTTCTTTCCTCGTCATCACGCCCAGGCTCTCGAACATCCGGATGCTGGAGTCATCGAGGTAGCGCTCGAAGATTTTCGGGCACGACTTCTCCACATCGAGACCGCGCTTCTGGGCTTCGAGCACCCATTCGTCGCTGTAGCCGTTGCCGTCGAAGCGGATGGGCTTGCAGGTCTTGATGTCTTCGCGCAGCACGTCGATGATGGCGTGGAATACGGCGCTGTGCGCTGTGCCGACGAGTTTCTTCTCCAACTCAGGAATCTTGGCATCCACGCGCTTCTTGAAGTCAGCCAGGGCTTCGGCCACAGCACTGTTGAGGGCTATCATGGCGGAGGCGCAGTTGGCCTCGGAGCCCACGGCACGGAACTCGAAGCGGTTGCCGGTGAAGGCGAAGGGCGAGGTGCGGTTGCGGTCGGTATTGTCGATGAAGAGTTCGGGAATCTCGGGGATGTCCATCTTCATGCCCTGCTTGCCGGCCATGGCGAGGATGTCCTGCACGTCGGCCTTCTCGATGTGGTCGAGCAGCTCAGAGACCTGCTTGCCGAGGAACGAGCTGATGATGGCGGGCGGCGCCTCGTTGGCACCCAGGCGGTGGGCATTGGTGGCCGACATGATGCTGGCCTTCAGCAGTCCGTTGTGACGGTAGACGCCCATCAGCGTCTCCACGACGAAGGTAGCAAAGCGCAGATTTTGCTCAGCCGTCTTGCCGGGAGCATGTAGCAGTACGCCGTTGTCGGTAGAGAGGCTCCAGTTGTTGTGTTTGCCCGAGCCGTTGATGCCTGCGAAGGGCTTTTCGTGAAGCAAAACGCGAAAACCGTGCTTGCGGGCCACACGCTTCATGACCGACATCAGCAGCATGTTGTGGTCTACGGCCAGGTTGGTCTCCTCGAAGATGGGGGCCAGTTCAAACTGGTTGGGGGCCACCTCGTTGTGGCGGGTCTTGCAGGGGATGCCCAGTTCGAGGGCCACAATCTCCAGTTCGCGCATGAAGGCGGCGACGCGCTCGGGGATGGCACCGAAGTAGTGGTCGTCCATCTGCTGGTTCTTGGCCGAGTCGTGGCCCATCAGGGTGCGGCCCGTCAGCAGCAGGTCGGGACGGGCGGAATAGAGGCCCTCGTCCACGAGGAAGTATTCCTGCTCCCAACCGAGGTTGCTCGTCACCTTCTTTACGCTCGGGTCGAAGTAGTGGCACACGTCCGTGGCAGCCACATTGACGGCATGGAGGGCACGGAGCAGCGGAGCCTTGTAGTCGAGAGCCTCGCCGGTATAGGATATAAATACGGTGGGGATGCAGAGCGTGTCGTCGATGATGAACACGGGCGAGGTGGGGTCCCAGGCCGAGTAGCCGCGGGCCTCGAAGGTGGAGCGGATGCCGCCTGAGGGGAAACTGGAGGCGTCGGGCTCCTGCTGCACGAGCAGCTTGCCGGTAAACTCCTCCACCATGCCGCCCTTGCCATCGTGCTCGATAAACGAGTCGTGCTTCTCGGCAGTGCCCTCGGTGAGGGGCTGAAACCAGTGGGTGTAGTGCGTCACCCCGTTCTCCGTGGCCCACTGCTTCATGCCCGCGGCCACAGCGTCGGCGATGTCACGGTCGAGGCGTGCACCGTTGTCGATGACGTCGAGCATCTTCTCGTAAACGTCCTTGGGCAGGTACTTATACATTTTCTCGCGGTTGAAGACCTTCTTGCCGAAATACTTGGCGGGGCGGTCTGCGGGTGCTTTTACGTCGAGCGGCTTCTTCTTGAAAGCCTCACCGACGACCTGAAATCTTAATGTTTCCATCATTCTTTTTCAGTTTAGTTTTTACTACTTTCTGATAACACTATTCATCTGATTACAGTGCAAAATTAGTCAGAATGTAATAAACAAGAGCCGTTTACACAACAATTTGTTTGTTAAAACTTTAATTATCTAACATTTTGTAAACAATATTCCTTGTCCGCTTGTCAAATAGTTGTCATATTGCATCAAAAACGCCCTTGTCAGTTGCAAACTGTCAAATCATTAGAAAATTCGACAGAGAAGGTGGTGTGGTATCCGGTGCGGGGCTGGTCCTCAAGATTCAGATAGCCTCCTTGCTGCAACATCAGCCGCCGTGAATAAGGAAGACCAATGCCATTGCCTGTGTACTTGGTGGTGAAGAAGGGCACAAAGATATTCTGGCGGGTCTCAGCAGGTATGGGCTGACCGTTGTTGCTGACGTAGAGAGTGTTGGCGTTCTGCTCCATGCAGATTTGTGTGGCTCCCGCCTCGATGGCGTTTTTGACGAGGTTGACGAATACTTGTCGCAGCATGTTGAAGTCTATGCTGACAATGGTATTGTCAGCCACTTGGCAATGCCAGGTGACTTGGGGATAGAGTTGCTGTATCTCCTGGAGGAAGTCGGTGAGGCGGACATCCTGAAGTGACGGTTGCTGGAGTTGCAGCAGTTTGCGATAGGAGTCTACGAAATCGCTCAAATGTTGTGAAGCCGTGCAGATGGCCTGAATGCCTGCTTCAAGTGCCGTGCCCTTCACGTCTGGTCGGTTGAGCATCGACTGGCTGATGCTACTGATAGGGGCTGTAGCGTTCATGATTTCGTGGGTCAGCACGCGAGTCAGCCGTTCCCACGATTCCATCTCGTTTTGGTTCACCTGCCGGCGGATGGTTTGGCCCAGCTGGTTCAGAGCCTCCTGCATGGCTTTTTCGCCTGTCAGCAGTCCGCTGGTGGGCAGCCGGAAGGTGAAGTCATGATTGCGCATGGCCTCCTGCATGAGATGAGCCCGCAGACGAAGTTTCTGCTGATGACGGAAAAACCACCAGCAGAACGTCCCCAAGACCATACCTATTATTATTAGTTCCATCATCGACATTCCTGTTGCATGGCTACAGCGGTAACAAATTCCTCACTATCCACTTTCAAAGTCTCCTCATCTTGTTGTAGAGTGTCTGGCGGGTGATGCCCAGCAGTTCTGCGGCTTGCGTGAGATTGCCGTGACAGCGGTCGATGGTCCGGCGGATATGCTCCCGCTCCATCTCGTCGAGACTGACAATCTCGTTCTGCATGTCGAGCACATCCTTCAGTTTGCGCACCAGTTCATCGTTGTCCCAGGGTTTGGTGATAAAGTCGGCAGCACCGCTTTTCAGTCCCTTTACTGCTAATGAGATGTCTGCGTAAGCTGTGAGCAGCACCACGGGCGTCTGCGGATGCTGCTTGCGGATAGCACGAAGCCAGAAGAGCCCCTCCTGCCCGCTGTTCACTCCAAGGGTGAAATTCATATCTAAGAGCACGATGTCAATCTCCTCCTGTGCCATCGTCTTCAGGATGCCATCAGGCTGGCTCAGTGTCAAGATGCGCTCAAACGTATCGTCCAGCAGGTAGCGCATCGCTGTCAGGATGGACGTGTTGTCGTCGACAATCAGTATGGTTCCGCTTTTGTTCATTCTGCCCCTTTTCGGCAAAGGTACGAAGAATCTGTCTAAAAATCATACAATGAGGTGTCTAATTTTTAGACGTTCTGCTTCTGAGGGTGTTAAAATGCTTATTGATATATAGGGAAAACCATATTTTTGCATCAAAAACAGAAGCGAAATGAAGCAATTAATTCTTGGTGTCTTCATGTCTTGGTGTTCTGTAGATGTACAGGCACAGGAGGTCTGGACGATGCAACGGTGTATACAGTATGCCGTTGAGCATAGCCACGAGGTGAAGCGGGCAGAACTGGAGCTGGACAATAGCCAGGCCAACAAGACAGCAGCCGTAGGGCGGTTTCTGCCTGAGGTGGGTGCAAGAATAAGTGCGCAGTATAACTTCGGACGCGCCATAGACCCGAAGACGAACACCTATACCGATGTCAACACTTTTAATAATGTCTATTCCCTGAGTGCCTCTCTTCCTGTCTTCGACGGATTCAGCCGTCTGCACGCACTAAAAGCCGCCAAAGCCAGCGTGCTCATGGGACATCAGGCCTTCCGTCAGAAGCAAAACCAGACAGCTTTAACCGTATTGCAGGCTTTTGTCAATGTCGCCTATTATGAAGGCATGGTCAGAATGGCTGGCGAGAAGGTGAAGGAGGCCTCGCTTCTTGTCCGTCTGACACGCGTATTAGAGAAGGTGGGCCGCAAGAGTGCTGCCGATGTAGCACAGGTGGAATCGCAGCAGGCTGAGGCCGACTACGAACTGACCCGCCAGCAGAATCTACTGGCCTCCGCCCTGCTGGAGTTGAAAAAAGGAATGAACTACCCACTAACGGACAGCTTACGGCTCACCATCGACGAGATTACGGCTCGTGATGCACGTGGTTACGGCTCGTTGGCGACGAACCGCAACCTCGTCCCCGAGTTCCTTGTTGCCCAGTATCAGGTGCAGGTTTCCAAACATGAGTGGCATCAGGCCCGTGCTGCACTTTATCCCTCTCTCTCGTTGAGTGCGGGCCTGAACACCACTTACTTCCACACGCTACATTCGGATGAAGGGCAGTCGTTTCGCTCGCAGCTGAAGAACAATATGGGTGAATATGTAGGAGTCACGCTGAACATTCCTCTGTTCAATCGTCTGCAGACTATTACCAGCATCCGTAAGGCGAAGAATAACTACCGGATAGCCTGCGAGAACTACCAGCAGCAACAACTGGAACTGGAGAAACTCTCACGCGAGGCATGGCAGGACTGGCAGGGCTATCTGAAACAGACAGAGCAAATGGAGCATAGGGTAAAGGCCGACTCGCTGGCCTATCAGCTGACGCGTCGGCAGTTTGAGGAAGGATTGGCAACGGCTATCAGCCTGCACACGACGTCCTCGCAACTGTTGAAATCAAAGGCTACACTGCTGCAATGCCGGCTGATGGCCATTGTAAAGGAACAATTAGTGAGATATTATAACGGAGAACAAATATGGACAGAGTAATCGAAAAGACAAAAATACAGCAGCTGATGAAGTATTGGCCGTATGCGGCTATTGGCTGTTTGCTATTTGCTGTTGTCATGTGGCTCGTATTTGGCAACCATGCCTCGACACTGAAGGTCTACCGTGACGAACTGACCGTCAGCGAGGTGCAGTGGAATGAGTTCAAGGACTATGTGCGCACCAACGGACAGGTGCTTCCTATTCAGGTGGTGCAGATCTCGCCCGAGGAAGGCGGCATCGTGATGGAAAAAGTAGTAGAGGAGGGCACGCACGTGAAGAAGGGCGATGTCATCGTCCGACTCTCCAACTCCAACCTCGACCTGCAAATCCTGAATGCCGAGGCCGAACTGGCTGAGAAGCAGAATTTGCTCAGAAACACACAGGTGGCCATGCAGCAAGACCGCCTGAAGAACCAGACAGAGCAGGCACAGCTGGATATGGACACGCATCGCAGGCTGCGCACCTTCGAGCAGAACAAGCGTCTGTATCAGGAGCGGCTCATCAGTCGCGAGGACTACATCAAGTCGCACGAGGACTATCAGCTCTCAGCCAAAAAGCGTTCTTTGGTGAGCCAACGCCTGAAGCAGGACTCCATCTATCGCACCGTACAGATGGACCAGATGGAGGACAACCTGCAGAACATGCGCCGCAATGTGGTGTTGGTCCGTCAGCGCAAGGACAAACTCGAAGTGCGCTCGGCCATCGATGGTGAACTGGGCCTGCTCGACGTAGAGTTGGGGCAGAGCATCCAGCCCGGCCAGAAGATTGGTCAGCTGAACGACCTCTCTGACTATAAAGTGCAGGCACAGATTGACGAACACTATATTGACCGTGTCCGCCAAGGGCTCACTGCCACTTTCACTCGTGGCGACAAGCAGTATCAGCTCCAGGTGCGCAAGGTCTATCCCGAGGTGCGCGAGGGCAAGTTCCGTTGCGACTTCATCTTCCGAGGCGAGCGCCCAGAGAACATCCGCACAGGCCAGACCTACTACATCGACCTTGAATTAGGCCAGCCCGAGCAGGCCATTGTCATTCCTCGCGGCACCTTCTTCCAGACCACAGGCGGCCAGTGGATATTCGTCCTCTCTGCCGACGGTTCGAAAGCCTATCGCCGCACTGTCCGTATAGGTCGCCAAAATCCTCAGCACTACGAGGTACTCGAGGGCCTGGAGCCTAGCGAGCGCGTCGTCACCAGCGGCTACGAGGCCTTTAAGGACAACGAGGTGCTGGTCATCAAGTAGAGACAGTTTTTGAGCGATAAGGTTGAAGAGGTTTCTGTATTAAGTAATGCCAAAAGAAGTTTGGTTTCAATAGGAATATGTGTCTAACAAATGAAAGGTAACAGTGTCTAAAAATCATACGCTCTACTGTCTAATTTTTAGACAATCTGCTTCCGCCAGGGCCGAAGACCTTGGCGGATTCGTTTTATTGCCGTACTTTTGCAAATGAAAAATCATTAAACGTATGAAGACGATCATCAGAAATTTCACCTCGATGTTCCGCAAGTTTGCGACGGCAAGTTTACTGAATCTGCTGGGGCTGAGCCTGGCCTTTGCCTCGTTCTTTGTCATTATGACGCAGGTCAGCTACGACCTGGGCTACAACAAGAGTTTTACGGAACATGAAAAGCTGTTCCGCTTGACCATGAAGTTAGGCCCAGGCATGGAGGACTATGGTGTGACGCTGCCCCGCCCGCTGGTGGAGCAGATGGCGGCAGCGTCGCCGCATATCAAGGGCTATGGCATCGGAGAGGTCTGGACAAGAATCGACCGGTTCTTGGTGGACGATCAGGAGTATTCGCTCAATCTGCAGTATGGCATCCACGACTTTATGAGCGTATTCAAGCCTACCGTCATTTGCGGTGACTTGAAGGGCTTAAACCAGTTGTCCAATATCGTGCTGCAGCGTTCAGAAGCCATGCGCATCTTCGGCACTGCCAATGCGGTGGGCAAGACCCTGAAATACAAATGGGTGGATGGTTGGATCTTCACTGTGTGTGCCGTGATAGAAGACTATCCGGAAAACAACTTCCTGCACGGCATCAGTTTCAGAGGCACTAATGAAAACGAAGGCAACTACAATAACTGGAACTATCAGGCCTATATCCGTGTGGACGATTCGGCCAACCTGCCGAACGTGATTACTGCCATGCGCCAGAAAGCCATTGAGGTGTTCAAGAATGACCTCAACATGACAACCCAGCAAGAGGAGGAAGTCCTGCAAGTGGTGTTGACGCCTATTGCCGATACCCATTTCGCGAAAGACCTCAGCAAGGATTCGCCCAACATCAAGTTCGTCAGCAGGAGTTCCGTCTATCTGCTCATCTGCTTCTCGCTGCTGGTAGTGGTGATTGCCGCCGTCAACTTCATGAACTTCACGCTGGCCGAGACACCGCTGCGCATCCGCAGCATCAACACGCAGAAAGTGTTGGGAGCATCGACGGCCAGTCTGAGGGGCAGTCTGCTGGCAGAAGCCGTCATCATCAGTCTGCTGGCATTCGTGGTGGCGATGGCGATGGTCTGGCTGGCTCACGACTTAGGCTTGCAGAAGTTGGTGCAGGGCAGCATCCTGTTGCAGGATAACCTGTGGCTGGCTGGCATCACCCTGCTCATCAGCATCGTGGTGGGACTGTTGGCCGGGGCCTATCCGTCGTACTACGTCACGTCCTTCCCGCCGGCCTTGGTGCTGAAAGGCTCGTTCGGCCTGTCGCCCAAGGGTCGTATTCTGCGCACTTCGCTGATCTGCCTGCAATTCGTCGTGTCGTTCATGCTGGTCATCGGTGTGGGCATCATGTATCTGCAGAGCTACCTCATCTTCCACACCGACTACGGCTTCGACAAGGACGAAGTGATGGTGGTGCCGACAGCGCCAGACACGCACAACCATGCCGATGCCATCGATGCCGACCTGCGCAAGATTCCCGGCATTGAAGGGGCCTGCCTGGCCCAGAGTGTCTTAGGCAGCAGCGACCGCTATCAGACGTGGGTAAGGGGTGAAGGCGACAAGCATATAACGTTTACCTGCATCTTCGTCGACTGGCGTTTCCTCAGCGTGATGGGCATCGACATTGTGGAGGGCCGCAATTTCCGCCAGACCGATGGCGACGTGTATATCTTCAACGAGTCGGCCAAGAAGAAATATCCCTGGCTCGCCGTCGATAAGCCTATCAATGACGAAGGCATGCCCGTCGTCGGCTTCTGCGAGGACATCAAGTATTCCACCCTGCGCGTAGACGACAGCCAGCAGCCCATAGCCTTCTTGGTGCCCAGCCGTGACGGCTATTACTCGAAGGAAGGTTACTGGCGCAACTACCTCTTAGTGCGTGTGGCAAAGGGTGTGGACAAGCGCGAGGCCAAAGAGAAAGTGCTGGAGACGGTGCTTAAATACGAACACGAAAACAAGCTCGACATCAGTGACCTGCGCTACGTGGACGATGTGCTGGAGAAATCGTACCAACAGGAAAGGCTCTTCACCCAGCAGATTCTGCTGTTCTCGCTGCTTGCCATCCTCATCAGCATCATCGGTGTGTTTGGGTTGACGATGTTCGAGAGCGAATACCGCCGCAAGGAGATTGGCATCCGCAAGGTTTTCGGCAGCTCTACGAAGGAAATCCTGATGATGTTCTGGCGCCGATACCTCTACATCCTGTTAGGCTGCTTCGTGGTGGCGGCTCCCATCGGCTACCTGGTGGGCCTGCACTGGCTCGAGGGCTTCGCCGTCCGTACCGCCGTATCGCCTTTGCTCTTCTTGGTGTCTTTCCTGCTCATCACGCTGATCACCATGCTGGCGGTGACATACCAGAGTTGGAAGAACGCCAACGAGAACCCCATCAACAGTATCAAGACAGAATAAAGAAAACGCTATGAAGAGTAATTATAGAGGACAAGGAACCCTCATTAAAGTCATTTCACTGGCCGTCGGCCTGACCGTCGGGCTGGTGCTGATAGCCAAGGTGCAGCTGGAAATGAACTACGACCGCTGCATCGTGGACAAGGAGCGTGTATACGAACTTTCAGAAACGTTTAAGAAGAAAGGTGAAGACATCAAGGACTTCTCAAACACACCGGGCGGTGCCATCACTGCGCTATGCCGATATATACCAGAAATAGAGGTGGGCACACGATGGACCTACCAGTTTGAGGACGAGAAACTCGTGCTGGAGGACGGCAGCCGATGGGCTTTCTCCAATTCTGCGCTGGCCGACTCGTGCTTCTTCGACATTTTCGCCACACCCATCCTGCGCGGCGATGCTAAGGCCATCCTTTCCACTAAAGGGAAATGCCTGATCAGTCGCCGACTGAATGAGCGAATGGGTGGCAACATGGTGGGACGGACGTTCTGCTACATGGCCCATCCTGACAAACCGATGATGATAGCAGGCGTGTTTGAGAACTACGATGAGAACTCGACGTTCAGCAGGCTGGACATCGTGATGTCGCTCTCCAGCATTGGTCTTTACGCTTTCGACGGCACCAGCCAACTGTTAGGCAATGACCGCTATCACTCTTTCGTCAAACTGCGTGCCGATGCTGACATAAAGAAGGTGGAGCAGAAGATGGACAAGATGCTGAAAGAACAACTGCCGTGGGAGGAGCTGAAGGTGGCTGGCATTGAGGACTTCCGCTTCGTGTTTAACCCTGTGAGCGAGAACCGCATGAAAAACGAGACGGTTCGCACCACCTGCATCATCCTCAGCATCGTTGCTTTGGTGATGCTCTTCACGGCCGTGATGAACTATATCCTCGTGGTCATCAGTACGATGGTAGGGCGGGCCCGACTCGTTGCCATCCGCAAGGTACTGGGAGCGCCCAAACGCGAGTTCTACCTGACAACGATGAGGGAAGCTGCAGCGCTCCTGTTAGTGGCTTTGGCAGTTATGGCATTACTCCTTTGGACTGGGCAAGACTGGATTCGCGATTTGATTGGCGTCAGCGTCGTAACACTATTCTCCACACAAACTTATCTGGTGTTGACATTGGTATGCGTCATTGTGCTCTTCTGCTGCGGTGTGCTGCCTGGCTATATCTACTCGCACATCCCGATGGTCTATGCCTATCGGCTGTATTCAGAGAACAAACGCACGTGGAAACTATCGCTGCTGGCTTTCCAGTTCGTGCTGAGCACCATGCTGCTGTGTATCCTCAGCACCATCTATCGGCAGTACGACTATATGCTGAATCGCAATCTGGGTTATGAGTATAAGGACGTGGCCTATATAGAAATTCCCGAGCGCTCGGACTCCACCTATGCTCTGGCCCGTGAGATTGAGAAACTGCCATGTGTCAAGTCCTCCTCAACCGCCTATTCACTTTTCCTGCAACACCAGAGCGGTAACAACGTGATGTTGCCAGGTAAGCCAGAGTTGCTGTTCAACTTTGGATGCCTCTACTGGATAGAACCAAGCATTGTAGAGACTATGGGTCTCAAGGTTGTTCAAGGCAAGTTGCCCACACGGATAGAGCATTCGGGCTGGACGCAGGAGACGATTGTCGATGAGCGGTTTGCCAAGCAGCTGAAAGCTCACACCGGATGGGAGAGTGTAATCGGACAGCGCATCGTCAGCACCGAATGGAACGACGAACTGGTCTTCACCATATCTGCGGTTGTCAAGGATTTCACACTTGGAACCCTAACAAACATCGATGACCGCCCGGCTATGATGTTCAACGGCAATATCTATGCCAAGTATATTCTTGTGCGGTTCCACGACCTCACACCTGAGAATCTCGCCAAGGTGCAACAACTCTGTGACCGCCTTTATCCCAAAGCCGAATTCTTGGTGAA